>JBBQKR010000001.1:0-107986 GCA_038327125.1 Solirubrobacterales bacterium
GGAGCCGTGTCCTCCGACGTACGCGTGCCGGTGTTTGGCAGCACGGTCGACGGGGCATCGTCAACGGCGATGACTACTTCACCCAAGGTCAGGCCGCAGCACCGCCCGCCTGGGGCCTCCGTAGCGCGCCAGGCCGCACCCGATCTCGGCCCGGGAGCGGCTTCGGGGGCGCTTCGAATCGCGATGCTCGCTCCGCCTTGGATCTCGGTTCCGCCGCCCGGGTACGGGGGGGTGGAGTGGGTGGTAAGTGCGCTGACCGAGGCGCTCGTCGAGCGAGGGCACGCGGTGACGCTCCTGTGCGCTCCTGGTTCGGCGTCAAGCGCGCGCGTCGTGACGTTGCTCGACGAGTGCCACCCCGGCGAGATCGAGCGTTCGATCTACGAGACAGATCACGTCGCGCGGGCCTTCGCCGAGATTGAGTACCCGGCTGACGAACGACGGTTCGACGTCGTCCATGATCACTGTGGCTTCGCCGCGCTCGCGATGGCCGACAGGCTCGACACGCCCATGATCCACACGCTGCATGGCCCGTTCACCGCCAGCACCGCTGCCTTCTACGTGCGGCACGGGTACAAGGCGGCGCTCGTGGGCATCAGCCAGGCGCAGCTCGCAACGGCGCCTGCCGGGCTGGATCCAGCTTGCGCGATTCCCAACCCGATCGATGTGCAGGCCTGGCCTCTGCGCGAACACAAAGACGACTACCTCCTCTGGGTGGGAAGGATGACGGCCGAGAAGGGACCTCACCGCGCCATCGCGGCGGCGCGCGGTGCGGCCGTCCCTCTGGTCTTGGCCGGAGTCATCCAGCCCGATCAGCAGGACTTCTTCGATCGCGAGGTCGCCCCGCACGTCGACGGGGACCGCGTCTGCTTTGTCGGCGAGGTTGGCGGGGCCGCCAAGCACGCCCTCTTCGCCGGGGCCCGAGCGCTGCTGATGCCAATTCGATGGGAAGAGCCGTTCGGCATGGTGATGGTCGAGGCCCTCGCCTGCGGGACACCGGTGATCGCGTTCCCCGAGGGCGCCGCCGGCGAACTGGTGGTCGACGGGAAGACGGGCTACCTCGTAGCCGACGAAGCGGCGATGGCTACGGCAGTTGCCAAGTTGCCTGCAATCTCCGCACGGGACTGCAGGGCGTGGGTTGCCGAGCACTGCGACGTCGACGTCGTCGCCGCCGCCTACGAGCGGGTCTACAGGCTCGTCGCCCGCAAGTGCGCCTCGCCGCGGCCCGCGCTCGTCGGACGGGAATCAGTCGTGCCCTCAGGGGCCAACAGCTGACGCGTCGCGGGCGGCCTCACGGTGCGTGCGGCGGGGTCACCGCCGGTGCTCGCGTGTTCGTATGACCTCTGCCGCCGGCCGCGACACCGAGCCAATCGGCGACGACGACGCCGCGTTGGCGCGCGATCATGAGGGCGCGCCGGCGGTTCCGGCAGAGGCGCGCGAGGAACTCCTGGCGCTGAAGGCGGGCGCCGTGTTCGTCTGTGCCAGGCGCGACGGGGACATCCGCCCCGGGCGTGCATCGGGCGAAGGTCTCTACGCCGACGACACCCGCCACCTGTCGGAACTGCGGCTGACGATCGGCAAGCTGACGCCCGTGTTGCTGTCCTCCGCGATGGAATCCGGGCACCACGCGGTGATCAACGCGACCAACCCGGTCCTGCACACCGGCGACGCGCTGGTGCCGCAGGAGACGCTCAATGTCCGGCGCACGTTGCTGATCGCCGATTGCCTGCACTACGGCGTGAGTGTGCGCAACTTCCATCCCCGTCCGGTCGTCACGACGGTCGAGCTGTGCCTTGCCGCGGACTTCGCCGACGTCTTCGAGGTCAGGGGCGTTGACCGCCGCACAAGCGGCCGCGCGCTCACGCCGACCGTGGAGGCCGACCACATACGCTTCGCATACCTCGCCGCTGACGGTCAGAGCCGCGAGACGCTCATCGAGCTCAGCCCACCGCCCGTGAGCGTCGAGGTCGATGGGCATCGCGTGCAGGTGAGGTGGGACCTCGAGCTCGGTGTCGGTCAGGCGATCTCACTGCAGATCGCTGTCGTGCCAGGCCACCAGCGACAACGCGACGGTGCGGCGACGGTCGACCAAGCGGCCACGGAGCTCGAAGCGACCTACGAGAACTGGGTCGGCCAGTGCGCGCGCGTGACGACCGACAACGAGCTCTTCGACCGATTCATCGAGTCCTCGGTGCGCGATCTGCAAGCTCTGATGATGCCGACCACGGGAGGTCAGCTACCCGCGGCCGGCATCCCCTGGTACGTGGCCCCCTTCGGGCGCGACTCGCTGCTTACCTCGTGCGAGGCGCTGATGCTCAACCCCGAGATGGCCCGCGGAACGCTGCTCGTGCTCGCAGGTCTGCAAGCACAGACCGACGAGGCCTGGCGCGACGCCGAACCCGGCAAGATCCTGCACGAGCTGCGCATCGGCGAGCTCGCCCGAACTGGGCAGATCCCGCACACGCCGTACTACGGCACAGCCGACGCCACACCCCTCTTCCTCATGCTCGCGGGCGCCTATTTCAACTGGACGCTCGACCTCAACACAATGGAGCAACTGCGTCCCGCACTCGACGCCGCGCTCGCCTGGATCGACGAATCCGGTGACCAGGACGGCGACGGTTTCGTTGAATACGCGCGCCGCTCCCCCGCCGGGCTGCTCAACCACGGCTGGAAGGATTCTCACGACTCCGTCGTACACGCCGACGGCTCGCTCGCCGAAGGGCCGATAGCTCTCGTCGAAGTCCAAGGCTACGTCTATGAAGCGAAGCTGCGGATCGCGGAGGTCTACGACGCGCTCGGCGACCCCGCCCGTGCGACAAAGCTCCGCGAGCAGGCCGCGACGCTGCGCGCAGCCTTCAACGAGGCGTTCTGGAACTCCGAGGATCAGTTCTTCGCCCTCGCACTGGACGGCCGAAAGGAGCAGGTGCGCAGCGTCACGTCCAACCCGGCGCACTGCCTGTACTGCGGGATCGTCGACGACGGCAAGGCCGCGGTCGTCGCCGAGCGGCTGATGGCGCCCGACATGTTCTCGGGCTGGGGAATCAGGACCCTGTCAAGTGACTCTCCGGCCTACAACCCGATGAGCTACCACAACGGCTCGGTCTGGCCGCACGACAACGCGATCGCCGCTGCCGGCCTCAAGCGCTACGGCTTCGACGCGGCAACCGGCCGGATCGCCACCGCCCTGTTCGACGTCGCCGCGGGCACGCGCGACTACCGCCTGCCGGAGCTTCTCTGCGGCTTTCAGCGCAAGGGATCCAGAGCAATCATCGCCTACCCGGTCGCCTGCATCCCGCAGGCATGGGCCGCCGCCGCGCCGTTCCTGCTGCTCCAGGCGCTGCTCGGGATCTCCGCCAACGCGCCGGACAACAGGCTGACGGTCGACCAGCCACGCCTCCCTGACTTCCTCTCAAGCCTGGACATCACCAACCTCCGTGTCGGCAGTTCGCAGCTCAGCCTGAGCTTCCGTCGAACCGGATCGGGCAGCACCGGCTTCTCACTCCCGGAACACCGGGGCGACGTGCAGGTCACAATGTCGGCCCGAGCCAGTTCGGGCTCGCCGAGACCGTGAGGCCATCGGAAACGACGAAACGAAACCCCCGTATTCGCGGGGGTTTCTGGAGTACCGCCACGGGGATTCGAACCCCGGTTTCCGCCGTGAGAGGGCGGCGTCCTAGTCCCCTAGACGATGGCGGCTCGGGGGCGTCCAAGATAGCAACCGTGCCAGTGGCGGAGAGGGCTGGATCTGCTTGACATCCGACGCGCTACAGTTGCCGCCCCTGCCAGCGGATGTGGTGGAATTGGTAGACACGCAGGCTTCAGGTGCCTGTGTCCTTTTTGGACGTGGAGGTTCGAGTCCTCTCATCCGCATGCCGCGCCGCGACGCGCCGGTCAGGCGCCGCCGAGCCCCAGCTCGTCCCACCACCCCGGAGGCATGACCGCCAGCAGCCGCGTCTCCGGCTCCTCGCGCACCTCCAGTCCGCGCTCACGCGCCATCACCTCGCCCGCCCAGACGTCCCACGGCTTGCGGTCGCAGCTGTAGGCGAACGCGTCCAGGCGCCCTGCCGCGGTCCACGCGAGGTCCAGCGCGAGGCTGCCCATGATCCGGACCGGGCCGATCCGTCCCATCAGCGACTGCCAGCGCGGCTCGCGGAACGCGCGCCCCAGCGCGGCCGCCCAGGTCGAGTCGCCGACGGCGCGCAGCGGCCGCGGCGGCGCGGCCTCCCCGTTCAGGCGCAGCTCACCGCCGCCGCGCACGGCGCTCCACAGCTCGTCGCGGACCGGATCGACGATCGCGCCGGCGAGCGGGCCCTGCGCATCTGCGCAGGCCACGACGACGCACCAGTGCGGGATCCCCGACGCGAAGTTCCAGGTGCCGTCGACCGGATCGACGGTCCAGGTGACGCCGGTCGTGCTCGCGACGTCGCTCGTCCCCTCCTCCCCGAGCAGGCCGTCACCGGGGAAGGCGCTGAGCAGCCGCTCGGCGACGAGGCGCTCGACGCGCTCGTCGGTCTCGGTGACGACGTCGTGCGGCCCGCGCTTGGTGCGAACGGCGCCGACACCGAAGCGAAACGCCCTCAGTGCCTCCTGCCCGGCCTCGGCCGCGACAGCCTCGGCGGTGTTCAGGCGCGCGACGTCCACCCGACGCACCCTACGCTGCCGCCGGTCTACATTCAGGCCAGATGACCGTGCTCGACTGGATCATCCTGATCGTCGCGATCGCAGCGGCGATGCACGGTGCGCTGCGCGGCTTCGTGGCGGGCTCGCTCGCGCTGATCGGCTTCCTCGCCGGCGCCTGGGCCGGGGCGCGGCTCGGCCCGATGGTGCTCCCGGACGGCGAGGCATCCCCGTGGTCGCCGCTGTTCGCGCTCGGCGGCGCGGTCCTGATCGGCGCATCGCTCGCCGTCATCCTCGAGACGGTCGGGCTGCACGCGGGCCGCGGCCTGCGCGCGACGCCGCTCGCCGCCGCCGACGCGGTCCTCGGAGCGTTCCTCGGCGCGGTCGTCGCGCTCAGCTTCGCCTGGATCGCCGGAGCCGTCGCTCTGCAGACACCCGGGATCAGCAACCTGCGCTCCGAAGTCCAGCGCTCGCAGATCCTGCAGGCGCTCAATGACGCGCTCCCGCCGTCCGGGCCGATCCTGCGGGCGCTCGCGCGGTTCGACCCGCTGCCGTCGATCGCGGGCCCGTCGACGGCGACGCTGTCCAAGCCCGACCGCGCGATCCTGCGCCAGCCCGGTGTCGCGGGCGCGGCCGGGGGCGTCGTGAAGATCCTCGGCGCTGCATGCGGCCTGGGGGTCGAGGGCTCGGGCTGGCTCGCCGCTCCGAACGTCGTCGTCACCAACGCGCACGTCGTCGCCGGGACCGGCTCCGAACTGGTCGTCAAGCCGGCCGGAGGGGACGCCACGCTCCCCGCGCGCGCGCTCGCCTTCGACCCGGTCAACGACATCGCCGTGCTCGCCGTCCCCTGGGTCGGCGGGACCGTGCTGCAGATGTCGGGCAACCCGGAAGCGGGCACGGGCGGCGCGATCCTCGGCTATCCGCGCAACGGGCCGTTCGACGCCGAGCCGGCCCGGATTGGGGCGACGCGGCGCGTCGTCTCGCAGGACGCCTACGGCCGGGGGCCCGTCGCGAGGCCGATGACGCCGGTGCGCGGCCTGCTGCGCCCGGGCAACTCGGGCGGGCCCGTCGTCGACCGGCGCGGCCGCGTGCTGACGACGGTGTTCGCGTCATCTCGCGAAGGCGACACGCGCGGCGGGTATGGCGTGCCGAACAGCGTCGTCGAGGCGATCCTGGCACGCGTGGTGCGCGGCGGAGGCGCGACCGTCTCCACCGGTCCGTGCGCCCGCTGAGAGCCGTGATTTCTACGGACGCAATCCACCGCAGAAGGCGTACGGTTGGCTCGGTGATCGCCGAACGCATCCTCCCCACGTTCGACGTCAGCGACGAGGTCGCAGTCGTCGTCGCGGCGAACGCCTCGATGACGTGGAGGGCACTCCTCGAGTGCGACCTGATCGAGGTTGGTCGCCGTCGCCCGCTCGTCGGGATCCTCGGAGCGCTGCGCGCGCTCCCCGTCGTGGCGCTGCACCTGCTGCACGGTGAGATGCCGGACGCGGCACCGGACCGCCTGACGTTGCGCGACACCACCACGCTCCCGGCCGAGGACGGTGGGTGGGTCCTCCTCGACGAGCAACCCGGCGAGGAGATCGCACTGGGACTCGTCGGCCGATTCTGGCGACCGGTGATCGAGTATGCGCACGTCGAGCCTGAAGCGTTCGCCGCGTTCGACACGCCCGGGTACGCCAAGACGATCTACTCCCTCGGCGTCCGGCCGCTTGCTCCCGACTCCACGCTGCTGTGGGGCCTGATGCGCACCGCGACGACCGACGAGCCGGCGCGCCGCTGGTTTCGCCGCTACTGGATGCTCGGCGTGGGCTCGGGCGCGCACCTGCTCGTGCAGGGACTGCTCGACGTGGTGCGCGACGACGCCGAGGCGAGCGTGGCGGCGCAGTCCGCCGCGCCGGCCGGGAGCCGTCACCCCCGATGACCACGCTCCGTGAAGCCGCCGACGAGTTCCTCGCCCAGCACCGCATCGCTGTGGCAGGGGTCTCACGCGACCCCAAGCAGCCCGCGAACCTGATCTATCGTCGACTGCGCGACACCGGCCACGAGGTGTTCGCCGTCAACCCCAACGCCGACGAGGTCGAGGGCGACCCGTGCTATCCCACGGTGCAGGCGGTCCCCGTCGAGCTCGACGGGATCGTGGTCGTGACGACGCCCGGCGTCGCCGAGCAGATCGTCGCCGACGCCCACGAGGCGGGCGTTCCGCGCGTCTGGCTGCACCGCGGCCTCGGGCCCGGCAGCAGCTCCGAGGCGGCCGTCAGCTTCTGCCGGGAGCATGGCATCGACGTCATCCCCGGCGGCTGCCCGAACATGTTCGGCGCGACGTCCGACCCGGGCCACCGCTGCATGCGCGTCCTGCTGCAGCTCACCGGGAAGGTCCCGCGCGACGTCGACGCCGGCCGCCGGGACGCCGTATCTAGCGGCGCCTGAACGTCAGCGTCTTCTTCGTCACCGTCTTCGTCTTGCCGTTGGCCAGCTTCTGCGTGGCCGTGAAGACGACGACGAGCTTCTTGTTCTTCTTGAGGATCCGCCTGCCGAGCGAGTTGAGCGTGACCCTGACCTTCTTGGTCTGCCCGCCGTTGATCGTCACGGTCTTGGTTCCGAGCACACGCGGCTTGGGCTTGGCCTTCTTCTTCTTCTTGGCCGCGGCGCTGCCCTTCGTGTTCGGGAACCCCTTCACGTACTCGCGTTCCCTGATCAGGTAGACGAGCGCGCACTTGTCCTGCGGGGGGCCAACGCAGATCTGGTTGGCGTCGATCGCGCCGTTGCCGACCTGGGGCGGGGTGAGCTTCGCGATCCCGACCGACGCGGGCTTGAGCACGACCGGCGCGGGGCTGCCCGGCGCCGGCGCCGGCGGCGGTGTCGGGCCTGGGCCTGGGCCTGGAGGGCCGGTCCCGACCACGCCCGCGAGGCGGCCGACCATGCTGGGCGGGCTCGGGTTGCCGACCCCAAACCAGATGTTGCCCGCGTTGTCGGCGCCGACGCCGAGCGGCGGCATTGTCCCGGCGAGCTTGAAGACGGTGGCCGTCGGATCGTCCGCCGGTGTGGCGGCCGGCACGATCTTGACGATCGCGTTCCCCTGCGTCGTCGAGAAGAAGCTCTCGTTGACCGCCATCCAGACTGTCCCGTCGGGCGCGGTGGTGATCGTGCGGGGCCTGCCGTTGGCCAGCTTGGGATCCACCGACGCCAGCGTGAACTGCGTGATCTGGAGCGTCGCCGGGTCGAAGCGTCCGAACGTCCTCTTCAGCTCGTTCGTGAACCAGATCGTCCCGTCCTTGGCGATCGTCAGATCGCGCAGGCCGCTACCGGTGAGCTCCCCCGAGCACGACTGCGGGCTCGGCTGACACGGCTGTGCGAGGTACTCGAGGTAGTTGTCGCCGGCGCCCGGATACGTGGCGATCCGGTATCCCGGGAAGCCGGCGTTCTCCTCGACGAACCACGGCTTGTTCGTCGCGTCGACGGCCACGCCCGCGGGCTGCGCGTTGTACCGCGAGCCGTTGATCGACGTATTGCCGTTCTGGATCGCGACGCTCGGGCCTTCCTGCACAGAGCCGCCGTCGTAGAACGCGATGCGGTCGCCGTAGAAGGGCGCAAGGTTGTACGCACTGTGCTCCGTGAACCAGGCGCCCCCGTTCGGAGCGGCCGCGACGTCCCAGAGGTCCTGGCTCCCCGCCAGGTGCGCGAAGCTGAAGCCCGTGGTCGTCCCCGGTGAGACGCTCGCCGGAACCGCGTACCCCACCACGCCGTCGCTGCGGACGAAGTAGACGCGGTTGTCCTTGGCGCTGTAGGCGACCGAGCGGACCTGCGTCGCGCAGCAGTTCGGGTTCAGCGGGTCGGGCGTCGGATAGAACGTGATGCCGTTGCTCGTCCCCGGCGTCGCCTGACTGGGCACCAGCCGGGCAAGGGACGCCTTCGGCTGCGGCCCACCCTCTGCGGGGCCCTGGGCGCTGAACCAGATGTCGCCCGCCCCGTCGGCCGCGACCCCGAAGTTCGAGATCAGATACCCCGTCGGGAACGGGAAGTACTCGGGGGTCTGCGCGGAAGCAGACGCCGTCCACAGCAGCATCCCCACGAGCACGGCCTCCAGCGCGATCCGTCGCATCGACCGAGTGGTATCAGATCGTGTGGACTGCCAACAGGTGATGTTCCTCAGCCGGTGACGGCGACCTGAAGCACGTCGGCCATGCGGGCCGCCTGCAGGCGAACGTCATGCGCTGCCGCAGCGTCGCGGGCCGCGGCATGCGGCGTGCCGCGACGGGCGGCGTCCTCGAGCGCGCGCGCGAGCGCGTCCCGATCGGTCGGGTCCACCAGCACGCCGGCCGCGGGCGTGACGAACTCCGACGGGCCACCCTCGATCGTCGCGACGACCGTGCGCTCCATCGCCATCGCCTCGAGCGCGGCCTGCCCGAAGGCCTCTGTCAGCGACGGCTGGCAGATGACATCGGCGCGGGCGATCCAGTGCGGCACCTCGTCGTGAGGAACGCGCCCCTCCAGGTGCACCCGCGCGCGGCCCTCGAGCGCCGGCCGCAGCGGGCCGTCGCCGAGGAACGTCAGCCGTCCCTCGCCCAACCGAGCGAAGGCGTCGGCGAGCGCGACCACGTTCTTGCGCTCGGTCAGCGAGCCGATGCAGAGGAAATGCGGCGCGGGATCGTCGCCGCGTGGGCGCGGCGCGAAGGCATCGAGGTCGACCCCGCAGTCGATGATCGCGTCCGGCGTGCGCGGCAGCCTTGCGGCGAGCCAGCGCGAGTTGGCGATCAGCGCGCGGGCGCCGCGCAGGACGGGCGCACTGGCGATCCGCAGCGCGCGGCGGTCGAGGTTGGCGACGTCCTGGCCGTGGGCCATGACGACGAGCGGGGCGCGCACGGACCGCGCCGCGATCAGCGCGCCCGCGCCGGCCGGGAACAGCATGTGCGCAAAGACCACATCCGGCCGCGTGCGCCGTGCTGCGCGGATGCCGTCGACGGCCAACTTCACGTGACGCCCGCGCCCGCCGGAGCGATGGTCGATCGCGACGAGGTCGACCGTATGTCCGAGCCGGCGCAGCTCGTCCACGAGCGGGACCAGGAACGACCCGAAGTCCGGGTCCTCGCGGCCGGGCCACATCGGGGTGACGAAGAGGATGCGCACGCGCGGCCACTGTAGATGGCGCCTCGGCGCGCGTCGGCGCGCCGAACGTCCCGGACTGCGCCCCCTGGTCACCACTGCGGGACGTTCGCGCCGGTTGGCGTCAGTCCACGTCGCGCGTGTGCAGCAGCGCGGCTCCCGCGGCGAACCACACGCCGATCCACGCGAGCATCGCGAGCGCTGCGAGCCCCGGCGCGATCAGGACCTCGTCGTCGAAGCCCGACTGCGACTCCGGCGTGTCGGTCAGCGCCGACGGGAGGACCGTGAGCGGCGCGAAGCGGCCCGCGTCCGGGAGCAGCGCGGCGATCGCAGGTTCGACGACGAACGCGGCGACGAAGATCGCGACGATCGCGAACGCCTGGTTGCGGATGACGGCGCCGATCCCGACCCCGAGCGCTCCGAGCAGCATCGTCACGCATGCGTTGCGCGCGTAGATCTCCAGCAGATCGCCGAGTTGCGGGGTCGGCAGGTCGCGGATCACCAGGACCGCGAAGCCGACGACCGTGATCCCCGCTGAGACGACCACGGCCATGACGAGACCCGCGGCCGCGTACGCGAGCGTCTTGGACGCCAGGAACCGCGTCCGGTCGGGCCCCGCGAGCAGCGAGCTCGTGATCGTCCGGTGGCGCCACTCGCCGGTGATGCCGACGATCGCCAGGATCAGGACGAAGATGCTGCTGAGGTTGGAGTTGAAGATCTCCGCCAGCCTGGCGGGCGTCGGGTCATCCTCGAACCCGGCCCCAAGGCCGGCGAGAATCATCGAGAGGCCCGCGGCGAGGCCGGCCAGCACCAGGAAGGTCCGCGTCGTGCGCAGCTTCAGCAGCTCAGCTCGCAGCAGCGCGCTCATGTCGTGGCCTGGGTGAGCTCGAAGAAGGCGTCCTCGAGCGACCGGGCGACAGCCACGAGCTCGGTGAGCGCCACCCCGTGGCCGGCGGCCGCGAGGCCCACCGCCTCGGGCGCCGTCCCGCGCGCGAGGAACGACCCCGACGGCTCGGGGTCGACGGCGATGCCGGCGCTGCTCAGCGCCGCGAGCAGCGCGTCGCGATCGGCCGCGCGCACGCGCGTCGTGGGACCGTCGGCGGTTCCGAGCACCGTCTCGAGCGGTCCGCTCGCGCGCAGCCTCCCCGCGGCGATCACCACGACGTCGTCGACGCTCGCCGCGACCTCGGACAGCACATGGCTGGAGACGAGCACGGCGCGCCCCTGCGCGGCCTGCGCACGCAGCAGGTCGCGCATCCAGCGGATGCCCGGCGGATCGAGCCCGTTGGCGGGCTCGTCGAGGATCAGGACCTCGGGGTCACCGAGCAGCGCGGCCGCGATCGCCAGGCGCTGGCGCATGCCGAGCGAGTAGCCCTTCACGCGGCGCCCGGCCGCCCCGCCGTCCAGGTCGACGAGCGCGAGCACCTCGTCGACGCGGCTCGCGGGGTGACGTCCCGTCTCGGCGAGCACGCGCAGATGGTTGCGACCGCTGCGCCCGGGATGGAAGCTGGCCTCCTCGAGCACCGCACCGACGTGGGCGCTGGGGTGCGCGAGCGCCCCGTAGGCGGTGCCATCGAAGCCCGCGCGGCCGCCGTCGGGATGGACCAGCCCGAGCAGCATCCGCAGCGTCGTGCTCTTACCCGCGCCGTTCGGGCCGAGAAACCCGGTGACGCGGCCCGCCGCGACGCTGAACGACAGGTCGGAGACGGCATGAACCGCTCCGAAGCGCTTGCTGATGGAGTCGACGTCGATCGCGGGCACCGGGCGGCGATCATCGCAGCGCGTGCGGCTGGGGGGGCGCCTGCGGGCGTCCGCACAGGCCTGAGCTACGGTCGGGGCCGTGACCGTCCGCGTGGCCGTTCTGCGGCATCCGAGCTTCCGTCGCCTCTGGCTGTCGGTCTCGGGCTCGCTGCTGGGCGACCGCATCGTCCTGGTCGCAACGGCGCTCTACGTCACCGACCTGACCGGCTCGCCGACCGACCTCGGCTTCGTCCTGGGTGCGCAGGCGCTGCCAATGGTCTTCCTCCTGCTCGTCGGCGGCGTCTGGGCCGACCGCCTCCCCCGGGCACGGCTGATGGCCGCCACCGATGTGGTGCGCGGGACGCTGCAGGCGCTTGTCGCGATCCTCGTGATCACGGAGACCGCGCAGATCTGGCAGCTCGCCGTGATCGGCCTGCTGTTCGGCGCCGCCGAGGCATTCTCGCGGCCCGCCGCGACCGGCCTCCTCCCCCAGACCGTCGGCGAAGACGAGATCCAGGAGGCCCAGGCCGTCATCGGCACGACCGAGAGCGTCGCGCGGCTGCTCGGCCCGGCGATCGGCACTGCGCTCTTCGTCGGGCTCGGCGCGGGCGCCGCGTTCGCCGCCGACGCGGCCACGTTCTTCGTGAGCGCCCTGCTCCTGATCGGCATCCACGCGCGCACGCGGACGCCTGCCGCGGCCCAGCCGCAGCAGCCGCTCAGGTTTCGCCGCGAGCTCGCGGACGGCTTTGCGGAGGTGCGCTCGCGCGTCTGGGTCTGGGCGACCGTGCTCGGCGCCACCCAGTTCCTGATGATGGGCCTCGCACCGCTCTTCGTCCTCGGTCCCGCGGTCGCCAAGGAGCAGTACGGCTCGACGACGGCGTACGGCATCATCCTGATCGCGTTCGGCGCCGGCTCGCTGCTCGGCGGACTCGCGGGCCTGCGCTGGCACCCGCGACGTCCGCTGATGATCGGGCTCGCGCTGGCGGCGGTGTGGCCGTTGGTCGGTGTGGCGATGGCGCTCGGAGCGCCCGAGCCGGTCGTCTATGCGCTGGCCGTCATGGGGTCGTTCGGGACGGCGGTGTTCGAGATCTTCTGGATCACGGCGCTCGCGCAGAAGATCCCGCCGGCCGCGTTGTCGCGCGTGAGCTCGTTCGACTGGATGGGCTCCACCGCGCTGCTGCCGGTGGGGTTCGCGCTCGCCGGCCCGATCGGCGCGGCGTTCGGCAACGGCGATGTGCTGATCGTGTTCGGCGTCATCACGCTGCTCACGACGCTCGCGACGGCATTTATCCCGCGTGAGACACGCGAGCTGGAACTGGACGTGCCGGCGCCTGCCCAGGCCTAGAGCCCGTACTCCTCCAGCAGCTTCAGCCAGACCTCGCTGCGCGTCGGGAAGCTCGGCACGGCGTGCCACAGCCGGTCGATGGGAACGTCGGCGACGATCGCGATCGTCGCCGCATGGACGAACTCCGCGACGTCGGCGCCGGTGAACGTCGCACCGACGAGGACGCGCCGGTTCTCGTCAACGACGATCCGCGCCTGGCCCGGCACGCCGCGGCCGACGAACGAGGCGCCGGCCGTGCCGTTCATGTCGACGTCGACCGCGCGCGCGTCGATTCCCGCGTCGCGGGCGGAGTCAAGCGTGTGACCGACAGCGGCGACCTGCGGCTCGGTGAACACCACGCGCGGGGGCGGCCCACCATCGACGATCGCGGCGCCGGAACGCCCGAGGATGTGGTCCGCTGCGATGCGGCCCTGGTACTTGCCCTCGTGCGTGAGCAGCGCGCGGCCGTTGACGTCGCCGATCGCGTACAGCCAGTCGGGAGCGCCGGCGACGCGCAGATGCAGGTCGGTCTCCAGTGATTTCGTGACGTCCAGCCCCAGCGCCTCGAGGCCGAGGCCCTCGGTGTTCGGGCGCCGTCCCGCGGCGACCAGCAGCTCGTCGCCGACGATGGTCGTGCCGTCCGACAGCTCGAGGTGGACCTCGCCCGCTGCGCGGCGAACGCCGGCTGCCGACGTGGACAGCCGGACGTCGACACCGTCCTCGCGCAGCGCCGTCGCGACCTGCTCGGCGGCGAATGGCTCCTCACGGCCGAGCAGCCCGCCCGCGGATTCGACGAGCGTCACGGCGCTGCCGAGCGACTGGTAGGCCTGCGCGAGCTCAACGCCGACAGCGCCCCCACCGAGCACGAGCAGCCGGCCCGGGATCGCGTGGGCCGTGGTCGCCTCGCGATTGGTCCACGGCTCGGACTCGGCAAGCCCGTCGATGGGCGGCAGCGCCGCGGAGCTGCCGGTCGCGATCACGATCCCCTTGCGCGCCGCCAGCAGCTGCTCGCCGGCGCGCACCTCACGCTCACCCTCGAGCGCGCCGTGCTCGCGGTACAGCACGACGCCGCGCGACTGCAGCCACGGCTCCTGGCCGCTGTCGTCGCGGTCGTGGATCACCTCGTCACGGCGTGTGAGCACGGCGGCGACGTCGAGCGCACCGGTCACCGCCTCGCGCGCGCCGGGGATCCGCCGGGCCTCGGCGACGGCCTGCGCGGGACGCAGCAGCGCCTTCGAGGGCATGCACCCGTAGTACGAGCACTCCCCGCCGACGAGGTGGTGCTCGACGATCGCCACCTGCAGGCCGGCCTCGCCGAGCCGTCCGGCACAGACCTCTCCGGCCGGTCCCCCGCCGATGATGATCACGTCGTAGGTCGTGTCGCTCATCCGGGCATCGTGTCAGGCCCATTCGGCCGAGGTGTAGCGTGAGCTCGATGACGACCGGCGACGCCCGGGTCCCGGAGCCGCTCCCCGAGGGGCTGCGCACGGCGACCCTCCTCCGGCGCACCGCCCAGCTCGCGGCCGTCGGGCTGATCGGGATCCTGCTCATCAGCACGCTTCCCGGCCTGGGCGAGGTTCGCGAGCGCTTCGCCGAGGCGGACCCCGGCTGGCTCGTCGTCCTCGTCGCGCTGGAGATCGCGTCGGTCCTGTCGTTCGTGGCCGTCTTTCGCGGAGTCTTCTGCGCGCGGATGGACTGGGGGTTCAGCTACCAGGTCGGGATGGCCGCGCAGGCGACGAACGTCCTGCTCCCCGTCGGAGGGGTCGGCGGCCTGGCGCTCGGCGCGTGGGTGCTGCGCCAGAGCGGCATGAGCACCGAGCGCATCGCGCGGCGCAGCGTCGCGTTCTTCGTCATCACGAGCGCACCGAACTTCATCTGCGCCGCCGTGTTCGGCTTCGTCCTCGTGAGCGGTGTGGGGCCCGGCGCGGGGCCTGCGGCCTTGACGCTCGCGCTCGCGCTCCTGGCGACGGCGGCGATCGTGACCGTCTCGCTGCTGCCCTGGATCCTCAGCCTGTTCGACATCGCCCCCGGCGCGGCGGAGGCCGAGGCCGGTCGGATGCGGCGCACCGTCCGCCTCGTGCGGGTTGCCGCGGTCTCCGCCGGCCAGGGCGTGGCGGACGCGTGGGTGCTGCTGCGCACCCGTCGGCCCGGCGTCATCAGCGGCGCCGTGGGCTACATGGCGTTCGACCTCGCCGCGCTCGGCGCCGCGTTCGCCGCGCTCGGCGGGCCGCCGCCATTCGCCGCGTTCGTGTTCGCCTACGTGATCGGCCAGCTCGGAGGACTGATCCCGCTGCCCGGCGGCGTCGGCGGCACGGACGGCGGCCTGATCGCGGCGATGACGCTCTACGGCAGCCCGCTCGCGCAGGCGACCGCGGCCGTGCTCGCCTACCGCTCGGTGCAGCTCGGAATCCCGGTGCTGCTGGGATCGATCGCCTTCGTCCAGCTGCGGCGCACCCTCGCCCGCGGCGGAGCGCCGGCGGCGCTGTGTGAGCCGGTCACCGGCCCGCTGCCGGTGATGCATCTGCCGCCGCGGTGATCCAGCGGCAAGCGCCGAGCGGCAGAGGGACCGGTGGGTACTGCTCAACGCGGCGGGCTGTAGGGCCTGGACTCGCGGTACGGGTCGCGACGCGACAGCGTCGCCGCCCAGATCAGGCTGAAGACGAGTCCGGCGGCTCCGAGGATCATGAGGATCAGTCCGGCGGTGTTGATACTGAATCCAGAGGTCGTCGCGGTGACCGCGTAGCGCATGATCGCGCCGACCGCGATCAGGAAGATGGACGTGCCGATCCCCATGTCAGACCACCGATCCGCGACGGCCGCCGAAGAAGACGAGCAGCGCAAGGACTGCGATCAGGAAGAGCAGCGGGTTGACCGCCACTCCGCCGATGACGGCGAGGACGAGCAGGATGATGACGAGTGTTACGAGCATTGTTGAGTTCCTTTCTGTGAGACCCCATACCCGCTCGAGGTGGCGTTTCAAACCCGGCTTCCGGCATCGCCGCCTCTCATCCTCCTGGGATGAGGATCGTCCCGTTCTTGCAGCTGATCTGGCCGGTGCTCGCAACCGCGCACGTGTAGTCATCGCCGCCGGACACATGGGTGTACGTGCCCAGTGGGACGTTGATCGCGCCGGAGCCTTCCTTGTTGCCCCAGCACAGGACCCCGTCGCCCGTGGTCACGCCGCATGAATGCGAGCGGCCTGCGCTGATCTGCTTGTAGCGGCCGGACGGAACGAGGGTTTGCCCGCGATCGCCGTTGCCCCAGCAGACACCCCGTCCATCGGTGCCCAGCGCGCACGAGTGTGCGCCACCGGCGGAGATCTCGGTGTAGCGGCCTGCTGGGACCCTCAGCTGGCCGCGGCCGTCAGCCCCCCAGCAGACACCCTGTCCGTCCGTGGTGATGGCGCAGGTGTGGCCCTCGCCGGCGGAGATCTGGGTGTAGCGGCCTGCAGGGACGATCCGCTGCCCGCTGCTGTTGCTGCCCCAGCACAGCGCTTGTTGGCCGGTGGTGATCGCGCATGTATGGGCGTAGCCGGCGGAGATCTGGGCGTAGCGGCGGGCGGGAACGGCGCGTTGCCCGTCGCGGTTGCGTCCCCAGCAGACGCCCTGGCCATCGGTTCTGATGGCGCACGAGTGCACGTACCTGGCGGAGATCTGCTTGTACGTGCCTGCCGGAACGCTCGCGCGCCCGTAGCTGTTGCTGCCCCAGCACACTCCCTGACCGGCACGCGTGACCGCACACGCGTGAACCGTCCCCGCCGACACCTGCGCAAAGCCAGTGTCCGGCACGGTGCTCTGCCCGAATCGGTTGTTGCCCCAACACACGCGCCGGCCGGAGGTGGTGACCCCGCACGAGACCAAGCCCGCAACGACGATCTGCTCGTAGCGACCTGCCGGGACGCGCCGTTGCCCGAACCCGTTGCGCCCCCAGCAGATGCCCTTCCCGGAGGTGGTCACGGCGCAGGAGTGACCGTCACCCGCGGAGATCTGCCGGTAGCGGCCAGACGGGGGCCGCGCGTTCCCCAGCAGCTTCAGCCCCCAGCACACTGCGCGCCGGTTGGTCCGCACCGCACACGTGCGTCGCAGTCCCGCGGACACCTGGACGTAGCGGCCGGCAGTGACCCTGTGAACTCCAGAACGATGAGCGGCGACGCGCGACCAACCGCACGCCGGCCACGGTCGCGTCGGTCACGCTGCCAGTCGAGCGCGAGCGCCTGGACGGTTGACCTTGCCGGCTGTCTGGCCGGTGTTTGTCGTCCCGCTCGAGCGGGCACGCAGAGGCCATGGCGAGCGATCTCGATGTGCGCTAGCCGTGACACGCTGGAAGGCGAGCGTCTGACGCGCGCCATCTCAGCGTCGATGGTCGAGCTCTACGCCCGTCACTACCGGCATGACCGCACGACCGCCACGAAGTACATCAACGACAACGTCGTCCTGTGCGTGCTCGAAGCGATCCTCACGACCGGTGAGAGCGAGCTGGTCGCCGACGGCGGCGCCAGCCAGGTCATCGACGCACGCGTCGCCTTCCAGACCGGGATGCAGGACGAGTTCACAGCCGAGATCGAGCGCCTCACCCACCGGCACGTGACAGCGTTCCTCAGCGCCAACCAGACTGCGCCCGGAGTCGCTTGTGAACTCTTCATCCTCGACGCCGCCCCCGCGGCTGACCTGGCAGGAGTCAAGGAGTGAGCTCGGCGCTCACCCCACTACGCGAGCTCGACGACGACGAGCTGATGGCGCGAGTCCAGGCAAACGAGACCGCCGCTTTCAGCGCCCTGTTCGACCGCTTCGTGATCCGCGCGTCAAGGGTCGTGTTCGTGATCGCCCACGACCACGACCGCACCGACGACATCGTCCAAGACGCGTTTCTCTCGGTCTGGCGCGGCCGCTCCCGCTACCAACCAGAGGACGGCAACGTCAGATCGTGGGTCATGAGCGTCGTGCGCAACCGCGCGATCGACTCCCTGCGCCACAACGGCCGACACGACCGCCGACGCGCCGACGAAGGATGGATCGACACACGGCCCCAAGCCCGGCGAAGCCTCGAACAGGCGGTCATCGAACGTGACGAGGCCGCCCACCTACGCAGCACGCTCGCGCGCCTGCCCGCCAACCAGCGCGAAGTCATCGCGCTCGCCTATTTCGGCGAGCTCAGCACCAGCGAGATCGCCGCCCGGCTCGAGCTCCCGCTCGGCACCGTCAAAGGCCGCATACGCCTCGGCCTCACAAAACTCCACTGCGACCTCGAACGTCACGACGAGGCCTGAGCTGTCAACGCCAGCACGACCGGTGCGCCGGAGCCAAGCGCCGTCGTCCAGCCAGATCAATCGGGTTGCGGTTGGGCGGGAGGGGAGTACTGTCTGAGGTCGAGGGCACCGGCTACGGGGTCCGACCCATCCGGTCGGGCAGCGCCACCTGACTTCTGAGATGTACCCGCCACTTCAGGAGACAAAGCTGTGCCCCACGCCCTCCCTGCCACGCCGTTGCAGCCTCGCGGCGCTCTGAGCATCACGCGCACGCGAGTTGATGGCGACTGCGCGACCCTGTCGCTCGCGGGGGAGCTGGACATTGCCACCGCGCCGCAGCTGGCGCGCGCCCTCAGCGACCCAGATCTCGTCGAGGACTGCGTGGTTCTCGACCTGCGCGAGCTGCTGTTCGTCTCCTCCAGCGCCGCCCCGCTGCTCCTGGACCTCAACGCGCGCCTACAGGGCAGGCTCACCGTGATCTGCCAACCCGGCCCGGTCACGCGCTTCTTCAGACTGACCAACCTCGACCACGCGCTGCACATCCTCACCCCGCCCGCACCAGACCCGACGCGCAACACAACTGCGCGCACTCGGCAGGCCACCCCGCACCGAACTCGCAGGCCCATGAACCCGACCCTCGAAGTGGAGACTCCCTGATGCTGTTGATCCTCGCACTACTCCTCGTGATCCTCGCGATCGCCGGCGGAATCGCCGTCAGCCCACTGCTGTTCGTCCTGATCCTCGTCGCCATCGTGCTCCTGGTGATGAACGGTCGAAGCCGCAGAGCCGTGTAGCCCCTGCTGCACCGCCGTCGCCCATGGCAGGAGAGTCTCCCCGGTCCCGCTCCACTGCCCTTGACGAGCCGCTACACGCGGTCTACCGACGCATTGCCAAGACGGGAACATCATCGACGTGCTCGACGGCGGCGGCGACCAGTACACCTATTCGGATCGTCCTGTTCCCGGGCGGCGGCTACACCGCGTCGACCTGACCCGGCCGCGCGCAAGCAGCTGGCGGGGCGAGGCCGCGATCGTGGTGCGTGGCGCGCCTGTTCTCGGGCCGTTGGTCAGACGGCGACTTCAGCGAAGAATTCGGGGGTACGTGGATCTCCTCGACGACGCGGGTGGTGGTCCGCACGCCCAGCTCGGCTCATCGGGCCGTACGAACCCACACGCCGCAACCCTCAAGGATTCATCGAGATTTGTGTAGGTCCGTTAGCCTCGGTAGGCGGTGCACGGTTCAGAGGTCGGAGTGCACCGCGGCAGGACGGCCCGCCGTCGCCCTCCCCCCGGTGGCGGCGGGTGCTGTGCACGTGGGAATCTACAGCCTTCGCCGCCGGTACCGGTCGACGGGTGGCCTATCGCCCCGCGGAGCTCAAGTTGATCGCCGACCACGCCCTGCGCGCGTTCTGATTGACGAACGCGAATCTGCCCGGTGTCGAGATGGCCGCGCGACTCGCCGACGACCTCCCGCGGGTCATCCGCGTGGCCCAGCAGCGGCGCGGGCCGTCTACCTACGGCGTCGGCTCCGACGCGCTGCGCCCGCTCTGGCCCAGGTAGTTGCTCTGACGCGCGTACTCGGCCGCGAACTCGGGATCGTCGGCGAGGCTGCGCGCCAGCCGGCGGTCGTGGCGATCCGTTCGAAGCGCTGGCGCGTCGATGCGCGTCGCGCGGGGAGCGGCCCGCGCGGACGCCGCCGCCTTGACCATCGCGGGGAACTCCGGGTTCTCCGCGGCCCGCTTGGCCACCATCTCGTCGATGAAGTCGGACACCATGCCCGATCACGGTAGCCGAGCGCTTGGCGTCGACGACGCTCTTGCATGCGTACTCAGAGCCGGAGGTTGACGTCGTCGAGATCGAAGGCTTCGGGATCGAGCTCGGAAGCCGTCTCAAGCCCAAGCCATTCGAGCATGTCTGCGTGCTCGTCGTGGGTCGGATCCGCGAGCGTCTCGCGTAGGTCGGCATATCCCCAAACCCCGCCACAGTCCTCGGGCGGACATCGCCCGTTGCCAGCGAGGCAGATCGGATAGCGCGCGCCGGACTCAGCGGCCAGGACTTCCTCGACGACGACATCGTGCTGCCAGTGGTCGCCGAAGTCGTAGGTGTAGCGCATGCGCTCCCCCGGCTCGCTGAGGATGTCGCTCAGCAGCGTCTTGCGCTCGTCCCGATGGCCCAGCTCGGGGTCGTGGGGGCCGTAGTCGGCACCTCCGACGGTGAACGCATGCAGGTGGTAGTCCTCCCAGCCCATCGCGGCCTGGATCGCACCATGCAGCCGATCGAGTCGCATCGTCGCCGGGACCAGCAGGCGGCGCCAGACCGGCGGCTTCGAGGCGCCCACCAGGCTGACCTTCAACTGCAGGATGGCCTCATCCTGACTCGCGACGGCACGCTTCCCACGCTCATCGTTCGGCACGGCCCGCGACGTTAGATGGCAGTGCGGACGCAGGGCGCGGACTGGTTCAGACCGACCAGCCCACACCCGGCTGCCATGCGCCCGTCGTCACCGCCCCGCCAAGCACGGGATCGAAAAGCGCGGCGGCGTTGCGGTAGCCCTCCGCGAGATCGTCCGCAGCGGGGACATTGCGAGCGAGCCGAGGCCACGCAACCGCCCACTCCGCCGGTGGCGCTGGAAAGCTGGCCGGAACCGCCTGATCCACGCGGCGCGCAAAGATCGCCGCGACCGCCTCCGCGAGTTTCGCCGCGTCGATCGCGAGCGTGTTGGCGATGACGACGACATCGACCAAGTCTTTGACGCGGGTGTTGTGGCGCCCGCCGGCGTACTCGCGCGTATACGCGTGGAGCTTCTCGGCAAGGTGCTGCTCGATCCCAAGCACTGGGACTTCGACGCTTTGCACGCCCGCGAACTCGAGCAGGTTCGAGGTCACGATCAGCTGAGGTGCGTCGATGGGTTCGGCGGCGAAGGCGACATCGATCACGGCGCGTTCGAAGACTCGCCCGGCGAGCGTCGCGGTGACCTTCCATCGCTGACCGCCGCCCGGCAGATCGGCGGCCGCTTCGGCTCGCTCCAGAGCGAACGTGAAGAGGTCACCGACGTCGCGGGCGGCCGCGTCGAGAAGCATCTCGACGACTGCCTCTTCGCCGCGACGCCATTCGAAGTCGGCGTCCTTCGTGCTGCGCGCTACGTCGCCCAGGCGCAGCTCGAGCGCGAAGCCGCCTTTGAGGACCCATTCCCCCTGTGCCTCGGCGACGAGGCGAGCGAGGAACCGCTCGAACACCACGCGTTTGCGCAGACGCGAGATCCCGACAGTGTCGGTCTGGGCACTTCTGAGGCGTGCCTCCAGCGCCGTCCGAAACGCCTGCGGCGTCGCGTACTTCATCGGATCAGCTCGGCGACCTGGCGCTGAACAGTCAGCGGGAACTCCGCAGCGGTCGCGGCGAGGCGACGCTTCGTCGTCAGCCCGCGGAGCAGCGCCTGCTCCACCGCCGCCTCAATCTGCTCTGTCACGCCCCCGACGCGCAGGAGGTCGATGATCGTGCGCTCCACCGTGGTGACCGGAAAGCCGAGCACCTCGCGCCGCTGGCTGGGCGGGACCGGAAAGGTTGTCGGGTGGACGACGACGCCCGCGATCGGCTTGCGACGGCGCGCCCTCGGAACCGTCACGTGGACGTCGTCCGCGATCACGTCGGCGAGGTCGTCGAGTTCAAGCGCGCTCTCGTGCGAGACGACCGCGTCCGCCGACGGCGGGGTGCGCAGCCACGCCGCGACGACGTGCTCATGAGGACTACTGGGGAAGTCGCGCAGCCGATAGACGCCCCGAGCGACGTGCAGCAGTCGTCCGCCCGGTCGCGCGTGGTGGGAGAGCGTCGATCGCGAAACCCCCGTGGCGACGGCTGCGCGAGCGGTCAGATGGCCGGCGTGCCCCTCCGCAAGCGCGTAGAGGACCCGAGCTTGGTCTTCGTCACCGCTTTGTTCAATTTCCTTGTTCATTCCGGTGACATTATCACGGCGCCCGACCGACACCAACCGTCACATGTACGTTGATCGCACGTTCTGCCGGCGCGGTCAGGGCACTCGTGAGCCGGCAAGCCGCTCAAGCTGCTGCCACAGAGCCGAAGCCGCACCATCAGCGCGGGTCACGCCCACGTCGATGTCCAGATCGAGCACACCGCGTTGTTGTAGTGCGCGGGAATGGCCCCTCTGGCTGCTACGACGTTCCCGTCGCGCAGCGTGGTCACGTCGGCACCACGGATGCCGTACAGATCCCAGCGCAGGATCGCCGGTCCGAATGTGGCGGCGTCCTCGAGCGACGTAAGCAGGTAGTCGAGCGAAGTTCGAAGCCACCGATCGCGGACGTCGTTCGACAGCAGGTAGTAGACGCCGCTGTCATCGGGACGCGAACCTGCGAACCGGCACCCCGCCGAGACCGTGTCCATCCCAAGCGACGACGACTTCGTTGAGGATCCTCCCATCCCACTCCGCCGCCGCGATGTGCCCGTTCACCGTGGTGCGCGCCGGCCTCGGGCGTGGCGCGTGAAACCAGTCGTACCCGCGGTCGTTGAGTGCTTGGGCTGCGGACGTGACAAACGCTTCGCTCGCCTGAAGTGCCTCCGGTGCGTGTACCCACGCACCGGATTCCTCCGATGACTCGGCGAGGCTGACCCTGACGATGCTGGCCAGCGCGCGGGCGTGCATCGCTGCGTGCTCGCGTGGCGCGTCGAGTGCGACGGCGAAGTCCAACGCGGCCTGCCGGTCATCCAGGCGCGTCCGTGTCGTATCCCCCCATCGCCGGCGCGAAGCGTGAGGTCCCGCACCCATTCAGCTGACGCGCGCCGTGTCTGGCCGTTGCGGCGCTCGAAGACCTCGCCCGTCGCCGCCATGAAGTGCGGTGCGGTTGTCGACCGAGGGACGTGCACGCGCCGGGGCCGATCTGCTCGCTGTCACAAAGCAGGCCGCACAGCAGACGGTCGACCGCCATCGCAATGATCGGCGGCGTCGAGCACCCGTTCTCGGCTGGCGACTGCCTGGTCGTCCCCGCAGGCGCCGCCTTCACCCTGACCACGGGGAAAGAGGGCCTTGAGGCAGTCTGCGCGATGGCTGCCGGCGGCCAGGCAACGATTCTTCCCAACGGCCCAACAATCACCCCGCCCTGGGCCGCTTGAGAGCAGGACGCCTGCGCACGCGAAGCGTGTTCTCGTGTCACCGAACTTCGCGGCAAACCCGACTCAGTTCTTCTCGAATTGGACCCCGAATCGGACCCCGAGCGTATGTTCGTATCGAGCGACAAGCAGCGGACCGAGCCTCAGCCGGCTGGATCGTCTGTCCGCTCCCACATGGCGCTGCGCCCGCGACCCACCGCGAGGCGCCCCTCGGCGCGGAGCTCCTCGAGCGCATCGCGGATCGTCGCCTGGCTGATGTCGGGCAGCGCGTCGGCGATCTGCGCGAGGCGAAACCGTCGCGGGGCCTGCGTGAGGATGTAGTTGGACGCCTGCTCGCGCTTGGTCGCTCCGACGAGTTCCGTCCCTGCTGCGACCCGCTGCTCGAAGTCCGTGTACGCGTCCTCGATGATCCGCAGCAGGTAGAGGGTCCACGGGTCGAGGTCGTGGGCTGCGTCATGCCAGCCGCTCTGGCTCTCGCGCAACGCCACGTAGTAGGAGTTCTTCGAGTCGAAGATCCGCTGCTCGATCGAGACGTAGCGCACGACCCCGTAGCCGTGGCGCAGCAGCTCGTTGGTCGTGAGCAGCCGCGCAACCCGGCCGTTGCCCTCTTCGAACGGGTGGATGGCCAGGAAGTCGAGCACGAACGCTGCCAGCAGAAGCAGCGGCGGAATCCGGCCCTCCGCCAGCGCGCCCTCGTATCGCGCGACCAGTTCGGTCAGGTGCCGATTCGTGGGCTCGCCTGATGGGACAGTCTCGAAGATCACCGTCCGCGAGCCGTCCGCGTTCTTGGTGCCGATGAAGTTGTCGTTCCTCTTGGTCCTGCCGGCACTAGGGTCGTCCGTGTGCCGCATGAGCGTGCGGTGCACGTGGAGGATCAGCGCGAAGTTGAGCGGCTCAGTCTCCTTCGACATCAGGTAGTCGACGGCGTCGCGGTAGCCGGCGAACTCACCCTCGGAGCGATCGCGGTAGGGGCCCTCGGGCACGCCACGTACCAATTCCAGTGCTCGGTCGTCGTCGAGCACGATGTCCTCGATTGCACTCGACGCCGTGATCGAGTCGAAGCGTGTCCGGGCCGCGAGACGCTCAAGAACCTGCGGCGCCTGCGCGCGAAAGAGCTCCTCGCGTCCACGGCTGTTGTCGATGCTCGTGAGCAGCTGTACGACGTTCAGGGGGATCGCGTCGAAGCGCGGGGAGATGTCGGAGAACGAGCGCAAATCAACTAACCAGGTGCCTTGCTTGTCACATTAGAGCAGGCGGTTGTCAGATTGATGGTCGGGCGTCTACCAGCGTGAACACCCAGTGTCCACAGGCGCAGCTGGCCAACGCCGCCACGCCCCTGAGACACCGTCGCCGGAGGAATCGGACCCCAATTGGACCCGTCGCCGTCGTCCCGTCCAGGCCGGAACGCCGAGAGGCCCCTTCCCATGGGGCCTCTCGCTCATCGGGGAGACAGGATTTGAACCTGCGACCGCCCGGCCCCCAGCCGGAGGGCACGGGTGCGGCCTACGTCAGATCGCAGTACTGATGGGTTCTTCTAGTTTTCTGGTTCGTCTCAGTTCTTCTCAAATTGGACCCCGAATTGGACCCCGAGCGTGTGTTCGTATGGTGCGAGTGAGCCTGCGATGACGACCTGGGCCGCGAGTACGATCGTCTCCTGGCCTCCACCGCGACATCCCTCCCCACGCTGACGGCCGACGACCCGCGCCTGAGCCGTGCGCTGTTCACGCTCCGCGAGAGCGCCGCCTACCTCGATGTCCCGGTCTCGACGCTGCACCTCTGGGCGCATCCGAAGGGCGCAGAGCCGCTGGTCACCGTGTTCCCGCGTGCCGGACGCACCGCGACGGTGCCGTTCGTCGGCTTCGCTGAGGGCTTCGTGCTCAGCGCGCTGCGCAAGGCCGGCGTCCCGATGCAGCGGATCCGCCCCGCCGTGGCGAAGCTCAGCGCAGAGTTCGGGATCGGCCACGCGCTCGCCTCGAAGCGCGTCTACACCGACGGCGCGGAACTGATCTTCGACTACGCCAAGACGAGCGACGACCCCGCACTCCTCACGGTCGTGCGCACTGGGCAGCAGCACTTCGAGCAGGTGATCCGCGACTACCTCAAGCGCATCACCTACGGCAGTGACGGATGGGCCGAGCAGCTGCGGCTGCCGGCCTACGCGACCGCCGAGGTGCTCGTCGACCCGCGCCAGGCGTTTGGGCAGCCGCTCGTCGTGCACGGCAGCGCGCGCGTCGAGGATCTCGTCGATCGCTTCCAGGCCGGCGACGGCTTCGCGGACATCGCCGACGACTTCGGCGTCCCAGCGCCAGAGGTCGAGGACGTCATCCGAGTTGCCCTCCGACTCGCCGCCTGAGTTCTTCGTCGACCGCAGCCTCGGACGACACATCGTTCCGGACGCTCTTCGCGCGGCTGGTGCCACCGTCCACACGATGGCGGACGTCTACGGCGAGCGGATCGGTCAAGGAGTCAAAGACGAGGAATGGATCGGCGACGCCGGACGCAACGGCTGGGTCGTGCTCATGAAGGACGCCAAGGTGCGCTACCGCCCCGCCGAGCTGCAAACGCTCATCGACCACCGCGTCCGAGCGTTCTGCCTCACCAACGCGAACCTCCGTGGTGCCGAGCAAGCGGAGCGGCTGGTCGCGAACCTCACACGGATCACGCGGGTGGCCGAGCGACCGGGCCCGTACATCTACGGTGTCTACGCCGACGAACTACGATCGCTCTGGCCGAAGACGTAGCGGTCGCATGGCCACCGCTGGCACGATGTCACCGCCTTGTTCCACGAACTCGCTCATCGCGGTGACAGTCTCGCGTGCTCGTCGCCCGGACCCCACCACGGTGACCGGGCCGCGGCTCGTGCGGACTCTCAACGCATCGCGGGGTATCAGCGTCTGAACGACGAGCTGCGCAGCGAAACTACATGGAAACTGTAGTTTCGCGTCTTGAGATCACGCACAACTACAGTCGGGCTAGCGTCGGTTCAAGCATCGTCTGCTGTGAACGGCACCCACGTCAACGAGTCGTCGGACACGTTCTCGACGGCGGCGACGTGAAGTTCCCATGGCCCGCCGACGATCGCGAAGGTCACGGGCCCAGCTCCAACCGGGCGGGTGCTGAACCCCGCCGGCACCGTCGCGGGCTTGTAACCCTCGCGCTCCCACTTCGTGAATCCGGCGTGGTAGCGCTCGCGGATATCTCTCATCCGCCAGTCCCCGCCGAGCCAGAGCTCGGTTCCGGTCACGCCGATTGCCCACATCTCCGCGGGCGCTGCGGCGACGAGGACCATCCCGGCACCGACGCCGCGCATCAGCGCGAAGGCGCATTTCGCCGCGTCCCACCCACAGGCGCTCAGTGTCAGCGCGTCAGCGCCGCATTTCAGCTCGCCGTACACCGTCGTCTCTTGCCACGCGAGCGAGATATCGAATGTTCCCAGCCGCGGCCACTCGGGCTTGAGGCCGTGCCCGAGCGACGGTGAGACCTCCGGGCGACCGGCGGCATCCGCGGCGACCTCCTCCAACGCTGCGCGGAAGACCGGCTGGAGGTGCCGGGCTTCCGTGATGTGCGTTACCCCCACCGCCAGCTCGATGGCGCTCAACCGCGGTCCGGTGAGCAAGGCTGCCTGAGCGAACAAGTCCTCCGCGTCGAGAACGACGTCGTCACGGCTGGTACGCGGCGCAGTCACGGCGATTCAGCGCCCTCGTGCTCGTTGGCGTCGCGGCGGGCCTCCGCCTGCGCGTCCTCCCAGCTGGCGACGTCGACGAAACGCTGAACGGTGACGAGCTGCGCGCTGACGTCAGCCTCCGCGTCCGGGTCCAAGAGGTCCACGAGCGTGCCTTCGTCGATGATGAGCCACCACGCGCCTTCAGCCTGGCACGCGTAGACCGCGCCGCCTTCATGATGTCGAGACCCGCGTTGCATCGGGGAAGCGAGTGCGCCAGGGGTAGTCCCACGGATGACGCTCGACGCTCCCCGGATCCGTCATCGAGCTACGCGATCAGACCTGGTGGTGGCGCCGACTTGGCTCAATGTGCGCCCGGTCCTGACGCTCGTCGGTGCCCCTTTGTGGATCACTCAGCAGCTCACGTTCGCTACGAGCGGCCTTGAGCAACGCCCGGAACTCGGGGCTCCGCGCGGTCCGCTTCTCGATCATGTCGTCGAGAAAGTCTCGTTCGGCCATCAGCCCAGCCACGTCCACATCACGCGACCGCGACCGCGATCTCGTCGCGGCGCACATCGACGATCTGCGGCACGGTCACCGCGAGCTCTCCGCGCTCTAGGAGGGCGCGGACGCTGACGAGTGTGATGCCAACCACGGCCCCGCCCGCGTCGTAGCGCACCGCATGGCCCTCTGGCGTGCCGAACGTGTGATGCGCCGGCTGCGGACTTCCCAGCGACAGGTACAACACATCCGCGTCGCGGTCATAGCTGACGTGATCGAAGGTCGTTTCACCGATGGTGACGGTCTGCTCGTTCATGGCTCTAGACGGGATCGTTGGTCTGTGCGAAGGCGGTGACGATGTGGTCGATGTCGATGACAACCCGGACCCAGCGCTCCGGGCCGCCCCGGCTGAACATCCGCTCCCTGCCGACGGCCACATCCGGCTCACGATGATCGGGGTCGGACACAGTGTGAAGGATCGTGTCCAGATGATCGACCATCTCGGGATGCCCCTCAATGATCTTCGCCCAGCGCATCGCCGTCAAGACGATCTCGTGACCTTCCGGCGTCGCTACGCGAGCGATGACGAGCGGGGCGTCGCTCACAGCTCGATCACACCCGCCTGCTCGACTGCGGCCTCAACGTCCTCGCCTGCAAACGCCTGATTGACCATCTCCACCTCACGCGCCGACGGCGCGTAGTGGGCGTAGATCTGCGTCGTCTTGAGATCGGCGTGGCCGAGAAACTCCTGGATCGTGCGCAGCGGCTGCCCCGACGCGGCGAGCCGCGTCGCGAACGTGTGGCGCAGCTCGTGAAAGGTGATCTCGTTGACACCGGCATCCCGGCACGCGGCCTTGAAGCGCTTGGTGACCTTGCTGCGGTCCAGCGGGCGACCGCTCTGCGGGTGCGCGAAGACCAGCTCACCGTCAGCGCCGTACGCGGTGCGGCGCGACCAGCGATCGAGCTCCCGAGCGAGGCGGTCGGTCATCGGCACCGAGCGACGCGTCGACAGATCCGACTTGCCCTGCGCCGAGTGCTCGCCGCGAACGAACGCGTTCCGTACGCGGATCCGCTGCGCAGCGCAAACGACGTCGCGCCAACGCAGGCCCAGGAGTTCCGACTGCCGCAGCCCCGTCATCGCCGCCGCGAGCACGAGCACTCGCAGCGCCGGTCCCAGCACGTCTGGCTGGTTAGGGGGAGCAGGACCCGGCCTGCCGGCGCGCGTCGGCGCCGGCGGCCGCACGACGACCTCGTCCGGGATCGCGCGGAGCACCGCCTCGAGCTCGGCCACAGACAGGAACCGCAGGTCAGGGTTTACGTCGCCGGTGCGCCGCCGCTTCGGGCGACTGGCGCAGCGGACCGGGTTCGTGGTGCACCATCCATGCCCGATCGCGTGCTCGAACACCGAGTGCAGGTAGGTGACGACGTTGCGCACCGTCTTGGGCTTCAGGCCCTTGCGCAGCATCGACGAGGCGAGCGCCTCCACGTCAGCCGAGGTGACCTCGTGGGCCGCGCTCGACCCGAGCCTGGGCACGACGTGAACGCGCTCCATCGACTCGCAGCCCTCCAGGTAGGACTTGCGGGAACCCTCGACCGCCAGTCGCCGGCGAAGCGACGCCGACGCCCCCGCGACCGTCACCGTCTCGCCATCCACGCGGCGCCGCGGGGCGACCTCCTCGTCCTGCTGCAGTTGCCGGAAGCGCCGCTCAGCCTGCGAGCGCGTCAGACCCACGGACGATCCCGGCTCCCGCACGAGCCCCAGACGACGGTTCAGCTTGCGGCCTTCGCCCGTGCGCCAGCGCCCGTAGTAGGCGCCGTGCTTCTCGTAGACCTGACCGGTCCCGTAGGTCCGCTTCGCACCACTGCCCCTGCCGCCCATCTGGAACCTCCGCTCGTCGCTACGCCGCCGTCCGGCGCGATGAAGGCTCGCGGACGCCGCCCGCTTCAAGCCCGAGCAGCCACTGCTCGATCGCCTCGCGCCGATAGCGACGGTAACGCCCGAGGGAGACAGTCGGAATCCGCCCCAGCCGACTCTGCTCGTACACCCACCCCGCAGTCATCCCGAGCATCGCCGCAACATCGTCGGCCGTCAGCAGCTCGGTGGCCGGAACACTCAAATCAGTCATGCCGGAGACTTCGGCCCGGGCTCCCGAGCTGTTGTCCCGGGGGCTGGGATTCTCGCTCGGGCAGGGCTCGGGCACAGCTCGGGCAGGGCTCGGGCACGGCTCGGGCACAGCGCGCTGCTCCGAACACGTAGAACAAGCTGATTTGCAAGGGATTCGCGCGAGGTGTCCTGGCGGACACCTCGCGCTTTGCGCTCGGTCTCGCACGGGCACCACCGGCCGGCCCGCCTGCGGCGTGCCTCTCGCTGCGCTCGCCGTGCCGCCCGGCGAGAAGGTCCCGAAGGACCCCCGACCGGCCCCTGCGGAGCCGGTCACGCGCCGCTGCGCGGCGCCCGACGGCTCCGCCGTCCCAGCGGCCTGACGGCCGCCATCCAGGCCCACGTGACCACGCGCCCGCGCCGCGCTCCAACCGATCCCGTCATCGGCTCAACGTTGCACGATCAGACAACGCACGCGTCATGGGCAGCCACAGCGACGTGCTGTTCTATGAGGACGCGGCCTTGGAGGTTGAGGACGGTCAGAGCGCCGTTGCCCAGCGAGGGAGTGAGGACGCGACTGCCGGTTCGCTGCACGTTGTACGAGCCTTCCGGGACGCGCGTCCTTCGGCGAACGCCGCCGTCACTCAGCCGGTGAACGCGCAGCGTGCCCGAGTCGCCGCTCGCGACATAGGCCACGCCGCTGCCGAAGCTCACGTGTTGGGGCGCGGCATCGGCGGCGAGCTCACGTAGCGGTGCGCTGCCAGCGGCCGAGTACACGGCGATCCGCTGCTCCCGCCCCGCCGTCACCCAGACGCGCCGACCGCTTGGCGAGAAGCCGACGTCGTGTGCGAGGAACGGCGGGCGAATCCGCCGGATAACGCGCGGGTGTTCAGGACGGCGGACGTCGACGACCACGATCTGGGCGGCGCTGGACCCGAGCGCCACCCACAGCGTGTGGCCGTCGGGATCGAGGGTCAGATGTCGCGCGCCGTCGCCGACGGCGACTCGTCGCCTGACGCGTCCGGCGGTCAGATCGACGACAACGAGCTCGCCCGTGCCGGAATCGCTGACGTAAGCGATTCTGCCGCCTGGCCGGATGGCGCTGTAGCGCGGCGTGCCAAAGCCGCGCAAGACCCGGCGAACGCGAACAGGGCGCCCCTCGAGCAGCGAGATCACCCCCGCATCCGCGTGTCCGACGACCGCGAGCCCGCCCGGGCCGCTCTGGATGCTGCGCGGTCCCTCGACGGTGGCAAGGCGCTGCACCACGCGGCGACGAGTCAGCGACACGACGGCGACGTGCGACTCGGTGTCGGCGGTGACGAGCGCGAGCGGACTGGCGGCCGAGCGGACGGGCAGCCCGCCGAACAGGACGGGCGCGGCGCTGAGGGCAAGACCCAGGAACTCGCGTCGGTCGATATCCATGATGTCCATACGTTGGCGCGATCGCCTGCGGTCCCGCACGTCCATCGCGGGACTTCCTCGGGTGCCTCGCTCGTATGGACGTCATGGTCCGAGGAATCGCATTCGCCGGTCTCCTGGTCGCGGTCGCCGGGTGTGGCGGCAAGCCGGCGACTCGCGACGCAAAGGTGCGACCGGTTGATCGAGTCGTGGTCACAGGAGCCGGTCTCGCGATATCGGTGCCACCGAGATGGCACCTCGCGCCGCGGTTGACGGCGCTGTCCGAGCCGACGGAGCGATTCACGATCGCGTCGTACCCGTTGACGGTGCCGCCGCCGGCAGACCGGGATTGTGGGCCGAACCAAGCCGTCGCGAGCATCCCGGTGGACGGAGCGCTCGCCTTCGTATTCGAGTACGGCCGCTCGCGGGCGTCCCGTTTTCCGGTCCGCCCCCGGCACTTCAAGATCCCGTCCACGCCGCCCGCAAGCTACGACTGCTTCCAGCGAGGATGGCTGTTGCGGTTCCGCGAGCGTGGCCGTGCGTTCCAGGTGATGATCGCCGCAGGTTCGCGATCGTCTCGCAATCGGTCGGCGCTCCTCGCCGCCTTGGACACGCTCCAGGTCGACCCGACAAGCGGGGAGGGGTAGCGTCGCCTCGATGCCAGCGGATGCCCCCGCAGTCCGGTCAACGGTCTGGCCCCGCCGGGCAGGGTCCGTGGTCGAGCTGAGTGCGAGGACGGAGGCCCAGCTCGTGCGCCGGGCGCAGCGAGGCGACAGCGACGCCGTCGAGGAGCTCTTCGTCGCCTACTGGCCGATGTGTCACCGCGCGGCGTGGCTCATAACGAGAGACGCGACGGCAGCGGAGGACATCGCCCAGGAAGCGTTCGTCGCCGCGATCGCTGCGCTGGACCGCTTCGACCGATCACGGCGACTCGAGCCGTGGCTGCGGACGATCGTTGCGCGACGCGCCATCGACCACACACGGGCTCGCGCCGCCCGTCGCGAGGTCGACGAGGAAGCATTCGGTCGCGTAGCAGCGCCCCAGTCCGGGCCGCGCGGGGTGTCGGACGACCTCGTCGCAGCACTTGGACTGCTGAGCCTCGACCGACGGGTCGTGGTGGTGCTGCGGTTCGTCCTGGACATGACACCACGCGAGATCGCCGGGCTGCTAGACCTTCCGGTCGGGACGGTCAACTCCCGCATGCGTCGTGCGCTTGACGAGCTGCGCGCGAGCGCGGAGGCCCACGATGGATGAGCCCGAGCTCCGCGAGACGTTGCGGGACGCTGACATTCCCGGTGCCGCAGGCGCGCGAGCGCGCGCTCGACGCACAGTGCTTGCCGCACACGCCGCCCGTCCCCCGCACACGCGCCGTCGCCTGACCCCGCAGGTCCTCGCAGCAGCAGCGCTCGTGATCGTCGTCGCGAGCCTCGGCGCAACCGTCGGGCCATCCGCCACCGCTCATTGGGTGAGCACGACGCTGAACCTGAACGACCGCGTGCCAACGCAGAGGGCTCCGGCGTCGCTCGTCGACCTTCCGGGCGGCGGACGGCTGCTGGTCAATACCGGCGACAGCGCCTGGATCATCGGGCAGGGACCGGCAAGACGCATCGCCGGCATCACCGACCAAGTCGGATGGTCCGCGTTCGGCAACTACCTCGTCCGCGTTCACGGAAAGCAGGTGCAGGCCCTCGACACCAACGGCCGTGTGGTGTGGACGCACCGGTATGCCAGCACGGTCAGCTTCCCTGCCTGGTCACCGGACGGCAACCGCCTCGCGTTCCGCGTCGGGCGGGCGATACAGATCACGGCGGGCGATGGGACAGGCTCCCGCATGCTCACGCCGCGAGGCGCGCAGAGCGCGTTGCGCTCCCTTCCAATCGCATCGAGCTGGCGGCCCGGTCCGCGCCACGAGCTCGCGGTGGTGGACTCCAGTCGGCGGATCACGCTCATCGACGCCGACAACGGTGAGCTTCTCTGGCGCCTGCGAGCGCCCCGCGACACCCTGTCGCTGAGCTGGTCGGCCGACGGCCGACGCCTGCTCGCCGTCGGCGTCCACAGCCGGCGCCTCTACGGGCCCTCCGGGCAACTGCTCTCAACACGCGACGCTGCGGCGGGAACACGCTTCACCGCCGGGCAGCTCTCCCCCTCCGGCAGACAAGTCGCGCTGATGCGCACTCGTGCGCGGGCTGGGAGTGGCGCGCGTCTCGATGTCGTTTTGGTCCCCGCCGGTCGTCCCGCCAAGAGCCTGCGCTTGCTGTTCGCCGGCCACGACCTGGGCGACCTGCGCTTCTCGCCGACTGGGCGCTGGCTGCTCGTGGGCTGGCACCGCGTCGACAGCTGGCTCTTCTTCGCCACCGCCGCTGGCGACCGGCGCACCCGACTGGTCAGCGCCGTCAGCCGACGCGTCGGCAATGGCGAGCCGATCGTGCAGGGCTGGTGCTGCTCGCGCGCGCAGCCATGATCGCGGCGTCGACGGCCGCTGGCCGACAGGTCACTCACCTACGGGATCGACTCGGCGATTTCGAGCGCCGCGCTGCGCGACAAACGCGTCTCGAGGCGCAGCGCCACGCCTCGGCGGTCCCACAAGAGCACGCCAGCCCCCGGGAGCGCAGATCGCATTCGCCGGGGCCGACCGTCGCCGGCAAACAGCACGAGCGCTCGCGGGCCGCTCGCGATCCAGTAGCCGCGGGCGTTCCCGACCCGGACCTGGGTCACCCGCGCGCCGGGGCCTAGTGCCTTGAGCGCGAAGACACCGCCGCTTGGGATCTCTGTGAGGATCGTGTCCGTGCCGTAGAGCAGCGCCACGGTGCCGCCGGGCAGCTCGCCGCCAAGCCGGATCCCGTCCGGAGCGCCGAGGCTGCGCGGGAGCGCGATCGGGCGTTCAGAGATGCGCCGCGCCTCGGCAAGCGTGACCGCCCGCCCCAGATCCAGTCGCGGTGCCCGCGGGACCTGGTCGACCCGCTGGATGCGCTCGCGTGCCGCGAGCCCGAGCGCCCGCTCAAGCGCAGCCCGCACCGGCGGCACGGCCGCGACTACAACCGCAAGCGCAAGCCCCGCCGCCACCGCGACCTGCACCCACGAGAGACGCCACCCGACTCCACGTCGTCGCCGCGGAACCACCGGAGCGATCTGTGCTGAGAGTCGCCCGGCGATGTCCGGGGTCGCCGCCCACTCCACGGTCTCGGCGAGTGCGTGCAGTTCGCGTTCAACGTCGATGGTGCTCACAGCGACTCTCCGATCTCCGACCGCAGGCGCTCGAGCGCGCGCGAGAGGCGTGACTTGACCGTGCCTGGCCGGCAGCGCAGAACTGCCGCCATCTCCGTCTCGGAAAGGTCGAGCAGATAGCGCAACTCGATGACGGCGCGATCCCCCGTCGGCAGACGCTCCAGCGCCTGAAGGAGCGTCGCGCGCTGCTCGTGTGCGAGCAGCGCGACCTCGGCCGACGAGGCGCTGGTCGCGCCGAGCGAGCGCTCGGCGCTAACTGCCCGCTCCGTCCATGCTCGCCGTCGTCCCGATGCGCGGCTGCGGTCGCGAGCCTCGTTGGCGACGATCGCGAGGAGCCACGGCCGGAACGGCGCGCCAGCGCGGAAGCGCCCAAGCGCACCCCAGGCGTTGACGAACGCGTCCTGCACAGCCTCCTCGGCATCGGCGGGCGAGCCAGCCAGGACGCAGGCTGTGCGGAACGCGAGCTGCTGGTGTAGGCGCACGAGATCCTCGTACGCGCCCACGTCCCCGCCGCGAGCGCGCTCGACGAGCTGCCGCTCTTGCGAGGTTTCGGCGGCCACCGTAACGGATACGCCGCTCGCCGCATCCAGGTTCCCGGCCACGCAATGATTTTCGCGGAACCCGGGCGTCGTGGGCGGCGTATCACCTAGGTAGCGTTGATCTCGAAGCGGAGTCTTGCGATGCCTGTTCGTCTGTATCTGATCCCGATCGCGGTCGCGACGATGACCGCGACCGTCGCCGCGATCGCACCGCTGGCGCTGAGTGCACCGGCCCCACCGAGCATCGGCACGGCACAGATGTGGGTCGCGGGGCCCTTCAAGAACGTCGCGACAGTCCGGATCGACTTCAGCCGCGCGCCATCGCAGCGGGTCGACGTCTACGTCGGCGGGGACGTACGCAGCAACGACTCGACGGTCGTGCCCGGCCGCGTCATCGCCTCGCGGTCCAGCGCGCCGCACTTCGTCGGTCAGCTCGACCTCGGCCACAGCCGGTTCGTCGTTGGACGCACCTACCGGGTCCTCGTTGCGCTCTGCCGCCGGGAGCCGGCCCAGGCCTCGGGCGGTCAGCCGACGGCACGAGCAGCGAAAGGGCGCGACTGCCGGTTTCTGCGAACCAGCGCCTCGCTCCTGGCCTCCAAACCGACCCGGACCAGCCCTGGGGCCGTGACGACCGAACGCACCGTTCATGTCAGATCACTGCTGCTCGAACGTCTCGCCGCCGACCGCGTCCGCGTGCGGATCGCGTTCGATCGCCTCCCCCGCGGACTGACCCAGGTCGACGTCGGCGGCGACGGCCGCGGGTTCCTCGGCACGGTGGTTGAAGGCACTGCGAAAGGGCGCCGGTTCACGGGCGAGTACGCGCCTCCCAGCGCTCTGGAGGCTTTCAGCCAGGCAGTGTTCATCGTGTTCTGCAGGGCACGGCCAGGGGGCCGTGCCAGCTCAGCGCCGGGACCCCAAACACCCATCGCGCGCGCGGCCAAGGGCAACTGCACGTGGATCGCGACACGCGCGGTGCTGCAGCCGACGTTCGGGTGAAATGACGATGGGGCCAGATCACACTCCTCCAAACTCAACGCCAGCCGTGGCTACCGCGTGCACAACCGCCGCGAGACGACCTCGGCGCAACCCGGGAAGCGCTCCTGCCCGGTCGTCCCGGTCCCCACAGCACACCCTCGCGGCACAGAATTGGACCCCAATTGGACCCCGTCGCGATCGTCCGCTCGGAGCCAGAACGCCGTGAGGCCCCATTCCATGGGGCCTCACGAACATCGGGGAGACAGGATTTGAACCTGCGACCGCCCGGCCCCCAGCCGGGTGCGCTACCAGACTGCGCCACTCCCCGTGAAGGGGCCAGTGTAGGCAAAGGCCCAGCCCGGCCGCCGTTATCCTCTGCGGCCACGCGCGAGTAGCTCAGTTGGTAGAGCATCAGCCTTCCAAGCTGAGGGTCGCGGGTTCGAACCCCGTCTCGCGCTTCAGCCCCGGCGCTTCTCCGTCGGCACCACCCCGCGCTCGTCCACCATCGTCTCGCGCGGCCATGGACCCTCCCAGTTGTCGAGCGCGCCGTCGAGCGTGACGACCGAGCCGCTCAGGTCGCGGCCGAGCGGTGAGCAGAGCATCGTGATCAGCCAGGCGTACTCGTCCATCGTCCCCAGGCGCTGGAGCGGCACGGTCGCCCGAGCGCCCTGCCAGATGATCTCCGGGTACTTGCGCAGCGACTCGGTATCGAAGCGCCCGATGGCCGCGGCGACCACGGCGATCCCGCGCGGCGCCCACTCCGCCGCCCAAGCGCGTGTCAGCTCCTCGACCGCGGCCCGCGCCGCGCCGGTGTGTGCCATGCCGGGGTAGCCACGGTGCGGGCTGACCGTCACGTTGACGACCGTCCCTCCCCCGTCGGTGAAGCCGCCCTGCACGGCCGCCTCGGTCATCGTGCGCGTGCCCTCCACGTTCAGCCGCCAGACGGCACGCCAGCCCTTCAGCGCGATCTCCTGAGCGGGAACGAAGTACTGACCGCCGGCGTTGTTCACGAGCGCATCGAGGTGCCCGTGGTCGCGCAGCACCCGCTCGACGATCGCCTGTGCACCCGCCGGCTCGCGGATGTCTGCCGACGCCACGGTGCAGCGCTCACCGACGACGGGTCGCGCCTCCTCGAGCACCTCGGCGCGTCGTCCCGCGATCACGACGGTCGCGCCCGCGGCGTGCAGCTCCTTCGCCGCGTGCAACCCGAGGTTCGTGCCGCCGCCCGTCACCAGCACCACGCGCCCGGCGAGCAGGTCAGGATCAAATATCTCGCTCACAGCCGGCACGCTCGCGCGGACCCTACACACGCGTTAGCGTGCCGCGCATGGCTGCGGACCGGGACCTTCAGATCGTGATCATCGGCGCGGGCTTCGGCGGCCTGGCGGCCGCGATCGACCTGCAGATGCACGGCTTCCGTGCCATCACGATCCTCGAGCGCGACAGCGGTGTCGGCGGCACCTGGCTGCAGAACACCTACCCGGGCGCGGCCTGCGACGTCCCGAGCCACCTGTACTCGTACTCGTTCGCCCAGCGGCGCGACTGGTCGCAGCTGTGCTCGCCGCAGGCGGAGATCCTCGACTACGCCGAGGGCGTCGCGCGGGACTTCGGCGTCGACCGGCTCGTGGAGCCGCACACCGATGTCACCGCCTGCACCTGGGATGACGAGCAGCGCCGCTGGACCGTCACGAGCGCCGACGGACGCACGTGGGAGGCGGACGCGGTCCTCGTCGCAACCGGCCAGCTGCACCAGCCCGCGTTCCCGCGGATCGAGGGCCTGGACAGCTTCACCGGCCACAGCTTCCATTCCGCCCGCTGGGATCACGACTACGACCTGCGCGGCAAGCACGTCGCCGTGATCGGCACCGGCGCAAGCGCCGTGCAGTTCGTCCCGGAGATCGCCGAGCAGGCCGGCCGGCTGACGATCTTCCAGCGCACGGGCAATTGGTTCCTGCCGCGCAACAACCGGCCCTACCCGGCATTCGCCAAGAACCTGTTCGCGCGCGTGCCGGGCCTGCAGGCGTGGCGCCGCAACTACGTCTTCCAATACACGGAGTCGCTGACGCTGCAGATCCGCAACCCGCGGACGTTCGGGCGGGTCGGGCGCCTGCTGTCGACGCTGTTCATGCGCCACCAGCTGAAGGACCCCGAGCTGCAGCGCAAGGTCTGGCCGGACTACACGTTCGGCTGCAAGCGCATCCTCTTCAGCTCGCTGTTCCTCCCCGCGCTGCAGCGCTCCAACGTCGACCTGGTCGCCGAGCCGATCACGGCGGTCGACGAGACCGGCGTCGTCAGCGCCGACGGCCGGCACCACGCGGTCGACTGCATCATCTACGGCACCGGCTTCAAGACCACGTCGTTCATGTTCCCGATGGAGATCACAGGCGCCGGCGGCCGGTCGCTGCGCGAGCTGTGGGCCGACGGGCCGCACGCGCACATGGGCATCGCCGTCCCGGGCTTCCCGTCGCTGTTCATCATGTACGGCCCGAACACGAACACCTCCGGCGGCTCGATCATCGCCTACCTCGAGGCGCAGGCCGGGTACATCCGCCAGGCGCTCGCGCAGGTCCGCACGCGCGGCGCCGCGGCGATCGAGGTCAGGCCCGAGGTCGAGGCCGCGAGCGACCGCGCGGTGCAGGAGCGCTTCGCCGGGACCGCGTGGATGGAGTGCGACTCCTGGTATCGCAACGAGGACGGCCGGATCGTCACCAACTGGCCGGGCTACATGCGTGAGTACTTCGCGAAGGCCGCCACGCTCGACCCCAGCGAGTTCACGTTCCTGCCGCTGCCCGACCGCGAGGAGATCGCGGCGTGAGCACCGGAGCGGCGATCGCACTCGGCGCGGCCGCCGGGCTCGTCATCGGGGTCCTGATCAGCGTCGCGACCGACGTCCCGCTCGCGCCCGAGGCCGGGCTCGCCGTCGGCGCGCTGGTCGGCTGGCGCGCAGAGTCCCGTCGCGCCGGCGATTGACACGCGCGGGGCCGTCGGCCACTGTGCGCGGCATGCCGCGACTGAAGCGTCCTGCACGACTCGCCTGCACCGCGCTGGCCGCGCTCGCGCTCGCAGCGCCGGCGGCCGCGACCGCCGCACCGGGTCAGCTCGACACGGGCTTCGCCGGCACCGGCATCTTCACCGCCCCGTTCCTGACGACCCTCCCCGGCAACGAGGACGCGCACAGCGTCGCCGTGGACTCGCAGGGCCGCGTCTACCTGTCAGCGACGCAGGAGGCCCAGCTCGGCGGGGGCATCGGCCTGACACGCAAGGTCAACGTCGTCCGGCTCTCCCCCCAGGGCGTGCCGGACCCGGGATTCGGTTCGGGCGGCACCGTGACGCTGCCGACACAGGGCGACGTGCGCAACGCCGGCATCGTGGTCGACGCGCAGGACCGGCCGCTGATCCTCGGCTACCTCGGCGACGACACCGGCAGCTACCAGATCCTGCTCACGCGGCTGACCACCGCCGGCGCGCCCGACAGCGACTTCGGCGGCGGCGACGGGGTCGCCGTCCAGGCCGGCCTGCCGCCTGCCGGAGCACCGCGGCCCGAGGGCCTCGACCTGACGCCAAGCGGGCAGATCCTCGTTGCGGGAACCCTCATCACCGCGATCAAGACCGGCTTCATCGCCCGCTTCTCCAGCACCGGCACGCTCGACACCGGCTACGGCACGGGCGGCTGGACGCAGATCGGCGACAGCGGCGTCGAGGCGACCGCGATGCAGGCGATCGGCGGCGGCGCGGCGTTCGTCGGCGGCTGGGACGACTACGCCGAGTGGCTCGTCGCGAAGGTCGACGCGAACGGCGTCCTCGATCCATCCTTCGACGGCGACGGTGTGGCCCGTTCGAGCCTCGGGAAGGCCTCGCTGGACCTCGTCACCGCTTACGGGCTCACCGCCGACGGCCAGGGCCGGCCGATCGTCGTCGGCCAGTTCACCTCGAACACCAATGGCGCGCAGCTCGCCGTCATGCGCTGGACCGCCCTCGGCGCGCCGGACGCGAGCTTCGGGTCGGGAACGCCGACCGCGGGCGCACTGTTCGTCCCGGGCGCGGTCAGTGCGCGCGGGATTGACGCCGCGGTGCAGTGCTCCGACAACAAGGTGCTCGTGACGGGCAGCGCCGCGCGGCCCGCGCCCTCCGGCGGCAACCGCGTCGTGCTCGCCCGCCTCCAGGAGAGCGGCGCGCTCGACCCCGGCTTCGCGGCCGGCGCGGCCACGCCCGGCGTCGCGACCGTCGACTCCGGCGTGTACAACCGCCCGTCCGACCTGGCGCTGACCAGCGCCGGGGCGTACATCGCCGGCTTCCGGAGTGCCCCCCTCACACCGATGGACATCCCGACCGACTACCCGCAGGTGCTGCGCATCCAGGCCAGCGAGGGCTGCGCGAGCGGCCCGCCACCGGTCACGCCGCCGGCCCAGCCGGGCGCCGGCCCCGTGACGCCGGCGGCGCCGGTGGCGCCGAAGCCGGCGGCCGCAGCGCTGCCGGCCTTCTCGAAGCTCGTCACGCTGCCGTCGGCGAAGTCGTGCGTCAGCCGCCGCAACTTCTCGATCAGGCTGCGGGTTCCGACCGGGTCGAGCGTCGTCGAGGCCACGGTCAACGTCAACGGCAAGCGCGTCGCGGTGCGCCGCGGCAAGCGGCTGCGCTCGGTCGTCGACCTGCGCACGCTCCCCAAGGGCCGCTTCCGCGTCGAGGTCGTCCTGAAGCTCGCCGACGGGCGCAAGGTGCGCGACAACCGCCGCTACCGCACGTGCGCGCCCAAGCGCCGGCGCTGAGCGCCCGCGCGGTCCGACGTCACCGGTTCGCAACACCGCCCGGCAGCGCAGCCGCGAGGATCCACGTCCTCGGCGTTCGGACCGCTCGCAAGGTCGCCCCCCCAGGCGCTTATGCCTCGTGGGCGCCGGGCGCTGAGAGCTGCACCACGAGCGCCCCGCCTCGCCACGTGGCGTGAGGCGGGCGGGGCGCTCGCTCCTGCTGCCCGTGGCGGTCACGAGATCGCAACGGAATCTCGACGCGGCGGCAACACCGCTCGCGCTGTCGGCCGCCACGATGACGGTCGTCCCGCGCCGTCATCAGCCCGCTCGAACACTCGAACATGGCGGGCGCGCCCGGGACGAAAGCAGGCACGCACACAGCGCGTCCCGCCCCGAATCTCGCTCTCCTCATCGGGGTGGGACGCCGCGTGCGCCTTGCGCGGCGTCTGACGGGGGAGCCGGGATTCGAACCCGGATTCACGGTTTTGGAGACCGCGCGCATAGCCATTAACTCACTCCCCCGGGGAGCGCGGGCCATGGTACCGGCACCTTGCGGCCGCAGCTCGCTCTAGCCTGACGGTGTGCCCGAGCCACGTCCCGCCTGGCGCTCGGCCCGCGCCCTGCTCGCGCTGGCCGTCGCGCTCGCCGCGCTCGGCGCGGTCCTGCTCGCCGCCTGCGGCGGCGACGATCCGACGACCGCGAAGACCCCTGACGGCACGGTCGTGACCGGTCCGGGTGTGCGCCCGGCGCCGCCGCCGTTCACGCCCGAGTACGCCAAGCTGCCCCAGCGCATCCGCCTGCTCGGCCTGCCGCCGACCGGCAAGGAGAAGTACCACCTGCACGCGCTGCTGCGGATCTACCAGGACGGCCTGCTGATCCCGGTCCCGGAGAATCTCGGCGTCGACCTCAAGCGCAAGGTGATCTCCGCGATCCACACGCACGAGGGAACCGGCGTCCTGCACTTCGAGTCCGACAAGCCGTTCCCGCACACGCTCGGCGACGTCTTCGAGATCTGGGGACTGACGCTCGGGCCGGGCCAGGTCGGCTCGCTGAAGAACGGCGACGGGCGCACCGTGCGCGTCTACGTCAACGGCAAGCGGGTCACCGATCCCGCGACGTACGCGATCAAGAAGGACGACGTGATCGTCATGCGCTACGACGACGGCTCGCAGAACGTGCCGCTGAACCCGGACGCGACGGCCCTCAAGGACGCCAACGCGGGCAAGGGCCTCTGCGGCGCCTCGAACGGCAAGAAGAAGGCCAAGAGCTGCACGCTGATGCTGAAGCAGTCGTAGAGTCCTCGCCGTGTCCCCCGTCCGGTGGCTCTGGCGCGCTCCGCACCGCTGGTTCATCGCCGTCGCCGTCGCGGTCCCGCTGGGCTGCGCGATCGACACGCAGCTCGCGCTGACCGAGGGTCAGCAGTGGGTGCTGTCCGCCGTCGTCTGGCTCGTCGTGCTCGGCGTGCTGCCGGAGCTGACCCGTCGCAGGCAGCTGATGCTCCTGTGCTTCCTGCCGATGATCACGCTCGCCGAGTACGTGCTCAGCCACCGCCTGGGCTGGTACGTCTACCGGCTCGACAACATCCCTCCGTGGATCATCCCCGCGCACGGGATCGTCTTCCTTACGGCCCTGCGCGTCGTCGACACCACGCGCGTCGCGACGCGCACGCTGGCCTGGGGCGCGGCCGGGGCGCAGGCGCTCTACGGCCTGCTGAACCTCGCTCTCGCCGGCGACCAGGTCGGCGCGCTGCTGAGCGTCCTCTACGTGATCGGGATGATCGTCCTGCCGCCCGAGGGCAAGCGCTTCTACGCCGGCCTGGGGCTGCTCGTCGCCTACCTGGAGATCGTCGGCTCCGCGCTGGGGGTGTGGACGTGGACGCCCGAGGTGTTCGGGGCGCTGACCGAGACCAACCCGCCGTCCGGCGCGGTCGGCGGGTACGCGATGGTCGACGGCGCCGCGGTCCTGCTCGCCGTGTACGCGGCGCGGCTCGTGCCGCGCCGCGTGCGGTCGCGTTCGGTCTCGCCCGCCGAGCTGTGAGCCTCGCGCGCGCCTGGCCTGCGCGTCGCCCTCGAACCGCCGAACGTCCCGGATTGGTCCCCCGGGGGCGCAACGCGGGACGTTCGGCCGGCGCGCCGTCACTCCACGCGGTGCGCGCGGCGAGCGCGCCTGATACCCGGCGGCGGGCTCGGCCTGCGCGCGTCAGGCTAGGCTGGCGCGATGGATCCTGAACGCGCACGCGAGCTGTTGTCCACCGAGCGGGAGCGCCTGGAGCGGGCGATCGCCGAGCTCGCACGCGCAGGTGCAGAGCAGGCGAAGGATGAGCCCGGCGACGGAGGCTCCGAGAGCCTCTACCAGGACGAGTTCGACGCCGGCCGTACGCAGGACCTCCAGGAGGAGCTCGCGGCGGTCGCGCGCGCGGAAGCGCGCCTGGGTGACGGCACCAACGGGATCTCGGTCGTGAGCGGCGAGCCGATCCCGGACGCCCGTCTCGAGGCGGTTCCGACGGCGGACCGCACCGTCGACGAGCAGCGCGAAGCCTCCTAGCTGAGACCGTCCGATGCGGGCGGAGGGACTTGAACCCCCACGGCCTGAGCCACCGGCACCTAAAGCCGGCGCGTCTACCAATTCCGCCACGCCCGCGCCGGGTCAGCGTACCCCGCGGGTCGCGCTCGACCGCGCTGCGGGGTAGCATCGCCACGCGATGAAGCAGGTTCATGAAGGCGAAGTGGTCATCGAGCATCCGAACCGCGCGAAGGCGTCGAGCAAGTCCTCGCGCGCGCTGATGATCCTCCTGCTGCTCGGCTCGTCGGCGCTGATCGCGGTGATCGTGCTCGGCGGCTGGTCCGCGCTGCAGGGCATGAAGCTGATCGCGATCGGCTGGATCCTGCTCTACCTGCTGTTCGCGTTCTACGTCGGGCGCTGGAACCGCGGCGTGCTGCCGGTGGTCGCAGCGCTCGCGATCATCCTGCTGATCTTCGCGGTGATCGCGGTGCCGACGTGGGTCGACCGCGACTCGTCCGCGTACGACGCCTCCGCGCTCAGCGCCGGGTTGCTCGCGACGCTCACCGCGATCCTCGTCGCCCTCCAGGGCGTCCTGTGCGTGGCCTCGATGCATGCGTTCAACCAGGAATGGAACGTCGAGGTCGAGCACTATCCGGCCGAAGAGCCGGACTTCGTTCCGCTCGGCGTCTGATCGCCGCGTAGCATCACCAGCGCTCGCCCGGGTGGCGGAACGGTAGACGCGACGGACTCAAAATCCGTTGTCCTTCGGGACGTGTGGGTTCGATTCCCACCCCGGGTATACGGCGCGGCCCGCGCTCAGCGCGGCAGGTTCATGCCCAGCAGCTTCGGCAGCTTGGTGATGCCGCGGGTGATCGGGTCCGTGCGCTCCCCGATCTCGTCCGCTGCGTCCTTGCGGATCAGCGCGTCGCGGATCAGCGTGCCACCGATCCAGCGCGCCGGCTCGGCCGGGAAGTGCTTCACGGGCGGCGTGACGAGCGGCAGCGTGGTGGCTTCGTCGGTGACGCCGAGCGCTAGCCCGGAGAGGATCCGCCCGCCGAGGTGTGACGGGCCCACGCCGTGGCCGCTGAAGCCCCAGCCTGCATGCAGGTGGCCGCGCGAGCGGTAGATCGGGAGGCGATTGGGCGCCACGTCGATCGGCCCGCCCCAGGCGTGCGTGATCTCGCGGCCCGCGAGCGCCGGGAAGAAGCGCCGCAGCGCGGTGGCCGCCTTCCCGACGACCTCGGTGTCGATGTCCAGGTGCGCTGCGTGACGGGCGCCGTGGGACATCCGTCCCCCACCCCATCCGAACGCGATCCGCCCGTCCTTGGTGGCGCGGAAGTAGTGCAGCATCCGCCGGCAGTCCGACAGCGCCTCGCCGCCGGTCCAGCCGATCTGCGCGAGAATGTCGGGCACCGGCTCGGTGAGGACGATGTGGCTCGACGCGGCGCTGAGCTCGCGGCGGAACGGCGCCCACTCCAGCATGCGCCAGTTGACCGCCAGCACGGCCGCCGCCGCCTTCACGTGGTGATGGCCGCGCACCTTGACGAGCATCCCGCCGCCCCTGCGTGCCTGCACCGCCGTGACCTCGGTGTCCTCGTGGATGACGACGCCGCGCCGCAGCAGCGCGGCGCGCAGGCCGAACGCCAGGCGCGCGGGCTGGACCGTCGCGCCGGTGTTCTGCACGGCGCCGCCGCGGAAGACCGGTGAGCTGCAGATCTCCTGGATCCGCGAGGGCGCAAGCTCGACCAGCTCGTCGGCGTGTCCCAGGGCGCGCAGGCCCTCGATCGTCGCGCGCCAGGACCCGTCCTGGGCGGCCGCGGTCGAGATCTCGATCTGCGCCGCCGGGCGGTACCAGGCGTCGACCTTCTGCTGCTTGCAGAACGCGCCGATCGCCCTGATCGAGGCGTCGGCCTCCTGCGCCAGGCGGACGGCCTCGCCCGCGCCGGCCCAGGCCGCGACGTCCGGGGCGTGGCCCCAGTAGCCGTTGACGAAACCGCCGTTGCGCCCGCTGGGACCCAGGCCGCAGCGCCGGCTCTCGAGCAGCATCACGCGGGTCCCGGGCTCCCGCTCCAGCAGGTGCCAGGCGGTCCACATCCCCAGGTAGCCGCCGCCGATGACGACGACGTCGGCCTCCGTGTTCGCGGTCAGCGGCGGCTGCGCAGCGGGTGCGCCCGCCTCCTCGATCCACCATCCGGTCGCCGTGTGCAGCATCGCCCCAAACCTACTCAGCCGACGATCGCCAGCAGGTCGTCGATCAGGCCGGCGGGTGCGACGAGCACGCCGCCCGGCAGGTCACCGCGACCCGTCAGCTCGCGCACCTGCAGACCCGCCGTCTGGCACAGCATCAGGCCGGCGGCGACGTCCCAGGGCTGCACGCCGCGCTCGTAGTAGGCGTCGTAGCGGCCGGCCGCCGTCCATGCCAGATCCAGCGCCGCGCTGCCCAGGCGCCGGATGTCGCGCACCTGCGGGAGCAATTCGGCGACCTGCACCGCCTGCTCGCGGCGCACGGCCGCGTCGTAACCGAAGCCGGTGGCGACGAGCGCCGTGCCGAGGTCGGTCTTCTCGCTGACCTGCAGCGCCGCGCCGTCGAGCGTCGCCAGCGTGCCCTGGATGACGCGGAAGCACTCACCGCGCACGGGATCGAGAATCACCCCGGCGACCCCCTCGCAGGCGACGGAGACCGACCACTGCGGGATGCCGAAGAGGTAGTTGACGGTGCCGTCGAGCGGATCGACGACCCAGAGCAGCCCGGTCTCCCCCGCCGTCGCCTCGCCCTCCTCGCCCAGGACGGCATCGCCGGGGCGCTCGCGCAGCAGCACCGCGCGGATCGCCGCCTCCGCCTCGATGTCCGCCGCGCTGACGAGATCCGTCGGCGTGCTCTTCGTCGCGACGGTCTGGGGCCCGCGCCGGCCGAGGTGCTCGACCAGCACGGCGGCGGCCGCGCGCGCCGCGCGCTCAGCGACCTGGAGCAGCGTCTCCGGGTCGGGCTGCCCCGTCACGCGGTGACGGCGGTGGGCTCGTCCAGCGGAGGGCGGACGTGGGCCCAGGGACGCGCCTCCTCGATCTGCGCCGCGAGCCGCAGCAGGGTGACCTCGTCGCCGGCCCTGCCGCCGAACTGCACCGCGGTCGGCGCGCCGAGGTCGTCGAACCCGACGGGGACCGAGGTCGCCGGCTGGCCGATCGCATTCCAGACGCCGTACCACGGGACCCGCAGCACCGAGGCCTGCAGCGCCCAGGTCGCGCCGCGGTCCTGCAGCTCCCCGACGCGGAATGGCGGCCCGGACGGACCGGGCATGAGGACGACGTCGACGTCGTTGTAGATCGCGTTGATCCGGGCGGCGAGCGCCGCCTCACCGGCGCGCGCCTTCGCCAGCTGTTTGTCGGAGATCAGCCCGCCGCGCCAGGCCATCGCCCGGGAGCGGCGCTCGAGCATCTCGGGGCGCGCCATCGCTGCGGCGTCGTCGTGGATGCCGCGCAGGTAGCGGGCCGTGACGTTGAGGAAGGCGGAGGCGCCGTAGTCGACCTCCTGCTCGCGCACGTCGTGTCCGAGGCTGCGCAGCAGCGCCGCCGTGTCGTCGATCGCGCGGCGCTGCGCGGGGTGCAGCTTCACGCCGGCGATCGGCGGCGGGACCTTCGTGGAGATCGCGATCCGCAGCGGGCCGAGCGGCTCGGCGAGCGTCGCGAGGTAACCGCCATCGGGGGCCCCGTCGGCCGTCGCGTCGAGGAACAGCGCGGCGTCGGCGACGCTGCGCGCGAGCGGCCCGTAGACCGCCATCCCATTCCAGGCGTCGTGATGGTCGGGACCGAGCGAGATCCGGTCGCGCTGGGGCTTGATGCCGAAGAGCCCGCAGAACGCGGCCGGGATGCGGATCGAGCCGGCTCCGTCGGACCCGAGCGCAACACCGCACAGCCCCGCGGCCGCCGCGGCGCCCGAGCCCCCGCTGGAGCCGCCGGGCGTCAGGTCGGTGTTCCACGGATTGCGCGACGCGCCGAACGCGACGGTCTCGGTGAACGGCCAGATCGTCAGTTCGGGGACGTTCGTCTTGCCGATGACGATCGCACCTGCCGCGCGCAGCCGGGCCACGACGTCGGAGTCGGCGGGACGGGGACCGCCATGGGCCGAGCCGCCCCAGGCCGTGACCTCGCCCGCGACGTCCGCGTCGTCCTTGATCGCGACCGGCACGCCGAGCAGCGGGCGCTCCTGACCGGACGCGCTGCGCGCGTCGGCCTGGTCGGCCTCGGCGAGCGCGCGCTCGGCGAAGACGACGCGGTAGGCGTTGAGGCGCGGCTGCAGGCGTTCGATGCGATCGAGGGTGGCCTGCACGACCTCGCGGGCCGTGACATCCCCCTCGCGCACCAGGCGCGCCTGCTCTGCGGCGCCGGCGTAGGCGAGATCGTTGGCGTCCATGGGTTCACCGAACACTAATGTGCCGCCGCGTGAGCGGCACGGCGACGGTTGAGCAGAGCGGCGTCGCGGGCGGCGACGCCGAGCGCCGCGCGGCGCATGCGCTCGCCGGCGAGCTGCGCGCGGCCGGACGCGAGCCGCGGGTGCAGACGCTGTGGGTCCACAGCGCCTGGTGGGCGCCGCAGGCGCTCGCCGCCGCGCTCGGCGTCGCCGCCAGCGTCGTCGGCGTCGGCGCTCCGGTCGCCGGTCTGTCGCTCGCGGGCGCCGCGCTGCTAATCACGCTGAGCGAGCTGACGCCCGCCGCGCCGCTGCGCCGCCTGACCCCGGCGCGGGCGACGCAGAACGTCGTCTCCGCGCCCGCAGACGCGCCGCCCGGCGCCGTCACGCTGATCATCACCGCCGCGATCGACCGCCCCCGGCGCGCGCTGACACGGCGCTTTCCCGGCGGCGTCCTGCGCTGGCTGGTCGCGGCGGTCGCGCTCGTCGCCGCCTGCTGCGTCCTGCGCGTCGTGGAGATCGACGGCGGCTGGCTCGGCCTTGTGCAGCTGCCGCCCACCGTCGTCCTGCTCGTGTGCCTGCTGGCGCTGCTGGACCAGGCCGTCGCCGAGCCGGCCACGGAGGACGACCGCAGCGCCGTCGAGGCCGCGCTCACGTTGACGGCCGAGCTGGACGCCGACCCGCCACGGAGTCTGGCCGTCGCAGTGGTGCTCGCCGGCGCGGGCGGTGCTCAGTCGGCGGGCCTGCGGGCGTGGCTGCGCGCACGCCGCAGGCGCGGGCTCGTGCGCGCCGACGTCGCGCTGCTGCAGCTCGAACCGACCCCCGGCGAGCCGCCCTCCTGGTGGTCGCGCGACGGTCTCGTCGTCCCCGGCCGCCTACATCCACAGCTCGTGCGCGCCGCCGGCGCCGCTGCGGAGGCCGAGCCCGGCCTGAAGGCCCGCGAGCGGCGGTCGATCACCGGGACCGCGGCGGCGATCGCCAGGAGCGACCGCTGGCCCGCGATCGCACTCGGGATCGGCGACGCGCAGGCCGGCGCGGCATTCGCCCACGCGACCGTTCGCGCGCTCGATGCGGAGCTTTCAGCGGCTGCGCCGGACGGCATCAGCTGAGCGGCCTGCGGCGGCGCCGAGAGCGTTTGCATCAGCGCCTCGTGACATTCATGCTCAACGGTGCTCTCACCTCATGATCTGAGTGGACCCGCCGATACTGTCCGAGAGCCGGATGACCAACGTCGTAGCCGACGCGGCGCGCCGCCGCAAGCCGAAGCCGAAGAAGAAGAAGAAGTGCACCACGAAGAAGGTGCGCAGGAACGGCCGCGTCTACAGGAAGAAGGTCTGCAAGCCGGTCAGGAAGAAGAAGGTCGCCGTCAAGAAGAAGGTGACGCCGAAGCAGGCGCTGCCGACGGCGGCGACGCCGCCGATGACGACACCGATCGCCGGACCGCCCCCGGTCCCGCCGCAGGACCCCCCGGCCGCGCCCGATCCACTCGTCCACCAGGGCACGTTCGGCGCGCGTGAGGCCGAGCGGCTCCTGTGGCGCGCCGGCTTCGGCCCGCGCCCCGGCGACGCCGCCGCGCTGGCCGGCCTGGGCCTCGACGGGGCCGTGCGCTCGCTGACGCGCCCGAGCGGCGCCGCCACGCTCAGCGGGCCCGTGCCCAACGCCGACGGCGCGCCGCTGGCGCCCGAGGACCAGTACGGCCACGACCACCTCTTCTGGCTGGACCGCATGGTCCGCTCCGATCAGCAGCTGGTCGAGCGGATGGCGCTGCTCTTCCACGACTGGTTCGGCGTCAGCACCGACGGCGTCGGCCAGACGAACCTGATGCTCGGGCACATCGACCTCTACCGGCGCCTGTGCCTGGGCTCGTTCCGTGACCTCCTGCTGGAGGTCACGCGCGACCCGGCGATGCTGCTGTTCCTCAGCGGCGCCAACAGCGACAAGAACAGCCCGAACGAGAACTACGGCCGCGAGATCATGGAGCTGTTCTCGCTCGGCGCCGACCGCGGCGCCTACACCGAGGACGACGTGCGCGAGGCGGCCCGCGCGCTCACCGGCTGGCGCGCGGACTACGTCAACGGGACCGGCTGGACGAACTTCCGCTACGACCCCTCCTCGCACGACTCGCGGCTCAAGACGATCTTCGGCAAGAAGGGCAACTTCGACTGGCGCGACGTCGTCGATCTGTGCCTGAACAGCCCCTACCACCGCTCGTTCTTCGTGCTCAAGCTGTGGTCGTACTTCATTCCCGTGAGGCCCGACGCGGCGACGCAGGCGGCGCTCGAGAAGCTCTACGTCGACAGCGACTGGTCGATCCGTGCGGTGCTCGAGGCGATCCTGCGGCACCCGGCCCTGCACACCGGCCCACCGCTCGTCAAGCCGCCCGTCGTCTTCAGCGCCGGCCTGCTGCGCGCCCGCTCACGCGGCGTGACGTCCTCGTCGCTGTTGTGGTGGTCGGACGGCGCGGGCCAGCGGCTCTTCTACCCGCCCAACGTGTCCGGCTGGAACGACAACGCGTGGCTCGACACGTCCACGCTCTACGCCCGCTGGAGGCTGGTCTACGACGTGATCGACGACGAGGCTCCCCCGGGCAACGGAACCTACAGCAGCACCGAGACCCCCGCCGAGGCGCTGACCAGCGCGCTGGCGTACTGGGGTGGGCCGCCGCTGCGCGACGAGAGCCGGCAGATCCTGCTGAACGCCGCAACGGCCGCGGTGCCGGGGTCGGCCACCGGCAACGGCGCGCGCAACAAGCGCGCACAGCGCCAGACCGCCCTGCGGCACCTGATCGCCTCCTCCCCCGACCTGCAGACCTGCTGATGCGCTGCTGCGACGACTTCACCCGCTCCCAGTTCCTGCACCACGTCAGCGCACGCGCCGGCGACGGCCTGCCGTCGATCGAGCGCGGCATGCCGACGCCCGCCGGCAGCGGCCTGACCCGCCGCTCGATGCTCGTCGCCTCGGCGGGGATGTTCCTGACCGTCTACGGCGCCGACAAGCTCGGCCTGGACGCCTTCGAGACCGGCGTCGCCGAGGCCGCGACCGGCCCGGCGCAGGCGGTCATCGTCACGATCTTCATGGCCGGCGGGATCGACGGGATGAGCGTGCTGGCACCGGTCGCCGATCCCGGCTATCAGGCGATGCGCAACACGACAAAGCTCGACGCGACGACGACCGACCCGCTGACGGGCTACGACGCGCTGCGCTGGCACAAGCAGGCATCCGCGCTGAAGGCGCTGCACGACGCGCAGAAGGTCACGATCTTCCCGGCGATCTCCTACGACCACCCCAACCAGTCGCACTTCACCTCGCGCCACTTCTACGAGGTCGGCGCGCTCGACCCCACCGGCGCGACCGGATGGCTGGGACGCTGGCTGGACATCGTCGGCGACGTCAACAACCCGATCCAGGGGCTCAGCCTCGGTGGCCAGCTGTCGCCGATGCTCGCCAGCACACGCGTCGCGGTGTCCGCGATCGACTCGCCGAGCGGCTACGACTTCCCCAGCCCCGGCGTCTACGACTCCGGGGTCTCGACAGCAATGGCCGCCAACGGCTTCGACCGCCTCGGCGACCCGGCGACCACCGACGCCAGCCTCGCGCAGGCGCGGCAGGCACACCGCAACGCCGCGCTGCTGCGCGGCCAGCTCAACACGACGCTGCCGGCGAGCCCGATCACCTATCCCCCGAACAACGGCCTCGCCCGCGACCTCAGGGGCCTCGCGCAACTGCTGCAGGCGGGCCTGCCGGTCCGCGCCTGCGCGCTCCAGGCAAACGGCGGCTTCGACACCCACTCCGACCAGGTCTCCGGATTCGGCAACGACCTCGAGTCCAACTGCCTGGCGATCCAGGCCTTTCAGCAGCACCTGGAGCAGTCGGGCCTCGCAGACCGCGTGATGACGTTCGTCTGGAGTGAGTTCGGCCGGCGTCCCGAGGAGAACGACTCGCGCGGCACCGACCACGGCGCCGCCGGTGTCGGCTTCCTCGTCGGGACGAAGGCGTCCGGGCAGATCATCGGCGAGTTCCCCACGCTCGACGCGACCGGCCTGGACCAGTACGGCAACGTGCGCGCGACCAGCGACTTCCGCAGCGTCTACTGCTCGCTGCTCGAATCCTGGCTGAACACCGACGCCGCGATGGTCATCCCCGGCGCCGATCAGCTGGCCCGCTACGCGGTGGTGGCCCCGTAGATGCGCCGCCTGGTCGTCGTCGCCCTCACCGGCGTGGCGGCCGGCGCGGCGGCGACTGCGGGTGCGGGCGCGCGCAGCGCCGACGTCCGGGCCGGTGCGGCCTCAGCACATGTCTCGAAGGCCGGCGCCGCGGCTGAGAACGCGCGCAAGCGCCGGCAACCGGCGCGCCGCGTGCGGCGCCGCGGACGCGGGCGCGCGCACATCCCCGCCTGGGTGCTGCGCCGAGGGGCGCTCCCGGGCTCGATCGCCATCCCGGGCCTGACCGCCCCGAGCCCGGGCGGCGGGACGCCCGGCTCGACCGGAACGGGCACGGGCACCCCCGCGGGCGAAAGCGGATCAGGGGCCGGCGGGACTCCCACGGGCGGCGGAACGCCACCGGCGCCGACCTGCGGCGTCGCCGTCGGGGCGCGCGAATACGAGTGGTACGTCAACCTCACCCGCACGAAGCTCTGCGCCGGCAAGGTGACGGTCGAGGCCCAGAACTGGGGTGAGGACGCCCACGACCTGTGGATCGCACCGCAGGGCGGCGCGCCGCTGTGGAAGTTCGGCGAGGATCCGCCGCACCTCGCCCCGGGCAAGCCCGGCGGCGTCGAGTCCCGGCAGCTCACGCTGACCCCCGGGACCTACGAGCTCTTCTGCAGCCTCACGGGGGGAACGCCGCCGGGAACGCCCGGCGACTCGCATGCCGCTGCCGGGATGACCGCGACGATCACCGTCGTCGCTCCATGATCCGGTGGGCATGTCACCCTTCGCTCTCCGACCACTGATCAGGAGCCTCAGATGACCGACGCGTCATTCAGCCGTCAGCCCGTCTTCGAGATGCAGTACCAGGAGCATCAGAGCCGCCTGACGACGTTCTTCCGCATGTTCACGGCGATTCCCAGCCTGCTGCTGCTGGCGCTGTGGTCGATCGCCCTCTGGATCACGGTGCCGATCTCGTGGTTCGTGCTCGTGTTCACGGGCCGCTACCCGCAGAGCCTCTACGACTTCCACGCCTCGTTCGCGCGCTACGCCACCTACACGTACTCCTACTTCTACCTGGCGACCGACCGCTGGCCCGGCTTCTCCGGGGCGCCGGACGTCGACTATCCCGTGCATCTGCGGCTCGGTGAGCCGCTCGCGGAGTACAGCCGGATGAAGGCGCTGTTCCGCATCATCATCGGCATCCCCGTCTACCTGATCGCCTACGCGATGAGCATCGTCGCGCAGATCGCGGCGGTGATCGCGTGGTTTGCGATCGTCGTCACCGGACGCGAGCCGCAGGGCATCTACCAGATGCTGCGCCTGGGCCTCAGCTACCAGCACCGCGCGATGCCCTATGGACTGCTGCTGACCGAGGACTGGCCCGAGTTCACGCAGGAGGCCGACCGGCAGGCGCTGGCGCCCAGCGGCGGCCCGGCGCTGAGCCCGCCGCCCGACGCGCCGCCCGCTCCGAGCGCCGCAGCCGAGCAGGCACCGGACCTCGGGGGCTTCGAGCCGCCGGCGGCCCCGCCGCCGGACAACACCTAGTCGTCGTCCGCGTCGCGGCCGCCGTGGTCGTCGTCGCCTGAGGTCCTCGTGGGCGGAACGGTCGTCGTCGTGGTGACCGTCGTCGTCGCCGGCCTCGTCGTCGTGGCCGGCTTCGTCGTCGTGACCGTCGTCGTGGGCGGCTTCGTCGTCGTGGGCGGCTTCGTCGTCGTGGGCGGCCTCGTCGTCGTGGTGCCGATCGGAGCCAGCGACTCACCGAGCGTCGCGGGCTCCGACGTGAGGCCGATCGGCTGGGAGACGAGCGTGCTCGCCAGGTAGGTCACGCCGGCCACCAGCACGAGGCCGGCGACGGCCAGCAGGATGACGAATGTCCGGCGAGAGCCCATCGCGCGCCGACGCTACCCGGGCCCGGGTGAAGAGCCGGCAAACCGCGCCGGGACGAACCGCACCTGGGCGAGCGCGCCGCCGCCGGGCGCCTCGCCGAGCGTGACGTCACCGCCCCACCGGCGGGCGAGCTCACGCGCGATCGCCAGCCCGAGCCCGGTTCCGGTGATGCCGCCGGCGACGGCCACGCGGCCGCGGTGGAACCGCTCGAAGACCGCCTCCTCCTCGCCGTGCCCGGGGCCCGGGCCGTGATCGCGGACGCTGATCAGCGGACCATCCGCGACCAGCTCGATCGGAGCGCCCGGCGCATAGGCGATCGCGTTCTCCACCAGCACGTCGAGAATCCGGTCCAGATCGCTGTCGTGGCAGACGACCTGCGTCCCGGGAAGCGGCCCGGTCTCAGCGTGCAGCTCGCAGCCCATTGCGGCCGCCGCGGCGGTGAAGCGCTCGGCCGCGCGCTCGACGGCTGCGGCCGCGTCGCTCGTCGCCGCGACCCGATTGTCCTCGCCCGCACGGCTCAGCTCGAGCAGCTCGGTGACGATCTGCGCAAGGCGGTCGACCTCGCCCTGAGCCGCGTCGAGATCCTCGGACTGCGTGGCGGTCGGGGCCTCGGCGCGCGCGGCCTCCAGCCGCAGCCGCAGCCCGGCCAGCGGCGTGCGCAGCTGGTGCGAGGCGTCCGCGACGAACTCGCGCTGGGCGGCGAGCAGCGTGGCCAGACGCTCGGTCATCGCGTTGAAGGTGCGCGCGAGCTGCTGCTGCTCCGTGCTGCCCTCGATCCGCGCCCGCACGCTCAGGTCACCGCCGGCGACGCGCTCCGCTGCCTCCTCGAGGCGGACGATCGGCCGGGCCACCTGCCGCGCGATGATCGCCCCCGCCAGCAGGCCGAGGGCCAGCACCAGGCCGCCGATCAGCGCGATCGCCCCCCAGGTGCGCCAGATCGCGCGGTTCACGGCCGCGACGCTCTGCGTGACGCGCACGGCACCGGCAGGCTTACTGGCGCCGGAGAGCACCGGAACGGCCGTCGCGAGGATCTCCTGGCCGAGGGTCAGCGACCCACGCTTGACCTGGGCCACGTTGCCGTTCAGCGCGGCTGCCACCTCGGGCCGGTTGGCGTATGACGTCCCGAGCGCCGTGACTCCAGACGAATCGGCGAGCAGGCGGCCGGTCGGCCCGACGATCACCACGCGCCCGCGCACCACGCGCGCGGCGCGACGGGCGAGCACGCCCAGCTCCGCCGCCTGCGCCGGGTCGATCAGCGGCGACGCGCGTGCCGCGACGATCTCGGCCTGCGATCGCGCCTGCAGGTTGACCTCGGCGTCGACGCGGTCGCGCAGGCTCAGGCCGAGCGGCACGAGCAGCGCGACGATCGCCAGCACCAGCACGTAGGCCAGTGCGAGCAGCAGGCCGCGCCGGAGGGTTACGGTGTCCCGCCCGCGTCGGGTGCAGCGAAACGAAAGCCCACCCCGCGCACGGTCTCGATCCAGCGCGGGTGCGCGGCATCGTCGCCGAGCTTGCGCCGCAGCCAGCCGATGTGCACGTCGAGCGTCTTCGTCGAGCCGAACCAGTTCTCGTCCCAGACCTGCGCCATCAGGTCCTCACGGGTGATGACGGTGCCTGCACGCTGGGCGAGCGCCAGCAGCAGGTCGTACTCCTTGCGGCTCAGCTCCAGCTCCTCCCCATCGAGGACGACGCGGCGGGCCGGCGGGTCGATGCGCAGCGTCCCGATCGCGATCGGCTGCGCCGGAGGCTCATCGGCATCGCCGGCGCTCTCGGCCGTACGTCGCAGCACCGCCCGGATCCGCGCAATGACCTCGGCGGCGGAGAACGGCTTCACGACGTAGTCGTCGGCGCCGATCTCCAGCCCCACGACGCGATCGGTCTCGGTGCCGCGGGCGGTCAGCATGATGATCGGCACCCGCGAGCGCGACCGCAGCTCGCGCGCGACGTCGCGACCGTCGCCGTCGGGGAGGTTCAGGTCCAGCAGCACGAGGTCGGGCGGCTCGCGGTCGAACAGCTCGATCGCGCCGGCCGCGGTGCCCGCGACGATCGCTGTGAACCCCTCTCGCTCAAGCATGCGGGCGAACGGCTCGGCGATCGAGCGTTCGTCCTCGACGAGCAGGATCCGAGGCTGAGCCACCAGGCAGAGGGTATCGGCGGCTCGGAGGGCGCCTTTTCAGGCTTTGCCAAGGCTTTCCCGCCCGTTGCCGAGGGGTTTCGCGGGCGAAGCGCACCATGCCGTCCATGAAGCAGCCCAACCGCACCCACATCGCAGCGGCCGGAACGATGGTCGCGCTCGGCGCCCTGGCGGCAGTCGCCATCGGCGCAGGGCCCGGACAGACGACCAAGGCGGTAACCGCGCCCAAGGCGCAGGCCGTCGAGGTCCGCACGGTCGTCGTTCATCGCACGATCCGGATCGTCAAGCGCGAGAAGCCCAAGAAGGTGAAGCCCGCCGCGGCTCCGCCCACCCCGGCCCGCAGCACGCAGCCGGTGCAGATCGCTCAGGCCCCGGCTCAGGCGGCGCAGCCGGCCTACCACCCGGTCTCCACCAAGCCCGCGCCCGTCTCCTCCAAGCCGCTGAAGACCGCCACGAGCGGTGGCAGCAGCAAGGGCGGCGAGTACGAGGACGACGGCGAGCACGAAGGCGGCGACGATGACTGATACCAGCACCACATCCACCCCACCGCCGGCCAGACCAGGCGCCCCCACGGGCGCCGCGCGCCGGACCGCAACTCGCAAGCCCAGCATGGTCCCGGTCTTCGTGACGGCCGCCGCGCTGTTCGCCGGGATGTTCGGACTGCTCGGCGTCCGCATGGCGCAGGGTCAGGACCCGGCGCTCGGGCCCAAGAAGGCGGTTGCCGCGGTCCAGCCGCACACGGTGCTGGTACGCAAGGTCGTGGTCACGAAGCGGATCACGGTCATCAAGCCGGCGAAGGCCGTCGCCCCGGCCGGATCGAGCGGCCAGTCGTACGCGTCGGCTCCCTCGCGGAGCACCAGCGCTCCTGCGCAGAGCTCCGCGCCCGTGCAGACGTACACCCCCGCTCCCGCGCCCGCGCCCGCGCCCGCGCCGGCACCCGTCGCGACCGCGACCTCCTGACCTCGCAGGCGATCCTCAGATTCGAGCGGTAGACCAGAGAACCATGATCAAGCGCTCCCTCAGCATCGTCCCCAGCGGCGCAGGTGTCGCTGCGGCGGCCGTCGATCGCGAGTTCCCGCTGATGGGAACGCACATGCGCGTCATCGTCGGCGCGCCGGTACGCGAGAACCTGCCTTCCTCGGAGGCGGCCGCCGACGCGGTCGTCGCCTTCCTCGAGGACTACAACACGCGCCTCTCGCGCTTTCGCGCAGACTCCGAACTGAGCCTGCTGAACGCCGATCCGCGGGCGACGGTGCCCGCATCGGCGCTGCTGCGCGAGGCGGTCCGCGCGGCCCTCTGGGCGGCCGACCGCACGGACGGCCTCGTCGACCCGACGATCCTCGACGACCTCGAGGCCGCCGGCTACGCCGAGTCGTGGAACCCCGAGCGTCGCCTGGACCTGCGCGACGCGCTGGAAGGCGACCGGCCCGAGCCGAGCAGGGCACGCGTGCGCGATGACCAGCGCTGGCGGCACGTCGTCGTCGACGACGAGGCAGGCACGATCACCCGCCCGCCCGGCCTGCGCCTGGACACCGGCGGCACCGGCAAGGGCCACGCGGCCGAGCGCGCGAGCGAGCTGCTCGCCGGCTACGACGCCTGGGCGGTCGACTGCGGCGGCGACCTGCGGATCGGGGGCGACGCCGGCGTCACGCGTGACGTCGAGGTCGAGCACCCGTTCACGGGCCAGACACTCGACACGATCAAGATCCGTGACGGTGCGGTCGCCACCTCCGGCCTGCGGTCGCGCATCTGGCTCGGCGAGGACGGCGAGGTCCGCCACCATCTGCTCGACCCGTCGACCGGCGAGCCGGCCTTCACCGGTCTCGTCGCCGTCACCGCGCTGGCCCCCAGCGCCGTCGAGGCGGAGGCGCTCGCCAAGGCCGCGCTGCTCAGCGGCGCGCAGGGCGCCCGCCCGATCCTCGCCCGCTGCGGCGGCATCACCGTCGCGGAGTCCGGCGCCGTCGACCGCATCGGCCGGCTGGAGCCCGCTCCCCGCGTGCGCCTGCGACGTTCCGACCCGACGAGTCCGAGGAGTGCCGCATGAGCGGTCCTGACCCCCTCCAGTACGGCTGGTGGCTCGCCTCGCGATCCGCGGGCATCGTCGCCATCCTCGCGGTTTCGATCTCCGTGATCATCGGCCTGATGATGGCCAACGGTCTGCCGAAGCGCGGGTTCATGGGCATCACGAAGCGTAAGCTGCTCGCCGTCCACGAATCGACGGCCCTGGCCGGCATGGTCGCGATCACCGTCCACGGCCTGACGCTCATGGGCGACAAGTTCATGCATCCCACCCTCACGCAGATCGCGGTGCCGTTCACGATGGACTATCGCCCGGGCTTCACGGGGCTCGGCGTCATCGCCGGCTGGCTGGCGATCTTCCTCGGCCTGTCCTTCTACGCCCGCCGGCACATCGGCGTCAAGCGCTGGCGCACGCTGCACCGCGCGACCATCGCCGTCTGGGCGCTGGGCGTGGTGCACACGCTGGGCGCGGGAACCGATGCGACCACGCCCTGGCTGCGCTCGATCCTCGTGGCGACCGGCATCCCGATCGTCTACCTGTTCCTGCGGCGCATCCTGCCGTCCGAGGACGGCCGCCGGCCGGCGCGCGTTCCCCAGCGCTCGCCCGCCGAGCGCCTGGCAGCGATCGAGCGGCGCGCCATCCACGAGCGCCTGCATCCGCGCGAGCATGCCGAAGCTGCGGGCCGTCGTGCGGTCCCGACCGAAGGCGTGCGATGAGCGACGGCGTTGTGATCGCCGGCGGCGGCCTCGCGGGACAGCGCTGCGCCGAGGCGCTGCGCCAGGGCGGCTACGAGGGTCCCGTGCGCATCGTCTGCGGCGAGCGCACGGCCCCGTATGACCGCCCGCCACTGTCGAAGAAATTCCTCGCCGGCGAGCATGAGCTCGCCGACATCGCGCTGCGCCCGGCCGAGTGGCACACCGACAAGGGCGTCGAGCTCCTCCTCGGCGACCCCGCCGCGGGGCTGGATCCCGATCGCCGGCGCCTGGTGCTCGCTTCAGGCCGCGAGGTGCCCTACGACACCCTCGTCGTCGCCACCGGCAGCCGCGCCCGCGCACTCCCCGACGTCGAGGCGTACACGAACGTCCACACGCTGCGCACCCATCTCGACGCCGAGCGCCTGCGCTATGCGCTGCAGCCCGGCACCCGGCTCGCCGTCCTCGGCGCCGGACTGATCGGCCAGGAGGTCGCCGCGACTGCCAGCGGCCGCGGCGCGGACGTCGTCCTCGTGGAGGCCGCTCCGCTCCCCCTCGCCCGCGCGCTGCACCCCGAACTGGCCGCATGGCTCTGCGACGTGCAGCGTGAGGAGGGCGTCGAGGTCCTGCTCGGAGCGCGGGTCGAGGAGTTCGTCGGCTCCGACGGCGTGCTCACGGCGCTGCGCCTCGCAGACGGAACCAGCGTCGAGCTCGACGAGCTGCTCATCGCGATCGGCGTCCAGCCGAACGACGACTGGTTGCCTGCGCCGCTTGCCGAGCTGCTCGAGCGCCCCGAGATCCATGCGGCCGGCGACGTCGCTGGAGGTGACCACTGGGAGCTCGCCGCCCACCAGGGGCGCGCCGTGGCCCACGCGATCCTCGAGCAGCCGCCGAAGGCCACGCCGCTCACCAGCTGGTGGACCGACGTGCACGGCATCCGCATCCAGGGCCTCGGCGATCCCGCCGGCGCCGATGGGCTGATCTACGACGGGGACCCGTCCGAGCGCTCGTTCACCGCCGTGGCGACGCGTGCCGGCACACCCGTCGCCGCGCTCTCGGTCGCGCGCCCGCGAGAGCTTCCACGACTGCGTACGCTGCTCACGTCCGGATCCGACCCCCACAAGGAGCCCGCATGACCCTCATCCCGACGATCGACGATGCGGCGTGCGCCGCTCATGGCGACTGCGTCGAAGTCGCCCCGACGGTGTTCGCCCTCGAGGGCGACATCGCCGAAGTGATCGGCGCCGGACCGGACGAGCTGATCCTCGCCGCAGCCGAGGCCTGCCCGTCGGTCGCGATCGTGGTCGTCGACTCGGACACGCAGGAGCAGGTCTATCCGTAGGCCTGCTTGAGCGCGGGTTCAATCGTCCTTCAGGTTCCCCTCGCATCCTGAACGGATGACCGATCGCACCCGCGCCACCCTGCGCCGCACACGCCGTGTCCTGTACGCCGCGGGTGCGCTCTTCGCCACGGTGTTCTGCCTGCTCGCGCTGCAGCTCTGGATGGGCCGCGATCCGGCGCTCGGGAAGGGCGGCGAGCAGCGCGGCGCCGCCCCGGCGCAGAGCACGCAGCAGGCGTCGGCATGGGACACCGTCCTCGCCGTCGCCGCCGGGCTGCTGAACGGAGGCGAGGGCGAGCGCTCCCCCAGCACCACCGATGGCTCCTCCGGCCAGGCCTCCACGCCGCAGCAGCAGGCGCCGCTGCAGAGCGGCACCTCCTAGACCGGCGTGATCGCGTTGCGCTTCGCCGGACGCTCGCGCGTCTTGGTCGCCGCGTGCGCGAGCCGCCGGGCGACCTCGGCGCGCAGGTCCGACGGCTCGACCACCGCGTCCACGACGAGCTCGCTCGCGAGGTGCAGGATGTCGATGTCCTGCGCGTACTCGAGCCGCAGCTCCTCGGTCTTCGCGGCCCGCTCGGCGTCATCCTCGATCGCCTGCAGCTGATTGAAGAAGACCGCGTTGATGGCCGCCTGCGGGCCCATCACGGCGATCGAGGCGGACGGCAGCGCGATCGTCGCGTCGGGCTCGAACGCCGGCCCGGCCATCGCGTAGAGCCCCGCTCCGTAGGCCTTGCGGATGATCACGCAGAGCTTGGGGACGGTCGCCTCGCTGACCGCGCTGACCATCTTCGCGCCGTGGCGGATGATGCCCTGGCGCTCGACCTTCGTGCCGATCATGAAGCCCGGCACATCGGACAGGAACAGCAGCGGCACGTTGAACGCGTTGCAGGTCATGATGAAGCGTGCCGCCTTGTCCGCGGAGTCGACGAACAGCACGCCGCCCTTCTGCCGCGGCTGGTTTGCGACGATCCCCACGACGCGCCCGTCGATCCGCCCGTAGCCGACGATCAGCTCCTTCGCCCAGCGCGCGTGGATCTCCAGGAACGAATCTGCGTCGACGAGCGTGTCGATCAGCAGCTTCATGTCGAACGGCTTGTTCTCGTCGTCCGGGACGATCTCCTGGATCGGCACGCTCGACGCCGGCGCACAGGCCGCAGTGGCCGGCGGCTGGAGCTCCCAGTTCGTCGGGAAGTACGAGAGGTAGCGCAGCGCCAGCTCGATCCCCTCGGCGTCGGTCTTGACGAGCGCATGTCCGCAGCCGGACACGCTCGTGTGCATCCGCGCGCCGCCCATCTCCTCCAGCGTCACCTGCTCACCGATCACCATCTCGGCCATCCGCGGCGAGCCGAGGTACATCGAGGCGTTGCCGTCGCGCATGATCACGATGTCGCAGAACGCGGGGATGTAGGCGCCGCCGGCGGCGCTCGGCCCGAACAGCACGCAGACCTGCGGGACCAGGCCGGACAGCTTGACCTCGTTGTGGAAGATCGCCCCGGCACCGCGGCGCCCGGGGAACATCAGCACCTGGTCGGTGATCCGCGCGCCCGCCGAGTCGACGAGGTAGATCATCGGGATGCGCAGCGCCAGCGCACGCTCCTGGATGCGGAGGATCTTCTCGACCGTCTTGGGGCCCCACGAGCCGGCCTTCACCGTCGGGTCGTTCGCCATCACCGCGACCGCGCGCCCGTCGACCTCGCCGACGCCGGTGACGACGCCATCGGCGCCGAGCCCGTCCTGGTCCCAGTTGGCCAGCAGCGCCTCCTCGGCGAACGAGCCGTCGTCGAGCAGCAGCGCCAGGCGCTCGCGCACCGGCAGCTTCCCCTGCTCCGCGGACTTGCCGTGGTGGCGCTCGGGCCCGCCGGCGAGCGCCCGCGCGGTGGCGTCGCCAAGGTTGCCGGGGGCAGACATCAGACGGTCCTCAGGAGGTCGATCCGCGGGTTGGGCACCGGGTCTGCGCCCGACCAGTCGTAGAAGCCCAGTCCGCTCTTCTTGCCATACCAGCCGGCCGCGATCATCTTGCGCAGCAGCGGCGGCGTCGCGAAGCGCGCGTCGCGGTACTCGTCGTACATGCCCTCGGCCGCGCGCGCGAGCGTCTCCAGGCCGACGAAGTCGTTCAGCGTCAGCGGGCCCATCGGGTGGCCGGCGCCGAGCCGGAAGCCGGCGTCGATCGCCTCGATCGTGCCGACGCCCTCCTCGAACGCATGGATCGCGTCGAGCATGAAGGGGACGAGAATGCGGTTGACGAGGAAGCCCGCGCGGTCGCGCGTCTCGACGGCGACCTTGCCGATCCGCTCGCCGTAGCTGATGCCGGCCTGGACGGCCTCGTCGGAGGCGGCGATCGTCCGCACGACCTCGACGAGCTTCATCATCTGGACGGGGTTGAAGAAGTGCAGGCCGATGAAGCGCTCCGGGCGGCCCGTGACGGCGGCCTGGTCGATCACCGGCAGCGACGAGGTGTTCGTCGCGAACACGCACGACGACTGGACCGCGGCGTCCAGCTCGCGCCACAGCGCGTTCTTGGCTTCGAGGTTCTCGATGATCGCCTCGATCACCAGGTCGCAGTCGTGCAGGTCGGCGACGGCGGTCGCGCCGTGGAGCCGGCCGAGGATCTCGTCCCCCTCCTCCTGGGTGCGCCGGCCCTTGCTGACGGCCCTGGCGACCTGCCCGCGCACGACCTCGAGGCCGCGCTCGAGCGCCTCGCCGTCGGCGTCGAGCAGCACGACGTCGTACCCGGCCTCGATCGAGACCTGCGCGATCCCGTGTCCCATGAGCCCGGCGCCCACGACGCCGACCTTCGCGATGTCCGTCACCTGTCGTCCCCTCCAAGGGTTCAAGTGCAGCCTGCGGACTGCGTGTCCGCGCGGCGGCGAACCCTACGTGAAAGCCGCCTACCGCTAGGCGGCGATGCGTGCCGTGAGCGCTGCGGCCACGGCGGTCGCACGCTCGCGGTCATAGGTCAGCACGTAGTCGTACTCGGGCTCACCGGCGACGCCGGGGCCGCGGCGCTCGTGTGCGACCAGGGCCGCCGCGAAATGCGGGCCCACGACGGCGATCGCCCACTCGCCGCCGATCGGGTCACCGCTGCGAACCTCGCCGCCGTGAACCCCGGGGGCAGGCGCCGCCGGGACCCCGCGGCCGACCACGCCACAGAAGGCCAGATCGCAGCCGAGCGCTGCGTAGCGGTCACGCAGCTGCGGGGTGAAGCGCCGCTCCTGATCGAACGCGGCGACGAGCAGCGCCGTACGCCCGAGGCCGCGGGCCTGCTCCTCGAGGTGCTGGGTCATCGCCAGCAGCAGCGGCTGCGTCGTCAGGCGCGGTGCGCGGTGCTCGGCGACGAGCGCGAACGGGGCCAGGTCACGCGGGTCGGCATGGCGGCCCGGAAGGACCATCGGCGCGTAGACCTCGTCGGGCAGCTTGATCATCACCTCGCGGCGGCCGTAGAGCCAGCCCTGGGCGAGGCTCGCACCGAGGGCGAAGCCGGCACGTGCCTGCTCCGGCGTCTCGACGCCCTCGACGAGGACCGTCGCGCCGGAGCGCTCGGCCTGCGCCGCGACCGCGTGGACGACCTCGGCGATCTCGGCGTCCGGGCTGCTCTGCACGAGCGCGAGGTCCAGCTTGATGACCTCGGGTGCCAGCAGGCTCATCATCGCCAGCGTGTCGGCGTCGGTGCCGACGTCGTCCAGCGCGACCGCGACGCCCATCGCGCGCATGTCCGCGACGTGGCCGAGCAGCGCGCCGGGGCGCTGCGTGAGCGCACGCTCGGTGACCTCGACGCACACCGTCATCTGCGAGCTCGCCCGCGCGTACAGGTCGCGCAGCTCGAGCGGCAGGAAGCCGGAGGTGTCGGGCTCGATGTTGAGGAAGAGGATGTTCGGCGCGCGCACCCCTGCGTCGAGCGCCGCACGCAGGGCGTTGCGCTGGCAGAGCCAGTCGAGCTCCTCCAGCCGGCCGGCCGCCCGGGCGGCGGCGAACAGGCGGTCGGGCGTCTCGAGCTCACTGCCGCGGGGTCCGCGGGCAAGCGCCTCCCAGCCGATCACGCGCGCGGTCGCGAGCTCGACGACCGGCTGGAAGCCGGCCTCGACGGCACCCTCGGCGAGGATGTCGGCGAGCTCGGTGCGCGCGGTCCGCGAGAGTGCTCGCGGCGGCTTGGCGGGTGCTGCTGCGGTGACGAGCATCTCGGTTCCGATCGGCGCGAGCATGGAGGAACATCCTTCGTTGCCGAGTCGCTCGTTCCTTGCATGGAGGTTTTCCTGCGCCGAGCGCAGAAAGTGCGCAGAAACTGGCGCAAAAACGCTCGCATGGGGTCAAAACCCCACCAAATTGCGGCCTTCTACGAGGTGTGCCAGTCGACCGGCCCGGCGACCAGCGTGTGCGAGCCCAGCGCGCGGCCGAGGACGTCGCGCGCGGCGCGCGCGGCGGCCAGCAGCCGCTCGAGCTCGACCCCGGTGTCGATGTCCATCTCGTGCAGCATCGAGACGAGATCCTCGGTCGCGATGTTGCCCGTGGCGCCCGCGGGAACCGGGCACCCGCCCAGCTCGCCGAACGAGGACTCGAAGCTCTCGCACCCGGCCTGCAGGGCGGCGAGCACGTTCGCGAGCCCCTGCCCGCGGGTGTTGTGGAAATGGGCGGTCAGCTCCACCCCGTCGCCGAGGCGCTCGCGCGCGGCCGTGAGGAACGCGCGCACCTGCAGCGGGTTGGCCATCCCGGTGGTGTCGCCGAAGCCGATCTCCTGCGCGCCGGCGGCGATCAGGCGCTCCGCGATGCCGAAGACCCGGCCCGGCTCGACGCGCCCCTCGTACGGGCAGCCGAACGCCACGGAGATGACGCCCTCGCAGCGCAGCCCGGCCGCGCGGGCGCGCGGCAGCACGGCCTCGAGCCCCGTCAGCGACTCCTCGACCGACCGGTTCACGTTCGCGCGGTTGTGCGACTCGCTCGCCGACAGGAAGACGTTGACCTCGTCGAACGCCCGGCGCTCTCCGGCATGCCCGTCCAGCAGCGCGAGTGCGGTGTCCAGGCCCTTCGCATTGGGGATCAGCACGCTGATCGCGACGTCCGCGGGAACGTCGATCGCGGCGAGCACGTCCGCGGCGTCGGAGAGCTGCGGGATCACGTCCGGGCGGACGAAGCTCGTCGCCTCGATCCGCCGCAGCCCGGTCTTCGCGAGCAGGTCGATCAGGCGCACCTTCTCAGCGGTCGGGATCACCTCCGGCTCGTTCTGGAAGCCGTCCCGCGGCCCGACCTCGCGGATCCGCACCGTGCTCGGCAGCGCGGCGGGGCTCACGACATCGAGAGGCCGCCGCTGACGTTCAGCGTCTGGCCGGTCATGTACGAGGCGTCATCGGTGGCCAGGAACGTGATCACCGCGGCGACCTCGTCCGGCTCACCCGAGCGGCGCATCTGCGTGGTGTCGATCATCCCCTGCTTGAGGCGGGCGCCGATCTCACCGAGCTGCGCCGGCGCGGCGTTCAGCAGCGGCGTCTCGATCGGACCGGGCGCGACCGCGTTGCAGCGCACCCCGTAGCGGGCGCCCTCGCGGGCGATCGCGCGGGTGAAGCCGATCACCCCGGCCTTCGCAGCCGAGTAGGTGGCCGAGCCCTGCGAGCCGACGCGGCCCGCCTCGCTGGCGACGTTCACGATCGCCCCGTGGCCGCGCTGCTGCATCGACGGCAGCACGGCGTGCGTGATGTTGAGGACGCCCTTGAGGTTCACGCCGAGGACGAAGTCCCAGAGCTCCTCGTCGGTGTTGACGAAGAAGGCGAAGCGGTCGGTGCCGGCGTTGTTGACCAGGATGTCGATCGGCGCGACGTCCGTGACGGCGTCCGCGATCGCGGCGTGTGCCGCAGGGACGTCGGCGACGTCCAGCGCGATCGCCTTCGCGTCGATCTCCGCGGCCACCTCGCGTGCGCCCTCGAGGTTCAGGTCGCCGATGATCACGCGCGCGCCCTCGGCCGCCAGCCGCCGGGCGGTGGCCGCACCGATGCCGCTGCCGCCGCCGGTGACCAGCGCCGTCCGTCCCTCGAGTCGCATGGCTTGAAACCTATACTCGCCGCGCGATGACCGACTCCGTCTCGATTCTCGGTGCCACCGGCGACCTGGGCTTCGGCCTCGCGGTGCGCTGGACGCTCGCCGGCGTCCCCGTCGTGATCGGCTCGCGTGACGGGGGCCGCGCCGCCGAGGCGGCGGACCGCGTGCGCGCGGCCGTGCCCGGCGCCCAGGTCGAAGGCCACGAGAACGCCGCAGCGGCCGCGGCCTCACCCGTCGTGGTGATGTCGGTGCCGTTCGCCGGCGCCGCCGCGACCTACAAGTCGATCGCCGACAGCCTCAAGCCCGGAACGCTCGTCATCGACGCGACCGTGCCGCTCGCCCCCGCGACCGGTGGCAAGCCGACGCGCATGGTCGGCGTCTGGCAGGGGTCGGCCGCGCAGCAGGCCGCCGAGCTCGTCCCCGAGGGCGTCGACGTCGTCAGCGCCCTGCACACGGTCAGCGCGTCATCGCTCGCCGAGCTGGCGCACGAGCTCGCCGAGGACGTGCTCGTCTGCGGCGACCGGCGCGACCCCAAGACCGCCGCGATCGAGCTGATCGGCCGGATCGAGGGTCTGCGAGCGATCGATGCCGGGCGCCTGGAGCTCTCGCGCGTGACCGAGTCGCTGACGGCGCTGCTGATCTCGGTGAACATCAAGCACAAGACGCACGCCGGCATCCGCATCACCGGCGTCTGATGGCAGCGCCGGTCGTCGTCCTCGCCGGCGGGACCGGCGGCGCGAAGCTCGCCCGCGGCATGCTCGACGTCGTCGGCGACGACCTCGCCGTCGTGGTGAACACCGGCGACGACGTCGAGGTCCACGGCGCCGCGGTCTCACCCGACCCGGACCTCGTGAGCTTCTGGCTCGCCGACCGGATCGACGAGCGCGGCTGGGGCCTTGCGGGCGACACGTTCGCCGCGATGGAGCTGCTGCGCGAGCTGGGCGCGCCCGACAGCTGGTTCGCCCTCGGCGACCGTGACCTGGCGTGGTGCCTGGAACGGGGACGGCGCCTGGCGGACGGTGAGACGCCGACGCACGCGCACGCCGCGCTGACCGCCGCGATCGGCGTCCGCGCGCGCGTCCTGCCGATGTCCGACGAGCCGGTGCGCACGCGCGTCCGCGCCCGCGGCCGCTGGACGGGGCTCCAGGAGTTCCTGATCCGCGAGCGCGCCGAGGGTCCCGTCGACGGCGTCGCGCTCGACGGAGTGGACATGGCCGCGCCGACTGCCGACGTGCTCGAGGCGATCGCCACGGCGCGCGCGATCGTGATCGGCCCGTCGAACCCGATCATCTCGATCGGCCCGATCCTCGCGCTCGCGGGCATGACCGAGGCGCTGCGGTCCGCGAGCGCCCCGGTCGTCGCCGTCTCCCCGATCGTCGGCGGCGCCGTCCTCAAGGGGCCGACGGCGGCGTTCATGGCTCACGCACAGCTCCCGCTCAGCGCCGCCGGCATCGCGCAGGCCTACGCCGGCGTGATCGATGGGCTGCTCACCGACGAGCCGGCCGCCACTGACGGGCTGCCCGTGCGCGTCGCCGACACGCTGATGGCGGACGCTGCCGGACGGCGGCGCGTGGCGGCCGCCGCGCTGGAGTTCGCCGCCGCGTTGCAGCGGGCATGATGCAGGGATGACAGGGGAGTCATGAGCGTCGTCTGCGTCCTGCCGGTCAAGCGCTTCGAGATCGCCAAGCAGCGGCTCAGCGATGGCGGGCTGCGCCCGGCCGACCGGGTGGCGCTGGCCACCGGGATGCTCACCGACGTCCTCGAGACGCTGAAGCTCGCCGCCCACATCGACGACGTCGTGGTCGTGACGGGCGAGCCGAACGCCGAGGTCCTCGCCCGCGGCTACAGCGCCCAGGTGATCCCCGACGACCCGCGCGAAGGGCACAGCGCCGCCGCCATCCGCGGGGTCGAGTGGGCCGTCAGCGAAGGCGCGTTCCACGTCCTCGTGCTCGCCGGGGACGCCCCCGCCGTCCAGGCGTCCGAGATCGACGAGCTCGTCCGGCGGCTGTCCGACGGGCCCGAAGTCGTGATCGTCCCCGACCGTCACGGCACGGGGACCAACGCACTGCTGCTGACCCCGCCGGATGTGATCGAGCCGAGCTTCGGGGAGGGCAGCCGCGCCCGTCACGAACACCTCGCCGAGGCCGCCGGGGCGACCGTGAGGATCGCCGAGATCCCCTCGCTGATGCTGGACGTCGACACGCCGGAGGACCTCGAGGCGCTCGCCGAGGCGCTCGCGGACGCACCGCGGCGCACCGCCGTGTACACGCGCGACGCGCTCAGTCGCGTTCGCCGCCGATGAGCGACCTGCACGTCCACGCACTCCACGGGATCCCGGAGATCGCGCCGGGCGACGACCTCGCCCCGTTGCTGCTGGAAGCCGTCGCGCCGGCAGGTGGGCTGCAGCCGGGCGACGTGCTCGTGCTCGCGCACAAGATCGTCTCGAAGGCGGAGGGCGCCGTCGTCGACCTCGCCGGCGTGAGGCCGACCGCGCGCGCCAGGTTCATCGCCGACGAACACGGCAAGGACCCGCGCGCGGTCCAGGTCGTCCTCGACCAGACCGCCGAGATCGTGCGCGTCGGACCGGGCGTGCTGATCTGCCGCACGCGGCACGGGTTCGTGTGCGCGAACGCCGGCGTCGACGCGTCCAACGCCGGCGCCGCGGACCGGCTCGTGACACTCCCGGAGGATCCCGACGCCAGCGCCCGCGCGCTGCGCGCAGCGATCGCTCCGGCGGGCGCCGTCCCGCGGCCCGCGGTCGTGATCTCCGACTCGTTCGGACGCGCGTGGCGCCACGGTCAGGCCGAGGCTGCGATCGGCATCGCGGGCCTCAGCCCGCTCGAGGACTGGCGCGGGCGCCGTGACGCCGAGGGCCGCGAGCTGCGCGCGACCTGGATCGCGATCGCCGACCAGGCCGCCGGCGCCGCCGACCTCGTCCGCGGCAAGGACGAGCGCGTCCCCGCGGTGCTGCTGCGCGGCCTGTCGCGCTTCGTCAGCGACGCGGACGGCCCGGGCGCGCGGGCGCTGCTGCGCCCGCGCGACGAGGACCTGTTCGCCTGACCTGACTCAGCCGCCCGCGGACGGATCCGGCTGACCGATCTCGGTCCAGTCCTTGATCGCGTAGACCGCGCCCGGGACCCCACCGATCACGAGCAGGCGCAGGCCATCGGGGCCGCTGTAGACCTTGCGCATCGCGCCTGACTTGACGCTGACCAGATGATCGCCATCGAGCGGGTGGCGAGCACCGCCGATCTCGATCTCACCGCTTCCGCGCAGGGTCGCGTAGACCTCCTCCTGCCCGTCGGACGCGTGGTCGTGCTCCGGGTAGGCGTCCGAATCCGGCGGCAGGTCCACGACCTGCAGTCCGAACGACGTCACGCCGAGCGCCGAGCGGGCGCGCTTGAAGCCGCCGCCGTAGATCGCCTCGATGCCGTCGATCTCGAGAACCTCGTAGTCCGCCATGTCTCCTCCTGGGTTGTGACTGTTGCCCGTCAAGCGTCGCCGAGGCCGTCGACGCGCCACTCGCGGGCGCCGCGCGGCGTCTCCACCTGGACGACGTCACCGGGTCCGGCGCCCATCAGCGCACGGGCGACCGGCGACTCCGCTGAGAGCTTGCCGGACTTCAGGTCGGCCTCGGTCGGCCCGACGAGCGTGAACGACTGCTCGCGGCCGGACTCCAGGTCGGTCACGCGCACGGTGCTCCCGAAGGTGACGACGGTCGCGTCCGCGGTCGCCTCGACGACGACGGCGTTGCGCAGCCGCTCGTTCAGGCGCAGGATCTTCGTCTCGAGGTGACCCTGCTCCTCCTTCAGCGCGTGGTATTCGGCGTTCTCGCTGAGGTCACCCTCCTCGCGCGCATCCTTGATCTTCCGCGAGAGCGCCACGCGCACCGGCCCTTCGAGCTCGGCGATCTCCGCCTTCAGCTTCGCCAGACCGTCCGCGGTGATGGCCTCACCGCCCGTCATCATGCCGCCACCTCGGCCGACATGCCGTCGGCGATCGCGACGTGATCCAGCGGTGACTCGGGCAGCATGCCGACGGGGTAGCGCTCGCGAATCGCGTAGAGCGTCGAGCGCTCGGCGGCGGGGCGCCCCGCGCGATGCGCGGCGGCGGCGAGGTCCGGCGGATCCAGGCGCACGCCGTGGTAGCTGCCCGCCAGCCGGCTGATGCTCTCCTCCATCAATGTCCCTCCAAGGTCGTTGACGCCCCATCGGAGCGCCTCGGTCGCGGCGTCGATGCCCATCTTCACCCAACTCGCCTGCAGGTTCACGATCGAGCGTCCCAGTGCGAGCCGGAAGACCGCGGTGTGCTTGAGGTTCTCCGCGCGGGAGAGCTCCTCGATGCCGTGGGTGCGGCCGAGCAGCGTATGGAACGGGATGAACGACAGCGGGACGAACTCGGTGATGCCGCCGGTGCGCTCCTGCACGTCGCGGATCACCCGCATGTGCTCGGCCAGCTCCCAGGGCTCCTCGATGTGACCGAACATCACCGTGCTGGTGCTGGGCAGGCCGGCGCGATGACCGGCCTGGATGATCTCCACCCAGCGCGCGACCGGCAGCTTGTTCGGGCTGATCCGCTCGCGCACGCCGTCGTGGAGCACTTCGGCGGCGGTGCCGGGCGTCGAGCCCAGTCCGGCGTCGGCGAGGCGGGCGAAGGCCTCACCCGGTCCCAGCCCGGAGATGTCGCACATGTGCGCGATCTCCATCGGCGAGTACGCGTGCAGGTGCAGGTCGGCGCCGTTCGCGGCGGCCTCGTCCCTGGCCACGCGCAGCCAGTGCAGGTAGTCGTCGAGCTGCCAGTCCGGATGGATGCCCGACTGGATGCACAGCTCACTCGCGCCGTAGGCGACCGCCTCGGCCACGCGCCCGCGGAACTCGTTCTCGGAGTGCTCGTAGGCCTCCGGCGAGCGGCGCCCCTGGCCGAAGCCGCAGAACGCACAGCCGACCGTGCAGATGTTCGAGACGTTGATGTTGCGGTTGACGACGAACGTGACCGTGTCTCCCGCCAGCTCACGGCGCAGTTCGTCGGCCGCCACGCGCAGCTCCCGCACCGCCTCGGGCCGCGTCTCGGCGAACAGCGCCGTCAGCTCCTGCGGCGTGAGGCGCTCGCCGTGCCGCGCGCGCTCGATCGCCGGGCCGACGAGATCCGCGTTGATCGCGAACGGCGCCTCCTGCCGGCCGGAGCCGCGCCGCGGGATGAAGCTCCAGTAGCGCTGGCGGACCGTGTCGAGCACGCTCTGGGCGACCCAGTCGCCGTCCAGGTACTGCGGGTAGACGCACAGCCGCTCGGTCAGCGCGACGTCGTCCTCGCGCAGGCGCTTGCGCACCTGCGTCGGCGAGGGGAAGGGGTGCTCGGGCGAGATGTGATCCCCGTTGGCCGACAGGCCGCCGAGGTCGGTCGCGCCCGCGGCGACGAGCTCTGGCCACCACTCGGCGAGGTTCGGCGGCACCTGGATCCCGACGCCCGGCATCAGCCGCCGCGTCTCGCCGATCAGGCGCTTCATGTCGGCGATCGTCACCTTGCAGGCCCACTCGGGAAGTGGAAGCTCAGGCTGATCGCCGATCCCCGTCTCCCAGTAGCGGCGCGCGCTCGCGTCGGCGATCTGCGCCGGCTCGCGGCCGTAGTAGCGCTCGTGCGGGACGAAGTTCTGCAGGATCACCTCCTGCAGATGCCCGTACTGCGCCTGCACGGCGGCGAGCGCCTCCAGCGAGGCGATGCGCTCGTCCTCGGTCTCGCCGATCCCCACGAGGATCCCGGTCGTGAACGGGATCTTCAGCTCACCGGCGGCGCGGATCGTCTCCAGGCGCCGCGCGGGGTGCTTGGTCGGGGAGCCCGCATGCACGGTCTGCATCAGCCGCTCGCTGACCGACTCGAGCATCAGCCCCTGCGAGGCCGTCACCTCGCGCAGCCGGGACAGGTCCTCGCGGCTCAGGACGCCGAGGTTGGTGTGCGGGAGCAGGCCGCGCTCGAGCGCCCGCTCACAGGTCCACACCACGTACGCGGTGAAGTCCTCGTGGCCGTACTCGCGCAGGCGCGCCGCGACCACCGGGTCGACCTCGGGCCGCTCACCGGTGAGCACGAGCAGTTCCTTGGCGCGGCGGCGCAGCGCGAGGTCGAGCTGCTCCTCGACCTCGGCGGGCGAATACAGGTGCGCCTTGTGCGTCGCGAACGAGCAGTACTTGCAGTAGCACTGGCAGCGCCGCGACAGCGACAGCGTGAAGTTCCTGGAGAACGTGACACGGCGACGCATCGGTCAGCCGGAGCCTACCGGTGCGCCGCCGTGCCGCCCCCGGCGCTGGGCCGGGGGCGAGTGTCATCCGGAGTCAGCGAGGCGCGTCCAGGCCTCCGTCGTCGATCTCGATGAGCAGCTCGTCCTCGCGGGCGGCCGTCATGCCCGTCTCCTCGAGCTCGCCCGAATACAGCCACTCCATCAGGCCGGCGCCGGCCAGCGCACCGATGATCGGCCCGAGCGTGTACACGAAGACGAACGTGCCGAAGTTGTCCCAGAGGTTGCCCGAGACCAGCAGCGGACCGAACGCGCGCGCCGGGTTGATGCCGGCGCCCGTCATCGGGCCGATGCACATGACGCCGACGCCGAGCGCGCCGCCGATCAGCCACGGCGTGAGGTCGCTCTTGTTCTTGGCGATCACGGCGGTGCCGGTGATCGTCGCCATCAGCAGGAACGCGGCGAGTCCCTCGACCCAGAAGCCGGACCAGTCGCTCTGGAAGAACGACTTCGCGATCAGCGTCGCGCCGTAGTTCACCGGTGCGCCCTCGTCCTTCAGCACACCCTTCACGACGAGCGCGGCGAGCGTCGCACCGGCGAGCTGCATGAGGATGTAGACGGCTGCGTCGCCGCCGCGGAACTTGCGCGTGGCGACCAGCGCGAGCGTGACGGCGGGGTTGAAGTGCGCGCCGCTCACTCCGGCCAGCGCGGCGATCAGCAGCGCGAGAGTGAAGGCGTGGACGAGGCCGATGACGGCCCAGTCGGTGAAGCCGAGCGCCGCCTTCGAGGACAACGACACGACGAGACCGATGAAGAGGACGAGCACGAACGTGCCCACCAGCTCTCCGACATATGAGCGAGCACCCTTGGGCTCCACGGGATACGTCCTTTCTGGGGGATGAGACTCGGGGTCCGTGAGGCGTGTTCCTATGCTCCGGCCCCGGATGACGCTGTTCTCTTCGCGTTTTGCGGCTTTGCTCCTGCTCCTCGCCGCAGTCGCGCTTGCGAGCTGCGGCGGCTCCGGCGACGACGTGGCCGGGCAGCCGCAGCCCGCGACGCTGGTGCTCGACTTCGCCCCGAACGCGGTCCACGCCGGCACCTACCTGGCGACGGCCCGCGGCTACGACGCGGCAGCCGGAGTGCGCCTGCGGGTCGTCGCCCCGTCGAGTTCCACGGACGCGGTCAAGCTGCTGCGCGCGGGTCGCGCCGACATGGCCTACCTCGACATCCACGACCTCGCGATCGCCGATCAGCGGTCCCCGGGCTCGCTCGTCGGCGTGATGGCGCTCGTCCAGCGCCCGCTTGCATCGCTCCTCGCTGCGCCGGACGTGCGCCGTCCGCGCGACCTCGCCGGGCGGCGCGCAGGCGTCAGCGGCCTGCCCAGCGACGAGGCGGTGCTGGCCTCGATCGTGCGCGGCGACGGCGGCGACCCCGGCAAGGTGCGCACGGTGACGATCGGCTTCCAGGCCGTTCCCGCGCTGCTCGGCGGGCGCGTGTCGGCGGCGACCGGCTTCTGGAACGCAGAGGGCGTCGCGCTGGGCCGCCGCAGGCCGGCCACCCGCGTCTTTCGCGTCGACGACTTCGGCGCCCCGTCCTACCCCGAGCTCGTGCTCGTCACGACCCCGCAGACCCTGAAGCTCCGGCGCGCGGTGATCAGCGGCACCGTCGCCGCGCTGCGCCGCGGCTACAAGGCGACGGTCGCCGACCCCGCTGCCGCCCTCGATGCGCTGGTCGCCGGGGCGCCGGGGGTCGACCGCACGGGCGCCGCACGTGAGCTCGCCGCCGTCACACCCGCGTTCACGACGGCGCAGGGCGCGTTCGGGGTGCTGGACCGGCGCACGCTCGAGGACTGGGCCGGCTGGGAGCGGCGCTTTGGCATCGTGCGCGAGCGGCCCGACGTCGGGCGCCTCTTCGACGCGCGGCTTGCCGGCTCAGCCGGCGGCTGAGAGCAGCTGCGCGACGAGCTCGGCGCCCTCGCGGTTCATCCGGCTGCGCGCGACGACGAGGTCGAACCCCGCCTCCAGCGCCCGCGTGCGCACGTCGGCGTCGACGTGGCTGTAGAACGCGAGCGTCCGGGTCCGGCCGAGCTCGCCGGCGGACCGCATCGACGCGACCAGTGCCGCGCCGTCGAACGCGTCGGTCGCGAGGTCGACGACCAGCACGTCGGCATCCGGTGCCTGGGCGCGGGCTGCCTGCTCGTCGCCCGTCAGCACCACCTCGTGCCCGGCCCCCGTCAGCGCTGCGTGGACCTTCGAGCCGAACAGCAGGTCGGGCACCAGCGCGACGACGCGGGCCACGGCTTACTGGTGGTGGAGCTTGCGGAACTCCTCGCGCACCGATTCCGGGCGCCCCCACTCGTGGAACACCGGCGCTCGGCCCGAGCGGACCTCGCGCACGGCGATCTCCCCGGCGATGCCCGCCTCGTCGAGGAACAGCAGCGAGCGGTGGACCGCCGGCGCCGCGGCCGCATGCCCGAAACGGTGGGCGCAGAGGATCCGCCAGTGCCAGTCGTGCTCGGAGTACGGCTGGGCGTTGCAGGTGACGAGGAACGTCGCGGCCTCGATGTACCGCTGCTCGTCGAAGATCCGCACATCGAGCTCGATGTCCGTCCAGTCGTCGGGCAGCGAGTCCAGGACCTCCTGGAAGGTGTCTGCGAGTCCCATCGGCCTGAGCCTAGCCGAGGATGATCTGGGCGAGCAGGAACAGGTTCAGCGAGATGATCATCGCCGCCACGACCCAGCCGACGTTCGTCGTCAGCCGCTTGTTGACGAGCGCGCCCATCACATCACGGCGGCGCGTCAGCAGGATCAGCGGGACGAGCGCGAACGGGATGCCGAACGACAGCACCACCTGGCTCATCACGAGCGCGTCGGTCGGATTCACGCCGATCGCCAGCACGATCAGCGCGGGCGCCATCGTGATCAGGCGCCGCAGGCTCAACGGGATCTGCCGGTCGATGAAGCCCTGCATCACGACCTGGCCCGCGTAGGTGCCGACGCTCGACGAGGCGAGCCCCGAGGCGAGCAGCGCGAGCCCGAAGGCGAGCGCCGCCTCGTGGCCGACGAGGTCCTCGAACCCTGCGTAGGCCCCCTCGATGGTGTCCAGCCCGTTCAGCGGCGAGTCGAAGAACAGCGACGCCGCGATGATCAGCATCGACATGTTCACGAGCCCGGCGATCCCCATCGCGATCGTCACGTCGAGGCGCTGGAAGCGCAGCAGGACGCGCTTCTCGTCGTCGTTGCGCGGCCTGATGCGGTTCTGCGTGAGCGCCGAGTGCAGGTAGATCACGTGCGGCATGACCGTCGCGCCGAGGATGCCGGCGGCCAGCAGCACGCTGTCGGCGCCGTCGAACGTCGGGACGAACCCGCCGGCGGCCTCACCCGGATCGAAGCCGATCTTCAGCGTGTCGTAGAGGAAGCCGAGCAGGATGATCCCGAGGAAGAACGCGATCGCGACCTCGAACCGCCGGTAGCCGCGGCGCTGCAGCGCGAGCACACCGAACGAGACGACCGCGGTGATCAGGCCCGCCGCGAACAGCGGAATGCCGAACAGCAGGTTCAGCGCGATCGCCGCGCCGACGAACTCGGCGAGGTCGGTCGCCATCGCGACGATCTCCGCCTGGACCCACAGGCCCTGGGTGACGCGCGGCCGGAAGTGCGCACGGCACAGCTCGGGCAGGTTGCGGCCGGTCGCGATGCCGATCTTCGCCGACAGGTTCTGGATCAACATCGCCATCAGGTTCGCGGCGAGCAGCACCCAGAGCAGCATGTAGCCGTACGTGGCGCCGCCCGCGATGTTCGTCGCGAAGTTGCCCGGGTCCAGGTAGGCGATGCAGGCGACGAACGCCGGGCCGAGGACGGCGATCGTGGTGCGCCCGCGACCGCGCGCCCGCAGGCGCTCCAGGTCACTCGGGCCGGCGTGCGCGGCGGTCTCCGGGTCGAGGCCCGCGGGAAGCACCGCCACCACTGGGTCGGCAAGCTCGAGGGCCGAGTCCGGATCGCGCAGCGGGGGCGTCATCTGCGAGAGATTATGGCAGACCAAAACTTCACCCGTGGCATGACGAATACCGCCGCCGCTCCGGGGGTATCCTCGACGCATGGGACCGTCCGCCGCCATCGTCGACCGCACCGGCCGCGGCAGGCTTGCGATCAGCGGCGATCAGGCGCGCCCGGCGCTGGACGGAATCGTCACCAACGAGGTCGAGACGCTCCAGCCAGGTCAGGGGCTGCTCGCGGCGGTGCTGACGGTGAAGGGCAAGATGCTCGGCGACCTGCGCGTCCTCGATGCCGGTGACGAGCTGCTGCTCGACATGGAGCGCGCCGCGCTCCAGCCGGTGTTCGACGCGATCCGCCACGGGCTCGTCGGGTACGGCGCCGAGCTGCACAAGCGCACGCTGCAGACCGGCATGCTCTCACTGCTCGGGCCCGGCAGCCGCGAGGTCGCAGGCATCCCGGACCTGCCGGGCGCGGAGCACGCGCACACGGCGAGCCGCATCGTGGACGTGGACGTCCGCGTGATCGCCACCGACCTGGGCGTTGACGTCCTGTACGGCGCCGACGAAGCCGAGCGCGTCCTTGCGGCGCTGCGGGATGCGGGCGGCTTCGACCTCGCCGAGACCGACGCCGAGGTGCTGCGCGTCGAGAGCGGCAGACCGCGCTACGGCGTCGACCTGGACGCGTCGGTGATCCCGCAGGAGGCCGGCCTGAACGAGCGCGCCGTCAGCTTCACGAAGGGCTGCTACGTCGGGCAGGAGACCGTCGCGCGCCTCTTCTACAAGGGCAGGCCCAACCGCCACCTGCGTGGGCTGCGGCTCTCCGGGCCGGCCCCGGCGGGCCTCGCGCTGCGCCTGGGCGACCGCGAGGTCGGCACGCTCACGAGCAGCGTCGTCTCCCCCACGCTGGGGCCGATCGGCCTGGCGCTGGTGCGCCGCGAGGCCGAGCCGGGAGCCGAGCTCGCCGTCGCCGGCAACAGCGTCACCGCCACCGTCGTCGCGCTCCCGTTCGCCTGATCACGCGGCGAGCGCCGCCGCGGCGCCGAGGTCCACGCCAGCGCCGCGCAGGAAGCGCGCGAGCCGCGCGCCGCTGACGCCGCCTTCGAGCTCGAGCACGGGCGCGTCGTTCGCCGCCGCCCAGGCGCTGACCAGCCGGGCCTCGTCGAGCGCGTCGCCGTCGGCGGGACCGGGTGAGCGCAGCGCAGCGGCCGTGCGCTCCAGCAGCTCGTCGACGTCATCCCCGAGCGCGCCCCAGTCGGCGACGGCTCCGCGGACGAGCCAGAAGGCCTCGAACGCCCCGCCCTCGGGCGTCTCGTCGAGCACGAGCCGCGGGCGGTCGGCGTCGCCGACGCCCCGGCCTGCGCGCTTCAGCAGCACGGCGAGCCGCTCGCGCCGGCGCCGCAGCCAGGCGGCACGCTCGTACCGGCGCTCACGCGAGGCCTCGTCGACGAGGCCGTCGACGTGGGCCAGCAGGCGGCGGGCGCCGTCGCCCGGGCCGCTGAGGACACCGAGCGCGGCGTCGAGGCGGCGCCGGTAGAGGTTGGGATCCAGGTCGCCCAGGCACGGCGACAGGCAGCGGCCCATCTCGCCGTAGGCCGACGGATGCTCGCGCCGCGGCAGCCGCCGGCCGCAGTGCCGCAGCCCGAACAGCGAGACGAGCTGCTCGACCAGCTCGGCGGCGGTGGCGCGGCCGCGCAGCGGGCCGACGTTGACCGCGGGTGCGGGCGCCGGCGCCGGCCCGACCTCGAGGATCGGGAAGGCGATGTCCAGCCGGCAGCGCACCCACACCCAGTCGTCTGCGTGCTTGAGCCTGGCGTTGCCGGGCGGCCGCAGCCGGCGGACGGTGCGGTGCTCCAGCAGCAGCGCACCGAGGTCGGTGAGCGTCGGCAGGTGCTCGACGGTCTCTGCGCGCGCGGTCCACGCGGTCGACGGCGACGACGGCGCGAAGTGGGCGCGCACCCGCGTACGGACGCGCACCGACTTGCCGACGTAGAGCGGCTGGCCGACGTCGTTGCGCACCACGTAGACGCCGGGGGCGTCGCTCACGCCGCTCAGGTCGGGCAGGCGCCGCCGGGCGCCGCGCGGCAGCGCGCCGCCGTCGGTCGCGCCGGATCGCCGGCGCGCGGCACGCCGGGGCGCGAGCAGCGCCAGCGCGTCACCGAGCGTCGCGGCGCTCGCGCACAGGCGCGGGAACAGCGCGCAGAAGACGCGCGCGCAGGTCTCGGCGTCAGCGAGCGCGCGGTGGGCGACCTCGACGTCGATCCCGAGCGACAGCGCGAGCGGGACGAGCTTGCGCTGGCGCGCGAGCGGGTGCAGGCGGCGGGCCAGCGCCACCGTGCACAGCGCCGGCGGATCCGGCCACTGCAGGCCCGCGCGCTGGAACGCCTGCGCGAGCACGCGGCGGTCGAAGGCCGCGCTGTGCGCGACCAGCACGCGTCCCTGCAGCAGCTCACCGAACTCGGGCAGCGTGGCCTCGGCGGGGGGCGCCTCGTCCACCATGGTCTGCGTGATCCCGGTGAAGCGCTGGATCCCGCGCGACAGCGGGCGGCGCGTGGAGACCAGCGTCTCCCAGCGTTCGTGCAGCTCGCCGCCGCCGACGAGCACCGCGCCGATCTCGGTGAGCTCGCACGCCTCGCCGGCCAGCCCGTTGGTCTCCGTGTCGACGACGAGGAACTCGGTGGTGCGCAGCGCGGTCGCGGTATCCATGCCAGCGGTCTATGAGCCGCGGCGGACGGCGTGCACGCCACGTTGCGGGCTGCTGTCGCGAACCCGCCGACGACCGGGGTATTGTGCGCGTACCGAAAGGGAGGTTGGCCATGAGCATCGCTGCACCCCAGGATCCGGTCATCGTCGAGCGCACGCGTGATGCGTGGCAGCGGTACGCGGACGAGCTGCGCAACCTCTCCGGCGCCGCATACGAGGCAGCCGAGCGCGAGGCCTGGGACCGTCTCCAGGAAGCGCTCGCCGACGCCTACGCCGAAGCCGCCGTCGACGAGGAGTAGGAACCGGTTCGACGGCTGCGGCCGGAGGTCGCCCTTTCGCAAGCGCCGCCCGCTCGGGTAGGGTCCGCAGCGCGGCGCCGGATGCGCCGCACGGAGGAGCAATGCAGATCCCACGGCGCACGACCATCGCGATCGCGCTCACCGGCGCGCTCGCGACCGGAGCACTCGGCTGCGGCACGAACGCGAAGCACGCCAACGAGCCGCGCCCGCCCGCGCCGATCCTGTTGAGCTCCGCGATCACGCCCGAGCAGATCAGCGTCTCGCCACGGCGCATCGGCGCAGGGCCGATCACGCTGGTGTTCACGAACCTCACCGGCAGCTCGCAGCAGGTCACGTTCGAATCGGCCGCCGCGCCGGGCACGACCTCGAAGCCGGGGATCCGCCAGCAGACCGCGCCGATCAACCCGAGCGACACCGCCACGCTGAAGGCGACCGTCGAGCCGGGCCTCTACCGGGTGCGCGTCGGCGGCGACGCCGTCGCGCCCGGGACGCTCGCCGTCGGGCGGGAACGCCCGTCGTCGCAGAATGACCTGATGTTGCCCTAGAAGGGCTTTCAAAAAGCCGGGCACCGCGGATGCGGCGCTCCCGCGAGCCAGCCCGTGTGACGATCCTCACACTTGCGTAACGGCTGCATCAGGGTAATACTTGCGTAGATGCAAGTATCTCCCGCCTCCACCCGCGAGCTCGCCGAGAACCTGCTCGCGCTCTGGAAGTACGTCGCCCGTGAGGCCGGCGGCGAGTTCGCCGACCTGATGGACGAGCTGGATCTGTCGCTCCCCCAGCTCAAGACGCTCGAGATCATGTGCGCGCGCACGAGCTCTCCGTCGGTCAAGGAGCTGTCCGAATCGGTCGGCTGCTCACTCGCGAACTCGAGCCGCTCCGTCGATGCGCTCGTGCGCCGCGGATTCCTCGAGCGCCGCGAGGACGAGCACGACCGGCGCATCAAGCGCCTCACCGTCACCGACGCCGGCCGGGCCGCGGTGGCACGCATCGACAGCCTGCGACTGCGCGGCCTGGAGCGCGTTGCAGAGAACCTCTCCGTTGACCAGCGCACCCGCCTCGCCGAGGCCCTCGACGGCCTCCCCACGACCACGAACGCCTGACCCAAGGACACGCACCATGGCCCTCTCCCTTCCCGACATGCACGACGGCAACCGCCGCTGGTGGACGCTCGGCGCGATGTGCTTCGCGCTGTTCATGATCATGCTCGACAACACGGTCGTGAACGTCGCGCTGCCGTCGATTCAGCGTGACCTCGGCGTCTCGACGGCGAACCTCGAGTGGACGGTCAACGCGTACACGCTGACCTTCGCGGTCCTGCTCGTGACGGGCGGACGCCTCGGCGACATCTTCGGCCGCCGGCGCTGGTTCCTCATCGGCGTCGCCGTCTTCGGGGCGTCGAGCCTCTTCATCGCCTTCTCGCAGACCGCCAGCTGGCTCGTCATCGGCCGTGCCGCGCAGGGCGTCGGCGCCGCGTTCATGATGCCCGCGACGCTGTCGATCATCACCAACGCGTTCCCGCCGAACGAGCGCGGCAAGGCGATCGGCACGTGGGCGGGTGTCAGCGCGCTGGCGCTCGCGATCGGGCCCGTCGTCGGCGGCTTCCTCGTCGAGCACGTCTCCTGGCAGTCGATCTTCCTGATCAACGTGCCCATCGCCGTCGTCGCCGTCGTGGTGACCCTGTGGGCGACGCACGAGTCGCGTGACGAGACCGCCGAGCGTTCGGTCGACGTCGCCGGTGTCGCCGCGCTGACGATCGGCCTCGGCTCGCTCGTCCTGGGCCTCGTCGAGGGCAACGCCTGGGGCTGGACCTCACCCGGAATCGTCGCCCTGTTCGTCGCCGCCATCGGTGGCCTGGCCGGCTTCGTCGTGATCGAGCGGCGCGTGCGCGCACCGATGCTCGACTTCGACTACTTCCGCTCGCGCTCGTTCCTGGGCGCCAACATCGTGGCGTTCATCGTCAGCTTCGCGATGCTGGCGATGTTCTTCTTCATCGCGCTCTACATGCAGAACGTGCGCGGCTACAGCCCGCTCGAGGCGGGCGTGCGCTTCCTGCCCTCGACCGTCGTGATCATCTTCATGGGCCCGATCGCCGGGCGGCTGGCCGACAAGGTCGGACCGCGCCCGCTGATGTCGCTCGGCCTCGCGGTCGTCTCGGTGTCGCTGTTCCTGCAGAGCTTCCTGGCCGCCGACACGAACTACGCCTACCTCGCCGTCGGGTTCGCGCTGATGGGCATGGGCATGGGCCTCGTGATGTCGCCGATGAGCACCGCCGCGATGAACTCGGTGGACCAGACGAAGGCCGGCGCGGCCTCCGGCGTGCTGTCGATGAGCCGCATGGTCGGCGGCACGTTCGGCGTCGCCGTGATGGGCGCGCTGATCTCGACGCTCGGCCGCTCGCGCCTGCAGGACCTGCTCCCCGCGGCCGGCGGCGAGCAGATCGACAAGCTCGTGGACGCGCTGGCGTCCGGCGGGGCCGGGATCCCCGGAGGCGCCGGAGCCGCGGTCCAGACCGCGTTCCTGGACGCCGTCAACACGAGCCTCAAGATCGCATCGGTGCTGGCATTGATCGGGGCCGTCGTCGCCTGGCTGCTGATCGAGGGCAAGCCGGCGAGCGCGCGCACCAATGCGGAGCTTCCGCTCGGCGAGCGCATCGAGCACGACCTCGTCGAAGCCGGCGACGCGGGCGGCGCGCCGCAGGGTGAGGCGGCGCTGCGCGAGCCTGCTGGCGTCTGACCCGCTCGCTAGCGTCGCCTGAGTGGAGGTCCTCGAGCGCTTCGACGCTCACGAGATCGGTGAGTTGCTGGCCACCCGCAAGCGCTTCTGGCTGCGGCTCCGCGAGCCCGACCCCGACACGCTGCACGCGGTCGGCGAGCTCCTCGGCCTGAGCCCGACCGCGGTCAACGATTCGATCGAGTTCGGCCAGCGGCCGAAGATCGAGGACTACCCGGACTCCGCGCTGCTCGTGGCCTACGGCTCGCGCATGGAGCCCACGCCGCAGGGCCCGGTGCCGGTTCCGGTCGAGGTTCATTTCCACATCACCGCCACGGCGATCGTCACGGTGCGCCAGCAGAACGTTTTCGCCGTCGGTGATGTCCGCCGCCGGGTCAAGCTCGACGACATCGACAGGTCCGAGGAGGCGCTGTACCGCGTCCTCGACTCGATGGCGGCGAGCTTCGGCCCGGCTTTGAGCGCGATCGACGACGAGATCGACCGTCTCGAGGTGCTGGTGCTCGACGACCCGCAGCCCGAGCTGCGCCTGCGCCTGCTCGAGCTCAAGCATTCGCTCGTCCGGCTGCGCCAGGTCGTCGACGGCCAACGCGACGAGCTCGCCGGGCGGCGCGACCTGCTCGACCTCGTGCCCGGCTTCCACGACGGTACGTCACACGACAGCCTGCGCGACGTCTACGACCGGCTCGTCGTCGTCTCCAACCAGCTCGACAGCGTCCGCGACAGCGTCTCCAGCGCGCTCGACCTCTACGTGTCCGCGGTCTCCAACCGGCTCAACGAGATCATGAAGGTCCTCACGATCGTCGCGACCTTCTTCCTCCCGCTGACGTTCGTGTCGGGCTTCTTCGGCCAGAACTTCGGCTGGATGGTCGACCACGTCTCCTCGGCCGCCGCGTTCTTCGTGCTCGGCGTCGGAGGCTCGCTCGCGATCATCGTCGGCCTCGGAACCTGGTTCATCCGCGCCGGCTACATCAACGTGCGGCGGCGTCCCCGCCGCCACGCCGCCGGGGAAGCGCCGGGACCGTAGTATTCGCGGCTGCACCGTCCGCCCGCAGGAGGAATTTCACCGCATCATGGCCGTCGACCTGTCGCAGATCTCGCACGTCACCACAGAGCCCGGCGAACTGCCGGACACGATGGTCGCATGGGTCATTCGCCAGGAGCGCGAGGGCGAGCCGCTGGACGCCTTCCAGCTCGAGGAGATCGAGGTCCCCGAGCCGAAGGCGTTCGAGGTGATCGTGCGCGTGATGGCGGCCGGCGTGAACTTCAACAACGTCTGGGCCGCCCTCGGGAAGCCGGTGTCCGTGTTCGGCTACGCCGACCACCCCGAGTACGGGCATCACATCGGCGGCTCGGACGCCTCCGGCGTGGTCTGGAAGGTGGGTCCGGGCGTCACCCGCTGGAAGCCCGGCGACGAGGTCGTCGTGCACTGCAACCAGACCTCCTACGAGGACCCCGAGGTCCACGGGCTCGACCCGATGGCCGCTCCCTCGCAGAAGATCTGGGGCTACGAGACCACCTGGGGCTCGTTCGCGCAGTTCACCAAGGTGCAGGCCCAGCAGCTGCTGCCCAAGCCCCAGGCGCTGTCCTGGGAGGAGTCGGCGTCCTACGGGCTCACGTACTTCACCGCCTACCGGATGCTGCTGGACCGCGCGAAGCTGCAGGCCGGCGACCGCGTGCTCATCTGGGGCGCCGCCGGCGGCCTCGGTGTCTTCGCGACCCAGCTGGTCAAGGCGGCGGGCGCCGAGAGCGTCGGCGTCGTGTCCTCCGCGCAGAAGGGCGAGCTGATCAAGCAGCTCGGCGCGGTCGACTACATCGACCGCGGCGAGTTCGACGGGATGATGCGCAAGGGCGGCGAGAGCCCCGACGAGGAGAAGGCGCGCTTCGTCGTCACCCGCGCGTTCGCCAAGCGCGTCAAGGAGCTGCTCGGCGACTCGCCCGACATCGTCTTCGAGCATGTCGGCAAGGCGACGTTCCCGACGTCCGTCTTCACGGTGAAGCCCTTCGGCAAGGTCGTGATCTGCGGGGCCACGTCCGGCTTCACGCTCGACTTCGACGTGCGCTACCTGTGGATGCGCCAGAAGGAGATCATCGGCTCGCACTTCGCCAACGCCTGGCAGTGCACGAAGGCCAACCAGCTGATCGACGACGGCCTGATCCGGCCGGTGCTGTGGAAGACGATGGAGTTCGACCAGGTTGCGGAGGCGCACCAGCTCATGCACGAGAACAAGCATCTCGGCAAGATCGCGATCCTCGTGGGCGCGACGTCGGAAGGTCAGGGCGCGACGACCGAAGGGCCCGGAGCGATCCGCGCGGAGGTCGGCGCCTGATGTCCGCGATCCACGTTCCCTGGTACGCCACCGGCCTGCGTGGCGACCGCCTGCAGGCGGTGCTGCTCGACGTCACCCCCACGTCCCTGCGCTACGGCGCGACGGCCTGGAAGCTCTACCGCTCCCACGACGACCGCTACAAGTTCCTGCAGATCGTCGACTTCGACGACAAGCTCGACTTCGAGCGCTGGTGGGAGGGCTCGGAGATGCGCGAGATGCGCACGATCACCTCCGGCTGGTGGCAGGTGCCGCTCCTGTACGTCCCGCACGATGAGCTCGGCTCAGGCTCGATCGAGCCTGACGACGGCGACGGCGACGTCAACGGCGAGGCAGTGGAGGAGCTCGGAGCGTCGGCACCGGAGTCCGAGCCCGCCGCGACGTCCTGAGGCGATGCCCAGCGCGTCGACGCTCGCGGTCTTCGCAGCCGCGTCGTTCGCGCTGATCGCCGTGCCCGGGCCCTCGGTGCTCTACATCGTCGGCGCCAGCATCTCGCAGGGCCGGCGTGCCGGCCTGGCATCGATGCTCGGCGTCCAGGCGGGCGGCCTGGTGCACGTGTTCGCCGCCGCGATCGGCGTGTCCGCGCTGATCGCCTCGTCGGCGGAGGCGTTCAACGTCGTCAAGTTCGCCGGGGCCGCCTACCTCGTCTATGTGGGCGTGCAGCGGATCCGCCATGCCGGCGAGGACGACCACACCGTGGCCGCGCCGCGCTCACACGCACACCTGTTCCGCCAGGGCGTCGTGGTCAACGTCCTCAACCCGAAGGTCGCGATCTTCTTCGTGGCGTTCCTCCCCCAGTTCATCGACCCGGCCGCCGGCTCACCCGGCATGCAGATCGTCGCGCTGGGGCTGCTCTTCATCGCGATCGCGTCGGTCAGCGACGGCGCCTATGCGCTGCTCGCCGGCACCGCCGCGGAACACCTGCGCGGCAGCCTGGAATCCCGGCGCCGCCTCGACCGCGTCAGCGGCACGATCATCATCGGCCTCGGAGCGGTGGCGGCGCTCACCGGGCACCGCACGACGTAGCACCCGCGGCAGCCCCCGATCGGCTGGCCGGAGATGCCCTAAGACCGAGCGACAAGGAGATCGTCAGCAGCAGACAGGAGCGAGGAATCGCGGATGCATGAGGCCGCACGCCGACGAGGTGCTGTGCCGATAGGCACCGCCCTCGGCGAGCGGGTGGCCTCAGGCCCGCCGCCTGTGCCCGGGACGGGTGCGAGGCCCGCGACCAAAGTCAGCCCTGCTCGAGCGGGGCCATGGTGAGCCCGCAGTCCCGAAGCTGCTCCCAATACAGCTCCGCGAGCTCCCGATGGCCGCTCCAGACGATCGCAAGCCCGGTGTTGTGGATGCGATCGGCGATGGTGTATCCGGTATCGAGCGAGATGCCCGGAAGCGTCCGCGCGAGCGCGCCGGCAACACCGTCGAAGGTGTTGTGATCGTCATTGCGAACGATCACGTGCCATGCCCCACCGAGGCCTGATCCGGGTCCTTGAACCCGCGGAAGCTCCACCACCTGCGACATCGGTCCCTCAGGGTAACGCCCTCGCTCCGCGGAGGGAATGCCCGGCAGTGCGGGTGCACAACGCTCCTCGCCGGGCCTGGCGCCCACCGCCTGGAGCGTTCGACACACGATCGTGTGCTCAAGCCTCCACGCCGCGTCCTGGGCGTACCGAGTGGAGGTTTCTGCACACGCCCGGCTGGTCAGGCAGCGCCGCGCGTCTCCCAGTAGCGCGCGAGGCCGGGGTACAGCGCGTCTGGCGGCATGCCCTGGAAGTACGCGGCCGCCCGCTCTGCGCCGACCCGCTCGCTGATCCAGTCGCGCACGCGCTGCTCGAAGCCGGCGGCGTCGTTGTCGCGTGACCATTCGCCGAGCCGGTCGAGCGCCTCGCGCAGCTGGGCGATGTGCCATGGGACGTCGTCGAAGCTGCCGAAGTGGGTGACCGCGACCCGCTCGGGGGCCCATGCCTCGACGGTGTCGAGCGACGTGCGCCACAGGTCCAGGTCGATGTCGGGCGGCGGGGTCGGCGGCATCACGGGCCCGTCGCCGATCCGCACGCCGGCGACGTCACCGGCGTAGACGGTCGCGCTGTCCTCGTGGAGGTAGCTGACGTGGTGCTGCGCGTGGCCGGGCGTGTACGCGACCTGCCAGGGCCCGTCGTCGCCCCAGCCGTCGAGCCGCTCGCCTCCGTGCAGGACCAGCAGGCGCTCCTCGGGCACCGGGACGATCTCGCCCCACAGCCGCTGCATGTCGTCGCCGTAGAGACGGGTCGCGCTGGCGGTGAGCTTCGACGGGTCGGCGACGTGCCGCGCGCCGCGCTGGTGGACGGCGACGACGACGTCCGGCCAGCGGCGCACGAGCGACCCGGTGACGCCCGCGTGGTCGAGGTGGATGTGCGTGAGCAGGATCGCGCGCGGGACACGATCACCGAGCGCCTGGATCAGCGTCTGCTCGCAGGACTGCGGCCCGGGATCGATCAGCACGTCGCCGACGCGGTGGCAGCAGATGACGTTCGGACGCCCGAGGTGCAGGACGTCGATCTCCTGCACGCCGGTGCTCACAGGCGCGCGACGAGGATGTCCGGGAACGACTTGGCACCCTCGCGCGGCGTCCACGAGCCGTGACGGATGCCCGCCGTCTTGAAGCCGGCGTCGGCGACGCGGTCCAGGAACCATTCCTCGTCGATCGCGAGGATCCGCTCGGCGGGGCCCGTCTCCGCGTCGGGCAGCGCGGCCCCGTCATTGCCGAACACGATTCCCGCCTCGCCCGCGGCCATCGACGCGCGCGAGCTGTCGTCCAGCAGGTAGGCCGTCGCGAACAGCCGGCCCGCGGGGATCAGGACGCGGCGCGCCTCGCGCAGCCGCGCCGCGACGGCGTCCGGCCCCAATCGCGAGAGGTGCTCGTGCATCACCACGACGTCGAAGGTCTCGTCCGGGTACGGGAGCGTGAGGTCGTCGTCGAGCAGGCCCTCGACCGTTGCGAAGCCGAAATCCGGCCGGTCGCGGTAGGCCGTCTCGCACCAGGCGATCGCTGCGGGATCCTCGTCGATGCCCGCGTAGCTCGCACCCGGGCCGAGGTGGCGGTGCAGCGGACGCGCGAGCAGCCCGGCGCCGCAGCCGACCTCGAGCACGCGCTCGTCGGGCCGCACGAGCGCCAGGCTGCGCAGCAGCCCGAGCCAGGTGTCACCGACCTCCGCGTAGTCGCCTTCGGGCACGTAGCGCAGCCGCCGGGGCGGGATCAGCGGGTCCCTGCGGCGCAGAACGACATCGAGGCTGTCGGCGAGGCGCTGCCGCAGGCCGGTCACGAGACTGGAAGGCACTGCGCAGGACCATACAATCCGCTCATGGACCACCGCCTGCCGGAGCGCGACAAACCCTGGATGATGCGGACATACGCCGGCCATTCGACGGCGGCGAAGTCCAACGAGCTCTACCGCTCGAACCTCGAGAAGGGGCAGACGGGGCTGTCGATCGCGTTCGACCTGCCGACGCAGACCGGCTACGACCCCGACGACGAGCTCGCCCGCGGCGAGGTCGGCAAGGTCGGCGTCCCCGTCGCGCACAGGGGCGACATGGCCACGCTGCTCGGCGGCATCCCGCTCGACCGGATGAACACGTCGATGACGATCAATGCGACGGCCGCCTGGCTGCTGGGGCTCTACATCGTCACGGCGGAGGACGAGGGCGTCGCCCAGGAGCAGCTGTCGGGCACGACCCAGAACGACATCATCAAGGAGTTCCTGGCGCGCGGCACCTACGCGTTCCCGCCCGAGCCGTCGATGCGGCTGATCGCGGACATGATCGCCTACACGGTCGAGCACGTCCCGCGCTGGAACCCGATCAACATCTGCAGCTACCACCTCCAGGAGGCGGGCGCGACGCCGGTCCAGGAGATCGCGTTCTCGATGAGCAACGCGATCGCCGTGCTCGACGCGGTGCGCGAGCGCGTGCCCGCCGACCGCCTGACCGCGGTGTTCGGCCGGATCTCGTTCTTCGTCAACGCGGGTGTGCGCTTCGTCGAGGAGCACGCGAAGCTGCGTGCGATGTGCATCCTCTGGGAGGAGCTCGGCCGCGAGCGCTATGGCGTGACCGACGCGAAGGCGCTGCGCCTGCGCTACGGCGTCCAGGTCAACTCGCTCGGGCTGACGGAGAGCCAGCCGGAGAACAACGTGCAGCGGATCGTGCTCGAGGCGCTCGCCGTCACGCTCGGCCGCAACGCCCGCGCACGGGCGATCCAGCTGCCGGCCTGGAACGAGGCGCTGGGCCTGCCCCGGCCGTGGGATCAGCAGTGGTCGCTGCGGATCCAGCAGGTGCTCGCGCTGGAGACCGATCTGCTCGAGTACCCCGACATCTTCGAGGGCTCGAAGGTGATGGACGGGCTCGTCGCCGAGGTGCTCGAGGGCGCGCGTGCGGAGATGGCGGTCGTCGCCGAGCACGGCGGCGCGGTGAAGGCCGTCGACTACATGAAGGCCGCGCTCGTCGACAGCCATCGCGAGCGGCTGCGCCGGATCGAGTCCGGCGAGCAGACGGTCGTGGGGCTCAACCGCTACACCGAGACCGAGCCCTCCCCGCTGATGCAGGGCGTCGACGGCGGCATCCTCACCGTGGATCCCGACGTCGAGGCGCAGCAGCGCGCGTCCGTGCAGCGCTGGCGCTCCGAGCGTGACCAGGCGCTCGTCGACACGGCGCTGGCGGAGGTCGCGCGGGTCGCCCGCAGCGAGGACGAGAACATCATGCCGGCGACGATCGCCGCCGCGCGGGCAGGCGCGACGACCGGCGAGTGGTCGCGGACGCTGCGCGAGGCGTTCGGCGAGTACCGCGCGCCGACGGGTGTCGGTGAGGCGGCCGCACCGGTCGGCCCCGGCGAGGAGGAGCTGACGGCGCTGCGCGACGAGGTCGAGCGGATCAGCGAGGCGCTCGGCCGGCGGATCAAGATCCTCGTCGGCAAACCCGGCCTTGACGGCCATTCCAACGGCGCCGAGCAGATCGCCGTGCGCGCCCGCGACGCGGGGATGGACGTCGTCTACGAGGGCATCCGCCTGACGCCCCAGCAGATCGCGGCGAGCGCGCTGCAGGAGGGCGTCCATGTCGTCGGCCTGTCGATCCTGTCGGGCTCGCACCGCGAGCTGATCCCGTCGGTCGTGGACGCGCTGCGCGAGCGCGGGGTCGACGTCCCCGTCGTCGTCGGCGGCATCATCCCGGACGCCGACGTCGAGCTGCTGAAGACGGCGGGCGTCGCCGCGGTCTACACGCCCAAGGACTTCGACATCACGCGGATCATGCAGGACATCGTCCGGCTCGTCGCCGAGCGCGGCGGAGTCGGAGCGGCGGCCTGAGGGCGGTGCGGGCATGGCGCCGCTGACGCCGAAGGTCTTCGGCGAGCGCGGCCGGCGACGTGCCGAGAAGCTCGGCATCGACCCGGCCCGCCTTCCCCCGGGCCAGTCGCCGACGCAGAAGTTCCCGGTGTTCACGATCGGCCCAGTGCCGCGCCTGGACACGGCGACGTGGTCGCTGTCGGTCCACGGGCTCGCCGCGGAGCCGTTTGCGCTGCGCTGGGTTGAGCTGCTCGCGCTCCCGCAGGCCGAGCTCACGACCGACCTGCACTGCGTCACGCGCTGGTCGAAGTTCGACACGCGCTGGACCGGCGTGCGCGTCAGCGACCTGCTCGCCCGGGCGCAGCCGCGGCCCGCCGCAACGCACGCGCTCGTCCACGCCCACGGCGGCTACACGACGAACCTGCCGCTCGCGGCGCTGACCGGCGACGACGTCCTGATCGCGCACACCTACGACCTGCGTCCGCTCGAGCCCGAGCACGGCGGACCGGCACGGCTGCTGGTGCCCCAGCGCTACCTGTGGAAGTCCGCGAAGTGGGTCAGCGCGCTCGAACTGCTCGACCATGACGATCCGGGCCTCTGGGAGCGCAACGGCTACCACAACGACGGCGACCCCTGGCGCGAGGAGCGCCATACGACCGACCAGTGGTCGGTGCGACAGGTGCAGCGCCGGCTCCGTGGGGCGAACCCGGAGTAGCCGTACCCGGACCGGACCGCGCCGAACGTCCCGGATGCCGCCCCAGGGCGCGTGTTGCGGGACGTTCGGGCCTGGCTCGACGCTTGCGCTCGCGCACAGCGCTCACGGCGCAGCCCCTCAGCCCGCTAGCGTCCCCCTGCGATGTCCCTGCCTGACGGCACAGCGCTCGGCGAACGCCTCGTCCAGGGTGACCTCGGCGCCGCCCCCGATGTCATGAATCTCGTCGAGAACCGCGTCCCGGCCGCGCGCCCGCAGATCGCCGCGTTGCTGCGAGCGGTCTCGCCCGCCGCGCTCGGCGGCGAGGCGCCCGGCCATGTCGTGGGCGTCACCGGTCCCCCCGGCGCCGGCAAGTCCTCGCTGCTGTCGGAGCTCATCGGCGTGTGGCGCGGTGCGGGTCGCAGCGTCGCGGTGCTCGCCGTCGACCCCTCCTCGCGGCGCAGCGGGGGCTCGCTGCTCGGTGATCGCGCACGGATCGCGTTCGACCCCTCCGACGACGGGGTGTTCATCCGCTCGACCGCCGCGGCAGGCCGCCTCGGCGGCCTGGCGCCGGCGACGCGGGAAGCGGCCGCCGCACTCGCGGTGGCGTTCGACGTCGTCGTCGTCGAGACGGTCGGCGTCGGTCAGAGCGAGACCGATGTGGCTGAGGTCGCGGACACCGTCGCCGTGGTCGTGCAACCTGCATCCGGTGACACGCTGCAGTTTCTCAAGAGCGGGATCATGGAGATCCCCGACGTGCTCGTCGAGACGAAGTTCGACCTCGGCGAGGTCGCTCTGCGCGCGCGCCGGGACCTCAGCGCCGCACTGCGCTCGGTCGGCGACCGCGAGACCGCCGTCGTCGCCGTGTCCTCGCTGCCGCCCGCCCAGGGAATCGACGAGCTCGTGGCCGCGATCGCCGGCCACCGTGACCGCACCGATCTGAGCGCGCGCCGGCTCGCGGCCCGCCGGGCCACCGCGCTCGCCGACTTCGCGGCCGAGCACGGCGACCGCGGGCTGCGGGCGCTCGGTGGTCGCCGCGCGGCCGAGCAGCGCCTCGCCGCCGCCGACGGCGGGGCCGATGTGCCGGCGCTCGTCGAGCTGCTCGCGAGCGAGGCTGGGATCGCATGAGCAGCGCACGACTGATCGACCTCGCCCTGATGCTCGGCGCGTTCATCGCCGGCACGCTGATCGCGCAGCTGCTCGGTGCCGCGAACACCGGAACGGCGCTGACGTTCGGCCAGATCGCCTTCGCCGTGACGCTCGTCTACGTGCTGCTGCGCCGGTGACGTAGGTTTCGAGCATGCCCATCGGCTCGTTCATCTCCACCGGCCGCTCACTCCCCGAGGCGATCGAGCGCGTCCAGCTCGCCGAGCAGCTCGGCTACGCGTCCGCCTACGTCACCCACGTCAGCGGCCGCGATGCCCTGCAGGTCTGCATGGCCTACGCCCAGCGGACCGAGCGGATCCGCATCGGCACCGGTGTCGTGCCGATCTACTCGCGCACGCCGGCGACGATGGCCCAGGAGGCCGCGACGATCGACGACGCCTCAGGCGGGCGGATGCTGCTGGGAATCGGCGTCTCGCACCGCATCGTGGTCGAGGCCTGGCACGGCCAGAGCATCGGCAAGCCGGTGACCGAGATGCGCGAGTACACGGCGATCGTGCGCGCGATCCTGCGTGGCGAGCCACCGCCCTCCGGTGCGAAGTGGACGAGCCACTTCCAGCTCGGCGGGCTCGGGCCGTTCCCGGACCTGCCGATCGGGATCGCCGCCCTGTCGCCGAACATGCTGCGCCTCGCCGGCGAGGTCGGCGACGCCGTGATCCTCTGGCTGTGCAACCCGAACTACATCCGCGACGTCGTCATCCCGTGTGTGCGCGAGGGGCGCGAGAAGGCCGGGAAGACACTGGAGGGATTCGATGTGATCGCCGCGGTGCCGGGAGCGGCCACCGACGACGTCGACGGCGCCTACACGGCGATGCGCCGCGACCTGCTCCCCTACTTCGGGCTGCCGTTCTACCGCGCGATGCTGGAGCGCTCCGGCTTCGAGGCCGACATCGCCGCCTACGACGCCGCGGGGGGCGACCCGGAGGCGATGGGCGCGGCGATCTCCGAGGACTTCCTCGCGACGCTGACCGCCGTCGGCGACGCCGACGCGGTGCGCGCCGGCCTGCAGCGGTACCTCGACGCCGGGGCGACGTCCCCGTGCATCGGCCCGATCGCCAAGACCGACTTCGCCGCGACGCTGCGCGCCGGCGCCCCGGGCGCGTGAGCGCGTCCGGCGTCGATCGCGAGCGCCTCGCCCGCCTGCTCGACCGTGAGCTGGGGCAGTTCGCGGCGGTCCATCCCCGCTCGCGCGAGCTGTACGAGCGCGCCCGCGGCTCGCTGATCGGCGGTGTGCCGATGCCGTGGATGATGCGCTGGGCCGGCGGGCACCCCGTGTTCGCCGCCCATGGCGAAGGCGCACGGATCACGGACGTCGACGGGCACGAGTACGTCGACTTCGCGCTCGGCGACACCGCGGCGATGGCCGGCCACTCCCCCGCCGAGACCGTGGCGGCGACCGCCCACCAGGCCGCCCACGGCATCACGATGATGCTGCCGACCGAGGACGCGATCTGGGTCGGCGAGGAGCTGGCCCGCCGCTTCGGCGTGCCGCGCTGGCTGTTCACCCTGAGCGCAACGGACGCCAACCGCACGGCGCTGCGCCTGGCGCGGCAGCTCACGCGCCGGCCGAAGGTGCTCGTGTACAGCTACTGCTACCACGGCTCTGTCGACGAGGCGTTCGCCGTGCAGGAGCACGGCGTCACCGTCTCGCGCGAGGGGAACGTCGGCGCTCCGGTGCACCCGCAGGAGACGACGGTCGCGGTCGAGTTCAACGACATCGATGCGCTCGAGCGCGCGCTGGCCACGCGCGAGATCGCGGTCGTCCTCGCCGAGCCGGCGATGACGAACATGGGGATCATCCTGCCCGACGACGGCTACCTCGACGCGCTGCGCGAGCTGACCCGCCGCTACGGCACGCTGCTGATCATCGACGAGACGCACACCTTCTCGGCGGGGCCCGGCGGTTGCACGCAGGCGTGGGGCCTGGACCCCGACATCCTGGTGATCGGCAAGGCGATCGGGGGCGGCGTGCCGTCGGGCGCGCTGGGCCTGACCGCCGAGCTCGTGGACCGGATCCTCGCCGACGCGGACGCCGACTACGAGGACACCGGCGGCGTCGGCGGGACACTCGCCGGCAACGCACTGTCGAGCGCGGCGATGCGCGCGACGCTCGAGCACGCGCTGCACGCGGAGGCATTCGCGCAGATGATCCCGCTCGCCGCGCGGTTCGCCGCCGGCGTGCACGCCGTGATCGACGCGCACGGGCTCCCGTGGAACGTGACCCAGCTCGGCTGCCGCGCCGAATACCAGTTCCTGCCGGAGCCGGCACGCGACGGCACCGTCGCGTTCGCCTCGCACGACGAGGACCTCGAGCACTACCTGCACCTGCACGCCCTGAATCGTGGCGTGATGATCACGCCGTTCCACAACATGGCGCTGATGTGCCCCCAGAGCACCGCGGACGACGTCGACCGCCACACGGCCGTGTTCGCCGAAGGCGTCGCCGAGCTCGCCGGCTGACCGGGCGGCAGGCTCGCGTAGGCTGTTGAACGTGCGGGAACCCCTCATCGACGGTCACGGCCGCCGCATCGGCGACGTGCGCATCTCGGTCACCGACCGCTGCAACTTCCGCTGCCAGTACTGCATGCCGGCCGACGGCCTGCCCTGGCTCGAGCGCAGCGCCGTCCTGACCTTCGAGGAGATCGAGCGCATCGTCAGCGTCCTGTCGCAGATGGGCGTCCATGACGTGCGGCTCACCGGCGGCGAGCCGCTCGTGCGGCGCGACTTCCCCAGCCTCGCCGCGATGCTCGCCCGGATCCCCGGCGTCGAGGACCTGTCGCTGACGACCAACGGCTTCCTGCTGGAGCGCGACGCGCGGGCGCTCGTGGACGCGGGCATCCAGCGCTTCAACGTCTCGATCGACTCGCTGCAGCGCGACCGCTTCTTCGAGATGACGCGGCGCGACGCGCTGCCGCAGGTGCTGCGCGGGCTCGACGCGCTCGCCGCCTTCCCACAGGCACACCCGATCAAGGTCAACGCGGTTGCGATGCGCGGCTTCACCGAGGACGAGGTGCTCCCGTTCGCACGCTTCGCACGCGAGCACCCGTACGAGGTGCGCTTCATCGAGTTCATGCCGCTCGACGCCGATCATGCTTGGACGCCGGACAGCGTGCTCTCGGGCGCAGAGATCCGCGCGATCATCGAGACGGAGTTCCCGCTCGAGCCGCAGACGCGCGAACCGAGCGCTACAGCGCGGGTCTATCGCTTCGCCGACGGCCGCGGGCACATCGGCTTCATCAACCCGGTCAGCGAGCCGTTCTGCGGCGACTGCAACCGGATCCGCGTGACCGCCGAGGGCCTCCTGCGCACCTGCCTGTTCTCACTCAACGAGACCGATCTGCGCACGCCGCTGCGTGCAGGCGCGAGTGACGACGAGCTCGAGCAGCTGATCCGCACCGCCGTCTGGCACAAGGAGCTCAAGCATCACGTCAACGAGCCGGGCTTCATCCAGCCGGCGCGCACGATGAGCGCGATCGGCGGCTGAGCGTCAGCCACCGTTGAGCAGGGCCTCGGCCGCAGCGAGGTCCTCCGCGTCGTTGACGTTGCGCAGCAGCGCGTCGTCGACGTCGAGCAGTGCGGGCGCGAGCGCCTTCACCTGGGTCACCACGCGGCCCTCCGGATCGAAGTCGGTGAGCACCTCGAGCGCGCCGGGCTCGTAGCGGGCACAGAGCGGCTGGAGCCCGCGGCCGGGCGTCCGTGCCACAACCGCCGGCGCGCCGGCGGCCTCGGCGAGCACCAGCTCGCGCACGAGGTCCGCGGTGACGAACGGCAGGTCGCAGGCGAGCACGACGACGGGGCGCCCCTGGGCCTCCCGCAGCGCCTGGACCACGCCGGCCAGTGGATGGCGCGGCGTATCCGGCTCACGCCAGATCAGCACGCCGTGGCCGACGGCCGGCAGCTCGGTGTCGGCCTTGGCGACGACCGCGACCTCGCCGAGCACAGCCCGCAGCGCGCCGAGCGGGTAGGACAGCAGCGGCCTGCCCGCCAGCAGCGTCCCCGGCTTCGCGCCGCCGAGCCGTGTTCCCGCGCCGCCCGCGAGGACGGCGCCGACCGTGTCCCTCACACCGTCCGCGGCCCCTCGCCGTAATCGGCGAACGGCGCGTCGCGGTCGCGCACCGCCTGCCGCACGTCGGCCTTCGCGGCCTCCGTGAAGTCCGCGCCCTCAGGGGTGTGCCGCGCGGCCCCGTCGAGCAGCGTGCCGATGAGTTGCGTCGTCTGGAGGCCCATCTGCTCGAACGCCTGGTTGACGAGCACCTTCATCATGTGCAGCTGGTTGGCGGGCAGCTGCGCGACGCGGCCGGCAAGGTCGAGCGCGGCGACGTCCAGCTGCTCGGCAGGGGCGCTCTCACTTGCAAGGCCCCACTCCACGGCGCGGCGGCCGTCGAGCGCATCGCCGGTCAGCAGCAGGCGCTTCGTGCGTTCGAGCCCGACGCGGTACATCCACATCGCCGTCGTCGGCGAGCCCCACACGCGCGCCGGCGGGTAGCCGATCCGGCAGTCCTCCGCGCAGACGATCAGATCCGAGCAGAGCGCCAGGTCGGTCCCGCCGCCGACGCAGTAGCCGTGCACCTGGGCGATCACGGGCTTCGGCGAGCGCCAGATCGCCATGTACAGGTCGACGAACCGGCCCATCAGCCGCAGGTCGGCCATCGGGTCCCACGGCTTGCCCTCCTCGCGCTCCTCCATGATCTGCGCGCCCCAGCCGATGTCGTAGCCGGCGCAGAACGAGCTGCCGGCACCGCGCAGGCGGATCGCGCGCACCCCGGCGTCGTCGTTGGCCTGGATCAGCGCGTCGCGCAGGTCGCCCACGAGCTCGGGCGTCAGCGTGTTGAGGCGCTCGGGACGGTTGAGCGTGAGGGTGGCGACCGCGTCGGCCGTCGTGTAGAGGACAGTGCCCGGCATGCGCGGCAGCCTACCCGCGCGAGCCGGGGCGGACGCTCGGCAGCCGGCGGTTGCTGGTCAGGGTCAGTGGCTCGGGCCGTCAGGTGTCGCGGCCGGCGGCCGCGACTCCTCGGCGAGCGAGGTGATCGCCAGCGGGCCGCGCGCGGCCTCCTCCAGGACCTGCGTGGCCTCCTCCAGCGAGCGCGCGTACAGCTCGACGAGCAGGTGGACGACGATCTTGTCGTCGTCGTGCTTGTGGAAGCGCACGTGCGTGAAGAACTCGCGCGTGCCGTGCTCCCCGAAGGCTGCGTACGACAGCGCGTCGCCGGCCTCCGGGCCCGAGCACGACTCGACGTCCTCGACGTCGACCGTGACCGTGCAGGAGGCCACCCAGGGCGTGCCGGCGATCATCCGCTCCCAGCGATCCTCGATCGGCTCGACACGCCCGTCACGGAAACCAAGGTGCGGCTGTTCGTTCATGCAGTCCAGGCACTGGACGACCGCCTCCTGAAGATCATCGACGACCTCGGCGCGCTCGCCGGTGCGCGGGTCGATCTTGTGGATCCCCTCGTAGTGCACCTGCACCTCGAGGTCGCTCGACCAGCAGCGGTAGCAGCGCAGCCAGGCTTTCGTCTCTCCGGTCACGTCCTCATTCTAGGAACGACGACGGCCCGGGCCACCAAAACGGGACCCGGGCCGCGTCTGTCCATCGCCGGGCGGTCAGTCGACCGTCACCGCGGCGAGCACATCCATCCGTCCTGCGCGCCGCGCCGGGATGACCGCGGCGACGACACCCGCGGCGACGGCCACGAGCGCGATCGCGACGAGGATCCCGACCGGCAGGACGAACGCCAAGCCCCATTCGCTCATCAACATCGTGAGGATGCCCGCGATCGCGAGCCCTGCGACGATGCCGAGCCCGGCGCCGACGAGCGCGGTCAGCACGCTCTCCCAGCGGACCATCCGCCGCACCTGGCGCCGGGTCATGCCGGCCGCGCGCAGCAGGCCGATCTCACGCGTGCGCTCGACGACCGAGAGCGCCAGCGTGTTGACGATGCCGAGCAGGCTGACGACGACGGCCAGGGCCAGCATCACGATGATGATCGCGAGCACCTGGTCGAGCCATGCCACCTGGTCATCGCCCCAGCGGCCCGGCTCCTGGACGTAGGCACCCGGGAACGCGTTCATCGCGCGGTCGATCGTCGCCTGCTGGGACGACGAGGCGCCGCCGGTCGTCTCGACCAGCCCGAAGCGCGCGAGCTGCGTGCCGAACGCCGACCGGTACACGGACCAGGGCAGCGTCACGTCGCCGATCATCAGGACGTCGATCGCGGGTTCACGGGTGAGCGCCGACACGCGCGCGGTCACCGGCTCGCCGGTCGCCGAGCGCAGAGTGATGCTGTCGCCGAGCTTGATCTTGTGCGCCTTGGCGTAGCGATCGGTCACGTAGGCCTCGCCGGCGCCCGGAACGCCTCCGGGCCCTGCGACGCCGGACACGAAGTCATACGACAGCATCGAGGTCGCCGCACGGTCCACACCGGCGACCGTCGCCTCGGTCTTGCCCAGGCGGGCGCGGTCGAGGGCGACCGTGCCGACGCGGCGCACGCCCGGCGCGTCCGCGACCGCGCGCAGCGCATCACGCGACGCCGGGCCCCAGCCCTGCTCCTGCGAGGCCACGACGTAGTCCGCGCTGACGCGGTCGGCGACCTGCGAGCGCGCCGTCCCCTTCAGGCCGCTCACGATGATCGCGACCGCTGCCACGAGCGTCACGCCGATCGTCAGCGCGATCGCCGTCGAGCCGGTCCGACCCGGGCGGCGCATCGCGTTGCGGCGGGCCAGTGAGCCGGGAACACCGCCAAGCAGCGCAGCCGGGGCTCCGACGACGCTCGCGATGACGCGCACCGCGCGGCCGGCGATGCCGGGACGCGGATCCGCAGCGTCGCGCAGCGCGGCTGCGGGGGCGACGCGGGCCGCCCGGCGTGCCGGACGCAGCGCTGCCAGCAGCGGCACGACGGTCCCGATGACCACGGCGGCGATCACCCCACCCGCGCTGAGCTGCATGCCGGCGGTCGGCAGTGCGAGCCCCAGCGCCGTGAACAGCGACGCCATCCCCTGCGCGAGCCCGAAGCCCGCGGCGAGGCCGATGACCGAACCGGCGACACCGATCGCGAGCGACTGCAGAACGACCATGCGCCGCACCTGGCGGCGGGTCGCGCCGACGGACCGCAGCAGTGCCAGCGTGCGCTGCTGCTGGGCCACGGCCATCGACAGCGCGTTGGCGATCGTGAACGCGCCGACGATCACCGCGACGATCCCCAGCGCGAGCAGGATCTTCTGGATGATCCCGACGAACTGCTTGAGCCCGTCGAGGTTGAAACGATCCTGCGCGCGGCCGCTGCGCACGCGTGCTGACGCGCCCAGCTCCCGTGCGAGCGTGGTGCGCAGCGTCGCTGCCGGCGTTCCGGGGTCGGCGGCGGCGAGCACGCTGTCGACGCGCCCGCGGCGGTCGAACAGCGCCTGCGCGGTCGGCAGATCGAACAGGGCCATCGTGGCCGTACCGAGCGCCTTGACCTCGCCGAAGCGCACGATGCCGGAGACGCGGAACGGACGCGCAGCGCCGCCCGCGGCGACGCGCACGGCGTCGCCGAGCTTCAGGCCCTCGTGATCGGCGGTCGCGGCGTCGATCGCCACGGCCCCCGGCCCGGTGGGCCATGCGCCGCTGTCCAGGTGGAAGGCCGACAGGCGGCGAGCCGCCGCGTCGGCGAACGGGAAGCCGACGCCGATGTACGGCCCGGAGCCGGACACCTTGCCGTCCTCACGGGTGATCTGCGCGTCGTCGCGCAGGACCTCGCCGGCGGCCACGCCGACACCGGGCGTCGCCGCGACGCGGCTGACGGCGGCCTCGGGCAGGGTCGGCCGTGTGGCGCCGAGGACATCACTGCTCTCGCCCACGGGCGAGCGTGCGTCGACGGCCGCGTCGACGCCGGTGTAGGCCGAGTCCGAGAGCGACGACGCGGCACGCGTCATCGTCCCGGTGAGGGTCATGGAGCCCGTCACGAGCGCGACGCCCAGCGTCACCGCGATGACGCTGAGGAGCGTGCGCAGGCGATGCGCCCGCAGGTCTGCGAATGCCAGGCGCCTCATGCCGTCACCTCCGCCATGGTCGCGATGACCAAGTCCTCGGAGGGGCTGTGCAGCTCACGGACGATCGCGCCGTCCGCAAGGAACACCACGCGGTCGGCGATCGCCGCGGCGCGCGGGTCGTGGGTGACCATGACGATCGTCTGACCGTCGGCATCGACGGCGTCGCGCAGCAGACCGAGGACCTCGGCGCCGGAGCGCGAGTCGAGGTTGCCGGTCGGCTCGTCGGCGAACAGCACCGCCGGGCCTGTCACGAGCGCCCGGGCGACAGCAACGCGCTGCTGCTGGCCACCAGAGAGCTCGGCCGGCTTGTGGTCACGGCGCGCCGTCAGCCCGACGCGGTCGAGCACGAGCTCGAGCCACGCGCTGTCGACACGCTCGCCGGCGAGCTCGAGCGGGAGCACGACGTTCTCTTCCGCGCTGAGCGTCGGCACGAGGTTATAGCTCTGGAAGATGAACCCGACGCGTGTGCGCCGCAACTTCGCGAGCCGGTCGTCGGAGAGTCCCGAGAGGTCCTCCCCGTCGATCCGCACGATGCCCTCGGTCGGGACGTCGAGACCTGCGAGCAGGTGCATCAGTGTGGACTTTCCGGAGCCGGACGGCCCCATGACGGCGACGTACTGGCCGCGGGGGACGTCGATGTCGACGCCGCGCAGGGCGTCGACGGCGGTGTCAGCGTCGCCGTAGCGACGGGCGAGACCGGACCCGCTGACCGCCACGCTGGTGGTGACGGGTGTTTCGGGCGGTCGATCGAGGGTGATGCCGAGCATGTGGTTCTTCCTCCTGTAGGCGGTTTGCGAATGCTGCGGCGATGCTCGTCGCCGCGAGCCCCCGCGTCGTCGCCCGCCGTGGCGAAATCACGCCGCTGAGCGGGCGATTCGCGGTCATCCCCGAGGATGAGGCCCGGATCCCCCGCCCAGGCGATGCGCACGCCCCGGCGCTGGGCTACGGTCCGCTCGTGGCCCGCTCAGGATCGATCCTCACGCGCATGCGCGACGCGGACACCGACCGCGTGCTCGCCTTCTGCGGGGTGCTGACCAGCGCCGTCGCCCTGGCCGGACTGGCCACCCGCAGCGAAGCGGTCGCGGCGCCGGTGGCCAGCGTGGCCGTGGCGTTCGCGGGCGGGCTCGCGGTCGCGTTCGCGCGGCGGCGCCCGACCGGGGCGATCCTGGGCTTCTCGCTCGCGCTGCCCGTGGCGGTCCTCTTCGGCTGCGAGCTCCAGCAGCAGAGCGACGCGCTGACCGTGACGTTGTTCCTGCTGCCCGTGTTCTGGGCATCCAACAGCGACCGCCGCAGCTTCCTGCGGGCCCTGCCGTTCGTCGTCGTCCTGTTCCCGCTGGCGTTCGTGATCGACGACACGTCCGGCACTGCGGATTCGGTCAGCTTCATCCTCATCGTTCCGCTGGGACTCGGCGCCGCCGGCGGGCGGCTGCTCCACTGGCACACCGTGGCCGGGCGCCGCCTGGAGCTCCAGGCGCAGGAGCTCGCCGCCAATCGCGACGCGCGCGCGGCGGCGGCGGTCACGGCGGAGCGGGCGCGCATCGCACGTGACCTGCACGATCTGATCGCCCACGACGTGAGCGTCATGGTCGTCCAGGCGCAGGCCGCCGAGCGGCTCGTTCTGAGGGGCGACAGCGGCGCCGGCTCGGCGATCGCGCAGATCGAGCAGACGGGCAGGGACGCGCTGTCGGAGACGCGGCGGCTGCTCGGCGTCCTGCGGCAGGGCGAGGACGACGATCTGGCGCTGCACCCACAGCCGTCGCTGCGCCGCATCATCGCGTTCATGGACGAGGTGCGCGCCGCGGGAGTCGAGACGGACCTGCAGGTCCACGGTCCCGAGATCACGCTGCCGCCGGGGGTCGACATGGCCGCCTACCGGATCCTCTGCGATGGGCTGCGGTCCGTGACGGACGACGGCGGCGCGCGGCACGCCACGGCGGTCGTGCGCCGCTCGCAGGAGCGCCTCGAGCTGGAGCTGCAGGCCGACGGCGAGCTGGCGCCGGCCGCGCTGGCAGGCGTCCGCGAGCGCGTGCTGCTGTTCGGCGGATCGCTGGAGGTCGAGCCCCATCCGGCCGGGCCCGGCGGCGTCCTGAGGATCCAGCTGCCGATCGACCACGAGGGTGTGGCGCGATGAGCAGGATGGCCGACGCGGCACGCCGCGACGACGTGCGCACGCCGGAGATCGTCATCGCGGCCGTGCTCTCGATGTTCGCGTTCACCGCGACGATCGTCGCCCCGCAGGATGACCTCGGAGGCCATCCCTGGTTCGTCGTCCTGGCCATGACGATCAGCCCACTGCCGCTGCTCTTCATGCGCCGGCACGCGGTCGCGGCCTTCTGCAGCGTTCTTGGGATCGAGCTCGTGGTGCAGTTCTTCGGCGGCACGGAGGTGAGCCTGCTGTTCGCGCCGATGGCGGTGCTTCCCGTGGCGACCTATGCGCTCGGCGCGTACGTCGACGCTCCGCGGACCTACTGGCTCGCCGCAACCGTGCCCATCGTCGTGGCGGTCGTCAATCTCACCGGCGAGGACAGCCGCAGCACCGGCGACTTCGTCTTCCCGTCGCTGGTCTTCCTTGCGGGCTGGTCGGTCGGCCGGCTTGTGCATGGACGCACGCAGATCGCCCGCCGGCTCGAGCAGCAGACCGCCCAGCTCGAGCTCGAGCGCGACGAGCTCGCTCAGGCGGCCGTCGCGCGCGAGCGGGCGCGGATCGCCCGCGAGGTGCACGACGTCGTCGCCCACAGCGTCTCGGCGATGGTGATCCAGGCGAGCGCCGCGCGGCGGGTGCTGCCACGCTCCCCCGAGGCGTCCGCCGAGGCGCTGCGGACGGTGCAGAGCGTCGGCCGTGAGGCGCTGGGCGAGCTGCGGAGGACACTGGGCTTCCTGCGCCTTGACCCGGCCGCACCGCTGCAGCCGGCGCCGTCGATCGCGCGCGTCGCCGAGCTTGCGGACCGCGCGCGGGAAGCCGGGCTGCAGGTCGACCTGCGCGTCGAAGGCCCGTCGGGCCCACTGCCGAGCAGCACCGACCTCGCGGCGTACCGCATCGTGCAGGAGTCGCTCACGAACACGCTCAAGCACGCCCCCGGAGCCCACGCGACGGTGCTGCTGCGCTGGGACCCGGACGCCCTGATCATCGACATCCGCGACACCGGCCGCGGCGTGCCTGCCGCCGGCGCGCAGGTCCCGTCCTCCGGGCATGGCCTGGTCGGGATGCGCGAACGCGCCATCCTGGCCGGCGGTGAGCTGACGACCGGCCCCCTGCGCAACGGCGGTTTCCAGGTCCGTGCGCGCCTTCCGCGCACGGCGCCCGAGCCCGCGGCCGGCGCTCCCTCATACACCGAAGCTCAGGAGGCACAGCCCGCATGAGCCCTGTCCGCGTCCTCATCGCCGACGATCAGGAGCTCGTTCGCACGGGCTTCAAGATGATCCTCGACGAGGAGGAGTCGCTGAGCATCGTCGGCGAAGCGAGCGACGGCCTGGAAGCCGTCGAGCTAGCCGAGACACTGCGTCCCGACGTCGTCCTGATGGACATCCGCATGCCCGGGGTCGACGGGCTCGAGGCGACGCGACGGATTCTCGCCAAGGGCCACACGCCCCCGGTCCGGGTCCTCGTGCTGACGACCTTCGACCTCAACGAGTATGTCTACGAGGCGCTGCGCGCCGGGGCGAGCGGCTTCCTGCTGAAGGACGTTCCCGCCGAGCAGCTCATCGCCGGGGTGCACGTGGTCGCCGGCGGCGAAGCGCTGCTTGCCCCGTCCGTGACACGGCGCCTGATCGAGGAGTTCGGCAAGCACGCACCCGCGCCGGAGCCGCCCGCAGAGCTCGAAGAGCTCACGGCCCGCGAGCTGGAGGTCTTCAACCTCGTGGCCCGCGGTATGTCGAATGCCGAGATCGCGGCCGAACTGGTCGTCAGCGACGCGACGGTCAAGACACATGTCGCGCGCGTGCTGATGAAGCTGCACCTGCGCGACCGCATCCAGGCGGTCGTGCTGGCGTACGAGACGGGACTCGTGACACCGCGTGCGCCCGACGCGCCGCGACCCGCCTCCTGACGTCGGGCAGGCGGCGTGGCCAGCCGGTTTGGCCGCTAGGGTTGCCGCCTGAACGTCGTCAACCGGGGGGTTTCCAGTCGTGCACCGCAGCATCCGCTTCATCATCGCCGCCGGGCTCGTGAGCGCCTGCGCCGTGGCTCCGGCACTCGCGGCCTCCGGGCCCAAGCGCGGCTACTACATCGATCCGAAGCTGCAGACGTACATCATCACGACGAAGGACATCTCGGCGATCAAGAGCTTCCAGACGGCCTGCATCTACGCCGGCGGCCAGAGCGGTTCATTCATCGTGAGCCGCAAGATCAAGATCAAGTCGAACGGCAGCTTCTCGTACTCCGGCAACGCGAAGATCTACCGCGGCAACCCGAAGCCGGACATCGGCCCCGTCAAGATCACCGCGACGTTCAGCAAGGGCAAGTACAAGGGCACGGCGACCTTCCCGGATGAATCCGGCTGCTCACCCGCCAAGTTCAGCGCCAAGTACTACGGCGTCAACCCGCAGGGCTGACGCCGCTCCACCGGCGCCCTGATCGCCGATACGCTGACCGCGCCGCATCGTCAACCGACCGGGGGGTCCGCCGTGCATATCGCTGTTCGCCTCACGCTCGTCGCAGCGGTGGCGAGCGCGTACGCCGCCACTCCGGCGCTCGCCGCCCCCAAGCCCAAGCGTGGCACCTACATCGATCCGGCCCTGCAGGCCTACATCAAGGTCGGCGCCAGGCGCACGTCGATCGCGAGCTTCCAGACGCAGTGCGTCGTCCCCCTCACGACCGGGACGGGAACGACGCTCGGCGGCACGCTGACGCTCCCCACCACGAAGCGCATAGCGATCAGGTCCACGGGACGGTTCAAGTACGAGGGGACGATGACCCAGCTCTACGGGTCGGACGAGATCGCCGTGAAGGTCAAGCTGGAGGGCCGCTTCCTGAACGGGAAGGCCACCGGGAAGCTGACCGCCGACGCGGCGGCCTCGAACTGCCTCCAGACGAAGTTCTCCGCCAGGTATTACGGCGTCAACCCGCAGGGCTGACGCCGTAGCCGGGCCTCAGGCGAGTCGCGCTTCGAGCTTCTCGAGCTCGTCGCGCAGCGTGCCGGGCAGGTCGGATCCGAACTTCTCCAGGTGCTCGCGCACCTGCGGCAGTTCGGCCTTGACGGCCGCGTCGTCGACGGCGAGGAGCTGCTCGACGGCGGCGGCGTCGATGTCGAGTCCCACGAGGTCCAGGTCACTGATGGCCGGAACGAGGCCGATCGACGTCTCGACGCCCTCGACGTCGCCGTCGCAGCGGCGGAAGACCCACTCCAGGACGCGGCCGTTCTCACCGAAGCCCGGCCACAGGAACGAGCCGTCCTCGCCCTTGCGGAACCAGTTGACGTAGAAGATCTTCGGGAGCTTCGCGGCGTCGGCCTGCTCGCCGATGTTCAGCCAGTGGCCGAAGTAGTCGGCCATGTTGTAGCCGCAGAACGGGAGCATCGCGAACGGGTCGAAGCGCAGCGCGCCGATCGTTCCCGCCGCCGCCGCCGTCATCTCGGAGCTCATCGTCGCGCCGAGGAAGACGCCGTGGTTCCAGTCGAACGCCTCGCGCACGAGCGGCACGACCGTCGCGCGGCGGCCACCGAACAGGAACGCGTCGATCGGCACGCCGATCGGGTCCTCCCACTCCGGGGCGATCGCCGGATCCTGCGACGCCGGACAGGTGAAGCGGGCGTTGGGGTGAGCGGCCGGCGTGCCGGACTCCGGCGTCCAGTCGTCGCCGTGCCAGTCGATGACGTGCGCGGGCGGCTCGGGCGTCATTCCGTCCCACCAGATGTCGCCGTCGTCGGTGAGTGCGACGTTCGTGAAGATCGAGTTGGCGCGGATCGACGCCATCGCGTTGGGGTTCGTCTCCTTGCCCGTCCCCGGCGCGACGCCGAAGAAGCCCGCCTCCGCGTTGATCGCGTAGAGGCGGCCGTCGTCACCGAACTTCATCCAGGCGATGTCGTCGCCGACGGTCTCGACGGTCCAGCCCTCGACCGTCGGGATCAGCATCGCGAGGTTCGTCTTGCCGCACGCGGACGGGAAGGCGCCGGTGATGTACTTCGACTCCCCCTCCGGCGAGGTCAGCTTGAGGATCAGCATGTGCTCGGCCATCCAGCCCTCGTCGCGGGCGATCACCGAGGCGATGCGCAGCGCGAAGCACTTCTTGCCGAGCAGCGCGTTGCCGCCGTAGCCCGAGCCGTAGGACCAGATCTCGCGGGTCTCGGGGAAATGGACGATGTACTTCTCGTCGTTGCACGGCCACGGCACGTCGGCGACGCCCGGCCCAAGCGGCATCCCGACCGAGTGCACGCACGGGACGAACTCGCCGCCCTCTCCGAGCACGTCGAGCGCGCCCTGACCCATCCGGGTCATGATCCGCATCGAGACGGCGACATAGGGCGAGTCGGTCAGCTGGACGCCGACGTGCGACTTGTCCGAGCCGAGCGGGCCCATCGAGAACGGCACGACGTACATCGTGCGGCCCGCATGGGCGCCCTCGAACAGGCCGGAGAGCCGCTCGCGCATCGCGTCCGGCGCCTCCCAGTTGTTCGTCGGACCGGCGTCCTCCTCGCGCTCGGCACAGATGAACGTGCGGTCCTCGACGCGCGCGACGTCCGAGGGGTCCGACCAGGCCAGGTAGGAGTTCGGCCGCTTGGCGTCACTGAGCTTGCGGAACGTCCCGTGCTCGACCATCAGCTGGCAGAGGCGGTCGTACTCCTCCGCGGAACCGTCACACCAGTACACCGCCTCCGGCTTGGTCAGCTCGGCGACCTCATCGACCCAGGCGATGAGCTTCTCGTTCTTGGTGGGGACGGTGACCTCGGACACGGCGGGACGGCCTCCTGCGCGGCTGACATGGACGCGCCGAACCACTCGTGGAACGGCGAAAGGGGCGAGTGGTGACGCCTCGCCCCCCGGACTTCGGGGTGAAGGGTATCGAGCGCGCCGCGCAGCTGGCTTCGCGGGTTCGCCCGGCCCTGGCTCCGTAGGAACTACGTGGTGAGGGCTACTCGGCGGGCGTGCCGTGCGTCTTGCGCGGCACGAGCACCAGGCGCTTGAACTCGGCGACCAGGACGCCGTCCTGGTTGAAGACGCGGGTGTGGACCTTCACGACGCCGCGATCGAGCTTGGACCTCGACTCCTTCTTCTCCAGCACCTCGGTCTCGACGTACAGCGTGTCGCCGTGGAACACCGGGTTGGGATGCGAGAGCTCCTCGGTCGCGAGGTTCGCGATCGCCTTGCCGGAGACGTCGCTCACGCTCATGCCGAGCGCCAGCGAGTAGACGAGCGGGCCGACGACGACGTTGCGCCGCTGCTGGGACTGGGCCGCGTACACGTCGTTCAGGTGCAGCGGGTGGTGATTCATCGTGATCAGGCAGAACAGGTGGTCGTCCGACTCGGTCACGGTCTTCGCCGGCCAGTGCTTGTAGACGGCGCCGACCTCGAACTCCTCGAGATAGCGGCCGTATTCGTGCGCGCCGCTGGCTTCGCGCTCGGCCTGGTCGGTGGTGAATCCGCTGTCGGTGCTCGTATCGGTCATGCCCACAGGATGACAACCCGGGGGCCGGATTGACTGGAGAGTCAATATCGTCGAAGCCATGCGCCATCCCCGTGACTTCTTCAAGCCGCTTGCCACCGGAGCGCCAGATCCGCTCCGCGAGATCCCGTTCCCGCCCTCGCGGATGATCCATTTCTTCGACGCCTCGAACGAGAAGATGCGGGCCAAGCTGCCCGACATGGCGGCCAGGTCGGACATCGTCCTGGGCAACCTCGAGGACGCCGTCCCGGTCGACAACAAGGAGGCCGCGCGCGAGGGTCTCGTCGCCGTCGGCAAGGAGCTCGACCTCGGCGACACGCAGCTGTGGACGCGGGTCAACTCGCTGGAGTCGCCGTGGGTGCTGGACGACCTGACGCGCCTGGTCACCGAGATCGGCGACAAGCTGAGCGTGATCATGGTCCCGAAGGTCGAGGGCGCCTGGGACATCCACTACGTGGACCGCCTGCTGGCCCAGCTCGAGGCGCGCGCCGGCGTGCAGAAGCCGATCCTCGTGCACGCGATCCTCGAGACCGCGCTCGGCGTCGCCAACGTCGAGGAGATCGCCTACGCGAGCCCGCGGATGCAGGGCATGAGCTTCGGTCCCGCCGACCTGGCCGCCTCACGGCGGATGAAGACGACGCGCGTCGGCGGCGGCCACCCCGGCTACGTCTCGATGAGCGACCCCGAGCTGGATGGCGACGGCACGATCCTCGCCGGTCAGGCGCGCGTGACCGCCCAGCAGGACCCGTGGCACTACTCGATCGCGCGCATGGTCGACGCCTGCGCCAGCGCCGGAATCCTCCCCTTCTACGGCCCGTTCGGCGACATCAAGGACGTCGAGGCGTGCGAGGCGCAGTTCCGCGCGGCGTTCCTGCTGGGCTGCGTCGGCGCCTGGTCGCTGCACCCCGTGCAGATCGACATCGCCAGGAAGGTCTTCTCGCCCGACCCGGACGAGGTGAAGTTCGCCAAGAAGGTCATCGAGGCGATCCCGGACGGCCGCGGCGTGCACATGATCGACGGCAAGATGCAGGACGACGCGACCTGGAAGCAGTGCCAGGTGATGGTCCAGCTGGCGGAGATGCTGTCGAAGAAGGACCCGGAGCTGGCCGAGGCCTACGGGTTCTAGGACCGAACGGAGGCAAGAATGCTGCAACGGATGGCGGTGACGTGCGGGTTGATGGGCGTGCTCGCCCTCGGGCTCGCGGGCGAGGCGCTGGGCGCGACGATGATTTCGCGCACCGGGAACACCGTCACGATCACCGGCGGTGACGAGGTCAACTACGTCGAGCAGAAGACCTTCGGCGACAGTGGGCCGCTGCAATACAGCGACCCCGCCGGCATCGACTACGACGCGGCCAGCTGCGCTGTCGTCAACAGCACCACGGTCGAGTGCGGCACCCTCGGCCCTGGCCTCGTCGCGAACGTCAGCCTCGGCGGCGGTGACGACACCTTCCGCCCGGAGTACATCATCACGACCTCCCC
>JBBQKR010000002.1:0-100889 GCA_038327125.1 Solirubrobacterales bacterium
CATTCCGTGGAGAAGCGCACGGGCGGCACTGATCGCCGCCGTGCTGCTCCTGGCGGCGGCATGGACGACGGTCGCGCCCGCGAGCGCCGCGACGTGTCCCTGCACGGTCTTCGATGCCTCGTCCGCGCCCACCGGCCAGGCTGCGCAGGACTCCGCCCTCGAGGTCGGGATGAAGTTCCAGTCCGACGATGACGGTTACATCACCGCACTGCGGTTCTACAAGCAGTCCAACAACACCGGCGCGCACATCGGTCACCTCTGGACGAGCACCGGCATCCAGCTCGCCGAGGCGACGTTCACGGGCGAGACCGCGTCCGGCTGGCAGCAGGTCGACCTCGACACCCCGGTCGCGATCACGGCGGGGCAGACCTACATCGCGTCCTACCATTCGCCCGGAGGCATGTACGCGTTCAGCCCGGGTGGCTTTGCGTCGGCGGTTGACAACGCGCCCCTGCACGCGCCGTCGGATCTGACCGCCGGCGGCAACGGCGTGTTCCGCTACGGGCCGAGCGGCTTCCCCGCGCAGAGCTTCAACGCCACGAACTACTGGGTCGACGCGGTGTTCCGTCAGACCCTCCCGCCGGACAACGCCGGCCCGGCCGTGACGGTTGTCGCCCCGGTCGCCGGGGCCACCGGCGTCGATCGCGGAACGGGTGTCAGCGCCCGCTTCAGCGAGCCCGTCGACGCGAACACGATCACTGCGGCGAACGTCACGCTGAAGGACTCGGGCGGTTCCACCGTGCCGAGTTCGCTGACGTACGACAGCACTACACGCACCGCGTCGATCGCTCCCACCGGGCCGCTCGCGCCCTCGACGCAGTACACGGCGACCGTCAGGAGCGCCGTCACCGACACCGCCGGCAATCCGATGGACGCCGACTACGTGTGGTCGTTCACGACCGCGGCTGCGCCACCGCCGCCCACCGCCTGCCCGTGCACCGTGTTCCAGCAGGGTGACGCTCCGCCCGGTTCGGCCGTCACCGACTCGCCGCTCGAGGTCGGGATGAAGTTCCGCTCCGACGAGGACGGATACATCACGGCGCTGCGCTTCTACAAGCAGTCCAACAACACCGGCACCCACACCGGCCACCTCTGGTCGCCCGCGGGCACCCAGCTCGCCGAGGCCGTGTTCACCGGTGAGACCGCGTCGGGCTGGCAGCAGGTGGACCTCGACGAGCCCGTCGCCGTCACCGCGGGCCAGGTCTACACCGTGTCGTACTACTCGTCCGCGGGCCGCTTCGCGTTCTCGGCCCAGGGCTTCGCGAACAGCATCGACAACGCACCGCTCCACGCGCCGTCCAACGCCCTCGCCGGCGGCAACGGCGTCTACCGCTACGGACCGGCCAGCGGCTTCCCGAGCCAGAGCTTCAACGCCACCAACTACTGGGTCGACGCCACGTTCGACCGCACGGTCCCGCCGCCGAGCGCCGGGCCGCGCATCACCGTCGTCTCGCCGACCGACGGCGCGACGGCGGTCGAGGCCGGCGCCGCGATCACCGCGCGATTCAACAAGCCCGTCACGGCCGCGACGCTGACGAACTCGACGTTCGAGCTTCGCGATGGCGCCGGCGACGTCGTGCCCGGCACCGTCACCTACGACTCCGTCTCGCGAATCGCGAGGCTGACACCGACCGACGGACTGAGCCACTCGACCACCTACACGGCGTCCGTCAAGGGCGGTCCCGGCGGCGTCACGGACACGAGCGGCAACCCGATGTCCGCGGACAAGACCTGGACCTTCACGACGGCGGCCCCGCCGCCCGACGAGGGCCCCGGCGGCCCGATCCTCGTGATCGCGTCCCCCGGTGACAAGTTCGGCCGATACTACGCGGAGATCCTGCGCAACGAGGGCCTGAACGAGTTCTCGGTGACCGACTGGCCCGTGAGCCAGTCCACGCTGGACAGCAAGCAGGTCGTCATCGTCGGCCCGGGCCCCGTTTCAACTGCCGATGCCGGGCGCCTGAACACCTGGGTGCAGAACGGCGGCAACCTGATCGCGATGCGGCCCGACAAGAAGCTCGCCGGCCTGCTCGGCCTGACCGACGCCGGCTCGACGCTGTCCGACGCGTACATGAAGGTCGACACCGGCACCGCCGCCGGCGCCGGGATCGAGAGCCAGACGCTCCAGTTCCACGGCACCGCTGACCGCTACACCCTCAACGGGGCGAGCGCGATCGCGTCGCTGTACTCGACGGCGACGGCGGCCACGACCAACCCGGCGACGACGCTGCGCAGCGTCGGCGGCAGCGGCGGCCAGGCTGCGGCCTTCACCTACGATCTCGCACGCTCGGTCGTGCTGACCCGCCAGGGCAACCCGGCATGGGTCGGCCAGGACCGTGACGGCGACGGCGGCCCCGCTCGCTCGAACGACCTCTTCTACGGCGCCAAGCCGGGCGACGTCCAGTCCGACTGGAACGACATGAGCAAGGTCGACGTCCCCATGGCCGACGAGCAGCAGCGCCTGCTCGCCAACCTGATCACGGAGATGAACCGTGACAAGGCCCCGCTCCCGCGCTTCTGGTACTTCCCGCGCGGCGAGAAGGCCGTCTTGGTCCTTACCGGCGACGACCATGCCAACGGTGGCACGGCCGGGCAGTTCGACGTCTACAAGAGCTTCAGTCCGACAGGCTGCTCGGTCGCCGACTGGGAGTGCGTCCGTTCGACGACCTACGCCTATCCGGGAACGCCGCTGACGGATGTCCAGGTTGCCGGGTACCAGTCCCAGGGCTTCGAGTTCGCGATACACCTGCAGACCCTCTGCCAGAACTACACGCCCGATTCGATCGAGCAGAACCTCACCACCCAGCTTGTCGCGCTGGCCGCGTCCTGGCCGAGCGCAACCCCGTCGCAGACCAACCGCACCCACTGCATCGCGTGGAGCGACTGGGTCAGCCAGGCTGCAGCGGAGGCCCGCCACGGCATTCGCCTCGATACGAACTACTACTACTACGGCCCGCGCAACTGGATCACGAGGGCCGGCCTGATGAACGGCTCGGGCATGCCGATGCGCTTCGCCGACACCGACGGGTCGATGCTCGACATCTACCAGGCGATGACGCAGCTCCCCGACGAGCTGACCGTCGACCTCGGGCTCGACTTCCAGAAGTTCGGCCGTACGCTGCTCGACAACGCGCTCGGCTCGAAGAACTACTGGGGCGCGTTCACGATCAACGCGCACACCGACTACCCCGACAGCGCCGAGGCCGACGAGATGGTCGCCGAGGCACAGGCTCGCGGCGTGCCGGTGATCTCGGCCAAGCAGCTGCTCGACTGGCTGGACGGCCGCAACGGCTCGTCGTTCCAGAACATCAACTCGACGCCGGGTCAGCTGACCTTCAGCATCAGCCAGAACCCGCTCGCCCGCGGCCTCGAGGGCATGGTCCCGGTCGACAGCGCCTCCGGCCCGATCTCGAAGATCACGCGTGACGGCCAGCCCGTCTCCTGGAACACCCGCTCGGTCAAGGGCCAGGACTACGCCGTCTTCACCTCGGCGGGCGGCAACTACACCGTGCGCTACGAGACGGACACGAGCGCGCCGGCGATCACCGCTGTGAGCGCCACCGCTGACGGCGAGGGCCACGCGACGGTCCAGTGGACGACCGACGAGGCCGCGACCTCGCGGGTGAACTTCGGCTTCAGCCCGTCGTTCATGAACCGCTCGGTCACCGACACCGCGCGCGTCACCGAGCACACGATGGAGCTGACCGACCTGCAGCCGGGAGTCACGTACTCCTTCCAGCTGATCTCGACCGACGCAGCGGGCAACACCGCGACCTCGCCGACTTCATCGTTCACGACAGCGGCCGGCACCCTGGTCGACAGCCGCCAGAGCGAGTTCGATGCCGGCAGCGACTCCGGGACCTACGCGGGAGGGACCGGCTCGGCGCTTGACGGCGAGGTGCAGCTCAGCCCGACGCACGGCCAGGAGTTCAACGGCACCTCGCTGCCGAGCACCTGGGAGCGCACGCTGTTCGACACCACCTCGAGCACGACCGTGGCCGACGGGAAGCTGACCGTCGACGGAGCGCTCGCCGGTGGCCAGGACACCTACACACCGGGCCGCACCGTCGAGTTCGAGGCCACGTTCGCACGGGTCAAGAACCAGTACGTCGGTCTCGGCGAGAACCTCGACAACTACCCGTTCGCGGTCTTCACGACCTCGGCCGGGTTCGAGAAGACGAGCTTCTACGCCTGGACCGGTGACTCGGGAGCCGACGACCAGTTCACCGAGCTGCCGAACATCACGCTCAACCAGCCGCACCGCTTCAAGATCGAGTGGAACGCGACCAACATCCGCTACTACGTCGACGGCGTCCAGGTCGCTCAGCACAACATCGCGATCGCCCGCGAGATGCGGCCGGTCGCGGTCGACAACACCCCGACGGGCGGCTCGATCAAGCTCTACTGGCTGCGCGTCAGCCCGTACGGCACGACGGGCACGTTCACCTCGCGGGTCCTCGACAGCGACTGGCTCGCGTCCGACTGGACGAGCCTGACGAGCCTCTCGAGCCTGCCCACCGGCACGGCCGTGCGGTTCGACACCCGCAGCGGTGACACGCCGACACCCGACGGGACCTGGTCGGCATGGACGGCGGTCAACGCGACCACCGGCGCGATCGCCAGCCCGAACAACCAGTACATCCAGTACCGGGCGATCCTGACCGGGCCGGGCGCCACGACGCCGACGCTCCAGCGCGTCAACGTCGGCTTCGTCGCCGGCACCAACCACCGTCCGTCCGCCGGCACGGTGTCGTTCTCGCCGGCCGCGCCGCAGACCAACGACGTCGTGACCGCAGTGACCACCAACTTCGGGGACCCGGACGGTGACCCGATCACCTACCGCTACCAGTGGTACCGCAACGGCAGCGCGATCAGCGGGCAGACGAACGCAACGCTGAACCTCGCGACGACGAACTACGGCAACAAGGGCGACGCGATCCGCGCCGACGTCTACGTGCTCGACAGCAAGGGCGCGCGGAGTGCCACGACGGCCACCGCGTCGGTGGCGGTCGCCGACACCCCGCCGACGGCGCCCACGAGCGTGACGATCACGCCCACGAACCCCTCGTCCAGCCAGACGCTGACGGCGAACCGCAGCGGCTCGACCGACGCCGACGGCGACACGGTCAGCTACCGCTACCAGTGGTACCGCAACGGCGTCGCGATCAACGGCGCGACCAGCCAGACGCTGAACCTCGCAACGCCCGGCAACGGCAACCGCGGTGACCTGATCCGGGTCGACGTGTACGCCACCGCCGGGTCCGGGAACAGCGCGATCGTCAGCGCCAGCCAGACGGTCAACCAGAACAACGCGACCCCGACCACGGGCACCGTGGCCGTCAACCCGACCTCGCCGACGACCAACCAGACCGTCTCGGTGACCCTCGGCAGCGGCTGGGGCGACGCCGACGGCGACACGCTCACGTACAGCTACCAGTGGCAGCGCAACAACGTGAACATCGCGGGCGCCACCGGCTCGACGCTCGACCTGTCCGTCGCCGGCAACGGCGACAGGGGCAACACGATCCGCGTGATCGTGAGCGCCAACGACGGCCAGGGCGGTCAGACCGGCAACGTGACGAGCGCGAGCACGACCGTCGCCAACGCGGCGCCGGTGCTGAACGTGACCGGCGCCACGGCGTCGGCCGCCTACAGCGATCCGATCACCCCGTTCACGGTCAGCGCGACCGATCCCGATGGGGACGCCGTCACGTTCAGCCAGGGCTCGCCGGCGCTGCCGTCCGGCCTGACGCTGACGAACAACGGCGGCGGTGTCGCCACGGTCTCCGGCCGGGTGCTCGTGGCGGGCGGGAGCTACAGCCCGCAGCTGCGCGTGTCCGACGGCTCGGCAACCGGCCAGGCCAACGCCTCGATCACGGTCACGCCGGAGAACTCGACGCTCGGCATCAGCGGCCCGCTGATCGTGTCCACGACGTCGAACACGGCGACGTCGGTGACGCTGGCCGCGACGGTCGCCCAGGAGGCGGACGGCAACACGGGTGACCTCTCCCAGGCGCGCGTCGACCTGCTGCTCTACTCGGGCCTCACGGCGTCGGGCAACTCGACGCGCTCGTGCAGCGCCAATGCAAACGCCTCGGGCGTCGCCTCCTGCACGGTCTTCTTCGTGTCGACCGGGGACTACACCGTCGTCGCTCGCACGAGCTCCGGGAACACCTACTTCACCTCCCCCAACTCCGATCCCGCCAACGTCACGGTCTACCGCACGGGCACACGCCGGACCGCGAACGCGACCGGCACCGTGACCGACCCGAGCTTCCGCGACCTGCCGGTTCCGGTGCTCGGCTCGAACCTCGCCGGGTCGATCTCCGTCGCCGCCGTCACCTATGCGGGGTCGTCGCTGACGGCGCCGCAGGGCAGCTGGAGCTACTCGTTCCGCGGCGCCGACGGCAACACGTACACGATCACCCGTTCCGACTGGACCAACGGCGGTCTGGCGTTCTCGACCGGGCGGGCCTCGTTCAGCGGCCGCGCCAACGTGACGGTCGTGAACGGTTCGGGCCAGCCGGTCTCCGGGCTCGGTCTCGCCAACGTCCCGTACCGCATCGACCTGTTCGACGGGACGCCGGATCGCTTCGCCCTCACCACCTACACGGCGGCCGGCGCGATCTACCACCAGGTCGGCACCGCGGCGGTGCCACTGACCTTCGCCAGCGGGTCGGCCACCATCGGATGAACGGAGGTGGGCCGCGCGGGACCCTGGACCATCGTCCAGGGTCCCGGGCGGCCCACCCACCCGTACGTCCATCGACCCGCCGGCTGATCCCGCTTACCGTTCAGGTGCGATGAGCGACTCTGCGCACCCGTCTGGCGACATGCGCTCCCGCGTGCTGAGCGGGCTCGCCTGGACGGGCTTCTCGCAGGTCGGCATGCAGGTCACGCGGATCGCGGTCGCGCTGCTCGTCGCGCGCCTGCTGACGCCGTCCGAATACGGCCTCGCGGCGATGGCGCTCGTCTTCTCCAGCCTCGTCCTGATCTTCTCCGACCTCGCGCTCGGCGCCGCGCTGGTGCAGCGCAAGACGATCACCGACATGGACCGCAACAGCGCGTTCTGGGTCTCGGTGACGAGCGGGCTGCTGTTCACCGTCCTCGGCGTCGCGCTCTCCGGCCCCGTCGCGCGCCTCTACGGCCAGCCCGACGCCCAGCCGCTGCTCGCAGCGCTCTCGTGCACCTTCCTGATCAGCGCGCTGGCGGCCACCCAGCAGTCGCTGATGCTCCGCGACATGGACTTTCGCCGGCTCGAGATGCTGCCGGTCGCCGGTGCGCTGATCGGCGGCGCCGTCGGCGTCGTGGCTGCGGCGCTGGGGGCGGGAGCGTGGGCGATCATCACCCAGCAGATCGTCGCGATCACGATCACCACGATCCTGATGTGGGTGCGCTCGGACTGGCGCCCCGGCCTGCAGGTCTCCCGCGCCAGCCTGCGTGACCTCTGGGGCTTCAGCGCGCCGCTGCTGGGGCAGCGGCTGCTCTATTACGTCCAGCAGAACGGCGACCGCTTCCTGATCGGGCGCTTCGTCGGGACCGCGGCCCTCGGTGTCTACGCGATCGCCTACAACACGATCCTCGTGCCGGCCGCCCGGCTCGGCGGGCCGCTGCAGCGGGTCTTCGCGCCGACGTTCTCGCGCATGCAGGACGAGCCGGAGCGGATCGCCGTCGCCTGGGCGCGGATCATGCGCTTCGTCGCCGCGGTCTCCGTCCCCGCGCTGCTCGGCCTCGCGGTCGTCGCGCCGGACTTCGTGCACGTCGTCCTCGGTGACCGCTGGCGCGAGGCGGCGCCGATCATCACGATCCTCGCCTGGGTCGGGATCCTGCAGGCGCTCCAGAGTCTGAACGTCGACATCCTCATGGCCCGCGACCGCACGCCGACGATCTTCCGCTTCTCGCTGCTGTTCACCGCGACGCACGTCGTCGCCTTCATCATCGGCGTGCAGTGGGGCGTCATCGGCGTGGCCGCCGCGTACGCGATCTCGAGCACGCTCGTCGAGCCCGCCCTGACCGTCGTCGCGGCGCGCGCGCTGAACGTGTCGCCGTGGATGTTCTTCCGCGCGGTCTCCGGCGTCTTCCAGGCCGGTTTCGCGATGGCCGCGACCGTCCTGCTCACGCGGATCCTGCTCGAGAACGCCGGCATCGGCGTCGCCGCGCGGCTGCTGGCCTGCATCGTGGTCGGCATCCTGACCTTCGTCCCGCTGCTGGCCTGGCGCGCGCCGCAGGTCACCGACGACGTGCGCGACCTGCTGCGCCGCCGCCGCGGCGGTTCGACCCCGGGACCGGTCCTCACGCAGGCGACCGCGCTCGAGTCCTGAGGCGGGACCTGGCGATGGATCCCGCTCCGAGCCGGCGCCCGCGGCGCCGCCCCTCGCGCCGCATCGTCGTCACCGGTGCCGTCACGCTGGTCGCGGCTGCGACGTTGCTCGTGTCCCAGACCCTCGGCGACGAGGGCTCTCCACGGGTCGCCGAGACCGGCGTCGACGAGGGAGACTGCCGCAACGCGCCGTGCCGCACGCTCGGCTACGCGTTCCGCGTCGCCGAGGCCGGCGATGTCGTCCGGATCGAGGGCGGCAGCTACGGGCCGCAGACGATCCCGCCCGTCCAGCGCAGCGGCCGCCCCGTCACGCTGCGCCCAGCCGGCAGCGCCCCGGTCCGGATCTCCCAGCTCGCCGTACGCGGCGACCGCGTCACGCTCGGCGACCTGCGGATCGACAGGCTCGAGGTCGACCCCAAGCGCGACGGCGACCTCGCCGAGCAGGTGACGCTGCGTGAGGTCTCCGCACACCGTATGTACGCAGGCGCCGTCAGCGACTTCGAGGTCCACGGCGGCAGCTGGGGGCCGCAGGACGACTTCCCGATCATCCAGCTCGGCTCGGGCAAGGACGTGCTGCTCGACGGCCTCGACATCCACGACGCGCGCGCGACCAACGACACGGTCCACCTGGAGTGCATCTGGGCGGCGAGCGTGGACGGCCTGACGCTGCGCAACTCGCACATGCGCGGCTGTGCGTACTTCGGCCTGTACCTGACCCGGCTCGGCGGTCCCGATGCGCGCGACGTCACGCTCGAGAACAACGTGTTCGAAGCCACGAACACCTACGGTGGCGGCGACGCCCCGTATGTGATCAACGTCTCCAACTTCATCCGTCGCCTCGACGGCCTGAAGCTGCGCAACAACACGATCGCCGGCGCCGTCGCCCTTCAGCCGGCGGAGATCACGAACGGCAGCGTCGTCGGCAACGCGGGCACGGAGGCGGTCTGCCATCCGGGGCTGCGCGCCTCGCACAACGTCTGGGCGGCAGGCAGCTGCGGCCCGACGGACAAGGTCAGCCCGCTGCTGATGAGCTCGTTCGCCGACCCCGACGCCCACAGGTGGCAGCCGCAGCCCGGCTCGACGGTGATCGGCGCCGCCGACCCCGACGATCATCCGCGCACCGACCTGCGCGGCCGGCGCCGCGGTGACCAGCCGGACGCCGGGGCGTATCAGTCGCAGGACTGACGACCAGCCCGTCCAGGGGACGCGGGACTTTGCGTCCCCTCGATCGGAGCGGCTACGGCTGCGGGACCGCGGCGACTGCGACCGTCCGCCGCGCCGCGCGCCACACCGTGGCGAACAGCAGCGTTGCGACGATGAAGCTTGCGGCGGAGAAGGCGAGGCTGACCTTGTGGAAGTCGGTGCCCGAGACGGCCAGCTCGATCGTGACGAACGCGATCGCGCCCGTCAGCCACATGACCGCGGCGATGTTGTTCTCCTCGCGGGCGAGCATCGCCTGCGAGAACGTGCCGGCCGCGAGGAACGCACCGACGCCGAGGGCGAGCAGCGCGAGGTCGGTGCTCGCGGCCTCGAAGCCGGCGCCGTAGAGCAGCGACATCGTCCAGCGGCCCGTGAGCAGCGCGAGCCCGGCGAGCACGACGGAGAACGCGCACATCGCGCCGGCGACCAGCAGCGTCGCGCGGTGCAGCCCGGCGTCGTCGCCGCGAGCGCGCAGCGTGGTGAGGTTCGGCAGCAGCGACGCCGCCACACCCTGGAAGACGAAGACCGGCGCGCGCACGAGCAGGGTCGCCGCGAACAGCACCCCGGCCTCGGCCGCGGCGCCGGGGCCGCCGGCGATCAGCACGAGGATCGGCCCGCCGCTGACGAGCACCTGCTCGCAGCCGCCGATCACGGCCGCCGGCGCCGCGAAGCGCAGCGTGCGGCCGAGCGGCAGCCCGTCGTCGGCCGGCACGTGGCCCCTCATCTGGAGCAGCTCCGTGCGGCGCCTTGACAGGAACGGGATCAGCGGCCCACCGACCGCGGCGCCGGCGACGGCGATCGCCGCGATCGTCGGCGAGGCGACGACCAGCAGCGGCAGGACCAGCAGCAGGCGGATGCCGCCGTCACCGAGCAGCACCAGGCCGTAGCCCTCGAACCAGCGCACACCACCGCACAGCCCTCGGACGAAGAACGAGGCGGCGTAGCCCGCCAGCCCGATCACGAGCGCGGCGGTGAGCGCGTCCCGGCCGCCGAACAGGCTGTCGGTGATCGGCGCCCAGAACGCGGCGATCAGCGCGGTGACGAGGCCGAGCACGATCGCCGCCAGGCGTGCCGCCGAGCGCGCACTGGGGCGCGCGTCGGCGTCAGTGGCGACATGCTCGGCGACCGCGCGCGACACGGTCTGCTCGATCGGGCGGAACAGCAGCACGGCGAGCAGGAACATGCCCGCCCACAGCGCCGCCACGGAGCCGTAGGCCTCGGGGCCCAGGGCGCGCGCGGCGACGACGTTGAAGACCCAGGCGAGGATGCCCGAGGCGAGCGTGCCGATCGACAGCAGCGCAGCGTCGCGCGTGCCGACGGCTTCGAGGCGCGGCCGCGAGATCCGCGGCCGCGACTCGATGATCGCCCGGGCGGTGCTCACGCGACTCCGGCGACCTGAGCGTCGGCCTCCCGCTCGGCGCGCAGCATCTGATGCCAGGCGACCGTCGCGGCAAGCCCGTCGTCCAGGCCGACCGTGGCGCGGAAGTCCAGCAGCCGAGCCGCCTTCTCCACGTCCGGGATACGGATGCGCACGTCCTGGTACTTCCCGCCGATGCGCTCCACCGGGAGCATCTTCGCCCGCAGCGGACCGGTCATCCCGAGGGCGGTCTGCGTCTTCTCGGCGAGCTTCATGATCGAGACGGGCTCGTCACCGCCGATGTTGATGATCTCGCCCGCCGTCTCGGGGCGTGCGAGCGTCCGGACGAAGCCGTCGACCGTGTCGCCCACGAACGTGAACGTGCGGACCTGGCGACCGTCGCCGTGGATCTCCATCATGCCGCCGTCGAGCAGGTTCTCGATGAACGGCGACGTCGGGCCGGCCCACCAGCTCGGATGGGCGCGCGGCCCGTACGAGTTGAACAGGCGCAGGATCGTGACCTGCAGCTTGTGGTCCTCGGCCAGCGCGAGCGCGAGATGCTCGTCGTAGAGCTTGGAGACCGCGTAGGCCCAGCGGCGCGTCGTCGACGGGCCCAGGATGATCGCGTCGTCCTCGTTGAACGGCGGCACGGCGTTGCCGTAGACGTCCGACGTGGACGCGAACACGACGTGTGCGCCGATCGCCATGCCGACCTCGAAGGCCGCGTGGGCGCTCTCGGTGTTGACCGTCAGGGTCCCGAGCGCTCCGCCGTACCGCGGGATCTTCTTCGCGGCCAGCGCCACGACCGAGTCGCAGCCGGTGAACGTGCGCCGCAGCTTGCGCGCATCACGTGCGTCGAACTGGTGCAGCTCGTACCGGGGATGGTCAAGGAAGTCTGCGACGTTGCGCAGACTTGCGGCGGACATGTCGTCCACCGCGATGACGCGACAGCCCTCGGCGAGCAGACGTTCCGTCAGGTTGGCCCCGACGAACCCTGCTCCACCGGTGACGCCGACGGTTGTCGGCAGATTCATTGGACTTCCTCCTTGTGGCTGTTGCATCACGCGGCCTCTACCTGCCGCTGTACTGGGATGTGCTGAGCAAGAACGGCGCGTGCGACGTCATCCGCGACGCCGACGATCGCCTGTCCGTTGACGAGCTCCGGATAGATCCGGGCTGACGAAGCGACGGCAAGCCCCGGCGCCGGGAACAGGTCGGGCACCCGGGGCTGCTCGCCCATCGGGTGGACCGGCTCTGCGACCCGCGCGCGGGCGACCTGCGTGGCGAGGACGTCGTCCTCGCGAAAGTCCGGGAAGATCGTCTGCACGTGAGCGAGGTACTCGCGCCGGATCTCCGACGACGGGCGCTCGAGCTCCGGGTTGGACGGATCCACGTAGCGCGGGACGTACAGCAGCGTGCCGCCGACCTGCTCGGGATCCACCACGTGCGTCGTCTCGACGATGCTCGTCAGCGGGATCCGGCGGTCGGTGATGTTCAGCGCGTAGTAGGGGCTGATGCTGCGGCGCAGGCGCGCGACCAGGCAGACGACGCCGAGGTAGCGGTTGCGGTCGGGGCCGAGCGCGGCGCGCAGCTCGTCCGAGAGCAGCTCGTCGAGCGCCGGCCGCAGCTGCGTCGTCACGATCGTGTCGTGCTCCTGCAGGCCGTCCTGCGTGAGCACACCGATCGGGCGCCCGCCCTGCGAGGGGATCGAGCGCACCGGCGTCGACGTCAGGATGCGCCCGCCGCGCTCGGTGATCGCGACCGCGAGGCGATCGACGATCGACTGGTAGCCGCCGCTCAGCCAGCCGTAGACCTCCTGGCCGCGGCGGTCGCGCGTGCCACCCGTGCGGCGCATGCGCGCCCACATGTAGGTCGCCGGCAGATCGCCGTAGCGCCCGTCGAACTTGGAGTCCAGCAGGGGACGCCAGACCTGCTCCCAGAGCCGATCGCCCGACACGTCGCGCAGCCACGTCTCGAGCGCGATGTCCTCGAGGTGGGCGCCGTCGCGCAGCAGCGCGCAGCGCACTCCGAATGCGGCGAGACGCAGGCGATCGCGGACCGCGAGGCCCGGGAAGGTCAGCAGCTCGCGCGGCGTGGACATCGACGCCAGGCGGCCCTCGTGGTAGAAGCCGCTCCCGATCCGCCGGAAGCGGAACTGGTCCTCGCCGAGGCCCAGCTCGGCGGCGAGGCCGATGATCCGGTCATCGGTCGGCAGCGTCACGTGGTAGTAGCGGTCGACGGGGATGCCGTCGAGCACGGCCGCGCCGGCGAGTCCGCCGAGGACCGCGTCGCGCTCATAGACGGTGACCGCGTTGCCCTCGCAGGCCAGACGGTAGGCGACGGTCAGGCCGAGCAGGCCGCCGCCGACGATGCCCACGCTTGCGGGCGGGCGTGTCTCGGGTGCGCTCACGTGGCCCGTCCCTTCGCCGTCGCCTGACGCGCCATGACGCGCGCGTAGCCGCGCATCGTCGGAAGCACGCGCAGCTTGCTCTCGCCCTCGCGGCTGCTCCAGTCGACCGAGACCGGGACCTCCGCGATCGCGGCGCCCATCCGGTCGAGCTTGATCAGGATCTCCGCCTTGCAGGCGAAGCCGGGCTCGCGGATCAGATCGTCGCCGAACTTCGCGTAGGCCGCGCGCAGCATGCCCGAGCGGTAGACGCGGAAGAACGAGGAGACCGTGCGCGCGTCGAGTCCCGACCCGCGCCGGATCACGAACGAGGCCGCATGCGAGAGCGCCTTGCGATGACGGGCGACGTTGACGAGCTCGGCCCCGTCGCAGAGCGACGCGAGCACCACGTCGGCGCCGTCACGGGCGCACGTGAGCATCTCGCTCAGCGCGTCGAGGTTGCTCGTCGTGTCGGACTCCATCGTGATGACGAGGTCGTCGTCGTCGCAGAGCTCCAGCGCGATGCGGAAGCCGCGGTCGAACGCGCGGCCGGGACCCTGGTTGCGGATCTGCGGCGCGACGATCAGCGGCAGCTCGCCCACATGCGCCTGCGCGGCGGCGACGGTCCCGTCGGTGGAGCCGTCGTCGACGAGGATCACGTAGCCGCCCTCCCACAGCTCCGGGCGACCTTCGAGGTCGGCGAGCAGGCGCGGGACGTTCAGCTCCTCGTTGAACGCCGGGATGACGAAGACCTGCATCAGTACGCCCCCCGCCGGCCGAGGACGACGGGAATCGTCTGGCAGAGGATCTTGACGTCCCACCAGAGCGACCAGCTGGTCACGTAAACGTAGTCGAGCTTGACCATCTCGTCGAACGGGATGTCGTTGCGGCCGAGCACCTGCCAGAGGCCGGTGATGCCCGGCGTGGTCTCGAGCCGGCGACCTGCCCAGCCCGTGATCTGCTCGGACTCGTGGACGACGAACGGGCGCGGTCCGACGAGGCTCATGTCACCGCGCAGGACGTTCCACAGCTGCGGCAGCTCGTCGATGCTCCACGAGCGCAGCACGCCGCCGACGCGCGTGATCCGCGGGTCCTCCTTGATCTTGAAGAGCGGCCCACCGCCCTCCATCTCGTTGCGGTCGGCCAGGCCGAAACGCTGCTGCTCGGCGCCGTCGACCATCGTGCGGAACTTCACGATCCGGAACGTGCGCCCGCCGCGTCCGTGGCGGGGCTGACGGAAGAACACGGGGCCGCGGCTGTCGAGCTTGATCAGCACGGCGGTCGCGAGCAGCACCGGCGCGAGCACGAAGAGCCCCGCGGCCGAGACGACGATGTCGAAGCTGCGCTTGAGCGCGCGGGCGCTGCGCGACAGGCTCATCGGCGGCAGGCTCACGATCGGCATGCCCTCGATGTCCTCGATCGTCGCGTTCGACGCGAACAGCTCGAAGTAGTTCGGGACGATCGACAGGTGCACGTCCGGGCGACGCACGGCGCGGACGCGATCGAGCGTCGCCTCGTACGAGTTGCCGTTCGACGCGAGCAGCACCCAGTCGATCTCGAGGTCGTCGACGAGGCGCGTCAGGTCCGTCGTGCGGCCGAGCGCCGAGCGGTCGTCGTCGTCGACGAAGCCGACGAGGTCCAGGCCGTACTCGGGGTGCGCAACGATCTTGCGCTCGACGAGCTGGCCGACAGGGCCCGAGCCCACGATCAGCGCACGGCGCGGGCGGATGACCGCCGGCAGGATCCAGGTGCGGACGATGCCGCGCAGCGACGGCACCAGCACGATCGCTGCGCTGAGGAAGAAGAGCGCCTCGGCCGGGCTGTAGACGGCCCAGTCGGTGGCGCGCTTGAGCACCTGACCGGCGACGAGCAGCAGCAGCGAGCCCGCGAGCAGCGCGTTGAACAGGCGACCGACCTCGTCGATGCTCGCCGGGGCGATCGCGTGCGTCTGGCTCTCGTAGAGGCGGTAGGTGGCGAACACCGCGATCCAGATCGCGACGAACGCCGGCAGCAGCACGAACGACAGATTGTCGGGCGCGACGATCGCCGGCGGTGCCGCAGCCTGCGCGACCACGTAGGTGATGAGCGCCGCGGCGATCACCGCGATCACGTCGGCCGTCACCAGCGCGCGCACGCGCCCACCGGTCAGCCGGCCGCGACGGCGGGCCGCCGCGGGCACAGGGGCGACGGTCAGGCTCGCCTTGGCGGCTGCACCCGGCTCGGACTCGGCGGACGCGACGGGCCGCTCGATGATCTGCTCAGGAAGCAAGCTGCTCATCCGGAGCCATCAGGTGGTTCATGTACGCGTAGCGGCTGGCCTCGGTGCGGTTGGCGACGCCGATCTTGCGGTACGTGTTGGAGAGGTGGAACTTCACCGTCTGCTCGGTGACCCACAGCTCCTGGGCGATGCGGCCGTTGGTGTACCCCTCGGCGGCGAGGCGCAGGATCTCCAGCTCGCGACCGGTCAGCGGGCAGTCCTGCGGCGTACCGACGGCCTGCTCGGAGCGGTGGCGCTGGACGATGTTGCCCTGCACGACCTCACGCAGCAGCGTTCCGAGCGCGACCGAGTGGACGGCCTTGGAGATGACGGCTTCGGCGCCGGCCTGGAAGACCTGCTCGAGCCACTCGTCCTCCATGCGCAGGGTGAGCAGCAGGACCTTCGCGTCGGGAGTCGTGTCGCGAACCTCGCGCAGCCGCAGCAGCGCGTCGGCCGGGTCCTGCATGTCGTCGACGAGGACGACGTCCGGGCGCAGGTCGTCGAGGTGCCCCTCGGCGGACTGGCGGCCGTCGACGAAGCCGACCACCTGGAGACCTGCCGTCTGGCGCAGTGCGAGGCGGATGGCGTGGACCACGAGCGAGTGGTCGGCGATGATCATCAGGCGCTTCATGACGAACTCCTCAGGCCGCGTCGGCCGTCGAGATGGACACCGGCGTGAAACGGCGCGCCGGGCGTGCGACTGCGTGGGTGTCGCGCAGGACTCCGCGCAGGTCGACCACCGGGAGGCGCTCGGCCACGGCGCGGTAGTCGATGTCGGGATGGGCGGTGACGATCACCGCAAGGTCTGCACCCTGCAGGGCGTCGTCGAGCGACACGCTCTCGACGCCGAACGCGGGCAGTGACGGGACGAAGCGGTCGTGATAGACGACCGACGCGCCGAGCCGGCCCAGCCGGGCGATGATCTTCAGCGCGGGCGACTCGCGGATGTCGCCGACGCCGGCCTTGTAGCTGACGCCCAGCACGGCGATCCGCGACCCGCGGACGGAGCGCCCGAGGTCGTTCAGGGCGCGCTCGACGCGCTCGACCGAGACGTACGGGGCGTGCTGGTTGACCTTGCCGGCGAGCTCGATGAACTCGGTCGCGAAGTCGTACTCGCGGGCCTTCCAGGTCAGGTAGAACGGGTCCACCGGCAGGCAGTGGCCGCCCATGCCGGGGCCCGGATCGAAGCGCATGAAGCCGAACGGCTTGGTTGCTGCGGCATCGACGACCTCGTAGATGTCGAGCCCCATGCGGTCCGCGAGCTCGGCCAGCTCGTTGACGAGCGCGATGTTGACCGAGCGGAAGATGTTCTCGAGCAGCTTCGACATCTCCGCGGCCTCCGGCGAGGAGACGCGCACGACCGTGTCGCAGACCAGCGCGTAGAGATGCTCGGCGGCATCGGCGCAGGCCTCGGTGTGGCCGCCGATGATCTTCGGCGTCGTGCGCAGCGTGTAGTCGGTGCGGCCCGGATCGACGCGCTCGGGCGAGAAGGCGACGTGGAAGTCGCGGCCGGCCTCCAGGCCGGACTCCTCGAGCACGGGAATCAGGCGCTCGCGGGTCGTGCCCGGGTACGTGGTCGACTCGAGGATCACCAGCTGACCGGGCTGCAGGATCGACGCGAGCGTCGACGCGGCGTCGATCAGCGGGCTCAGGTCGGGCTCGCGGTTGGGCGTCAGCGGCGTCGGGACGCAGAGGATGACCGTGTCGGCGAGCGCGAGGTCCGCGGCGCGGGTGCTCGCCCGCAGGCGGTCCCCGCAACCGGAGATCGCCGCGTCCGGGACGTCCTCGATGTACGAGCGTCCGGCGCGCAGGTCCGCGATCCTTCGCGGATTGACATCCACGCCGACGACATGCTCACCGGCCTCAGCGAAAGCGACTGCAAGTGGCAGCCCGACATAGCCGAGCCCAACTACCCCAACCATCTGATCCCCCCGAATCGTGCGACCTGCCAGCGCGGCTATTCCGTTGCCGTTCTGGCCCGCATCGATAGTCGAGCCTCCGAGGCCCGTCAGCAGGGTGAACTTTGCTTCGAAGGCGAGGAACCCCTAGCCCCCCGAAGGTCAGGAGCGTGACCCGCGCCGGGGAGATTTCTCACCCAGGCGCGGGACTGACGGTGTCGTCAGCCTGAGGTGGTGCCCGCGCGCAGGTGGGCGGCCGCCGCGACGGCCTCGTGGCGCGAGCCCACGCCGAGCTTGCGCAGGATGTTCTTGGCGTGCGAGCGGACCGTTTCGATCGACAGGACGAGCTCGTCGGCGATCTCCTCGGTCGAGCGCCGGTCGCAGAGCAGGTCCAGGACCTCCCACTCACGCGAGGTGAGCGGGCTGCGGACGGGCCGCATGCCGCCACCGTCGGGGCGCATCGTCCTGATCGACTCGATCAGCTTCATGGTCAGCCGCCGGCTGACGACCGCCTCCCCGCGGTGGGCGGAGTCCAGGACGCGCGGAAGCGCCCCGATGTCGATGTCCTTCGAGACGAAGCCGACCGCCCCCGCACGCAGCCCGGCGAGCGCGACCGCCTCATCGTCGGACGACGTCAGCAGCACGACCTTGATCGACGGATCGCCGGCGACGATCTTGCGCGTCGCCTCGAGCCCGTCCATCCCGGGCATCGCGACGTCCATCACGACGACGTCGGGGTGGTAGTAGAGGCTGAGCTCCACGCCCTCACGACCACCGGCTGCCTCGGCGATGACGACGTAGCCGACCTCCTGGAGTGCGTCGCGAACCACGCGCCGCGCCATCGAGTCGTCGTCGACCAGCAGCACGCGAGCGCGCTGCTCGATGACAGGGTCCTCGTCCGCCACGCGCGTCTCCGCGAGCGTGACGCTCTGCTGTGCTGCCTTCACCGCCGGTCCCCCCGGATCGTTTCCCCCCTATGGCGGAGGGATAGCACAGCATAGTTGCGCATCGCGACGCGTACGTCCAGCGCTGAATGGACGCATTTCAGCGCCCGGCGGTTGTTCGGCGTCGACGGGCGACCCTCCAGGGGGGACCGCGGAGGGCCGCCAGACGACGTCGCCGGCAGAGCCGAGATGGATCCGCGACGCGCTTGAAATCGCGAAGACGGGTCCCGACCGACCTCGCCGGAGCTGGAATGATCACTCGCGGCACGCCGCGTCCCGGGGGGAATGTCCGGGTGTGGGCGGGTGCACCGGCGCTTGGAGCACGGGTGAGGAATTTCACCTCGTGCGACCCGGACGGTTAGTGTGTGATCTCGTTGTCGGGTACGTCGGGATGACCTACCTACGACAGTTCGACCATATCCGGGGGGATACAAGATGCATGCAGGTGCCTGGGGGGAAGCCGGCACGGGGGATCGACGAGTTGCCGAGGTGGCGCATGATCTGCGCATGCCGCTCGCGCTGATCCTGGCGCACTGCGAACGGCTGGCGTCGACGCTCGTCGACCGTGACCAGCTCGTGGAGATCGATCAGATCCGTGACACGGCGAGCCGCATGGGGCGTCATGTCGACGGCCTGATGCATGCGGCTCCGGTCCAGTCCTTGCCGGTCGACGTGACCGCTCTGGCGCGTGGGGTCGTCGAGCGCTTCCGGCCGCTCGCCCACGCGCGCGGCGCCGAGCTCACCTTCGACTGCCCGGGCTCGGCGAACGTCCTTGCCGGCAGCGCCGACCTGGAGCTCGCACTCCAGAACGTGATCGACAACGCGCTGCGCCATGCCCGCACGGGCCCGGTGCACGTGAGCGTCCACGTCGGCCTGCGGCACGTGAGCATCGACGTCGCGGACGACGGCCCGGGCATCCCGTTGTCGAAGCGCCGCTCGGTGCTGCGCGCGCGGACGCAGGCGGTCAGCGACGAGCACTCCGCGGGCGGCGCCGGCCTCGGCCTGAGCATCGCCAGCGACGCCGTGCGCGCACACGGCGGCTGCATCCGCATCGGCGACGCACCTCAGGGTGGCGCGCTGGTCACCCTGCAGATCCCATCGCCGGGCGTGCGCCCGCGACGCCGGCGGCGTCGCGAAGTGCAGCCGCGGCTGATCTCGCGCGCCTGAAGCCTCAGGACTTCGAGCTCTGCTCGAGCTGCTTCTTCTGCGCGTCCGTGAGCTCGGCGGTCGTCGAGTGTGATGCGCGCAGCTCGTAGGCGGCGCGCGCGTCCTGGTCGACGTCCATGAGCACCTTGTCGGCCTTGACCGCACGTGCGATCGCCTCGCGGCCGCGGCGCGGGATCGCGGCGCTGAACTGGTTCAGCGGACCGACCGAGCGCGGGACGTACACGTCGAAGCGCGGGTGCTTGAGCGCCGAGACGATCTCGTTTGCGACGTCCTCGGGCTGCACGTGCTTGACGCCGCGCGTCTGCTGCAGGCCCGAGCCGAGCTCGGTCTGCACGACGACGGGCATGACGCACGAGACCTCGACCCCGGTGCCGCGCGTCTCCCAGCGCAGCGCCTCGCTCATCCCGACGACGTAGTGCTTGGTCCCGCAGTACGTGACGCCGCCGGGGTAACCGGCCTTGCCGGCCGACGAGGCGACGTTGACGATGTGGCCGCGGCCACGCTGGAGCATCTGCGGCAGCGTCAGCTCACACCCGTAGTGGACGCCGTAGATGTTGATGTCGATCATCCGCTTGGTCGTCGCGAGGTCCTCGTCGACGAAGCGGCCGAGCTGCATGATCCCGGCGTTGTTGATGATGATGTCGACCGGGCCCAGCTGCTCCTCGGCCTGCGCGATGAAGTCGGCGAACGAGTCGCGGTCGGTGACGTCGAGGTGCACGCCGATCGCGCCGCCGCCGAGCTCCTCGGCGACCTTCTTCGCGGACTCGACATCGAGATCGCCGATCGCGACCTTCACGCCTTCGCGCGCGAGTGCGCGCGCCGTGGCGCGACCGATGCCGCGACCGCCGCCGGTGAGCGCGGCAACCTGGCCGACGAGGATGCGGGACTGCTTGGCCATGGGGTCCTCCTGGGGACGAGGCGGAGCCGCCGGAGCGGCACGAAGGCGGGGTCGGCGCAGGCTAGCGCAAAGTTGACGGGGGCGTCATCGAGCTTTGCACATCACCCGAGCTTGACGGCCACTGAGCGCGCGACGGCCGGGGCGTCTGGCGTCGTGAGCCGCAGGGTCAGCGTCGCGTCGAGCTTGCCCTTCGAGCGCCTGACCGCGCCGCGAACGGCCTTCGCAAGCGCGAGCTTGATCGCCCCTCCGCCGGCCGCACGACATGGCCCCCGCCCGCTTGCGAGGCGCAGCGTCGAGCCGTTCGCCTTCAGCTTGAGCCGCTTGGCAACCTTCTTGGCGACCGTCAGGTCCACGCGTGCCGAGGCGTCGCGTGAGCAGGTGAGCTTGACGGTCAGTCCCTTGGCGAGACCGGCGCGCCGCAACACGGCTCCGCGCTTGACGCCGAATGCGCCCGAGAGCGCTGCTGCCGTGGCGCCGGGGCCGGCGCCCGTGGGCAGCGCCCCCGCGGGCTGCCCAGTCGGAGGCGCCGGCGGGGGCGTCCCTCCGGGGCAGCCGTTGGGCGCGCCCGCTCCGTCGGTCGTGGGACACAGGTCCGCCGCGCCGTACACCCCGTCCTTGTCGGGATCGGCCTCCGCGGTCGGCAGGCAGCCGTTGCTCAGTGTGCCCTTGGCGGCCGGACACGCGTCCGCCGTGTCCGGGACGCCGTCGCCGTCCCCGTCGGGACCTGCGAGCGTGCGAAAGTCGGCCGACCTGGAGACGGTCTTGGGTCCTCCACTGCTGTAGGCGAACGTCCACGTGATGCGCATCGGGACGTCCCACTCCCCGGCGGGGTTCCCCGGCGTCCCCGGCGGATCGAACGCGAACGGAGCGTAGCCGCCGTTCGGGCCCAGTGCGTCACCGCTGGCCTGCACCTTGAAGAGCCCGTTCCCGCCTGCCGGGATCGCGTCGTTCCACCCGCCGTTCGCCTTGGCGAACGGGCAATCCGTGACTTGCGCCATCGTGTCGAGACGCTTGATGTCGAAGCAGAACGACCCGCCGAACCCGGCAGTGGACAGGTTCGCGAAGAACTCGACGCGGTTGCGCGCAGCATCCGGCGTCCCGGACGCGGTGCTCCAGAATGGGATCGCGGCCGGCCCCGTGAAGTACACGTTCGGGCCGCTCGGGAGACCACCTGGCAACACCGTCGCCCAGACCGTGCTGAGGCCGGGGTTCGCGTAGACGCCAGTCGCCGTCGTCAGCCAACGGAAGCCGTCGGCCGGCGACGTGCCGGCCCCCACGAGCTCGCTGGTCGACTTCACCGGAACGAAGATCTGGAAGAGCTGCCCACTGGCGATCGGGCGAAAGCCGAACGACAGCGCGCCCTGGTTGTAGACCGCTGCGGACGGCGCGGTCGGGCAGTATGGGCCGCTCTGCCCGAAGGCGTTCCAGGAGCCCTCGGTCAGCTCGATGAACGTGTTCTGACCGCGCGGCTCGCCGAAGCAGCGGATCGGGCGCGCGGCGTCGACCTGGGTGTGCGGCGGGAGCACCAGCTCGGTCTGGATCGACGACGACCCCGGCCCGCACGGGTTGCCCGGGACCGAGATCAGGAAGGACGTCCAGTAGCCGTCGCCGACCTTCGGGATGCCGCCACCGGGCGCGCCGCCGTAGGCCGCGATCCCGGACACCATGATCTCGGTGTACGGCTCGCCGAGGATCGCCGTGGCGCAGTTCAGGCCGGGCTGCTGGATCAGGCTGCCGGAGAACCAGTTGCTGCTGTTACTCGTTCCGGTGACTGCGTCCTCGGGGTTGATCGCCAGCGCCGGCGACGCCATCAGCCCGACGAGGACGGCGACCAGGATCGCGGTGTACGCGGGTATTCGGTGCGTGCGCATGTCGACAAGTCTCTCTCCGTGACGTCGGGCGGATCGTATCGGTGGCCCCTAGCCCGCCACCGGCGTAGACTGCGGCGCCTCGACACCCTGTCACGAGGTGTCCCGGCGCCCGGGTCGTCACCTGGAGGAGCAATCGCATGGCCGTCACCGTCGTCCTGTCCGAGGTCCAGCGCGCGGCGCTGCAGGCGCTGTGCGACACGTTCGCCGCGCCGGTCGAACGCGACGAGGACCCGACCGGGTTCTGGGCCCGCAGCGCCTCGGACCTGCAGATCCCCGCGATCATCGAGGAGCGGCTGTCCGGCGGGCTCGTCCCCGAGGAGCAGCTCGACGGTCTGCGCCAGCTGCTCGACGCGCTCGCCGCCCAGGGCCTTGTCGAGGCGCCGCCGCCGGCACGTGAGGCGATCGTCAAGGCATTCATGGACTCCGGGCCCGACGCGCTCGCAGGCCTGGGGTCGCTGAAGGGCCTGACGCACCTGCTCTTCTACGCGCTGCCCGATCCGTCCACCGGACGCAACCCCAACTGGGAGGCGATCGGGTACCCCGGTCCGCGCGCGGCGCCGCCGTCGGCCGAGGAGGCACCGAAGACGATCACGGTGACGCGCCCCGAAGCCGAGGACCTCACGCTGACCGCCGACGTGGTCGTGATCGGCTCGGGCTCCGGCGGCGGCGTGGTCGCCGGATACCTCGCGACGCACGGCAAGGACGTCGTCGTGCTCGAGGCCGGCGGCTACTACAACGAGGCCGACTTCAACCAGCTCGAGCTGTGGGCCTACGAGAACCTCTACCGCGCGGGCGGGCTGTCCGGAACCGCGGACGGCCGCATCGCACTGATGACGGGCTCCAACCTCGGCGGCGGCTCGACCGTCAACTGGACGAACTGCCTGCGCCCGTATCCGTGGGTGCGCGAGGAGTGGGAACACGAGCATGGCCTCGCGGGCCTCGCGGGGCCGGAGTTCGACCGCATCCTCGACGCCGCCAGTGAGCGGGTCAACGTCACCGACCGCTGCTCGGACTGGAACCCGGTGACCGAGACGCTCAAGGGGGCCTGCGAGGCGCGCGGGCACAGCTTCCAGCGGATCACGCGCAACGCGGACGAGGGGAGCTACGACGCCGACCTCGCGGGGCTGATGGGCTTCGGTGACGTCAGCGGGGCGAAGAACGGCACGCAGAAGACGTGGCTGCAGGACGCCGCCGACGCGGGCGCGCGGTTCGTCGTCGACTGCCGCGTCGAGCGCGTCCTCGTGGCCGGTGGACGCGCCGCGGGCGTCGAGGGCACCTACACCGACGCCGACGGCCGCACCGCGCGGGTGAGGGTCAACGCCGGGACCGTCGTCGTCGCCGCGGGCGCACTCGACACGCCGGCCGTGCTGCTGCGCAGCGGCATCGGCGGGCCGGCCGTCGGTGACCACCTGCGCCTGCATCCTGCGACCGCCGTCGCCGGCTTCTACGACGAGGGTCAGAAGGGCTGGTGGGGTCCGCCGCAGTCGGGGCTGTCGACGGCGATGGCCAACGTCGAGGACGGCTACGGCTACCTGATCGAGACCTCACACGCCTCGCCCGGCGTCAACGGTGCCGCCATTCCCTGGCACGGCGGGGAGGCCCACAAGGAGCTGATGGCCAAGAGCCCGAACACGGCGGCGTTCGTGCTGCTGATCCGCGACCGCGGACACGGGCGCGTGACCATCGACGAGGCCGGGAACCCCGTGCACGAGTACGCGTTCGACGACGAGCTCGACCGGCGGATCTTCATCGACGGGCTCGAGGAGCTCGTGCGCCTGCACGACGCCGCGGGCGCGAACGGCGTCGCGACCTTCCACCGCTCGCTCGAGCCGTGGAGCCGTGACTCCGGCGAGAGCATCGACGACTACATCGCGAAGGTCCGCGGCGGCTCGCTGGAGCCCTACGAGCACGCCACCTTCAGCCTGCACCACATGGGCTCGGCGCGGATGGGCAAGGACCCCGCCACGAGTGTCGCGAACGGCTGGGGCGAGCTCCACGACACACCCGGCGTCTGGATCGGTGACGCGAGTGGCTTCCCGACCGCGTCCGGCACGAACCCCATGCTCACGACGATGGCACTTGCACTGCGCACGGCCGAGGCGATCGCCGAAGGGAAGGGCGCGTGAGCGACCTGGAGCGCGTCGCGGGCTCATTCGAGCACGACGGGCACCGCCTCGCCTACGACGTGATCGGCGACGGTGAGCACACCGTCGTGCTCACCCACGGTCTGCTGATGAGCCGCAAGATGCACAGGCCGCTGTCCCGGCGCCTGGCCGAGCGCGGCCACCGTGCCGTCTCGCTCGACTTCCTCGGGCACGGGGACTCCGACCGTCCCGACGCGATGACCGCCTACTCGATGCAGGAGTTCGGTCGCGAGATCCTTGCGCTGCTCGACCACCTCGGCGTCGAGCAGGCCGTCGTCCAGGGCACGTCGCTCGGCGCCAACTCGGCGCTCGAGGCGGCGGTGCTCGCGCCCGAGCGGATCCGCGGCCTGGTCATCGAGATGCCGGTGCTCGACAACGCGATCCTCGGCGCCGGTGCGGCGTTCCTGCCGTTCATGCTCGCGATGCGATTCGCGGCGCCGGCGATGCGCGTGATGAACGCCGTCGCGAACGCCGTGCCGACCTCGCGCGTGCCGGCGCTCGACATGCTGATGGACTGGCCGCGCGATCCGCCGGGGTCATCGCTCGCGGTGCTTCGCGGCCTGTTCTTCGGGCGCATCGGACCGCCGACGGACGTCCGCAGGACGATCGCGGTGCCGGCGCTCGTCGTCGGCCACCCGAACGATCCGATCCACCCGTTCACCGACGCAGGCGCGCTCGTCCAGGAGCTTCCGAACGCGCGGCTCGTCGAGGCCGAGTCGATCGTCGAGATGCGCGTGCGGCCCGAGCGGCTGACGGCGGAGATCGCGGCGTTCGTGGACGAGTGCTGGGTACGGCCCCCCGGCAGGACCGGCCGGCAGAGCCGGACTGATGGCCCTCCGCGGAAGCGGGCGGCCAAGCCGCGGGCTCGCAAGCGGTCTGCCGCGTAGCGTCGACGCAAGCAACGAACGTCCCGGAGTGCGCGCTCCAGGACGCACTCCGGGACGTTCGGGTGTGGGTGGTCCCGGCTAGCCTCGCCATGCGGGGCCGTCCCCGCGGTACAGCCCGTCGCCGCCGACGACGATCCGCAGCGAGCGCCAGAGGATCTTCAGGTCGAGCGCCCAGGTGCGGTGCTCGATGTACCAGAGGTCGAGTTCGATCCGCTCGCTCCACGGCAGCTCGGTGCGCCCGTTCACCTGCGCCCAGCCGGTGATGCCGGGGCGGACCGCCAGACGTCCGCGCTGGCGCTCGTCGTACTGCTCGACCTGCACCGGGACCGTCGGGCGCGGGCCGACGATCGCCATCTCGCCACGCAGGACGTTGACGAGGTTGGGCACCTCGTCGAGCGAGGTCCGGCGCAGCAGCCGCCCGACGCGCGTGATGCGGGTGTCGGCCTCGCTGACCGCGAGTCCCGCGCCCATCCGCTCGGCACCCGAGACCATCGTGCGCAGCTTGATCACGTCGAACTCCTGCGCGTCCCGGCCGACGCGGCGCTGGCGGTAGATCGGAGAGCCCGCCGACTCGATCCGGATCGCGACGAGCGCGGCGAGCAGAAACGGCGACGCGACGAGCAGGCCGGCGGCCGACGCGACGATGTCGAACGCGCGGCGCATCAGCGCGTGCCCTCCGGCGGCGCCCAGCCGGCAGGCGTCCCGTGGCGCAGGTGGTCGTAGAGGCCGGCGGCGATCGATGCGTTCGTCAGCACGTAGTAGCGGGCGACGAGCAGCGGGCGGGCGGGCACGACACCGCCGGCGGCCGCCGCCGCGAGCAGCGCCAGCTGGACCGCGAACGCGGCAACGTAGATCGCTCCCTCGCCGAGCAGCGCCGCGTTCGCGACCAGACAGACCACGTGCAGGAACGGCGCGGCGTAGCGCAGCACGCGGTGCGAGGCGATCATCAGCGCGTAGCGCGGCGGATAGCCCTTCGGCGACAGCATCCCGCCGCGCAGGACGATCGGCCAGGCGTGGCTCATCATCCGCCGCTTGCGCGTGAACTCGCCCTCGATCGAGGGCACCATCTTCTCCGTCGCACGCGCAGCCGGCTCGTAGAGGGCGCGGCGCCCGCGCTTGACGAGGTTGAACGGGAACGACAGGTCATGACCCATCACGGGATCGACCTCGATGTAGTCCTCGCGCCGCAGCGCGTAGATCGCGCCGTTCCCGCCGGTGACGCTCGCCAGGCGCGACTCGAGCGCGCGGATCCACATCTCCATCCGCCAGTAGAGCCCCTCCTGGTTCGTGCCGTCGCCCGGATTCACGAAGCGGACCTGCCCGCAGGCATAGGCGACGTCGGGCGCCGCGCGCAGCCGCGCGACCAGCGCCCGCAGCGCATCAGGCTCCCAGGCGGAGTTGGCGTCGCTGAAGGCGATCACGGTGCTGCGCGGGTCGGCGGCCTGGACGGCCGCGTCCTGCGCGCGGACCTTGCCGCCCCACGGCAGCTCGAGCACGACGTCCGCGCCCGCGTCGCGCGCGCGCTGGGGCGTGTCGTCGGGCGACCCGTCACAGGCGACGAGCACCTCGAGACGGTCCGCCGGCCAGTCGAGCGCGCGGGCGTTGGCGACCTTCGCCGCGATCACGTCGCCTTCGCGGTGGGCGGCGATCACGAGCGTGACGTGCGGCTCGTCCGCCGGCGCCGGCGGGGCGGGCCGCTCAGGGGCGCCCGCAGCGCCGCGCGCACGGGCCAGCGCGGCGAGCAGCAGCGGGTAGCCGGCCTGCGCGTAGACGAGCAGCCCGGCGGAGCCCCAGAAGATGGCCTTCAGCGCGCTCATGCCCGCTGTCGAGTCTGACGCACCACTACGCGCGCAGCCGCTCGTAGAGGTCCAGGTGCGCGCGGGCGATCGGGTCCCAGCCGTAGTCCTCGCGGGCCGCGCGCGCGGCGGCGTCGCCGAGCGTGGTACGGGCGACCGGATCCGCGAGCAGCCCGCTCAGCGCTTCGCGGAGGGCCACTGGATCTCCGGGCGGGACGAGCAGCGCCGCGCCGGCGCGCGCGACCTCGCCGAACCCGCCGACGTCGGTCAGGACCAGCGGCCGGCCGAACGCCAGCGCCGTGAACAGCACGCCCGACTGGTCGATCTCACGGTAGGGGAGCGTCACGACGTCGGCGCGCGCGAAGAACGCGGGCAGCTCGACGTCCGTCACGAACCGCTCGATGAAGCGCACCCCCGGCGGGGCGGCGGCCTTCAGCGCCGTCGTGTCCATACGCGGCATGCCGACGATCCACAGTTCGGCGCCCGTGATCCCGCGCCACGCCTCGAGCGCGACGTCGATCCCCTTGTACGGCCGCATCAGACCGAACAGCAGGACGATGGGGACCCGCACGCCGGCGAGCTCACCGCTCAGCGGCTTGGCGTCCGGGACGTCGAGCAGGTGCGTGAACGCTCCGTGCCGGATCACCGTCACCTTCGCCGGGTCGACGGCGCCCTCGTCGATGAGCCGGTCGCGTCCGTGCTCGGAATGCACGACGACCGCGTCGACGCGCTCGTAGAGGCGGCGCTGTGCGTCGCGCTGCCCCGGGGTCGGCTCGCGCGGCAGCACGTCATGGGCAGTGAGCACGAGCGGGATGCCACGTGGGAGCAGCCGCTGGTCGAGCTGCTGCACGCTCAGCCACTGCAGATGGACCACGTCCGCCTCGCGTGCGGCGCGGCGCCGGTAGCGCAGCATGTCCGGCACGTGCTGCGCCAGGCGCGCGACCTGCCGGGCCCGTCCACCCGGAGCCTGCGGCCCGCGAGCGTAGAAGGACTGCTCGACGCGGTACCCCTCAGGCGCGGCGACGGCGCCGTAGGCGAACGGGCTCGTGACCAGCGTGACCTGGGCACCGGCGCGGGCCAGCGCGGCGCACAGCGCGTGGTCATAGGGCGGGGTGTAGGCCGGGGGGTCGACGACGTGGACGCGCACAGGGGCCATATCTTTGCCGTCCGTGCCGGATGCCGAAGTCACCTACTGCGTCGTGAACACCCAGCAGCGCGAGCTGCTGGTCCGTGCGCTCGACGCGATCGCCCTCGAACGCGAGTCGCTGCCGTTCCCCGCCGAGGTGATCGTGCTCGACAACGCATCGACCGACGGCTCGGTCGGCGCGGCGCGCAATCACCCCGCCGTCGACCGCGTGATCACGCGTGAACGGCGGACCGGGAAGGCGGAGAACGACACGACGCTGCTGCAGTCCGCGCACGGTCGCTACGCCCTGCTGCTGAACGAGGATTCCGAGCTGCTCCCCGGCGCGACGCTCGCCCTGCACGCCGAGCTCGAGCACAACCTGCGCGCGGGCGCCGCGGGCGCCCAGCTGCTGCGGCCCGACGGCCGCGTCCAGCCGAGCGCCTGGCGCTTCCCGGGGCCGCTCAGCGCGCTCGCCTCGGCGCTCTTCATCCATCGCTGGACGACGGTGCAGAGCCGCGGCGAGGAGTCCCGCGCAGTCGACTGGGCGCAGAGCGCCGCGCTGCTGGTGCGCTCGCAGGCGGCGCGGGAGATCGGCTGGTTCGATCCGCGTTTCTTCGTCTACTCGGACGAGGTCGACTTCTGCAAGCGCCTCGCGGACGCCGGCTGGCACACCGTCTACGTCCCTGCGGCGCAGGCCGTCCACCACGAGCAGCTGTCGACCGGGTCGGTGCCCGAGCGGCGCATCGTCGAGCTCTCCCGCAATCGCGACCGCTACATGCGCAAGCACCACTCGGCGCTGAGCGCCGCGCTCGTGCGCTGGCTGACGGCGTGGGCCTACGGCGTGCGTGCCCTCGCAGCATACGTGCTCCCCGGCCACGACCCGCGGCGCTACCGCCGCCACGTCCGCGCCACGCTGCACCCCGACGAGGGCGAGGGCCTGCGCGAGGCCGCCCGCGACTACAACGTCGGCGGCACGCGGCTCTGACGCAGCGCGCGCAGGCCCGCGACGATCCGGCGCAGCTCGTCGGGGAGCACCACGCGGGTCACCAGCAGCGCGCCCGGGATCAGCAGGAACACGGCCAGCCGTGACGCGAAGCCGTCCAGCCCGGCGGTCGGCAGCAGCAGGTTCCCGGCGACCGACAGGCCGCCGGCGACGAGCACGAGCCCGGCGATGCGGCCCCACTCGAACGGGACGCGGAACACGCCCCGGGTCAGCGCGAAGAGCAGGATCAGCATCGCCACGTAGGAGACGCACAGCGCGATTGCCGCACCCTCGATGCCGAGGTCCGGGACAAGCCAGACGAGCACGACGACGTTCACGACGAGCCCGCCCGCGGCCGCCGGGAGCGTGCGGATGGTGACCTTTGCGCGACCGGCGATGCTGACCAGCAGCAGGTACAGGCCATAGAGCGCCCAGCCCAGTGCGAGCCACGGCAGCGCCTCGTGAGCCGGGTAGAACGACGGCGCGGCCAGCAGCCGCACGACCCAGCGCCCGAGCAGCACGAACCCGGCGACCGCGACCCCCGTCACGACGAGGTAGGCGCTCGCCACGCGCGCGTAGAGCCGGCCGGCCTGCGCGTCGTCCTCAACCGAGTAGGCGAGCGGCGGCCACGCGAGCTGGAACCCGCGGACCGCGACGATCACCGCCGTCGCCAGCTTGATCGCGACGGAGTAGAGCCCGGCCGCCGCGGGGCTCTCGACGCGCAGCAGGTACGCGCGGTCGATCACGTTGAGCAGGAACACCGCGGAGTCGGCGGGCACCGTGGGACCACCGAAGCGCAGCAGCGGGGCGAGCGGGGACAGGACGTCCGGGATGCCGATGTGGTCGCGCAGCGCCAGCACCCAGAGCGCGATCAGGATGACGAACGAGGCGGCGTAGTTGCCGAGCACGTACCCGCGCGCGCCCTCGTCGAGCACGACGACCAGCAGCACGGTCAGCAGCACCGTCAGCACGACGTTCGCGACCGCGGCGCGCAGGTACGTGCGCCGGCGCTCCTCGACGCGCAGCAGCGCGTAGGCCATCTCGAGGTTCGTGAACGCCCAGATCCCGAAGACCCCGAACGCCATCAGCGTCGCGTCGCGGGTGCCGAGGATCAGCTGCGACAGCGGGCCCGCAAGCAGCACGCCGGCGACGAGCGCCACCGTGGTGCTGATCAGGACGAACCCCGTCGTCGTGCGGGCCAGGCGCCGGCGGCGGCCGGCGTGCTCGTCGTCGAACCACAGCCGCACGAACGCCTCACCCATGCCGAAGCGCAGGAGGATGCTCGTGAGGATCACGAGCGTCAGCAGCGTCTCCGCGTAGCCGAACTCGGCCTCGGTCAGGTGCCGCGTGTACAGCGGCAACGTGAACAGCGCGAGGAACGCGGCGAGCAGGCTCGAGGCCTGGTAGGCCAGCCCGGACGTGGCGAGGCGCTTGAGCTGACCCTCCATCCGCCGGGGCACGGTACCCACCGGTGCGGTGGGCGCGGTCGCCGGGTCTGAGTAGGGTGCGCGCTCGTGGCCTCGCCCACCCCGAATGCGCGCCCCCCGATCGGCGTCCTGCTGCTTCCGCGTGAGCTCGAGCGGTTCATCCTGCGTGAGCAGGCCGAAGATCTGCTGCGCGCGCCGCACGTCGTGGCCGTCGATCCGCCGCGCGTCCCGTACGGGATCTTCGGGCGCATGCCCGAGTTCATGGTGCGGCGCGTCGGTGCCCGCCAGGCGCGGCGGCTCGTGCGAACGCTGCGGCGCAACCTCGGCGAGCCGCGGGCGATCGTCATCTTCCATCCGCTGCAGGAGCCGCTCGGGCGGTCGATGCTGGCGCTGTGCCCCGGAGCGGAGCTCTGGTACGGGCGCTGGGACCGCTACGAGGAGGCCTACGACGCCTCGCCCGCCCTGCGCGTGCGCCTGGCGCACATGCACGAGCGTGCCGCCGAGGCCTCGTCGCTGACGTTCGTGGCGAGCGGGAAGCTCGCGGCGATCGAGCACGACGCCGGACGCGAGGCGACGCTCGTCGGCCTCGCCGCCGACGCCTTTCCCGCCCCCGATCCGCAGGGGAACGTGGTCGCGGTGTCGCTCGGTCATCTCGGCTGGCGCACCGACTGGGGGCTGCTGCGAGCGGTGGCTGACGAGCTCGGCGACCGGCTCGTGCTGCTGCTCGTCGGGGAGTGGCACGAGGACGAGTGCGCCGGCGACGCCGACTTCGCCGCCTGCCGCGAGCATCCGTCGCTGGTCTGGCTCGGCGCCCAGGACGACGCGGCGGCGGCGCGGCTGATCCTCGCCGCGGACGTCGGGATCGTGCCGTTCAAGGTGGAGCCGTTCAACGACGCGGGGCTGCCCTACCGGATCCTCAAGTACGCGCGGCTGGGGCGCCACACGGTGACGCCGGACCTCGCCGGCGTGCGCACGTGGGATCGCGCGGTCCGCGTGGCAGCCGATCCGCAGGCCTTCGCCGCCGCGCTGCTCGAGCACGCGGGAGCGCGGTCGGCACCCGACATGGAGCTGCGCGAGTGGGCGCTCGGCCAGACGGCGCGGGTGCAGAACGGCCCCCTCTGGGAGGGCCTGGAGCGGCTCGGGATCGCGCGCGACGCCTAGGACGGGCGCGCTGCCGCACCGGGCGGTCCGAACCAGGCGGTCAGTGCGTCAGCGAGTCCCAGCCGGGTCGGGTCTCCCACCCAGGCGACGTATCCGTCGGGCCGGATCACCACGGCGGTGGGGGCGGTGACCGTCCCAAGCCCCGGAAGCTCCCACGGGCCGGCGCATTCAGCATCGATCAGCTGGACCCGGTCGGCCCACGGAGTGATGTCCAGGCCGCCGGGCTCACCGAGGTTGAGCAGCACCGGCTTGGCGCCGTGCAGCAGCTCGAACACCCGGAGCGGGCCACCGGCGGTCACGAGGTCCAGATCGGGCATGCGGCGCCCGAGCAGCGGGTGTCCCTCGCCGAGGTCATAGTGGATGTCCAGGCCGGACATCATCGCGGCGAACCGCCTACGCGGCTCGTCCATGCTCAGCAGCTCGGACATGGTCTCGTTCAAGGCCTTGATGCGGTCGCCGGGGCGAAGGAGCGCGGTCTGCGCCATCGTGTTGCGCAGCACGCGAGCGGCAACCGGGTGGCGCTCCGCATGATAGGTGTCGAGCAGGCTCTCCGGCGCTGTCCGGTTGACGACCTGGGCCAGCTTCCATCCCAGATTCACCGCATCCTGCACACCGGTGTTGAGGCCCTGCCCGCCAACCGGGGAATGGACGTGCGCAGCGTCGCCGGCCAGCAGCACCCGTCGGTCGCGGTAGGCCGCGGCCTGCCGGGTCATATCGGTGAACCTCGAGATCCAGGTGGGACTGTGGAGTCCGTAATCGGTTCCGTAGACGGTGATGATCGCCTCGCTCAGATCCCGCAGGCTCGGCTCACCGGTGTTCCCGACGTGCTGCTCTGTGACCATGACCCGCACCGGGCCCCCAGGCACGTAGATGACCTCGCCGTCACGGATCTCGTACTCCAGCCGGCCGAGGGAATGGATGCCCGTGTCGTCGCGGCGGGTGCCCAGTTCGGGCTCCTCGGTCATCTCGACCTCGGCGATCATGCAGCTCGTCGTCGGATCCCATCCGGGGAACGCGATGCCGGCCTCCTTACGGATGACGCTGCGTCCTCCGTCGCACCCGACGAGATACTCCGCACGCAGCGACGCGCCGTCGGAGAGCGCGACGTCGACGCCGGTGTCGTCCTGCTCGAAGCCCGTGACCTCGCGTCCGTGATGGATCGGAACCGCAAGCTCTCCGGCCCACCCGGCCAGAATGCGCTCGATGTGGTTCTGCCACAGCCCGAGCCCGTACGGGTGCCTGGTGGGAAAGTCGCTGATGTCCAAGCGGACCGACGCGAACCCCGCGACCTGAGCCAGCTGCCCCTCTGAGAGGAACCGATCGGCGACTCCACGCTGATCGAGGACCTCGATCGTGCGTGCATGCAGGCCGCCCGCGCGCGAGCCGTCGAGGGCCTGGCCGGCGCGCCGCTCGACGATCGCGACATCGACCCCGGCCAACGCCAACTCGGCCGCGAGCATCATGCCCGTCGGACCGCCTCCGGCGATGATCACCGCGTGCTCGCTCTTGCCCATTCGCTGCTCCGTTTCCAGTTGGTTCCGGCTTGCGGCGGGCGATTATGCGGCACACCCCGGGGCTTGAAACAAGCCCCCCCGGGGGCTATAAATTGGAACTGGAGAAGGGGGGCGTGCTGTTTGCGCCTAACCGCGGCAGCGCACGTACGCGGCATACCGGCGGTTGCGCGTCACCAGCACGAAGCCCGGGTCCGGGACGTTGGCGAGCGTGCTCGCGCCCTGCGCGAATCCGAAGCGCCTGAGCATCTTGGCGTCCGTGAAGAACAGCGCCACCCCGTAGGGCCGGCGCTTGACCGACCGCGCGCCGACCTCGCGCTGGGAGGCGTCGAGTATCCAGCGCGTGTCGGGGACGAGGCGGTAGTTGGGCAGCGTCACAGGGCCGCACGCACGCCCGCGGCGCACCGCCGGCTGATCGAGGATCGCGACCAGGCTCTGGTGCGTGCCGCGGATGAAGCGCAGCTCGGCGGTGAAGCGGTCGATGACCGAGATCCGCGCGACGACGAAGCCCACGCCGAGCACTGCGAGGACCGCGACGCCGGTCGCCCAGGGACGGCGCACGCGGTCGCTCGACGGGAGCTGGACCCAGCCGGCGATCGCGTAACCGGCGAACACGCTCAGCGCGATGGCGGGCACCGTCAGGTACCGCGGCAGGATCGACAGCCCGGCCGCACCGGACAGCACGAACGCGATCGTGCCGGCCCCCAGCAGCGCGAGCGGCACATGGATCGATCGCCCCGCTTGCCGGCGAGCCGCGAGCGCAAGGCCCGCGAGTGCCGCGAGGAAGACCGGCGGCCGCAGCGCGTCCGCCAGGAACGAGACGAACGCGCCCGGAACCGCCCCGATGCCCCGATCACGGCGCAGCTCGTCGGCGAGATCGCTCGTTGCATGGAGCGAGAACAGCGGGTCTCCGGTGACCCACAGGTCGGTCAGCGCCCAGACGAGCGGGCCGACCGCGGCGAGCGCCAGCAGCCCGGGTCGCAGGCTGCGCCGTACAGCCGGCTCGGGCGCAGGCCACACCATCCACAGCCAGTACGCGCAGGCGAGGATCCAGGCCTCGGGGCGCAGCAGGCCGGCGACCGCGAGCAGCGCCATCACGGGCGTCCCGCGCCTGGGCCGCTCGGCCTCGAGCACGCCCGCCCAGAGGACGACAGCCAGGAACGGCACGTCGACGTAGGCGCGGGCGGCGTAGAGCAGCAGCGCGAAGCTCGACCCGGTCAGCAGCGCCGCAACCGCTCCCGGCCACGGCCCGAAGACGGCACGGCCGAGCCGGAAGACGGCCCAGACCAGCGCGACCAGCGAGAGCGCCGCGACCAGGACGAGCGCGCGATCGGCATCCTGGCCGACGATCCCCGCGAGCACCGCGCAGACGGCCAGGTAGAGCGGATGCTCGGTCGGCGCCTGGTAGGCCTCGAACGTCGGCCTCTGCCCGTCCAGCAACTCGCGGCCCCAGACGAGGTGGTAGTAGGCGTCGTAGTTGGGGTAGGTCGGGACGAGCGCCCAGACGACCACGGCGCCCAGCGCGAGTACGGCGACGGCGACGGCCTCGCGCCGCGCGCCGCTCACTCGGGCTCCAGGCCCGGCTCCGCCGCAGCAGTGTCGGCGGCGAGCGCCGGCAGGACGGCCACGGCACTGCCGACCGCGAGCAGTGCCCACGCCAGCGGATCCTCGAGGAACGCCGCGTAGACGAGTGTGTGCACGACGAGCGCGGCGAACGCGGCGGCGATCCCGGACCGCACCGGGCCGGCGCGCGCCGCACCGCGGAACAGGCGCGCGAGCGCGGCCACGAGCAGCGCCAGGTAGGCGAGCAGTCCGATCAGCCCCTGCTCGGCGGCGACCGTCACCGGGATCGTGTGCGAGGCCGACGTCGCGCGCTCGGCGGACGCGCTCTCCGCCCGCCGGTACTCACGCGAGAACGACCCCGAGCCGAGTCCCTGGACCGGCTGGCCCGAGAACAGGCGCACCCCGCCGGAGATCAGGTCGGCGCGGCCGCTCGTCGCCTCGTTCGAGCTGCTGCCACCATCGAACGCGCTCGTCCCCAGCGCGAGCGCGATCAGCGCGGCGAGGACGACTGCAGCCGTGATCCCAAGCGCCCAGCGCACGCTCCAGCGCAGCGCACCGAGCACCGCGAGCCCGACCAGCAGCGCCATGAAGCTCGACTGCGACAGCGTCAGCACCAGCGCCCCGAACAGGAACGCGGCGACGATGCCGGCGAGCGCGACGTCGCGCGTGCGCAGGCGCCACAGCATCCAGGCGACCAGCAGGACGAGCACGATCACGAGGAAGCGCCCGTAGATGTTCGGGTCGAAGAACAGCGAGTTGATGCGGAAGTAGTCCTCCAGCTGGTTCGAGGCGATCACCTTCGGGTTCAGCAGCAGGTGGCGCGTCGCGTACTCGACGTAGCCGACCGACGCGAGCGCGACGGCGAGGCCCGTCAGGACCCCGAGCGAGATGCCCGCAAGGCGCGGCGTCCACGCGAGCCGCACGAGCAGCACATAGAGCATCGCGAACGGCACGTAGAAGAAGACGACGTTCTCGAGCGCGCGGTCGCTGTCGTCGCTGTAGCCGGTCTGGATGGCGTAGAGGAGGAGAACTGCGGCCAACAGTCCCTCGAGCCAGCCGGGGGCGGCAGCTCCGTCCCGGCGGGACGGGGATGCCCATCGGGTCGGCTTCGCCGACCCGTCCTGCCAGGGGGCCGTGCCTGGCGGCCTCCGTGTGAGCTGTGGCAGCGCCCATGCCATTGCTCCTGCTGCGATCACGAGGTACAGCGGGAGCAGCAGGTTGGACGCGGAGCCGCCGACGGCGATCGGGATGCGGAACGGGATGGTTGCGACGACGGCGACCGGGAACGCCGTCGGCATGCGCGCGAACACGACGGCGAGCGCTGCGATCAGCGCGAGCCCGAGCACGCCGGCTGCGACCGCGAGCGCCGGCTGGTCGCGCAGGGTGCGCACCTGATCGCTGTCGGCGACGTGCACGAGCAGGATCGCCGGGGCGACCAGCAGCGCGCTGAGCAGCAGCCACGCGCGCGCACGGTCGCCGCGCACGACGAGCGCGCCGGCTGCGAGCGCCGAGCAGGCTGTCAGCGCGAGAGCAGGTCCCATGTGCGCCCCATCAGGCCCTGGACGTCAGGGTCGGTGGACAGCCTGCCCGGAAGCTCGGGCAGACCGAAGCGGATGACGATGCCGCGACCGACGCGCAGCGCGACGATGATCTCCGCGCCCTCGGCGTCGACGGCCGATGACAGCAGCCGGGCGCTGCCGGGCGAGGTCGTCTCCTCGGCGACGGAGTACCCGTTGAAGCGCCCGCTCGTGCCGCGGAAGAGGCCGAGCCGATCGGTCGAGCTGGTGAGATCGAAGACGCCGGTGCGCAGCGGCGCGAGGCGCGTGCCGAAGATGTCAGCGCTCGCCGCCGGAGTCGGATTGACGAGCCGCAGGCGCGGCGTCAGGCGCACCTGTCGCTGGAACGACTCCACACCGACCGACGCGAGCGTCCCGCCGCCCGTCACGAAGGCACGCAGCCGGCGCTGCAGTGCCGGCGGGAGCCAGACCGCGTCCCCGGCCACCAGGACGCCGCTGTGCCCGCGCAGCTGCGGGCCCGTGCGAGTCGCCAGCGCGACGTCCGTCGTCACGTCGTAGCGGTGTCGCTCGCGATCCAGCCAGGCGAGCAGGGGCTGCGTACGCTCGGGGAGCCCCTGCACGACGGGCGTGCCGAACACTCGCGCGAGTCGCACCGGAAGGCCCGTGGAGAGCTGATTCGGGCGTCCATCACCGTCGTCGTCGACGGGGTTGCGCCCCTGCCACGTCATCATCGGCAGCACGACGAGCACGCGGTGACGATCCGCGTCGTCGACGGCGAACGGGACGGTCCCCGAGTGCGCGCCGCGCCGCGACGTGTAGAGATAGACGCCGGACTCGCCGGCCGGGGCCTTCAGCCGCACGATCGGGCGACGAGCCGAGCCGCGCCGGCTCACGTCGCCGCCGGTGCGGCGGGCGGTCCACGTGTAGGTCTCGCCGCGCGCGTCGGTGCCCAGCGGCACGCGCCTGCCGGTGCGGCCGGCGATCAGCGGCGGCTGCACGGCGACGCGGCGGATGGTGACGCCGCCGCGCCCCGGGAGCGGGCGGCCATAGGTGAGCGCCGGGAGCCCGCGCGAGGTCAGCGGCACCGACGTCCCGACGTTGCCCGCCTTGTCGCGCACCTCGGCGACGAGCAGATACGGCGCCGGCGGCAGCGGGCGGCCGTTGTCATCCGTGCCGTCCCAGCTGACGATGCTCGTGCCATCCGGGATCGTGATCGCGGCGACGGGCCGGGGTGCGCCGGGCCACATCCGGAAGACGCGCAGCACTCCCGAGCGGGCCGGGGCGGACAGGCGGATCCGTGCGGGCGCGCCATCCGGGTGCGGGAGCAGCTCGGGCCCGCGGCCCTGGTCGGGCCCGATCGAGAGGATCCGCGGCTGCGGTGGCGTGCGGTCGACGCGGAAGGCCTTCGGCACGATCACGCTGCGGCCCTCGCCGCGGAGCGTGATCCGAATGCGGTAGATCCCGTCAGCTGCGGGATTCCCCGACTCGTCCAGCCCGTCCCAGGCGAGGCTCGGGAGCAGCTGGCGGTAGGCCTCGAGCCGCCGCCCGGACGCGAGCTCGCGCACGACGTCGCCCTGGTCGTCGACGACGGCGACGTCGACCGTGTCGGCGCGCTTGAGCCGGAAGGTGACGCGCTCGCGATCGAGCCGGCCGTCCCCGGTCGGCGAGATCACCGGGTACTTGAGCTTGAAGCTCTGGACGACCGACGGCGACGACTTGAGCTGCTGCGCGACGAAGAAGGCGGCGAACGCGCTCGCCACCAGCAAGCCGAACACCACCTGGGCGAGCCGCGTCACAGCCCGACGAGGCTCCCGTTCTCGGGCCGGCCGGGCGTGGCCTCACCCAAGTCCGCGGTCGCCAGGCGGATCACGTTGCCGTGGCAGACGATCACGAGGTTCCCGGCGATGCCGCGCCCGCGCCAGTCGGCGAGCCCGGCGGCCACGCGCTCGCGCTGCTGCGTGAACGACTCCCCGCCGGGGAAGCCCCACGTCATGTCCAGCGCCGCGAAGCGCGCGAAGCTGTCCGGATCCTCGGCGAGCACGTCGGCGAAGCTGCAGTCGGTCCAGTCACCGGCATCGGTCTCCGCGAAGCGGTCGTCGACGACAGGTGTGATGCCGACCTGCTCGGCGACGATCGCTGCGGTCTCCTGCGCGCGGGCGATGTTGCTCGTGACGAGCATCGCCGGCGCGAGGCGCTGCACGACGGTCGCGAGCTCGGCCGCCTGCGCGCGACCGGTCTCGTCGAGCGGCACGGGTGCCCAGCCCTGGAAGCGCCCCTCGGCGTTGTACGCCGTCTGCCCGTGGCGCGCGAGCCACAGGCGCGCGACCGGCGCCGCGCCCGTCGGGGCCTCTGCGCCGCCCTTCATCGCCGCCGCTACTGCGCCTGGTCGGCGCCGACGATCACGACGACGGGCGCGCCGCCGCCGAGCACGCGCGCGTTCTGGTCCATCACCTGGAGCGCGTTGCGGTCGAGCCCGATCGCCTTGGCCACGTCGAGGCCCTCGCGACGCGTACCCGACTGCCAGAAGATGACCGTCGTGGCGCGCGACTGGTTCGTCGTGTCGGTCGCGACCGGGTTGACGTTGCTATAGCCGACCGCGGTCAGCCGGTCGGCGGCCGCGCGGGCGAGTCCGCTCACGGGCGTGCCGTTGAGCACCGCCACGCGCGTGCCTGCGCGGTTGGGCCGCGGCTTGCTCGATCCGTCGGCGTTCGTGGCCGTCGTCGGCGTGCCGACGACGTTCGGCTTGGGCTTCGACGGATCCTCGTCGCCTCCGGAGAAGACCTGGGTGATCAGGAGCGCCGCGACGGCGACGATCGCCACGCCCCCGACAATCACGCCGATCAGCCCGCGACGCGAGCCGTGCTGCGGCGGCTCAGCGGCCGCGGCTGCTGCGACGACCGAGCCGGTCTCCGTTCGCGCGCGGACCGGCGCTGCCGGCGGGCGCGGGCGCGGGCGCGGCGGGGAGGCCGGCGGCACCGCGGCTGCGGGCGGCTGCGCCGGCGGTGGCGTCGTGGGTTCCCCCGGGGCCGCGGTCGCGGCTGCGCCGGCGGGCGTGGCGGGCGGCGGAGTGCCAGGCGGCGTTGCGGCGGCCGGCGTCACCGTCGGCGCCGCGGAAGGAGGTGCCGCTGCGCCACCGGGCGTCGCCGGCTTGGACCTGACGGCACCCGCGGTTGCGACGGACGGCGTCGCGGTCGGCACGGCGCTCGAGACCGCTGCCGCCGCTGCGGGCTTGGCTGAGGCGGCGGTCGCGGCGGCGGCGGCTGCCGCGGTCGCAGGGACAGGCTGCTTGGGCGGCGCGGGCGTCCCCGGATGGGCCGCCAGCACCTGGGCGCCCGCGGGTGCTGCCGGCCCCGGCGCCCCGGGCGTCGCGGCCGCAACCCCGGCGGGTGTCGCGGGACCGGCCGGGCGTGCCGGCTGCGCGCGCACCGGTGCCACCGTGCGCTGCTGGGCCTCGGCGACGACCCGCTGCTGCAGGTCCGCGTCGCGCTCGGGCGCGCGGCCGGCCCACTCGCGCAGGCGCTTGACCTCGCGAGCCTGCGCGAAGTACAGCAATGAGAGCACGCCGAGACCGACGACGGCGGCGATGCCGGCGTAGGCGCCGTACTTCTCGATCTCACTCGAGAGGGAAAGGGCCAGGACGGCCGTCATTCGGGCGCCATGCTAGTGGGACCCCCCGGACGATCCACGCATGCCACCGGCGCCGGTGTCCGCCGACGAGGACTGCTCGCCGGCGAGCTGACTGACCTTCTCCGCCAGCCCCGCGGCGTCGCCCTCGAGCACCAGCAGCGAGATCTCGTCGAACCAGTCCGAGACCTCGGCGGGCTCGCGCGGAGTCCGGTCGGCGCGCAGGATCTTCTCCGCGGGGGTCGGCTGCGGGCGCTCGTACGGGTTGAAGAGCTCCTCGTGGAGCTTCTCCCCGGGGCGTCGCCCGACGATCTCGATCGCGATGTCCTCATCCGCGCGCAGGCCCGACAGCTCGATCATGTCGCGGGCGAGCTGGACGATCGAGATCGGGTCCCCCATCTCGAGGACGAACACCTCGCCGCCCTGCCCGAGCGAGCCGGAGCGGATGATCAGCTGCACGGCCTCCGGAATCGTCATGAAGAACCGCGTCATGCGCTCGTCGGTGACCGTCACCGGGCCGCCGCGGGCGATCTGGCGGCGGAAGATCGGGACCACCGAGCCCGACGAGCCGAGCACGTTGCCGAAGCGGACGGTCGCAAAGCGCGTCGCCGGGAACCGCGCGCTCATCTCCTCGACCGCGTACTCCGCGAGCGCCTTGGACGCGCCCATCACGGTCGCGGGCGCGACCGCCTTGTCGGTCGACACGAGCACGAACGCCTTGACGCCCATCTCTCCCGCGATCCGCGCAACGAGCCGCGTGGCGATCGCGTTGTTGCGGACCGCCTCGACCGGGTTGGACTCCATCAGGCCGACGTGCTTGTAGGCCGCGGCGTGGAAGACGATCGTCGGCCGGTGCTCGGCGAGCACCTCACGCATCCGCTCGCCCTCCTTGCAGTCGGCGAGCACCGCCGCGAGCGATGACGGGTGCACGTGGCGATCGTCCTCGAGCTCGCGCTGGATGCGGAAGAGGTTGTCCTCGGCGTGATCGAGCAGGATCAGCCTGCGCGGCGCGACCCGCGCGATCTGCCGCGAGAGCTCCGAGCCGATCGAGCCGCCGGCGCCCGTCACGAGCACGACCTCACCGGACAGGTAGGCGCCGACGCGGTCGAGCTCCATGCGCACCGGCTCGCGCCCCAGGACGTCCTCGACCTGCACCTCGCGCACCTGCCGCGCGACGGCGCCGCCGCCGGACAGCAGCAGCTCGAACACCGTGGGCATCGTGCGCACGGGGATCCCGCGTTCACGCCCCGCCCGCGCCACGCTGGCGCGCAGCGTTCCGGGCGCCGACGGGATCGCGATCAGCATCTCGTCGGGCTCGGCCTCGTCGAGGATCCGCGGCAGCTGGTCCGTCGACCCGAGCACCTTGACGCCGTCGATGCGCACGCGCAGCTTGAGCGGGTCGTCGTCGACGAAACCGACCGGGCTGAGACCGAGCTGGGGATTGCGCACGATCTCGCGAAGCAGCAGGCGCCCACCGTCGCCGGCTCCGACGATCAGCACGCGGCTGGCGCCCTTGCGGGCCCGGAACCCGCGGATCGGGCGGTCGGCGAGCGCGTGCCCGACGAACCGCACGCCGCCGACGAATGCCAGCGACAGCAGGAAGAAGAGCGCAAGGACGCCGGTGGGAACGGAGACGTTGACCTCGACTCCGGCGAGCCGTCCCTGAGGCTTCGCGATCGCGACGGCCGCCAGGACGACCAGCGTCAGCACGACGATCGCCTGCACGACCGCCACATAGTCGCGAGAGGTGACGTAGCGCCACTGCTTGTGCTCGATCCGGAACAGCGTGAACGCGACGAGCGCCGTGACCACGACCCACGGCAGGAAGGTGTCGCGCAGATCCGCGAAGCGTTCCGGCACCCCCACCGCCTGATCGAAGCGCAGCCAGTACGCCAGCCACCAGGCGGCTGCGACGAGCATGCCGTCCAGAACGAGCTGGATCAGCGAGTGCCGGTGCAGTGGGAGCGCCGTGCGAAGACGTCGGCGCATCGCTCGCAGTCTAGCCCGCCGGGCGCCCGGAATCGGTCGCTGCGGGCCGTTGCACCGGCCCGTTCAGCGGACTGCAGAGCAGGTCCACGAGCAGCTGCGGGTCGCGGCGCACCCGCTCCGGAGCAGCCGCGCGGTCGCGACGCTCGAGGACCACGTCCTGCGGACGCGTGATGCGGCGCAGCCGGCCCTCGGCGATCAGCCGCTCGTCGACGGCGCCAAGCCGGCCCTCGAACGTCGTCCACACGGGTGTGCCGAGGGCGACGGCCTCACGGTTCATCGTCCCGCCGGCGCTGACCACGAGATCGCTCAGCGCGACGAGCGACGGCGCGTCGATCGCGTGCTCGGGGACGATGAAGCCGCCCTGCGCCAGGAGCTCGGCGCGCTGCTCGGGCGTGCGCGGCAGCACCACGACCTGTCCCTGCTCGCGCAGGCGCAGCAGCAGCGCCGCGAACAGGTCGTTCTCGAAGCGGTGGTAGAGCGAGACGTCCGGAGGCGTGCGCACGAGCGCGATCGGCCGGCTGCGATCGAGCCCGAGCGCCTCCAGCACCGACGAATCGGGCTCCAGGCCCGCGAGGTAGTACTCCTCCTTCAGCCCCGCGTAGCGGCGCAGCTTCCCCCGCGCGCCGTAGCGGTCCAGCCGCTCGGGCGGGATCGCCTCCGGGACGACGACCGCCTGCGCGAGCCGGCAGTTCACCTGGTGCTGGGCGCCGGCCCATTCGTAGTCGAACATCGTCGAGCACGGGATCCTCAGCACCCACGCGGCGACCGTGACGTCGTTGGAGCCGTGCCCGAACGCCAGGTCGAAGCGCCGGCCCCGCGCCCAGCGCACCAGCGCCGTCGAGCGGCCCACGAGGCCGGCGGCCTTCGCGCCGAGGCGGGCACCGCGGTGGCGCCCGATCGTCGTCGCCTGAAGACCGTGGCCCTCGGCGAGCTCGACGGTCTGCGCGAAGTCGCGCGCGGTGACCTGGACGTCGGCGCCGGCTGCGCGCAGCCGCTCGATCACGGGCGCGAGTACGAGCACGTGCGGGCTGTTCGTCAGATCGACCCAGACGCGCGGCGGCATCGGCGGGCTCTCAGCCGAGCGCTGCGTCGCGCACCGCGGCCACGACCTCGGCCACCTGCTCGCGCGTGATCGCGGCGCTGATCGGCAGCGCGAGGTGCGTGCGCGCCGCCTCATCCGTGCCGGGCAGCACCGAGTCTGCCCCCCAGGGCGCCATCGCCTGCTGGCGATGCACGGGCGTGCGGTAGTAGCCACGCGCCTCGACACCGCGATCGGCCAGCGCGGCCTGCAGCTCGTCAGCTCGCGGATGGCGGATCACGTAGAGGTGCCAGGCCGGAGCGCTCAGCGGCGAGGCCTGCGGCAGCCCCGCCAGCTCGCCCAGGCCCTCCTCCTCGTACCAGGCGCCCACGACATGGCGGTGGGCGGCCCAGTGCTCGAGCTCGGGCAGCATCACACGCAGCGCCGCCGCCTGCAGCTCGTCCAGCCGGCTGTTGTAGCCGACCTCCTCGTAGGTCACCTTGTCGCGCGAGCCATGGAACCGCAGGGTCCGCACCCGCTCCGCGACGTCGTCATCGCGCGCCGTGATGGCGCCGCCATCACCGAGCGCGCCGAGGTTCTTCGACGGATAGAACGAGAACGTCGCGATCGTCCCGATCGCCCCCGGCCGTCCGTCCGGGCCGGTTGAGCCGGCGGCCTGGGCGGCGTCCTCGACCACGGGGACGCCGAGCGCCTCGATCTCCGTGATCGGCGCGACGTTGCCGAACAGGTGGACGGCGATCACGGCCTTCGTCCGCGGGGTCAGCGCCGCACGGACCGTCTCCGGGGTCACGAGGAACGTCGCGGGATCGACATCGCAGAAGACCGGGATGGCGCCGGTCGGCGGAATCGCCTCGGCACTCGCGTAGAACGTGAACGACGGGACGACGACCTCGTCACCGGGCCCCACGCCGAGCGCCCGCAGCGCGATCGTGAGCGCCTCGGTGCCGTTGGCCACGCCGATCGCATGTCGCGCACCGACGAACGCCGCGAACTCGGTCTCGAACGCCGCGACGTTCGGCCCGAGGATGAAGCGACCGTCGTCGAGCACGCCGAGCAGCGCCTCGTCGAGCTTGCCGCGCAGCGGCACGAGCGGTGTGTTGGGGTCGAACAGCGGGACCGGCATGCGGCGCCCAACGCTACCCTGTCGCGCGGGTGCCGCTCTCCACGCTGTTCGTCCTCGCGTCCGTCACGGACAAACTCGCTGACTGGGTCACTGGAGTCGTCGGCGATCTCGGGCTCACCGGCATCTTCCTCCTGATGACGCTGGAGAGCATGTGCATTCCGATTCCGTCGGAGCCGACGATGCTGTTCGCCGGATTCAACGTCAGCGAGGGCGAGTACTCGTTCTGGGCCGTCGTCGCGGTCGCCGTCGCCGCCAACCTGCTGGGGTCCTGGATCGCCTATGGCGTGGGGCGCTTCGGGCGCATCGAGCTCGTCGAGCGCCACGGCAAGTGGCTGCACATCAAGCCGTCGCACCTCGATTGGGCCGACCGCTGGTTCGAGAAGTACGGCGACGCCGCGGTCTTCTTCAGCCGCATGCTCCCGATCATCCGCACGTTCATCTCGCTGCCCGCCGGGGTGGCCCGCATGCCGTTCTGGCGTTTCACCGTGCTGACGGTGCTCGGCTGCATTCCGTGGATGGCGGGGCTGACGTTCGCCGGCAAACAGGCCGCCGACAACTGGGACGAGATTCGCGGCTACCTGCACTGGATCGACTACACGGTGGCCGCACTGCTCGTCATCGGCGCGGTCTGGCTGTTCATCCGCTGGCGCAAGGGCCGCGGCGCGCCCGCCGATGCCCCAGCCGCCTGACGTCGCGACGACGCTCCCGGCTCGCCACGCACTGGCACTCGGGCTCCTGCACGGGCCCGCGGAGCTGCTGCCCGTGTCCTCGTCCGGTCACACGACACTCGTCCCGTGGCTGCTGGGCTGGCCGTACCCGGAGCTCGACGGGGACCTGCGCAAGGCGTTCGAGGTCGCCCTCCACGCCGGCACCGCGGCCGGGCTGCTGATCGCCCTCCGCGGCGAGGTCGCCGAGGCGATCCGCGACATGGACGGGCGCCTCGCCGGCCTGCTCGCAGGGTCGTTCATCCCACCGGCGGTGGCCGGCCTGCTGTTCGAACGGGCGATCGAGCAGCGGCTCGGAAAGGCGGGGACGATCGCCGGCGGGCTCGCCGCGGGCGCCGCCGTGATGGTCGCCGCCGACACGCTTGGTCGGACGTCCCGAACCCGCGACGACGCGACGATGGCCGACGCGCTCGCGCTGGGCCTCGCGCAGGCGAGTGCGCTGATTCCCGGCCTCTCCCGCGGCGGGATGACGCTGGCGGCGATGCGCGCCCGCGGCTTCGCCCGCAGCGAGGCCAGCACGCTGTCGCGTCACGTCGCGCTGCCGGTGATCGCCGGCGCGAGCGTCCTCAAGGGCGCGCGGCTCGCGGCGAACGGCGTCCCGCCGGGATTTGCGGGACGGCTCGCGCTCGGCGCGGGAGCGTCGCTGGTCTCGACGCTGGCGGCGGCGCGGCTCGTCCCGGTCGAGCGCGTCGGCGCGCTGTGGCCATACGCCGCGTATCGCGCCGGCCTGGCGGCCGTGACGTACCGGCGACTGCGGCGCAGCCGCTGACGCGCAGCCGGGGGACGCCCGCCCGCCTGGTCTGCGAGCATCGGGCGCAATGTCAGACGCGTACGCCGCCGCCGGCGTCGACACCGACCAGTCCGACCGCGCCGTGGGCGCCATCGTCGACGTGCTGCGGACGATCGAGACCGGCGCCCCGTCGCGAGTCGTCGACCTCCCGGGCCACTACGCGAGCGTGCTGCGGGTCACCCCGGACCTCGGGATCGCGATCGCGACCGACGGCGTCGGCTCCAAGCTCGTCCTCGCCGAGCAGACCGGACGGCTGGACACGGTCGGGATCGACTGCATCGCGATGAACGTCAACGACCTCGTCTGCGTCGGCGCCGAGCCGATCGCGATGGTCGACTACCTCGCCGTCGAGCAGTCCGACCCGCAGGCCACGGGCGCGATCGCGCGCGGGCTCGCCGTCGGCGCCGCCGACGCCGGGATCGAGATCCCCGGCGGCGAGCTCGCCGTCCTCCCCGAGCTGATCCGCGGGCATCCGTCCCCGCACGGCTTCGACCTCTGCGGCACGGCGATCGGGACGGTCGCGCTCGACGCGATCCTGACCGGCGGCCTGGTGGCGCCCGGCGACGCCCTGATCGGCGTCCCGTCGAGCGGGCTGCACTCCAACGGCTACACGCTCGCGCGCCGCGTGCTGATCGACGACGGCCCCGGACTCGACGCCAGCCCGCAGGAGCTCGAAGGGGCCACGATCGCCGACGCCCTGCTCGAGCCGACCGTCATCTACGTGCGCGCGGCACTGGACCTGTTGCGCTCCGGCATTGCGGTGCATGGCCTGGCCCACATCACCGGCGGCGGCCTGAAGAACCTGCTGCGCCTGGGAACCGGGGTCGGCTACGCGATCGAGGAGCCGCTGCCCGTGCCGGCGATCTGCACGCTCGTCGGGGAGCTGGGCGACGTGCCGCTCGCGGAGCTCTGGGAGGTCTTCAACATGGGCTGCGGGTTCGTCGCGACGGTCCCGGCGGCACAGGCCGATGAGACGGCGGCGATCCTCGCCGCGCGCCACCCGGGAGCACGGCGGATCGGGACGGTCACCGATCGCGCAGGCGTCGCGAGCGCACCCGGCGGCGTCGAGCTGCGCGCGTAGCCCGCAGCTCGCCGGCGATCTGGGCGACGGCGTGCACGGACGGCCGAAACAGCGCACCGACGTAGGTGAAACGGGGCGCGTCGCCGAACTTCATGAGCACACGGCGCACCGCCGGCGCGGACGCGAGCACGCCGAATCGGTCGCGTACGCGACATGGACCATCCCGACGCCCCCACAATACGGAGCATGACCGCCACCGCCGGCACCCTCCTGAGAGGGCGCTACCGCCTCGAGGAGGAGATCGGGCGGGGCGGGATGTCGACGGTCTGGAAGGCCTTCGACACGACGCTCGAACGCCCCGTCGCGATCAAGATGATGCATCGCGACGTCGCCCGCGACACGGACCAGCTGGAGCGCTTTCGCCGTGAGGCGAAGGCCGTCGCCAAGGTCTCCTCCCCCTACGTCGTCGGCGTGATCGATGCCGGCGAGGAGGACCACACGCCGTTCATCATCCTCGAGTACGTCGAGGGCGAGACGCTCAAGCACCGCATCAAGCGGCTGAAGCGCCTCGACGTGCCGGAGGCCGTCGCCTACGCGATCGAGATCGCGCGCGGCCTGCAGGCGGCGCACGACCGCGACATCGTCCACCGCGACGTCAAGCCCCAGAACGTCCTGCTCGACGAGGAGGGCGCGGCGCGCGTCACCGATTTCGGCATCGCTCGCAGCCTCACCGACCAGGGGCTCACGGCGGACGGGCGCGTGCTCGGCACGACGGACTACGTCAGCCCCGAGCAGGCGCTCGGGCACGCGGTGACCCCACAGTCCGACATCTACTCGCTCGGCGTCGTGCTCTACGAGATGCTGCTCGGCGACGTCCCGTTCCACGGTGAGAATCAGGTCGCCGTCGCGATGCGCCACGTCCGCGACGAACTGCCGGACGTCCAGGCGCGCCGGCCGGAGATCTCCAGCGCGCTGGCCGCGGTCGTCGACCACGCGACCGCCAAGGACCTCGAGGTCCGCTACGCGACCGCAACCGATCTGATCGCCGACCTCGAGGACGCGCTCGCGATCGAGACCGCGCGAACCGGCCACATCACCGGCGAGGCCACCACCGTCTTCCAGTCGCTGCCGGCCCAGAAGCAGAGTCGCGTCGCCGGCAGCGTGCTGCATCCGTGGCGCTGGCTCACCGGCATCGCGCTGGTGGCGATCGCGATCGTCGCCGCCTTCGCGCTGCTGACGAACAGGACCGAGCGCGGGACCGGCACGCAGGGTGCCAAGCCCCCGGCGACGCTCAGGGCGGTCTCGCTCGGGCAGGGCCGGGCCAAGGACTACGACCCGCTCGGCGACAAGCAGGAGCACCCCGACACCGCCGCGTTCGCGCTCGACCGCGACCCGAAGACCGTCTGGGACACCGAGTCCTACCTGGGCGGCAACCTCGCGAAGGCCGGCGTCGGCCTGGCGATCGATGCCAAGCCGTCCGTCAGCGCCCGGCAGATCGAGATCCGCACGCCGACGCGCGGCTGGAGCGGCAGGGTGCTCGCCGCGACCGATGGGGCATCGCCACCGGCGACGATCGACGATCCCGCATGGACGCAGGTCGGGACGATCCCGGCGGCGAAAAGCGTCACGCGCGTGGACCTCGACACCGCCGGCAAGGCGTTCCGCTGGTACCTGATCTGGATCGAGAAGTTCGCTCCGGGCCAGGAGCAGGTCGAGATCTCTGAGGTCTATCTCTACCGGTGATAGCGGCGCTCGGCGGCGTGCCGCTCGACGGCGATGCGCACGAGCCGGTCGCAGAGATCCGGGTAGGGAACACCGGTCGCGTCCCAGAGCTTGCCGTAGACGCTCGTCTCGGTGAAGCCGGGCATCGTGTTCAGCTCGTTCAGCAGCACCGTCTCGCCGTCGACGAAGAAGTCGGCGCGCGCGAGCCCGCTGCAGCCGCTCTCGCGGAACGCCCGCACGGCCAGCTCGCGCACCCGGTCGCGCGCCGACGCGCTGATCCGCGCGGGGACGACGAGCTCCATCCCGCCGGCGGTGTACTTCGCCTCGTAGTCGTACCAGCCGCCCGGCGATGCGCTGCGCAACACGACGATCTCGCCCGGCTCACTCGCCTGCGCTCCGGTCGTATGGCCCGCCACCGAGCACTCGATCTCGAGTCCGGGTGCCGCCGCCTCGACGATCGCGCGCGGGTCGTGGCGGAAGGCCTCCTCGAGCGCCGCGGCGAGGCCCTGGGCCGCGGCGACGCGGACGATCCCGACCGACGACCCGAGCCGCGCCGGCTTCACGAAGACCGGCAGCCCGAGCGCCGCCACCTCGGCGGCGACCGCCTGCGGCTCGTCGCGCCAGCGCCCGTCATCGACGCCGACGTAGGCGACCTGGGGAATCCCGGCGTGCGCCATCAGGTCCTTGAAGACGACCTTGTCCATGCAGGCCGCGGACGCCAGGACGCCGGAGCCGACGTACGCGACGTCGAGCAGTTCCAGGAGGCCCTGCACGCTGCCGTCCTCGCCGAACGGCCCATGCAGCGCCGGGAAGACCGCGTCCGCGCCGAGCAGGCCCCGCCCCGGGTGCAGCATGAGCTCCCCGCCGTCGTGGCGCCAGGTCCCGTCACGGTCCAGCTCCACCCACAGCACCTCGTGGCCGGCGCGCAGCAGCCCCTCACGCACCGACGCGCCGCTTGCCAGCGACACGTCGTGCTCGGACGAGCGGCCTCCCGCCAGGACGGCGATCCTCACGGCGTGGCTCCGGGCACCGCGCCGCCGGGATCCGTGGGCGTCGTCGTCGTAGGCGTCGTCTCGGGCGGCGGCGTGAAGCTGCCGACGCCGATCGTCACGGTCGATCCGGGCTTCGCCTTGCCGCCGCTGGGGTCCTGCTGGATGACGGTGCCGTCCTGCAGCTCGTCGGTCACCGTCACCTGCTGCTCGCTGACCCGGAAACCCGCCTTCGTGATCGCGTCGATCGCGGTCGCCTCGTCCTCGCCGACGACGTTCGGGACGGCGACCTGGGCCGGCAGCTTGGCGACGACGAGCGCCACGGCCGAGCCCTTGTCCGCCTGACCGCCGCCGGCCGGGGTCTGACTGAGGACGGTGCCGGGCTCGGCCTTCGCGTCCTCCTTCTGCGTGGTCGTGACCGTGAAGCCCGCGCCCGTCAGCGTCTCGCGGGCCGCATCCAGGGTGCTCCCGACCACGTCCGGTACCGCGACCTTCTGCGGCCCGGTCGAGATGAACAGGATCACCGTCGACCCGCGCTCGACCGGGGTGCCTTCGCCGGGGCGCGTCTCGATCGCCTCGCCCCGCTTGACGGTGTCCGAGGCTCGCTCGCGCACCCGCACCTCGAAGCCCGCGTCCTCCAGGCGCTTCCGTGCCTGCGCCGCGGTCTGCCCCTCGACCGCCGGCACATCGGCGGTGCCGGGGCCATCGGACACCGTGAGCGTGACGACCGAGCCCTTGTCCGCCTGCGCACCGGGCTCGGGGGCCTGGCCGATCACCTGCCCCTTGGGCTGCTCGGCGACCTTGACGACGGTGTCGACGGAGAAGCCCTCACGCTGCAGCGCGGCCTGGGCGGTCGCCAGATCGCCGCCGATGACGTTGGGCACCGGCACCTGGTCCTTGCGCAGCAGCAGCAGCGCGGCGAGCAGCACGCCGACCACGACGACGGCCACCAGCGCGAACAGCCACCAGCGCCGGCCGGGGGGCTCATCGTCCTGCTCAGGCGGCGCATGACCGTAGGCGGGGGGCGGAACGGCAGCCGGAAGCCACGCCTCACCGGGCCCCGAAAGCATCGTCTGGTCGGTCGGCGGACCGGGAGCGAGCGCCAGCCCCGCGCGCGCCGCCTCGAGCGCGGCGATGAAGCTGTCGGCGTCCGGGAAGCGCGCGGCCGGATCCTTCTCCAGCGCGCGCAGCACCACCTGCTCGAGCTGGGGTGAGACGGCCGGGTTGTAGGCGCTCGGCGGCACCGGCGCCTCGCCGACCTGCTTCATCGCGATCGCCACGGCGCTGTCGCCGTCGAACGGCACGCGGCCGGCGAGCAGCTCGTAGAGCACGATGCCGATCGAGTAGAGGTCGGACTGCTGGCTGACCGCGTGCCCCTGCGCCTGCTCGGGCGAGAGGTACTGCGCGGTGCCCATGATCGAGCCGGTCTGCGTCATGTCCGACGCTCCGGCGCGCGCGATCCCGAAGTCCGTGACGGTCAGGATGCCCTCGTCGTCGACGATCACGTTGTGCGGCTTCAGGTCGCGGTGGATCACGCCGCGCCTGTGGGCGAAGCGCGCGGCCTTGAGGATCTGCTCGGCGTAGCCGATCGCGAGCTCGGGGTCCAGCGGGGCGTGCTGGGAGATCAGCGCCTTCAGCGACCTTCCCTCGAGGTACTCCATCGCGATGTAGTAGGTGCCCTCCCACTCACCGCGGTCGTAGACGGAGACGACGTGCTGGTGCTGCAGGCCGGCGGCCGCGGAGGCCTCGCGGCGGAAGCGCTCGACGAACTCGGGGTCCTCGGCGAAGCGCCGGTAGAGCAGCTTCAGCGCGATCCTGCGGCCGAGCTGCTGGTCGGTCGCCAGGTAGACGTCGGCCATCCCGCCGGAGCCGAGACGGCGCTCGATCCGGTACCGCCCGTCGACGACGGTCTCGCTGTCGAGTCGCTCGCTCATCGCTTGAGGATGGACTCCATCACGGCTTTGGCGATCGGTGCGGCGTCCGTGCCGCCGAAGCCGCCGACGGTGCGCTCGATCGTCACCGCGATCGCGATCCGCGGCGCGGCCGCAGGTGCGAACGCGATGAACCACGGTTGCGTGATGTTGCGGGCCACGTCGCGCTCAGCCGTGCCGGTCTTGCCCGCGACGTCGATGCCGGAGAGCGCCGCGGCGGTGCCTGTTCCCTCGTTGACGACGCGGGTCATCATCTCCGTCACCTTGCCCGCCGTCTCGGTGGACATGACGCGGGAGATCTCCTTCGGATCGTTCTGCAGCGTCGTGCGGCCCTCGGGGTCGACCGCGCGCGTCGCGAGGAACGGATGCATCAGGACGCCGTCGTTGGCGACCGAGGACGCGACCATCGCCATCTGCAGCGGCGTGACCTGGAGCTTGTCCTGGCCGATCGCCATGCGTCCGACGTCGACGCACGGGTTCGTCGCGCGGACGAAGCGCCCCTTGCAGAACTCGCCGCTCGGCCGCCGCTCGGAGCTCGGCAGGTCGACGGCGACCTGCTTCTCGAATCCGAGCCGGTCCATGTAGCGCTGCATCGTGCGTCCGCCGACGTCCTCGCCGACCTGCGCCCAGACCGTGTTGATCGAGTTGGTGAGCGCCGTCGTCAGGTCGACCTTGCCGTAGTCGGCGCCGCCGTCGTTGTTCAGCGGGACGCCGGAGATCTTCACGCCGTTGCTGCCGTCGACGGTGCTGTCCGGCGTGTACTTCCCGCTGTCGATCGCAGCGATCGCGGTCACGACCTTGAACGTCGAGCCGGGTGGATAGCCGAACTGCGTCACGCGGTTGAACAGCGGCGACCCGGGCGCGGTGTTGAGCCGCGTCGTCGCCTGCGCGCTGCGCAGCACGTTGGGGTCGTAGCCGGGGACGGACGCCATCACCTTGATGCGCCCGGTGCGCGGGTCGAGCGCGACGACGGCGCCGGGCCGGCCGGCGAGCTGGTCGAGCGCGACCTGCTGGGCGACCGGGTCCAGCGCGGTGCGCAGGTCGTCGCCCTGCTTGCGCTTGCCCTGCAGGCGCCGCAGCGCGTCCTGCAGCCCGTCGAAGCGCCCGGTGAGCACGCCGTTGTAGAAACGCTCGAGACCCGCGTTGCCGGGGTTCAGATACGAGTAGCCGACCGGATGAGCGAACAGGCCGCGCAACGGGTAGCGGCGCGTGTAGGCGCCGTCGGCTCGGCGCACCGACCGGGCGAGCGTCTGCTCGTCCGCGGCGAGGATGCGCCCGCGATCGATCCGCTGCTGCTCGATCAGCGCGCGCTTGTTCTGCGGGTTGTCCTGCAGCGTGTCGCGCTCGAACACCGCCCACCGGGACGTGAAGCCGATCAGCAGCGCGAACAGCACGAGCGTGACGGCGAAGACGCGGACGATCGGCCCGTTCACGAGGTCCGCGCCTCGCGCCGCGCGCGGTCGGAGATCAGCAGCAGCAGCGCGACGATCACGAAGTTCGCGACGATCGACGAGCCGCCGTAGCTGACGAAGGGGAGCGTCACTCCGGTCAGCGGGATGACCTTCGTCACCCCCCCGACGATCACGAACACCTGCAGGGCGAGCACGGTCGTGAGCCCGACCGCGAGCAGCTTGCTGAACGAGTCGCGCGCCAGGACGGCGATGCGGAACCCGCGCTCCACCGCGAGCACGTAGACCAGCAGCAACGCGCAGGCGCCGACCAGCCCGAGCTCATTGACGATCACCGCGTAGATCAGGTCGGTCTGCGCGGCCGGCAGGAAGATCGCCTCGTCGGGCGGAACGCCCACCTTCACGAGCGACTCACCGATCCCCTGTCCCCAGAGGCCGCCGTCGGCCTGGGCGAACAGCGACTGCGCGAGCTGGTAGCTGCCGCCGATCCGGTCGTACAGCTCAGGGTCGAACGGATGCTGCCACGCCTCCACGCGGTCCTGCACGTGGCTCACCGTGTTCGCGAAGAACCACGCTCCGGCGCCGAACAGCGCGAGGCCGACGGCCGGGAAGATCAGCCGGTTGGTCGCGACGTAGAGCATCGCCAGGAAGCCGCCGAAGAACATCAGCGACGAGCCGAGGTCGCGGATGAAGACGAGCGTGACCATCGCCAGGCCCCAGACGAGCAGCAGCGGGCCGAGGTGCTTGAGCCGCGGGATCGTCAGCGGGCCGAACTTGCGCTGCACGAGCAGCTGCCGCGTGTCGCGCAGGTAGCTCGCCAGGAAGATGATGATCCCGATCTTCGCGAACTCCGCCGGCTGGAACTCGACCGGGCCGATGTCGATACCGAGGTAGGCGCCGTTGACCTGAGCGCCGACCCCCGGGATCCGCGGCAGCAACAGCAGCAGCAGGCTGCCGGCGGCGATCAGGTAGCGGTAGCGCTCGAGCACGCGGTAGTCGCGCAGCACGACGAGCGTCGCGGCGAAGAACGCCAGGCCGACGACGAACCACTGCGCCTGCTCGCGCGCGAGCGTGTCGTCGAGGCGGTAGATCATCACCAGGCCGACGCTCGCGAGCACCGCGACGATCGGGAACAGGTAGGGGTCCGCGTCGGGGAGCCGCACGCGGAGGACGAGGTGCGCGGCGAGACAGAGCCCGAGGAACACGGCGCCGTAGGTCAGCGACGCGTCGGAGGTGACCGCGCGCTCCTGCACGAAGACCGCGGCGAAGCCCGCCGTGACGAGCAGTGACGCCGGGATCAGCCCGAGCAGCTCGCGGTTGCGGGCGCTGTTCACCGGCTGACCGTGCCGCGTTCGAGCTGCCGCAGGTACTCGTCCGCGTCGTCGCGGGAGCGCAGGCTCTGCTCGTCCACGACGGCGCGCTGGGCCGGCGTCAGCTGCGCCCCGCTGACGCCCGAGACGTAGACCTCCTGGAACAGACCGATCCCGGCCGGAAGCTCGTACGGCACGCCGCGGTAGAGCGTCACGAACCCGTCCTCGCCGGGCCCGACGAAGTAGACCGCCTGCGAGGCGAGGTACCCGCCCGCAAGCACGGTGACGATCAGCGCGAGGATCAGCGCGGTCCCCAGGCCCGGTCGCGGGAGGCGCCTGCGGCGCGTGCGCGCGACGGCGGCCGGGGGCCGTGGGGTGCGGCGCTCCGCGGCCGGGGGGGCCGCGTTCCCGTCCGCCTCCATGAGCGCCCGCTGCACGTCGTCGGCCCGCAGCGCCTGGTCGCCGACACGCGTCACCTCGGCGTCGGCACCCTGCGGGGGCGCGTCCGTGTCGCCCAGCCGGAACAGGACGACCGTGATGTTGTCGCGGCCGCCGGCGAGGTTCGCGCGGTCGACGAGCTCGGCTGCGGCGGCGCGCAGCGACTCGGACTCACCGATCACGGTCGCCAGCTCGGTCTCGGGCACCATCCCCGTCAAGCCGTCGGAGCAGAGCAGGTAGACGTCGCCCGGTCGCGAGGGGACGGTGAGCGCGTCGGGCTCGACGACCGCCTCCGGCCCGAGCGCCCGCGTGATGATCGAGCGCTGCGGATGCTCCTCGGCCTCCTCGGGGCTCAGGCGCCCCTGCCGCACGAGCTCCTCCACGAGCGAGTGATCGGTCGTCAGGCGCTCGAGCACGCCCTCGCGCCAGCGGTAGCAGCGACTGTCGCCGACGTGGACGATCGTGACCTCGGCCTCGCCGACGTACGCGGCCGTGAGCGTCGTCCCCATCCCGGCGCGGTCCTCGTCGGCCACCGACAGCGCGTGGATCTGCTCGTTGGCCCCCTGCACCGCGCGCGCCAGGCGCTGCTCGACGCTGCCGGCCCCTTCCGGGAGGCCGTCCGCGAGCGCCGCGACCGCGGTTCGCGACGCGACCTCCCCGGCCTGCGCTCCGCCCATCCCGTCGGCGATCGCGAACAGCGGGGCGCGCGCGTGGTAGGCGTCCTCGTTGGCGCGGCGCTGGCGCCCGGTGTCGGTGCGCTCGGCGTGTTCGGTGACGCGCAACATGGTCAGCCGCTCACAAACGTGAACTCGCTGTCACCGATCCGGACGCGGTCGCCCTGGTGGAGTGGCTGGGGGCCGCCGACGAGCTCCTCGTTGAGAAAGGTGCCGTTGGTCGATCCCATGTCCTCGAGCACCACGACGGGGCCCTGGCGCGTGAGCTTTGCGTGGCGCGCGGAGGCGAACGGGTCGTCCAGGCGGATCTCGGCCTGATCGCCACGCCCGAGCACGGCGCCGTCGCCGATCTCGTACTCCATCCCGGGCGTGTGGCCGGGTGCGCGCTCGACGACGAGGCGCGGATCGCGCACGACGCCGACCGCGGCGTGCAGGCCCGTCGCGTCGCTCGACGACGGCGGCGGCGGCGGCGGCGCGGCGCCGCCGGCCCAGCGCTGCTCGTCGGGCCGCCGCAGGTCGCGCAGCGCGCTGCGCGCGACCCAGGCCACGAACAGGAACAGCACGACGAGGAACGCCGCCTGCAGCGCAACCGCCGTCGGCTCCAGCATCACTCGACCTCGAAGCGCGCGGAGACGGTGCCGAGGTCCAGCCGGTCACCGGGGCGCAGCACGGTGGCGCCATGGGCGCGGGCGCCGTTGATCTGCACGCCGTTGGTCGAGCCCAGGTCTTCGACGGTCCATTCCCCCTCAGGTCCGAACACGATGCGTGCGTGCTGGCGCGAGACGTTGGAGTCGCCGAGCACGACGTCACATTCGCGGCTGCGTCCGATCGTCGCACCGGTCGGCCCGATCACGAACCGCTTGCCCTCAGCGGCCAGGATCGCGCGGCCGCTGCGCGCGGAGCGGGCGTCCTGCAGGCGCTCCTGCGAGCGCTCCGCGTGCGAGGCGACCATCGTGTGCGGCGCGGGATCCGGGATCGCAGCCGGTGGCGCGTCGGGTGCGACGTTGGCGTAGCGCGTCTCGATGCCGAACTCGCCGAGGCCGAGCCGCTCGTCGGTGCGCAGCTCGATCACGGGGCTCGCGACGAGCGCCAGGCGCTCCGCGCGGGCGTGCTCGAGCAGGTAGGCGGACAGCTCCTGCGTCACCTCCTGCTCGATCCCGGCGAAGCGCTCGCGGTCCGCGCTCGAGAGGTACACGACGTACTCGTGCGGCGCGTACGTGCGCGAGAGCGAGACCGTGCGGTGCTCGTCCATCTCGCGCGCCAGCCGGCGGGCCAGCTCCTCGGGCCGGACCTCCGCGCGGAAGACGCGACCGAACGTGCCCTCCACGAGCCCGGCCAGCTTGCTTTCCAGGTTCCTCAGGACACTCATGGACTCGCGCTCACGCGCCTCTCGGAAACACGCCAGCGAAGCCCTGAATGCTAGTGGGGTGGAAGGCGACTTTCGCCCGGGCGGGGCGCACGCGCCGCCGCGCCCAGCAGGGCGATCGCGCCCGCCGCGATCACGCCGAGCACCAGTCCGCGCGGCTCGGGTGCCGCTCCGGTCCACGGCAGCGCCGCCACCACGGCCGCCGTGCCCGCTGCCAGGGCGGTGGCCCAGCCGGTGACGAGGACGAGGTCCGCCGGCAGCGAGCGGCCGCGCACGAGCAGCGGGAGCACCCACGCGGACGCCCCCCAGAGCAGCGCGATCAGCGGCACGCCGGAGGTCACGATCGGGACCAGGACGTCGGTCACGGTGCGCGACGCGGACGCCTCCCAGACGGCACGCGAGGCGGTCCCCGGAGCGTCGCCGAGCAGCAGACGGCCGGGGGCCAGTGCCTCGGCGAGGACCAGCCACCAGAGCCCGAGTGCGGCGAGCGCGGCGCGCTGCGACCAGCCGCGCGCCTGCCCCGCGAGCGCGGGCCAGGCGGGGCCCAGGCCGGCCAGGCCCAGGAGCGGCGCAGCCGCCGGGGCGCACCACAGGACGCCGTCGCGCGGGAGCAGCAGCATCGTGGGGATCGCGCCGGCCGCGACGAGCACGCCCGCGCCGGGGAGACCGGCGGCGACGAGCCAGGCGATCAGGCCGGTCACGGCGGCGATCCAGCCCAGCCGCGGAAGCAGCAGCACGGCCAGTGCGGCAGCGGCCCCGCCGGCGAGAGCTGCGCCCGGACCGGGAGCGAACGTCGCCGGCGCCGTGGAGACCACGCCCGCGACGACGGCCGAAGCTGCCGTGGCGGCCGCGGCGCGCTGCACGATCCCGGCGGCCGGCGTGGGCGTGGTGAACTGCCGGGCCGGTGCAGCGGGAAGCGCGCGCGGCGCGGGCAGCCGTGGTGCGCGGCGCTCTCCGGGACCCGCCGTCACGGTCCCCGGGACGCTGCCGGCGCGGTCGAAGCCTTCGTCGAGCGCCTCACGCAGGTCCTCGAGCGTGCCGCGTTCGTGCGGCCGCGGCAGCACCGCGCGGTCCAGGGCCGCGCAGGTCGCCGCGGGCAGGTCGCGGCGCAGGCGGTCCAGCGGCGGCAGGCGCGTCCCGACGCGACGCGCCGTCGCGGCGGCCCCCGGTGCGCGCACGGGATTGACGCCGGACAGCGCCTCGTAGAGCACGAGCGCAAGCGCGTAGAGGTCGGCGGGGCCGTCAGCGGCATGCCCGTCCGCCTGCTCGGGGGCCATGTACGCCAGCGTCCCGACGACGTCGCCGGTCCGCGTGAGGACGTCGTCGCCGGCGATCGCCGCGACGCCGAAGTCCGTCAGCTTCGCGATGCCCGCCTCACCCACCGGCTGCTCGGGGATCATGATGTTCGCCGGCTTGACGTCGCGGTGGACGACGCCGCGCTCGTGCGCGTGCGCGAGCGCGTCACAGAGTGCGGCGCCGATCCGCAGGACATCGCGGTCGGACAGCGCCCCCGCGTCGACGAGATCCGCGAGCGTGCGGCCGCGGACGAGCTCGGAGACCAGATAGACGGCGTCGTGGTCACGACCTGCTTCGTAGAGCGCGACGATGCCCGGGTGCTGCAGACGCGCGGCGGCGAGTGCCTCCCGCTCGGCGCGCGCGGCGACATGCTCGTCGTGCAGCTCGATGCGCTTGACGGCGACGACGCGGTCCAGGCGCTCGTCGTGCGCCAGCCAGACGACGCCGAACGCTCCGGCGCCCAGGCGGCGCACCAGCCGGTAGCGATCGAGCGCGAGCGGCGCCTGCGCCGCGCCCCGCAGGTCGCTCGTCGCCAGCGTGTCGTCGGCGGTCTGCACCACCTCCTGCGTTCGCCGTCTGCAGACGGCGCTCCTGCCGCGGAAGGCAGGAGGTCCGGTGCTGAAGGCAAACTTGCAGGATGGCCCGCAACGGTCCGCCCGGTCATACTGCGCCCCAGCACCCCTCACGGGCGCCTGTCCAACCATGTCCTTCTTCGACGACGACGAGCCAACGCGCGTAGGCAACGCGCCCCGGCGACCGGCCGCCCCGCGCAGGCCCGCGACGGCCGGTGGCGGCGGCGGCGGCGTGCCCGACCAGCACACGGCCCGGACCCGGCAGCTGATCGCACTCGGCGTCGGCGTCCTGCTGCTGATCGTGATCGTGTTCGGCGTGAAGGGCTGCCTGGACAGCCGCCAGGAGCGCGCGCTGAAGGACTACAGCCGCGATGCGAGCGCGATCATCGTCGACTCCAACGACCAGGTCGCCAAGCCGTTCTTCGAGCTCTTGAAGTCGGGGAACACGAGCGGCAACGATCTGCAGGTCCAGGTCAACCAGGTGCGCCTGACCGCCGAGGAGGACGCCAAGCGCGCGCGTGAGCTCAGCGTCCCGAGCGAGATGAAGCCCGCACAGCAGAACCTGCTGACGGTCCTGAACCTGCGCTCGCAGGCGCTGACGCGGATCGCCGAGAAGCTGACGGCCGCCCAGGGCCGTGGCCCGCAGGCCGAGGCGGCCACCAACGAGATCGCCGGGCAGATGCAGATGTTCCTGGCCTCCGACGTCCTCTACTCCCAGCGTGCCGCCGCGCTGATCGTGCAGGCGCTCGACGAGGCCGGCATCTCGGGTCAGACGATCCCGGAGAGCAGCTCGCTCCCGGGCTACACCTGGCTGGCCCCGGACACCGTCGCGAAGGCGATCGGCGGCACCTCCGGCGGCGGCACCACGACCGCCGGCAGCTCCTGCCCCGAGGGGACCGCGTGCGGCCACGGCATCGTCAGCACGGCGATCGGCGACACCGCGCTGCAGCCGGACGGTGCGTCGAACACGGTGCCCGCCAAGGCGCCGGTGACCGTCAACGTGAAGTTCGCCAACCAGGGCGACAACGTCCAGAAGAACGTCACCGTGACCGTGCGCCTGACCGCGCCCGGCCAGACGGCGATCTCGGCCAAGAAGACCGTCAACCAGACGGAGCCGGGGACCGAGGCCGAGGCCGCGATCCCGCTCCCGAAGGTGCCCGCCGCGGGGACCGCGGCGACGCTGACGGTTCGCGTCGAGCCGGTCGGCGGCGAGAAGAACACCGACAACAACACGGCGACCTACACCGTCCTGTTCTCGCGCTGACGCCGGCGCGCGTTCGGCTGACCCGCCTATCCTGCGGACACCGTGGACGGCCTGACCGATGCAGCCGGGATCGCCGCGCTCGTCGCCGGCGCGCTTGCGCTGACCGCGCTCGTGGTGCTCGTCGTGGTGTGGCGGCGCGTCGCCGAGCTGCGCCGCGAGCAGCGCGTCGTCCTCGGCGACGGCGAGCGCGACCTCGTCGCGCACGCCGCCGACATGGAGCGCCAGTTCAAGGCGCTGCACGAGTGGGTCATCGACGTGGTGACCCGTGTCGAGGGGCGTCTGGACGTCGACGAGCAGCGCCTCGACGGCACGCTCGCGCACCGCGCCGTCGTGCGCTACGACGCCTACAACGAGCTGTCCGGACGGCAGTCGACCTCGATCGCGCTGCTCGACGAGCGCCGTTCCGGGATCGTCCTGTCGTCGATCCATCACCGCGACCAGGCGCGGCTCTACGTCAAGCAGGTGCAGGCCGGCGTGTCCGCGGTCCCCTTGTCGCCCGAGGAGCAGGAGGCCGTGCGCGCCGCGCTCGCCGGCGAGGTGCCCGATGCCTCCGAGGAGGGCGCCTGATGCGCATCGCCTACCTCGGCCCGGCGGGAACCTTCAGCGAGCAGGCGCTGCGCGGCGAGCCGTCGGTCCCCGCCGATGCCGAGCTGCTGCCCTTGTCCACGGTGCACCAGGTCGTCGTCGCCGTCGCCGACGGCACCGCCGACCGCGCGCTGGCGCCGATCGAGAACTCGCTCGAGGGGTCGGTGAACGAGGCCACCGACGCGCTCGTGCATCACGCGCCGGAGGTGCGCATCATCGGCGAGCGCGTGCTGCCCGTGCGTTACGCGCTGCTCGCACGGCCGGGGACGGTGCTGCAGGACGTGCGCGTCGTGCTGTCGCATCCGCAGGGGCTCGCGCAGTGCGCAACCTGGCTGCGCGAGGCGCTGCCCGCCGCGGAGGTCCGCGCGAGCACGTCGACCGCGGAGGCCGTCCGCGAGGTCGCGACGGGCGGCGACGACAGCTTTGCCGCGCTCGGCACGCCGCTGGCCGGCGAGCTCTACGGCGCCGTGACGCTCGCCGAGGACCTCGGCGACGAGACGGCGAACGCCACGCGCTTCGTCTGGCTCGCGCGCGACGGCGACACGCTCGGCGAGGGGCCATCCGCTGACGAGGAGTGGAAGAGCTCGGCCGTCTTCTCCGGTGCGGGGGACGGGTCGCCCGGGTGGCTCGCGCGCTGCCTTTCGGAGTTTGCGTTCCGCGGCGTGAACCTCACGCGGATCGAGTCACGGCCGGCCCGGCAGCGCCTCGGCCACTACGTCTTCCTGATCGACTTCCAGGGCCGCGCGGACCGTCCCGGACCGGCCGGCGATGCGCTCGAGGGACTCGCCACGCATTGCGAGGAGGTCCGGCTGCTCGGCGCCTACCCGCGGGCGGCCGACGCGCCAACGAGCTGACAGGCGGCGGAGCACGCCCGACCCGCCGGTAGACTGGCGCGCAGAGCACCGATGGGTACGGCACCGCCACCAGCCCCAGTCGGGTCCGCGACGGCCGATGGGCACCGGCCGCGCGGACGTGATGCTGGGCGGGTGCTCGTCCTGAACGCGACCTACGAGCCGATCAACGTCTGCTCGGTCCGGCGCGCCGCCGTCCTACTGCTCAAGCACAAGGCGGAGATCGTCGAGCGCGCCGCCTGGGAGCTGCGCTCGGAGCACACGCTGATGCCGCGGCCGGTCGTGATCCGGCTCGTGCACTACGTGAACGTCCCGCGCAACGCCGAGCGCCGGCGCATCACGCGCCGTGCCGTGTTCGCCCGTGACGGCTGGGCCTGCCAGTACTGCGGCTCCCGCTCCAGCCTCACCGTCGACCACGTGATCCCCCGCTCCAAGGGCGGGGACTCCAGCTGGGAGAACATCGTCGCCTCCTGCGCCCCATGCAACCGCCGCAAGGGCGACCGCCTCCCCGCCCAGGCGGACATGCATCCACGCAGAGCGCCAAGGCCGCCCCACCCCCACGTCTTCATCGCCGTAGCCGCACCACGAATCCCCCACGCCTGGCGAGCCTGGCTCCCCGGCGGCGCACCGGCGTAAGGCCCACACCCCGCGTTCTTATTCAGGCCGATTGGGACGGGGCCGCGCCCACGCCGTCTTGGCGACACGCGCCCGGCAGTTCAAGAGGGGTCCGGGACGCGCCGGCCGAGGAGGGAGTGGTCAGCCATCCCCCACAGGCCGATGGGTCCCGGGCCCCCAATCAGCAGGCGTCAGAGCCAACGCCGTTGGAGGAGAGAACGACGAAGGGCGCCAGGTCGACACCCGGCGCCCTTCGCTGAATCACTGACTGGATGAAAAACCGCCTCACCCTGTTGCACGCCGGAGGGACCAGAACCGGCAGGTGAGACGACGGTGTCCCGGATTGGATTCCGCTGAGCGGGTCCAGCCAACCGCGGTCTAGCGGCCGGGCACCTCCAGGGTCCCGCAAGAACTGTGACTACAGATACGGACCACCTCCTCTCTCTGGTAGGCGGAATGTACCAAGCGCCCGGACGGACTCCGAACGGGCGCGGCAGACGTGGCGCGCAGGCCGTCCGCTACTCGCCGTCGGGCTCTTCGACGGGCTCGTCCACCGCGGGCTCGTCGACCGGCACATCGACGTACTCGAGCTCGTGGCCGGGGATGCCGGCGGGCAGTGCGGCCTCTTCGCCTTCGACCGTCGCCGCGGTGTCGCCGGCGCCCTCGGCGGCGATCGCGACAGCGCTGACCTCGTCGTCGTCGCGGATGTTCATGACCTTGACCCCCTGGGCGGCACGGCCGTAGCGGTTGATGCCCTCGACCGCCGTGCGCTGGACCATGCCTTCACGCGAGATGAAGATCAGGTCCTCGTGTTCGCGGACGACGAGCGCCCCGGCGAGGCCGCCCTTGGCCTCGGTCAGCGCGATCGTCTTGACGCCCTTGGCGCCGCGATGGGTCTTGCGGTACTCGCGCACCAGCGTGCGCTTCCCGAACCCGTTCTCGGTGATCACGAGCAGGTCCATGTCATCGCGCGCGACGTCCATCGAGATGACCTCGCCGGACTTGCCGACGTCCATGCCGCGCACGCCGGTCGTGTCGCGGCCCATGCTGCGCGCGTCGGACTCGGCGAAGCGCACGGTCAGGCCGGCGCGCGAGACCATCAGGATCTCGTCCTCGGGGTCGACGGCGCGCACCGACAGCAGCTCGTCGTCGTCGCGGATGTTGATCGCGATGATCCCGTCCGCCTTGATCGGCGTGTTGTAGGCGAGGAACTCGGTCTTCTTCACGGTGCCGCTGCGGGTCGCGAAGATCAGGTACTTCGTCTCGGTGAAGTCGCGCGTCGCGAGCACGGCCTGGATGCGCTCGCCCTCACGCAGCGGCAGCACGTTCACGAGTGCGCGGCCCTTCGCGGTGCGCGACGCCTCGGGAAGCTCGTAGACCTTCGAGCGGTACACCTTTCCGCGGTTGGAGAAGAACAGCAGGTAGTCGTGCGAGGAGCACACGAAGAGGTGCTCGATGTAGTCGCCGTCCTTCATGTCCATCCCGGTCACGCCGCGCCCGCCGCGCTGCTGCTGGCGGTAGGTCGTGAGCGGCAGCGACTTGATGTAGCCGGTGTGCGTGATCGTGATGACCATCTGCTGGTCGGCGATCAGGTCCTCGATGTCGATCTCGTCCTCGCTGGCGGTGATGTCCGTGCGGCGGTCGTCGGCGAAGCGCTCACGGATCTCCCGCAACTCGTCCTTGATGACGGTCAGCACGCGCGCCTCGTCGCCGAGCAGCTCACGCAGCTCGCGGATGCGCTCGGTGACGTCGTCGTGCTCGTCCTTGATCGCGCCGGACTCGAGCGCGGTCAGCTGCGCGAGGCGCAGGTCGAGGATCGCGGTCGCCTGGATCTGGGTGAGGCCGAACTGGCTCATGAGATCGCCGCGGGCGCTCTCGCGATCCTTCGACGAGCGGATCAGGGCGATCACCGCGTCGAGGTTGTCGAGGGCGATCAGCAGGCCTTCGAGCACGTGCGCGCGGGCTTCCTTGAGCCCCAGCTCGTGCTTGGCGCGGCGCACGACGACTTCGCGCTGGTGGCCGATGTAGGCCTCGAGGATCTCGCGCAGCGAGAGCGTGCGCGGCACGCCGTCGACGAGCGCGACGGCGTTGACGCCGAACGTCGACTGCATGTTCGTGTGCTTGTAGAGCTGGTTCAGCACGACCTTCGGGATCGCGTCGCGCTTGAGCTCGATCACGAAGCGCATCCCGTTGCGGTCCGACTCGTCCCGCAGGTCGGTGATGTCCGGGATCTTCTTGTCGTGGACGAGGTCGGCGATCTTCTGGATCAGCCCGCCGTCGCCGCCCTTCTTGACCTGGAACGGCAGCTCGGTGACGACGATCGCCTCTTTGCCCATCGCCAGCGGCTCGATGTGCGCCTTCGCGCGCACGCGCACGCGACCGCGGCCGGTCTCGTAGGCGTCGCGGATGCCCTGCCGGCCGAGGATCGTGCCGCCGGTCGGGAAGTCCGGGCCCTTGATGTCCCGCATCAGCCCGTCGATCGTGATCTGCGGGTCGTCGATGAACGCGATCGTCGCGTCGATGACCTCACCGAGGTTGTGCGGCGGGATGTTCGTCGCCATGCCGACGGCAATCCCCGTCGTGCCGTTGACGAGCAGGTTCGGGTACCGCGCCGGCAGCACGAGCGGCTCCTGCGTGCGGCCGTCGTAGTTCGGCGCGAAGTCGACCGTGTCCATGTCGAGATCGCGCAGCATCTCCATGGCCAGGCGCGTGAGCCGCGCCTCGGTGTAGCGCATGGCGGCGGCGGGGTCGTCGTCGACCGAGCCGAAGTTGCCCTGCCCGTCGACGAGCTGGTAGCGCATCGAGAAGTCCTGCGCCATCCGCACGAGCGTGTCGTAGATCGCGGAGTCGCCGTGCGGATGGTAGTTGCCCATCACCTCGCCGACGATGCGCGCGCACTTGGCGTAGCCGCGCGTCGGCCCGAGGCCGAGCTCGGACATGCCGTAGAGCACGCGCCGGTGCACGGGCTTGAGCCCGTCGCGCACGTCGGGCAGCGCACGCCCGACGATGACGGACATGGCGTAGTCCAAGTACGCCGTCTTCATCTCGTCCTCGAGCGCGCGTGGCTCGAAGCGGTCGTTCAGAACGTCAGCGGATGCCATCTCTCGGAGTTCCTCCTGGCAGGCCTAGACGTCGAGGTTCACGACGTCGCGGGCGTTCGTCTCGATGAACTCGCGGCGCGGCTCCACCACGTCGCCCATGAGCATCGAGAAGATCTGGTCGGCGGCGGTCGCGTCCTCGATCGTCACCTTCTGGAGCGTTCGCGTCGCAGGGTCCATCGTCGTCTCGCGCAGCTGCTCGGCGTTCATCTCACCCAGCCCCTTGAAGCGGTTGAGCTGCACGCCGCGCTGAGCCAGCGCCAGCACGACCGTGCGCAGGCTCTCGAACGAAGGGGCCGTGTCCGTCCGGTCGCCGAGCGTGACGCTGAACGGCGGCGTGCCGGCCAGCTTCACGAGGTCGGCGTGGACCTTGACGAAGCTGCGGTACTCCGGGGCCGTGAACAGGTCCACCGCGATCCGGTGGGTCTGCGCGAGGCCGGTGCGGCGCTCGATCGCGCGCACGACGAGGAACTCGTCACCGTTCTCCAGCAGCTCGGTCGTCAGGTGCTCACGCTCGTGGTCGACGCCGGCGAGCAGCTTCGCGGCGTCCTCGACGCTCGTGATCCCCTGATCGAGCAGCGTCGACTCCTCGAGGAAGCGCACGACGTCCTGCCCGTGCCGGCCGCGCAGCGCCGTCGCCAGCGAGACGTAGCGCTTCAGGCTCTTGCGGAACGAGACCCAACGCGCCTCGGTGACCTTGAACACGGCCTCGTCGCGGTCCAGCACGTCGAACTTCTCGTACTTGTCCGCCAGCAGCAGCTCCTCGAGCTCGGACTCGCGCTCGACGTAGCGCTCCTGCCCGCCGGTCTTGACCTTGTAGAGCGGCGGCTTGGCGATGTAGACGTAGCCGGCGTCGATCAGCTCCTGCATCTCACGGAAGAGCAGCGTCAGGATCAGCGTGCGGATGTGCGCGCCGTCGACATCGGCGTCGGTCATCAGGATGACCTTGTGGTACCGGGCGCGCTCGATGTCGAACTCGTCGCGCACGCCGGTCCCGATCGCTGTGATCAGCGCCTGGACCTCGGTGTTCTGCAGCACCTTGTCGATGCGCGCCTTCTCGACGTTGAGGATCTTGCCGCGGAGCGGCAGCACGGCCTGCGTGTTGCGATCGCGTCCCTGCTTGGCCGACCCGCCTGCGGAGTCGCCCTCGACCACGAAGATCTCGGCGAGCGACGGATCCTTCACCGAGCAGTCGGCGAGCTTGCCCGGAAGCCGCGAGTTCTCGAGCGCGCTCTTGCGGCGCGTGAGGTCGCGGGCCTTGCGGGCCGCAGACCGCGCCTGGGCCGCCTGCACGGCCTTGCGGATGACCGCGCGCGCCTCCTGCGGGTACTCCTCGAGGAACTCGGCGAGCTTCGTGTTCACGATCGACTCGACGAAGCCCTGCATGCCCGGGTTGCCGAGCTTGGTCTTCGTCTGCCCCTCGAACTGCGGGTCGGCGAGCTTCGCGGAGATGACCGCGGTCAGACCCTCGCGAACGTCCTCGCCGGAGAGGTTCTCGTCCTTCTCCTTGAGCTCGCCCTTCTCACGCGCGTACTTGTTCAGCGTCCGTGTCAGCGCCGAGCGGAAGCCGGAGAGGTGCGAGCCGCCCTCGTGCGTGTTGATGTTGTTGGCGAACGAGAAGACCGACTCCTGGTAGGAGCCGTTCCACTGCATCGCGACCTCGACCGCGCCCTCGTCGCCCTCGTCCTCGAAGAAGATGACCTTCTTCTGGATCGGTTCCTTGTTCTCGTTGAGGTAGCGGACGAAGTCCTCGATCCCGCCCTCGTAGTGGAACTCGACCTTCGCGCCTTCGCCGCGCTCGTCGGTCAGCGCGATCCGCAGCCCGCGCGTGAGGAACGCGGTCTCGCGCAGGCGCTGCTCGAGGATCGAGAAGTCGAACTCGGTCTCGTCGAAGATGTCGGCATCGGGGACGAAGGTGATCGTCGTGCCCGTCTCCTTCGTCGGCTCGCCCTTGGCGAGCTCGTCCTGGGGAATGCCGCGCGCGTAGTGCTGCGTGTGGACGAAGCCCTCGCGGCGGACGACCACCTCGAGGTCCTCGGAGAGTGCGTTGACGACCGAGACGCCGACGCCGTGCAGGCCGCCGGAGACCTTGTAGCCGCCACCGTCGCCGAACTTGCCGCCGGCGTGCAGGACGGTCAGGACGACCTCGACCGCGGGCCTGCCCTCCTTCTCGTGCATCCCGACCGGGATGCCGCGACCGTCATCGACGACCGTGACCGAGTTGTCGAGGTGGATCGTGACGTCGACCCGCGAGCAGTGGCCCGCCAGCGCCTCGTCGACCGAGTTATCGACGACCTCGTAGACCAGGTGGTGCAGCCCGCGGATACCCGTCGAGCCGATGTACATGCCCGGCCGTTTGCGGACCGCCTCCAGGCCCTCGAGGACGGTGATGTCCTCGGCGCCGTACGTGGCGCTCGTGGTCGTGCTCTTTGCGCTGTCCTGCTTCGCCATGGAACCTCTGACTGACGTGAAAAGCCCCGGACCCGGGTGTCATGGGTGACCCGGCCGGGGCAGGCGGTATCGGTTGACCGAATACTAGCAGGATCGGTCATTCGACCGCCCCTCCCTACACTTACGAAATACCTGCAAATCGGCACAAAATGAGCCGTCGTCGAGAGTCCTGTCGCGGGCCCTCGGCGCAGCAGTCAGGCGCGGGCGCGCGACCAGCTCTTGGCGGGCACCGATTGGCACCGCAGCGCACGGATCCGCTCGTCACCCAGGGCGGCGTTCAGACGCTCGATGAGACCCGTCGACATGAGGTCCAGCTCCTGTGCCCAGACGGCGCTGGTGCAGGTCACCGTGAGCGTCCCGCGAGCCTCCGCGGTGGGCGTCGCGACGCCGGCCAGCGCCGGTCCGGCCACCGCCTCCCAGACACGCTGGACATCGCCCAGCGTCGATGCCGGAGCGAGCCGGTCGGCGAGCGCGCGGACGGCGTCCCCGGCGGGTCGTGGCTGCCGCCGGCCGGCGCTCATGCCGCCGCGAGCTCCTCGCGCACCGAACCCGCGGAGACCGCAAGCCGCACGACCCCCGAGCCGTCGGCATCGGGGACGTGCGCGAGGTCGGTGGTCGTGACGACGACCTGCCCCACGCGGGTGACGCGCGCGACGAGCCGCTCCCGGCGTTCGGCGTCGAGCTCGCTCATCACGTCGTCGAGCAGGAGCAGCGGGGGATCCTCGCGGACATCCGCCAGGACGTCGCGCTCGGCGAGCAGCAGCGACAGCAGCGCAAGGAGCTGCTCGCCCTGAGACCCATAGGCGCGCAGCTCGCGGCCGTCGCGCGTGATCAGCAGGTCGTCGCGGTGCGGCCCGTGGCCGGTGAACCCGCGTGCGAGGTCGGAGTCGACGCGCTCCTGCAGCTCCGCCGCGAACTCCTCCGGGGTCGTGGCGCGGGAGCGCGGGCGATAGCGCAGCTCGACATCACCGGCGAGCCCGAGCTCCTGCGCGATCTCCGCCATGCCAGGGGCGATCAGCTCGGCGGCGCGCGAGCGGTCGTCGCGCAGCACGAGCGCCAGACGACCGAGCTCGAGATCCCAGGTCAGCAGCGAGGCGCGCGAACCAGCGCCGGAACGCAGGCGGCCGAGCAGCGCGTTGCGCTGTGCCAGAGCCTGGGCGTAGACGCGACGCGACGTGGCGCGCGCCGGCCACAACGCGGCGACGACCTGGTCCAGGTGCCCGCGGCGACCTGCCGGCGCCCCCTTCACCAACTCGAGGCGGTCGGGCAGGAAGACGCTCACAAGCGGCCGGAACGCCACGTCGGCGAGGCGCTCGACCGGCGCGCCGTCGGCGGTGATCCGGCGCGGCTGCGAGGGCTCGTACCCGACCGCGAGCTCGTGCTGCCCGTCAGCCGTCTCGATGTCCACCTCGACGCGCAGCGCCGGCTGCTCGAAGCGAACCACCTCGCGGTCGTTCCCGGTGCGGCAGGAGCGCCCGGTGAGCCCGACGTAGAGCGCCTCGAGCAGGTTCGTCTTGCCGGAGCCGTTCGGTCCGTGGACGATCGTGAGACGGGGACCGAGGGTGACCTCGGCGTTGTCGTAGGTGCGCACGTCGCGGACGCGCAGGCGGCGCACCGTGCGCATCAGACGTTCAGGCGAATGGGCATGATCAGGTAGAGGAAGCCACTGCCGTCGGCGGACTCGAGCAGCCCCGGCCGCAGCGGGCTGATGAGCTTCAGGACGATCTTGTCCGTCGCCGCCGTCTGCAGACCCGCGGTCAGGAACTCCGGGTTGAACCCGATCTCGAATGGTTCGCCCGCGAACGGCACGGCGAAGCTGTCGCTCGCCTCACCCACGTCTGGGGTCTGCGCGGAGATGCGCAACTCGCCTTCGGTGAAGGACAGTCGCAGCGGGGCATTCTTCTGCGCCATCAGGCTGATCCGCTCGACGACCTCCAGGAACTCCGCCGTGTCCAGCGTCAGTTCGTGCTCGAACTGCTCAGGGAGCAGCTGGCGATAGTTCGGGAACTGACCGTCGATCAGTCGCGACGACAACGCGACCTCGCCGACCCCGAACACGACCTGGTTCGCGCGTACCCCGACGCTGATGCTCTCTGCGTCGGGTGCGGTCAGCCGGCCGAGCTCCTCGAGCGCCCGGGCGGGGACGTTGGCCTCGAAGGCCTCGGCGAGCGGCGCGTCGAGCGTGGTCTCCTTGACGCTCAGCCGGTAGGAATCCGTTGCGACCATCCGCAGGCTCGAGCCCTCGGCGGACACGAGCACGCCGGTGAGGATCGGTCGCGTCTCATCGCGTGAGGCCGAGCGTGAGACACGGGCGATCGTCTCGGTGAACGCCGGAGCCGGGACGACGACCGTGGTGTCGCCACCGGGCTCCGGGAGAACCGGAAAGTCCTCGCCTCGAAGCGTGCGCAGATGGAACGTGGCGCTGCCGGCCACGAGCTCCACGTCCTGCTGTTCGGGGCGCAACTCGATGCTGACGCTCGGGCCCGGCAGCCGGCGAACGACCTCGAGCAGCAGCCGAGCGGGGAGGACGATCTCGCCCGGGCGCTGCACCTCGGCGGCGATCGGTGAGCGAAGCGCGATCTCCATGTCCGTCGCGCGCAGTTCCACGCCGCTGTCGGTCGCGGAGATCTGCACGCCGGAAAGGGCCTGGATGGCTGAACGAGTGGACGCGATGCGCGCGACGACCTGCAGCTGCGTGACCAGGACATCGTGGGCAATGGAGATCTTCACGGACAACTCCCTAAAGGCTGATCAGACGTCATAAGGCTGTTCATGCTGTCGACGGGCGGGGAAAATGCCTGCTCGGTCCGGCTCTGGGACGCACAGGTCCAGTGTCGATGAACGGTCGAGTGTGTCATCTGGGCCGGTCGTCCTGCCCGGCCGGAGGAGTTGTCGACAGGCGCGCACGGAGGTCGTGCACGGTCTGTGAGGCCTCGGCATCGTTCGCGACGCGCTCGGCAGTGCGCCGGCAGGCGTGCATGACGGTCGTATGCCCGCGTCCGCCGAACTCGGCGCCGATCGAGGGGAGGCTGGCGCCGGTGTGCTCGCGCGCCAGGTACATGGCGACCTGGCGCGGCCAGGTCACGCGTGCCTCCCGCGATGGCGAGAGCAGCTCCTCTCGCGTCAGGCCGAATGCCTCACAGGTGAGCTGCTGCACCTCCGCGACGCTCGGCGGGCGCTGCGTGGGAGGTGTGTCGGACCTCGACGAGCCGAGGTCGTCGAGCACCTCGGTCGCCAGGTCGCGATCAACCGGTCGCGAGGTCAGCGACGCGAACGCGACGACGCGGATCAGCGCACCCTCGAGAGCGCGGAGGTTGACCGTGATGCGCTGCGCGATGGTGTCGAGCACGTCACCCGGAGGTGTGGGGAGGCCGTCGAGCGCGACGCGCTTCAGGAGCACGGCCCTCCGGGTCTGCAGGTCCGGCGGAAGGACCTCGGCGATCAGGCCGGAGGCGAAGCGGTCGCGCAGGCGATCTTCGAGCCGGTCGAGATCTGCCGGCGCCCGGTCGCTCGTCAGCACGATCTGCGCGCCGGCGTCGCGCAGGTGGTTGAAGGTGTGGAAGAACTCCTCCTCCGTCTTCGCCTTCGCCATCAGGAACTGGACGTCGTCGACCAGCAGCACGTCGACCCCTCGGTGGCGCGCCTTGAACGCCTCGATGTCGCCGCCGTGGAGCGCGCCGATGAAGTCGTTGGCGAAGGTCTCAGCCGTCGTGAGCTGGATCCGCAGTCCACCGGCGTAGCGGTCGAGGTACGAGGCGATCGCATGCAGCAGGTGGGTCTTGCCGACACCTGGGGGCCCGCAGAGATACAAGGGGTTGTAGGCCGTCCCCGGGTTCTCGGCGACGGCGAGCGCGGCGGCGTGCGCGAAGCGGTTGGACCCGCCGATCACGAACTGGTCAAAGGTGTACTTCGGGTTGGGTGACTGCCGCGACGCGACGTGTGCGGATCTGGCCGGACGGGATCCTGACGGCAGCGCGGGCGCGCGCGACGCGGCGACGGCGACACCCTCGACCGCAAGCTCCACGTGTGTCCCGAACGCCGCGGCGACGCTGGCCTGCAACACGCGCCCGAAGCGCTCGGTGACCCATTCGCGGGTCTCGGCGGGAGCCTGCAGGACGATGCTGGCGCCGTCGAACGCGGTGACGGACAGCGGCGCCAGCCAGACCTCGAAGAGGGATTCACCGACGGCGTCCCGCAACTCAGCGGCGAGGACGGTCCAGGTGTGCTCGAGCGGCTCTGCGTTCATTGCAGGGGAGGGCGGCTCCGGTGGAGCGCGCGGCCCTTGGAAGAGGATCGGCCCCCGGGAGGGAGCCGTGCGAGGCACGCTAGCAGAGCTCATCGGCCCTGCCGCCCGTGCCGCGCAGGGCATCCTGAGTGATGCCGCACAGCGCGGAAAAATCCGTGGCCGGCCGGGTGCAGCGCGCCTCCCGCCGGGTCACGAGGCGGGCGGCTATCATGCTCCGTTCCCGACCCGGGGTTCTCTCCCATGAAGCGCACCTATCAGCCCAAGAAGCGCAAGCGCGCACGCACCCACGGCTTCCGCGAGCGGATGAGCACGAAGGCCGGTCGCGACGTGCTGCGCCGGCGCCGCGCCAAGGGCCGCAAGCGCCTCACCGTCTGACGGTGGAGGACGGCCCTCGCCCGTCCCGGCGGCAACGGCGAGGCCGTCTGTCCCGGAGCGCGGAGTTCGATCGTGTCTATCGCCAGGGACGGTCGTTCGGCAACCGCTGGCTGGTGCTGCATGCCTTTCCCCGCAGCGCCGGGGAGCTCCTCGACGGCCCGCGCCTCGGGTTGAGCGTGTCGCGCAAGGTCGGCGGCGCCGTCGACCGCAACCTCGTGAAGCGCCTGCTCAGAGAGGCATTCGGCGTGGAGCGCGGTGCGCTCCCGACAGATGTCGACGTCGTCGTGGTCGCGCGGCCGGAAGCTCGTGAACTGGCCGAGCGCGAAGGCCTGGAAGGTGTTCGCGGGGCCCTCGCCGAACTGATCGGGCGCGTCAGCGGCGCGCCTGCCCCCGGCGACGATTCATGAGCATCATGAGACGCTTCGCGACCGCCCCGATCACGCTCTATCAGCGCCTGATCTCGCCGGCGCTGCCGCGGCGCTGCAAGTACGAGCCGACCTGCTCGGCCTATGCCGCGCAGGCGATCCGGGACTTCGGCATACTCCGCGGCTCGGTCCTGGCGGTGTGGCGCCTGCTGCGCTGCAATCCGTTCAGCCACGGCGGACATGACCCCGTCTCCGCTCAGCGCCTCTTTCACACCTCCGCGTCCGTGACCTCCGAGCCCCCCGCCACGAGCTGACCATGCCGTTCGTCCTGGCCAACATCTTCCAGCCGATCATCGACGTGTTCGAGCGGGTGCTCCTGTTCTTCCACGACACGGCGGGGTTCGGGTGGGGCGCATCGATCATCGCGATGACGATCGTCGTGCGGACGCTGATGCTGCCGCTGACGATCAAGCAATTCCGCTCGATGCAGGGACTTCAGACCCTCGCGCCGCAGATCAAGGCGATTCAGGAGAAGTACAAGGACGACAAGCAGCGCCAAAACCAGGAGATGATGAAGTTCTACCAGGAGAACAAGGTGAACCCGTTCGGGTCCTGCCTGCCCCTGGTGCTGCAGATCCCAGTCTTCATCTCGCTCTTCTACATGTTGCGGAAGGACCTCAAGGTCGACATCTGCGGCCCGGAGTCCGACATCCTTCGCGTCGCCAGCGACCAGGGCACCACGATCGCGAACACCTACTGCAACCAGGTGGTCGAGGGGTCGGCGAAGTTCCTCTTCATCCCGGACCTGACGGCTCCGGCAGCCGGCGGCGTGCTCGCCGTCCTGCTGGTCCTCTATGTCGGTTCGCAGCTGCTCTCGAGCGTGCTGATGTCCGTCACTGCGGACAAGAACCAGCGGATGATCATGATCGGCCTGCCGTTCGTCTTCGTCTTCTTCATCAAGTCGTTCCCGGCCGGCCTGCTCGTCTACTGGATCACGACGAACCTCTGGACCGTCGGGCAGCAGTACTTCATCAGGCGCTCGACGGGGCAGTTGCCGACCTGGCTCGGGGGCGACGGGACCCTTGCAGCGCCGGCGGTCGCCGGCGCTGCGGCGGTCGCAGCGCCAACGCCACGCACGGCCAAGAAGGGCGATGAGACGGGCGATCCGGCGCCCGCCAAGGCCGGAGGCGGCGGAGCATCACCGCCGCCGCCCCCGCGTCGCAAGAAGAAGCGCTCGGGAAGGCGCCGCTGATGGCCGGCGACCCCAGCGAAGCGGCGGAGCGGGTCCGCGCGCTCGTCGCGCGCGTCGTCTCCGGGATCGGCGTGGAGGGCGAGGTCGACGTGACCGAGGACGACGAGGGCACGATCACCGCGACCGTCCTCGGCGACACGATGGGCCTGTTCATCGGGCATCACGGGCAGACGATCGACGCGGTCCAGCACCTCGCGCTGCGTGTGGCGCTCGGCGACGGCACCGGGCCTCGGCACCGCGTCATCGTCGACGCCGACGGCTATCGGGAACGCCGGCGCGTCGCACTGGTCGGCCAGGCGGCCGACGCGGCCGACGAGGCGCTGCGGTTCAAGCGCCCGGTCGCGCTCGACGCAATGACCGCGAGCGAGCGGCGGATCGTGCACGAGCACCTGCGGGATCGCGGCGACGTCGAGACCCACAGCGAGGGTGAGGAGCCGGACCGGCACCTCGTCATCTCGCCAAGCTGAGCGTTTCACGTTTTACACTCCAGCCTGTGACCGCCGCTGATGACGCCCGCGTCGACGCGCGGCTCGCAGACCTGGAGCGCCAGCACGAGCTCCCGGCGGGATCTGCCGGGAGGCTGCGACAGCTCCTTCACCTGGTGCGCGACAGCCAGCATTCGCTGACGGCCGTTCGCGAGCCCTCAGCAGGGGTCGACGTGCATGTTGCGGACTCGCTCGCCGGCCTCGACATCGAGGAGGTCCGGGCGGCCGGTGTGATCGCGGATCTCGGCTCTGGAGCCGGATTCCCGGGCCTGGTGCTCGCGATCGCGCTGCCGCAGGCGCGCGTCGTGCTCGTGGAGAGCGTCGGCAAGAAGGCGGAGTTCCTCGTCGAGGCGGCGGAGGAGCTGGGGATCGACAACGTCGAGGTCGTAGGCGGGCGAGCCGAGGCGTGGGATGCCGGCCTGGAGAGCTGCGATGTCGTGACGGCGCGAGCGCTCGCGCGCCTGGACGTTCTGCTCGAGTATGCAGCGCCCTTGCTGCGCGTCGGCGGAGCCCTCGTCGCCTGGAAGGGGCGCCGTGACCGCCCGGAGGAACAGGGCGCCGCGGTCGCAGCGGGGATCCTCGGCATGGAGCAGCCGGCCGTCCGCAGCGCAGCCGGACCGGCGGGCGCCGAACGACACCTGTACCTCAGCCGCAAGGTTCGGTCTACGCCTCCCGGATACCCACGGCGACCAGGAATGGCTGCAAAACGGCCACGCGGAGGCTCGACTCCAGCCTGAGAGCTGGTTCGGGGGCGAATCAGCGCTCCAAAAGCTCCGACCGATGGGGTCAATAGCTTCCAGGCGGTCATGGGCACGATGTACGCGATCGCCAACCAGAAGGGGGGCGTCGGCAAGACGACGACGGCCGTCAACGTGGCTGCGTGCATCGCCGAAGCCGGCTACCCGACGATCGTCGTCGACGTCGATCCCCAGGCCAACGCGACCGTCGGCCTCGGCGTATCGAAGCTGACCGTCCCGAGCATCTACGACGTGCTCGCCGGCCGGGTCGCGGCACGCGATGCGCTCGTGCCCACGGACATCCCGAATCTGCGGTTGCTGCCGGCCCACCCGGACCTCGCGGCCGCGAACGTCGAACTGCCACGCGAACCGGGGTCCGAGACGCGGCTGCGCGACGCGCTGGACCCGCTGCGCGCCGACGGCGCCTTCATCCTGCTGGACTGCCCGCCGTCGCTGGGCCCGCTGACGATCAACGCCCTGACCGCCGCCGACCGCGTGATCGTTCCCGTCCAGACCGAGTACTTCGCGCTCGAGGGCCTCGCGGGCCTGCTCGACACGCTCGCCCTCGTCCAGCGCGAGCTCAACCCGCGCCTCGCCGTCGCGGGCTTCCTGCTGACGATGCACGACGGGCGCACGCGCCTGGCGCGCGACGTCGAGCGCGACGTCCGTGAGCACTTCCCGGAGCTCGTCTTCGACACCGTCATCCCGCGGAACGTCCGGATCGGCGAAGCGCCGAGCTATGGGCGTCCCGTCATCCATCACGACCCGCACTGCGCCGGGGCGGACGCGTACTTCGCCCTCGCCAAGGAGGTGGCCGCACGTGGCTGAACGAGGCATGGGACGCGGCCTCGCCGCGATCCTGCAGGTATCCGGACAGCACGGCGATCGCCCGGAGCTGCGCGACATCTCGATCGAGCTCGTCGAGCCGAACCCGTCGCAGCCGCGGCGCCGGTTCGACGAGGCTGCGCTCGACGCGCTGGCCGCCTCACTGACCGAGAACGGCGTGCTGCAGCCGATCCTCGTGCGTCCGCGCGAGGGTGGGCGCTACGAGCTCGTCGCCGGGGAGCGCCGCTGGCGCGCAGCGCAGAAGGCCGGTCTCCCCGTGCTGCCGGCGATCGTCGAGCGGCGCGACGACGCCTCCTCGCTCGAGGCGGCGATCGTCGAGAACATGGCTCGCGAGGACCTGAACCCCGTCGAGGAGGCGCGCGCCGTGGCCGCGCTCGTCGAGGAGCTCGGGCTGACCCGCGAAGAGGTCGGCCGCCGCGTCGGTCGCAGCCGCGTCGCAATCTCGAACCTGCTGCGCCTGCTCGACCTCCCGTCCGAGGTCCTGACCCTGCTCGAGACGGGCAAGCTCGCGGAGGGGCACGGCCGAGCCGTCCTGCTGGCCGAGGACGAGGACGCGCGCCGGCGCCTTGCGAAGAACGCCGTCGACGGCGGCTGGTCAGTGCGCGTGCTCGAGGACCGCGCGCGCAAGGCCAACGAGGTGCGCATCTCGCGTGGCCAGGGCGCCGCCAGGGCGCATCCCGACCAGCTCGCCGCCTGCGAGGAGATCGCCGACAGGCTGTCGTCGCGTCTCGGTCGTGAGGTCAAGGTGCGGCCTCGCGGGACCGGCTACAAGGTCGAGTTCGCGGTCACCGGGCTGGACGATGCGGAGGCGCTCGCGACCCGTCTGGGGGACGGCGCAATCGCCTGAGTGCAGCGTCTCTCCCGGGCCCTGCTCCGCGCTACACTGCCCGCTCTCGCGGGCGATTAGCTCAGTCGGTTAGAGCGCTTCTCTGATAAGGAAGAGGTCCCAGGTTCGAATCCTGGATCGCCCATCACTTGTTTGCAGGGGTTTTGCCAGAGCCGCCTTCGGGCGGCTCTTCTGTGAGGTACCAAACGGGTACGTGCTTGCCCTCGCGCGGCGGATCTGTTCCTCGGCGGGGACGCGGTCGTCGGATCCGAACTCGGCGAACACGTGCGCGTAGGTGCTGAGCGTCATCGTCGGTGCGTGGCCGGCCTGCTGGGCGACCTCAACGACGCTGCGGCCCTCGTGGATCAGCAGCGAGACGAAGCTGTGGCGCAGGTCGTACGGCCGCGTCGTCTGGATGCCGACGTCCTTCGCTGTCGCGGCGTAGACCCTGCGGCGCCAATTCTGCCAGGCGGTGCGACTCCACGGCGTGCCGTCGCCGGCCGGGAACACGAGCGCATCATCGCCCGGCCGTCCGCTGGCGAGGTGCCACTCGGCGAGGTCCTGGGCCAGCGGCGCGAGCAGCGGGACGGTCCGCCTGCGGCCGGTCTTGGTGTTCCCGATCTCCCCCAGCGAGACGGCACCGTCGACGAGCAACGCGTTGCGACCGACATGGCGCCAGGACAGCGCGAGCGCTTCGCCGGGCCTCAGGCCTGCGTACGCGAGCACTGACACGAGCGTTGCGTCGCGGTGATGCCCGCGCTGAAGCAGCAACGCACGCAAGCGCTCGACAACGGCGGGCGGCAAGGGGGTAACGGCGAGCTGGCGCTTGGGCGCCGGCTTGCGCACCGTGCTCGCCGGATTGCTCGGGATGCGCCCCCACTCGACCGCTCGCTGCAGGACGCCGTGAAGCAGCGTGAGCGTCTTGCGCACCGACGCGGGCCCGACACCGTCCGCTTCCAGGTCGGCGCGGAACTCGCGCAGCCGCTCGCCGTCGAGGGCGCGCAGGCTGAGTGCGCCGAGCCGCGGCAGGACGTGCGTGTCCCACATCGCCGCGTACGTCTCACGCGTCGTGGCCGCGAGGTTCGGCCCGGCGTGCAGACGCCACCACTCCAGCCCAAACTCGGCCAGCGTCTGCTTGCCGGTGTCCAGGTGCCCGAGCTCGCGCGTGCGCTTGAGACGGCGAACCTCAGCGTCGAACGCCTCGGCGTCGCGCTTGCGGCCGAGCACTTTGGCGCGGTTGCGCCCCTGCTCATCGCGCCACCTCACCCGCCAGGCGGCGCCCGCCGCGCGCTCCACCCGCTCAATGCTCATGCTGTCTCCGTGCCGTCACCCTCGCGCATCAGGGCTCGGAAGCTACCGGTCACCGCCGGAGCGTGGGAGAGCTTGCGCAGTTCCTTTACCGAGTTCGTTGGCGCAGGCTGCACGACCGAGCCAGCGAACCACGCGTCGAGGTCTTCGCCGCGTACGCGCAGCCTGTTGCACAGACGCATCGCCGGCAGCTCGCCGCGACGAATCGCGTCGTAGACGGCACGGCGCGAGAGCCCGCACCGACGAGCAACAGCCTCCGGTGTCAGGAGCGGGTCGGTCACGAGCACTACGCGCGCTCCCGCAAACGCAGCTCGGGAGCAAGCCATCCTCGCGGCCAGCCCGCCGCCGCGACACGTTGCTTCAAGCCGGCCTCGACGCTCCGAGCGTCCCATGTCATGGAGGCCCGCTCGCCTTCGCGCCGCGTAGCTCCACTCCCGCCCGTGCCGTCCATGCACCGCGCCTCGGCGGACGCGACCAACACTGTTGCGCGACTGAACCGAGGTCCAGTCGCCTGTGCCGATCGCGCGCCTGACGCGTATCCCAGCGGCTCTGACGATCGCCATCCCTGCTCGGGCAGGGCTCGGGCACAGCTCGGGCAGGGCTCGGGCAGGGCTCGGGCACCGCACGCCGCTCCCAAGGCACAGAACATGACGGGTTCCAGGGGATTCGCGTGAGGTGTCCTGGCGGACACCTCACGCTTTGCGCTCGGTCTCGCACGGGCACCACCGGCCGTCACGCCTTCGGCGTGCCTCTCGCTGCGCTCGCCGTGCCGCCCGGCGAGAGGGTCCCGAGTGACCCCGGCCGTCCCCTGCGGGGCCGGCCTCGCGCCGCTCTGCGCCGCCCGACGGCGTGCGCCGCCACGGCGTCCTGGCGGCCGCCCACCAGTCCCCCGCGACCAACGGCAGGCGCCGCGACCGCGCCGCTCGCGCGCGACCCGCCGACTCGTGCCGGACCCGCGGGGTCCGGTGCTGGACTCGGTCGGGCGGCAGCACTTGCGCGAGCGGCGTAGGAGCGGACCGCTCACCACGGCGTCCCGTTGCCTTCCACGATCAGGCGAGGTCACACTCCGTAGTCGCGCCAGACCCCGAACCACCCCCCGGTGATCGCCCCCTCACCCAGCGCCTCGGTCCCCCTGGCCACGATCGAGCGTCGGCACTCAGGATCGGGCACACCGACGCGCGGCCAATCCATGATGGCTCCCCGACCTGCTCGAGATCCGCAGCGCAACGACCCGGCACACAGTGGCACCCCTTGGTGCGGCGTACACCTGTAGACGGCCGCAAGCACCGGCGGGCAGGGTCGCGCGCGTGACTCAGATCGCGTGTCCGGGTGTTTTCGTCTGTCACCCGAGGTCAAGTCGATGCCAGGTGCGGCCTGCGTTCGTAGCTGACCAGCCGCGCCCGCGGACTTTGGTCACTTTGACCCGTCCGATATCGGTGGTCTGCGCTGTGACGGTCCAATGCGCACGTTGCGGGTTGATGGTTCCCGACACTCGGACGCCCTGGATTGCTTCGGCGTCGTGGAGCGTGAGGCGTCCGCGAGGGGAGGGTATAGCGGTCCCGCCGCGAAGGCCGCCGAACGGGTGGCCTGCGTTGAGCTCGGAGAAGCGCAGCGCATCCTGTGCGGTGATCGCGGCGGCCCGGACGACGCGGCTCAGCTGACGTGGCATGCCCTGAATCACCGCGACGGATGCGAGCTTTTGTGGTGGAGCCGCCACGGCGGCCGGCAGGTCGAACGCGCTCGGACACACTCGTTTGACGGCAAGGCCGGACAGGAAGCGCCGGATCTGGCGGACCGCGCAGCCGCTGCCGTCGTTCGTGCGGACCGCGTGCCCGACCGGGACGCGAACGATCCTCAGGCGCGGCAGGACGGAGCGTAAGGCGACCGCGTTTTCGGTGGGAGTGCGCAGGTCCTGGGTCCCGGAGAGGACGAGCGTCGGGGTTTCTAGCGCTCGCACCGGTGCTCGAGCGCGCGGCCCGGCGGATGGCCAGCTCGCGCAATGCAGCAGCGGCGATGCGTTCGCCGCTGCTGTGTCAAAGACGCCGAGCCGGCGGGGACTAAGACTTGCGGCGGCCTCAGCTGCCTCGGCGATCCGGCTGTCGTTGCCACTGGCGGTCCAGGGGAACGAGAGGTCAGAGCATGTCGTTGCCGCGTATGCGCCGGCGCTGAAGCGCTCGTCTGGAGTGCTCGCTGGACGCGAAGCGGCGCGCAGGAGCGTCGCCGTGAGGCGTATAAGCGGCGCCGTGTCACCGTGCACGGCTGCGCGAACGACTCCTGGGACGTACGGCCTGACGAACGGTGTCAGGTCGCCGAGCAGGAGGACGTTCAGCAGATCGCCGCTCGTGACGGACGCGGACGTGCGCGTGCCGGACGGATCGACGAGCGTGCCGCGCACAGGGCGTCCGCCCATGCGGTCGACCAGCGATCGAAGGTCACGATCGGGGAAGCGTGTGATTTGTGCACAGCGCGCATCTGCGCACGTCTGGCGCAGCACTCGAGCAGCTGCCTGCATCGCTTCGGTTCGGAACGGGTCCGGTCCGTCCGGAGCGATCGGCGAGTCGAGGATCAGCCGGCTGACCCGGTTAGGATGGGCGATCGCATACTCAACCGCGACCTTGGTCCCGTAGGACACGCCGAGGATCGTGAGCTTGTCGATGCCAAGCGCGCCGCGTACGGCCTCAATATCGCCGACCGACCTGGCTGTGGCGTACACTTGGGCATCGGCGCCGAGCGCTGGTGCGCAGGCCGTGAGCGGATCGGCGTCCCCCGCAGGACACGCGAGCGGCTGCGAGCGGCCGGTGCCGCGCTGATCGAACACGATGAGGTCCGTGCGGTCAAGCGCACCGCCGATCGTCGACGCGTAGCTACGCGCCAGTGGCGTGGCTGCCTCTCCTGGCCCGCCCGCGAGCGCGAGGATCGCGTTACGTGTCGGCCTCGTCGATCCAAATCGCTCGACGAACAGGTCGACCGTACTTGCCGCAGGTGCCTCCTCCCCTACGCCCGTCGGCCGCAGCGGAACGGTGAGTCGCCCGCACTCAACGGGCACCCGGTCAGGACACTGCTCGGGGCGAAACGTCGAGGCCGAAGCCAACGACGGAGTGAGCGGAAGGACTGCCATCCACACGAGCGCTGCAGCCAGCGGTAATGCGCAACATCTCAGGTTCCCGTGCTCCAGTCGCCGGAACCTCCACGAAAAACGGAATCTTGACAAAACCATCGGGACCTCTGAAAGGTTACCGCTCGGCCGGCCGTTTGGGCGGCGGAGAACACGGGCGTTCCCGCCGCCGAACCAGCAATACTGAAAGAGGCTAGTCATGCTTCGTACACGACGATCCGCCGGCCGAGTTGCCGCGCTGATTGTAGTAGCCGCTTCGCTCGCTGTCGCTGCCCAGGCCCCGGCTGCAGTCGACCTGGGGTCGGGCCGGCTGGTGGCACCCGTATTCACCGGCCCGTTTGCTGCGCCGCCTCGGGCAGCCGACGCTCCGCCGCCGGTTGATCCAACGTGGCTGTATAAGGGCAAGCGCATCGACCCGAGCACCGGGGCAGATCGGGAGCTCAAGTGCATGGATGACGAGACACTTACAACGCGTTGCTACGACACCGAGGCGCAGCTTGAGACCGCCGAGGCGTCGATCGGCCTCGCTCCTGGCGCCGGTAGCGACGGCGTCGTGGCGAGCGCAGCACGCAAGCTCCTCGGAAGGCACAGGCACGGGCGAGTGGCGAACCACACGGGGACGTCTGGACCGCTGTCGCTGTGGGGGGATTCACCGCCCGGTGGCTGGCGTATTGACACGTACAGCTCGTGCACGTGGTTCAACCTCACCGGCTCGTACGACAACGCGACGAGCTACATGGCAACCGGTGTGCACACGGCCCAGCTGTCGATCTATAGCGGCGGAGCGGGCGGGCGCCTGCAGGGCGCGGTCAACTCCAGTTACGACCTCCCCTACTGGGGCTTCAACGACACCGCGAGCGCCAGGGCGCGCGGCGGGATCGGCTGCGGTATCCCGTAGGGATTGTCAGGCTCCCCGGCGTGGCTGTGATCGTGCAGCGTCGATCCGTCAGCCGCGCCGGCGCAGCCTGCGCGCAGATCCGAACCCGATGCCATGATTCGTACGATGCTGATGAGCGGAACGCTGACGACGCTCGTTGCCGGCGCGGTCGCCGTGGCCGGCGGCGGCAAGCCTTCCGGGGTTGTGAGCCCTGCGCTGCCAGTGCGCCTGCCGGTTGAGTCCGCGTTGATCGGCAATGTTCGGACGGCAACGTCCGCCGGGCGAGCGTACGTCGCCGTCGACGGGAAGCCGCGCCACGGAGCGGGGGACTTGGCGCCGCTAGGCGATCGCTTCGCTCGCGTGTTCCAGGTGAGCGCGGGCGGAATCGTTAGTGAGCTCCCGCGCCTGCCCGCCGCGCCCGACAGCAGCTTGTTCCTCACCGGGCTGCGAGGCGCTCCGTGCGTTGGCTTTCAGTCTGCCGGTGGACCGTACGTCGCGTGCTTCGAGGACGATCAGTGGAGGGAGCGGCCCTTCACCGGCAGCGCACGGGCCCAGACGCTGCAGGACCTGCGAGCCTCCTCGGGACGGCTCGACGCAGAGCTGGCTGACCTTGAGTCGCGCACGGTTCAGGTCGTCAGTCAGCTCACTGGACACTGGCGGCGTCAAGGGCCGCCGATCAGAACGCCCGGGACGGGCGCCGTCGCGCAGCTCGGCGAGCAGCACGGTGGATCCGACGCCCGACCGCTCGTCAGCTTCTCCACCCGACTGGGCCGAGGAGTGTTCCTGCGGCGCCGCGTAGTGCGGATCGACGGCGACCGCTTCCTCGACACGGTGCCCCCCTTAACCGTACGCGGCGGGGGTCCCGCCGGAGCAATCAAGATCGGCGTTAGAACCTTCGTAGCGCGCGACTCAACGAGGCGCGTGGCGGGCGTGCACGCGTGGACCGGCCGGAGGTACCGGTTTGTGCCGCTGCCGCGCCTGGGGTCCGGCTTCCGGCAGACGTGGCTGAGCTACGTGGGCGGTGACCTCTACGCGACCTGGCAAGCGGTCCGAGACCAGCGCCCCGGCACGCCCGTCGGCCACGTCGAAGCGTACGCCGCCCGGCTTGACAGGCGCACAGGCAGGCCGCGCGAGGTATTTCGACTTCTGTCCGCAGAGTCTTTTGCGCTCGCCCTACCCTCAGTGTTCGCGGTTGCCGGCATGGCGTACGGCGTCGTGATTCGCTCGACCAACCCCGCGCGCAACGAGACGATCGTGCAGCTACGCCCGCTCGGCAAACTCAAGCGGGTGCCACTGAAGTAGTGAGACGTGCGGCAGGTTCGTGCGATCAGCAACATCGGTGCGCTCTGCTGAGCCGAACCTCCCCGGAACCCGCAGTCATGGCAGTCGCGGGCATCGGCAGGCCTGACGGGGTCGCCGATCGTGTAGGTTCACGTAGCTGGCCTGAATACAGGTGAGCGATCGCGTGAATTGTTGTGGCGCGGTGCAAGAAGCCTTCTCGGTCGGGAGTGGTTTTCATGAAGTTTCTCGTTGCGCGTCTGGTCGTGTGTGGTGCGCTGATGTTCGCGCTGGGTGCAGACGCTGGGCAGGCTGCTGTGGTTCGCGTTCCGGCGACAACGGTGGATACGTACATTCGTGATGGGAGCTTCGCGAACACCAATTTCTTCGCGACGACGTTGTCGGTGGGGAGCAGTACGACAGCGTCGACCAAGCGCCGTTCGCTGATGATCTTCCCAGTCGCTGACTACCTGCCGGCGGGTGCGAGCGTGACGTCGGCGTCGTTGGGCCTTTATGTGACCGCGCGGTCGACGACGAAGGCGATCTCGGTCGGCGCATACGCGCTGACGCGCGCGTGGAAGGACTCGGTCACCTGGAACAGCGCGGCGGCCGGGACAGCGTGGACGACCGCCGGCGGCGACTATCAGTCCGCGGCGCTCTCGACGAACGCGTCGGTTGGCGGTGCGCTGGGAACGGCGAGCTGGCCAATCCCGGCGGCGACCGTCACCGCTTGGGCAGACCCGACCAGGGCGAACCTCGGTGTCCTGATGAAGCAGACCACCGAGGGCGGCGCGAATAGCAACGTGCTGACGATCGAATCTGCAGACGCCAGCGACACCACTCGTCGCCCGTACGTTGACGTCACGTACACCCCGAGCACGCAGACGCCGGCGCCCGCCGCGCTCGCGTTCATCGGCACCCATGACCTGGGCGCACCGAAGGGCGTGTGGGTCGCCAACGCCGACGGGACGAGTCCGCGCCTAGTCGTGCCGGGCTCGAGCACCAGCCCCGCGGGCGGCCTGGGCCTCGCGCTCTCCCCCGACGGAAACCTGGTCGCCTACTCAGCAAACAACAAGATCTTCGTCAAGTCGATCGCGACCGGAACGACGACGATGGTCTACAACGGCCCGACACCTGGCGAAGTTCGCGGGGTGCACTTCGCTCCGCAAGGCGACTACCTGATCTTCCTAGGTGACGTGACGTCCGCAACGATCGGACGCGTCCTGACCGTCAACACCGATGGCACGACGCTAGAACAAGTGCCTATCGGATCGGCGGCCGCGGGGTACCCTCGCGACGTGAGCTTCGCGCCGGACGGCCAGCACATCGTGTTCGTCAGCTCGGCGAGCCAGCAGGGCTACGACGCCGGCATCTGGATCGCCGAAGCCGGCGGGCAGAACCCGCGCCGAATCGTGTACACCGACCCGTTCACGCGCGACACGACGCTGCGTCATCCCCGATTCGAGCCCGCCGGCGATGCGATCACCTACGTGCAGACCGGCCAGCTCAAGTCCGCGATGTTCAACGGCGAGCTCAGGCCTTCGTACGGCGGGATCCCGGTCGGGCGGAGCCCCCTAAACCCAGAGTGGTCGGGCGACGCGACGCAGCTGTACTACGAGTGGGCCGGGGCGACGAACGGGCTCGCGGCGTTCAACGAGGCGACCGCCGTGTCGACCGATCTCTTCACCTCGTTCGCACTCATGAGCCTCCCGGCCGCACCGCAACCTGTGGACGATGGAAGCGCCGGGGCCGCCGACGACGAGCCGGACGCGCCCATCGACGACAGCCTCTACGACGACACGTGCTACGACGTGAACGAGGCTCCCGTCGCGTGCCCGCCCGGGGCGGGAGCTCGCGGAGTTGGTCCGGCTGCCGCTGCTGCACCACCCGTCGAGCACGGGATCAGCGACTCGAACGACTTCAGCTCATTCAACCTCTTTACCAACGTCCGCTACCTACGGCTTCAGGCCCCGTTTGTCAGGCGCATCGTCCCATGGAACGTTGCGCGCATCCCTGCGAGGCTTCTGGATCTCCAGAACTGGGTGGCCGCAGCTACCGCGGCCGGCAAGAGGCCGCTGATCTCTCTCGGTCACTGTATCGAGAACAGCTACACGCGCACGCCGGGTCCGGGCGAGGTGGTTGCGGACGCGGGGAAACAGCTTCCATGCCGACCGTCGACTGTCGGCGGGCTTCCAAACTGCGGATGCACTTCGAAGGTCGGCAAGGAACTGTTGCTTCTCGCTCGGCCACCGACGCCCGGCGAGTACGAGGGAGCCGTGCGCGCGCTGGTCACGGCGTCAGGGATGGCAGGGGTGGAGCAGTACACGGCGTGGAACGAGCCCAACCTGACCAACAAGGAGCCGACCGCTGCGACCACGTCAGAGCTGAAGTACAGCGGGAGCGTTCCCATGATGGATCCAGCGACGCTCCTGGTGGCCAACGGCGCGCCCCTCGCAACGGCGCGGGCACGTCTCGCTGGCCGCTTCTATGGAATCCTCAAGGACGCATGTGCCGCGCGCACGCCTTCCCCCTGCACCGTCCTCGCGGGCGACTTCAGCGACCTCAACATGCCACACGCGGCCACGCCCGGAACTCGCGGACGGAACTACCTGCTCCAATACCGCAAAACGATCGGGCCGACACCCGACTTTTGGGCCTGGCACGCCTACAAAGACATAAAGACCTTGCGTGGAGCACCTGCCGATCCTCCCGCGTACAGTCGGCTCAAGGCGTTTTTGAGCGCAACGCGCACAAGTCTGTCCGGCACCGGTCCGCAGGTGGTGCTGACCGAGCAGGGTGTGATCAGTCGCCAGCAGGGGAAGAACGTCTCCCTGCTCGATCCACAGCGCTCCAGTGCCGCGTTCGTCGGTCTAGACGGCGTCAGCAGTCGCATCTCGCGCGTGTACTACTACGCAATGCTGGGCTCCGACAGCTTTGACTCCGGGCTGCTCAGTCGCTTCGATCCTCAGTACAAGCTCGCGACGGCGACGTATGGGCAGGTGTGCCTAAGCTGGCGCGGCCCCGACCCCGACTGCTCTGCTCTGGTGCCCTGATGCGGCGGGTTGTGGCGCTCGCGAGCGGCGCGTCGGCGCGTCGCTTGGCGTTGGTCGCTGTACTCGTGGGACTGGGGTGGCTGTTTGGCGACGTCGCGCCGCTGCGGCTTGAAGAGGCGGCTGTGGCGAGCGAGCCGCAGCCTGCGTGTCGTCCGAAGGAGCGGCAGGTGCTGCGGCGGGTGGGTCGGGTCGAGCTGTATCTGCGGCCGGCGTTCTCCCCGGACAACGACCTTTTCGCGTGCCTTGAGGGGCAGAGGTATGCATTCGAGACGTCAAACGGCCGTGAGCAGCCGCCGTATTGGCCGCGGTGGGGTCCGCCGATGTTGCAGATCGCCGGGCCCTACCTCGCGCGCGTCGCGTATGACTATTGCGGGAAGGACCCGTTCCCGTGTGGTGGTCCGTTCGGATTCGTGGCGGACTTGCGCTATCAGCGCTCGCTTGGGCGCGCGGCCAGGTTTGATCACACGGTGAAGGTGCGTGTGAACGAGCGTGGTTCGGTCGCTTTGATGGTCCGGGACTATTCGCCATTCTCGGAGGAGCGTTTCGGGGAGGCGGACTTTCCGCCCGGTCCGGGTCCGTTCCGCGTCGATCTCGTAGATCGTGGTGGGGCGCGCACGGTCGACAGCGGCCCGGGGATCGAGCCGTTTTCGTTGACGATGAAGGGGCGGCGTGTGAGCTGGACCCACGACGGTCAGCCCCGCACCACGCTCGTCAACGACCAAGTGCCGGCGAAGCGCCAGGTCCGACAGGCCAGGTGATGCGCCGCGGTCCCCACACCTGGTTCAGTAACACGGCCGCGGCGATGTCGTTCTGTTTCGGTGGCCGCCCGATCAGCAGCGGCTCGTGGCTCGCTGCAAGAAAAATCAGAACAGGCGTCCCTGACTGTCGGACTCCTCCAACGGCCGTTTCGGTCCCGTTGCAAGGAGACGCGGGCGGGTTGGATGGAGGTACGAAACGGGTACATCAGCTCGGAATCGACGCTCCTACTCGCTCCACAGGCGCAACTGCTGATCCGGGCCGTGTGCAGGCGATTCGTGCACGGCCGTGTCGTCCGGCGCACGCTCGGCCTCACCCTCGCGCTCTCTGATAAGGAAGAGGTCCCAGGTTCGAATCCTGGATCGCCCATTCGGAAAGGCCCCGCTCCGGCGGGGTTTCGTGTTGGAGGGGCGTCTGCGCTGAAGTACCGGCCGCCTCTCGTGGGCCGGAAATGGGCCGGATCTGGGCCCGGGCACGGCGGATCTCGTCCTCGGCCGAGATGCCGGCCTGGCCGTCGAGCTCGTCCATGACGTGCCCGTAGGTGTTGAGCGTCATCGTCGGGCTGTGCCCGAGCTGGCGGGCGATCTCGATGACCGAGTGGCGTCCTTCGTGCAGCAGCAGCGAGGCGAACGCGTGGCGCAGGTCATAGGGCACCAGCTCGCCGACGTCGAGCGCCGCGGCCGCGGTGTCGAACGAGCGCCTGCGCCAGTTCTGCCAGGCGTGCAGTTGCCAGACGCCGCCGTCGGCGGCGGGGAAGACGAACGCCTCTTCGTCGGGTCTGCCGGACACCAGGCGCCACTCGGCGAGGTCCTGGCGCAGCGGCGCGAGCAGCTTGACGGTCCGCGGCGGACGGCCCGTCTTCTGGCCCTTGAGCTTGCCGTGCGCGACCGCGGCCTCCACGAGGAGCGTGCGCTCGCGGACGTTGCGCCACCGCAGCGCCAGTGCCTCTTGCGGCCGTAGGCCGGCGTAGGCCAGGACGCTGACGAGCACGGCGTCGCGCGGTTCGCCGTGCTCCTGCAGCCACGCGCGGATCTGCTCGACGGTCACGGGCGCAGGGGGCGTGACGGCGCGCTCGGGGCGCACGGTCGGCTTGCGCGTAGCCTTGACCGGGTTCGACGGGATGCGCTGCCACTCGACCGCGACGCGCAGCATCGACTGCAAGGTCACGAGCGTCTTGCGCACGGTCGGCGGGCGCACGCCGTCACGCTCCAGGTCGGCGCGGAACCGGGTGATCACCTGCGGCGTCAGCTGGCGCAGCGGCACGTGGCCCAGGCGCGGCAGCGCGTGCTTGTTCCACAGCACCGCGTAGTTCTTCAGCGTCGCGGTCTGCAGGTTCGCCTGGGCGTACAGCTCCCACCACTCCTCCGCGAACTCGGCGAGTGTCTCCCTGCCGGCATCGAGGGGAGCAAGATCGCCGGCGCGCTTGGCCAGCCGCACTTGCGCCTCGTAGGCAACGGCGTCCGCGCGGCGATCGAACGTGCGGCTGCGCTCGGCCCCATCGGGCTCGTGCCAGCGCACGCGCCAGACGACGTACTCGGTGCCGTCCCGCCTGCGTCGCTCGCGCCTCTGGATCACGTCAGCCGTCCGTCTCGCGCATCGAAGACGAGCCTACCCCTGGCGGGCCGGCGCAGCGAGATGTCGGGGGCGTGGGGCATGGGAGCAGGCGGGCCGATGGCGCTGTCGGCGATCCACTGGTCGAGGTCCTCCGGCCTGATGCGGTAGGCGCCGCGCCGGCCCAGCCGCACAGCGCGCAGTCGGCCCGCCTGAATGGCACGCGTGACCGTCTTGCGATGCACCTGGCACAGCTGGGCGACGTCGCCGACCGTGAGCAGAGAATCAGTCACATCTCGTAGTCGCCCCAGACCCACAACCACCCCCCGGTGATCGCACGCTCACACCCTGCGCCGCAGTCTCCCTGACCACGATCGAGATTCGACAGCTAGGAACAGGGCACCCCGCTGCGCGGCCCGTCCGCGACGGCGCCCCGATCCTGCTCAGGATCCGCAGCGCAACAACCCGGCACACAGTGGCACCCCTGGTGCGCGGTACACCTATAGACGCCGAATGGACGCAAGCCGGACGGCCGCGACCTGATCGGCGAACCCCGCACCTGAACGCACCAGCAGCTGCGCCTATCGAGACGTGTGAGGGGCCAGGGACATCTCGCGCTCGGCGAACTCGGGGCCTACCCGGTGCGCCTGATGTGGGAAGAGGTCGCAGGTTCGGATCCTGGATCATCATCGTGAGGTCTGGCTGGCTTCCTCGTCGTGCGAGCGTCTGTGGCTTGTGCGCGATGCGGCCTTTCGCGTATTGCAGAGAATCGGCCCGAGGACGGGTTGCCGCCCACATGAATGGCGTGACCCTGCTGACTGCCGGGTCAGTGTTGGGCTGGTTGCACGACGGCGACGTGGCGGTGTAGGTTGGACGCCACTGGTTCTGCGACTGGCTGGGCAGGGGGTTGTTTGTGGTGAAGGTTCTCGGGGGTCGGCGTGCGCGCATGCTCGCCCTCATGCTGGTCGCGGTTTCAGTGGTTGTGCTGATGGTCGGCGTGCTGGGTGGTTCGGCGAGCGGGCAGAGCGCCGCGCCGGCGGAGTTCCCTGACCTCACTGCGCCGCAGGCTGCCGCGTTGGCTTCGTCGGAGTTTCCGTCAGTCGTCGTCGATCCGGCGTTTACCGAGCCGGCTGTTCCGGCCGGCGGGCAGCTCGCGTTCCTAGATGATCACAGCGCGAACGTCGTCGCGGCCGACGGCAGCGTCGCCGGGGTCGTCGTCTCGTCGGTGCCGCTGCGGACGTTGAACGACGCTGGCCATCCGGCACCCGTTGATCTGTCCCTGACCGACACGGGGCCGACGCTCGAACCGGCCAATCCGCTGGTCGACGTGCGCGTGCATCAGAACCTCGTCGGTGGCGTGGACCTGGGTGGAACGGGGATCACGCTGGTGCCGTCCGGTTCGACGCTGGCGAGCGAGGGTGTGGCGCAGGGAGCGGTCGCGTTCTTCGCGAACGCCGGCAGCGATACCGATTTTCTGGTCAAACCCGTTCCGGCCGGGTTTGAGAGTTTCACGGCGCTGCGCTCGTCGGACAGTCCGACCGAGGTCTCCTACCGCTTCCAGACGCCCGCGGGCGTGACCGCCGGCGTGTCCGGTGATGGGCTGCGCGTGGAGTTTCGTGGCGTGGACGGGCGTCTGGTCGCATCGGTCGGGCTGCCGTCGGCGGTGGACGGTGACGGTAATCCGGTTGCGACGTCGTGGACGCTTGATGGCGAGACGATGCGCGTCAGCGTGCAGCATCACGCCGCCGGTGTCGTGTACCCGGTGCTGGTCGATCCGGAGGTCGAGTACGAGTTCGAGGATCTCGACGCGACCGGCTGGACGTTCATCAACCCGTCCGGCGCGGATTTCCACGGCACGCTCGGCTCCGGTCCGCACGGGCGCGGCCTGTATGTCCGCACGAGCCAGAGTCTGCTTGGGCTGCCGTGGTCGCCGTTCAGTGATGGCCAGCGCGCCTACTGGAGCTACCAGGCGCAGGGCACCGCAAAGATCACCGAGGCCGAGTGGGACGACCTGTTCCACGACAAGGACAACCCGCAGAACCGCTCGTGCGTGCAGGTCGGCATCGCGCAGTCCGCGCTCAGCAGCCTGTGGGAGCCGGGCCCGAACGCGTTCGATGAGCGCTGCGCGAAGGTCACCGGCCAGGAGGTCGAGACGAGCGTCGGGACCGGCGAGCATGGCAACGCCGCGCTCGCGCACCCGGGCAACGCCGCCCGCTTCGGCGTGCGGATCACCGGCAGCGGCCTGATCGGATCGTTCACCAGCGACGTCGGCGACGCCGAGATCCGCCTTACCGACAGCGACAACCCCACGATCACCGAGGACGACGTCCCATCGGCCTGGGGGCCCTGGCCCGCAAGCCGGATCGTGAAGGTCAGCGCCCACGACGGCGGCCTGGGCGTCAAGACCGCGAGCCTCTCAAGGAGCGGCTGGAACGCCGGCACCGGCACGAGCGTCGTGCCCGCGAGTTGCCAGAGCGCCGCGGTCTGCGCGCCCGACTACCTGTTCCGCCTGGCCGGCAACGCGATCCCAACGGTCGCCAACCTGCCCGCGGGCGACAACGTCCTGACGGCGAGCGCGACCGACCCCGAGCAGCACACCACCAGCCAGCAGATCCACGTGCGGATCGACCGGATCGCGCCGACACTCGCTCTTTCCGGGGCGCTGTACACGCAGCGCGCGCAGACGCTCGCGCCGGGCAGCTACCAGCTGCAGGCCGACGCGACCGACACTGATCCCCCGCGCACGACGTCCGGTGTTCGCAGCCTCTCGCTCACCCTTGACGGGCAGAGCATCCCGGGCGCCGCCACGTTCACGCAGGCGTGCGCGGCGGGCAGCTGTCCGCTCGGGCACCTCTTCACACTCGACTTGTCCGCGGTCAGCGGCGGCGCACACACGCTCGTCGTGAGCGCAACCGACGGCGCCGGCCTGACGACGAGCCAGACGCTCGCGCTGACGTTCGCCTCCACCCGGGTCAGCGTCGCTCCCTCGACGCTGGACCTCACCCCGGCCGCGACGACCACGCTCGAGGGCGAGCAGCCGGGCGGTCTTCCCGGCGCGCCGGTCGCCTACCAGGCGCGCGTTGTGAACACCGGCAGCGCCCTGCGCCTCGGCGCCGGCCTGGGCGTCGAGAACCTCACCGGTCAGGCAGCGCGCGTCGGCTCCTACTTCGCCACGATCGAAACACGCCCGACACCGTCCGGGGCGTGGTCCGCGATCGGTTCGCGTGAGTCGCACATCGGCGGTTACAGCCCACACGACGCGGGCCCCACGGGCGCGGCGCTGGCGCTCGCGCTGACGCCGCTGACCGCGTCCGGGGTCACCTACCCCGCCAGTGGTGACGCGCTCGCCGGCACGCAGCTCGCCGCCGGCGCGAAGGGCTCGTGGTCGGCGGCAGCCTCGATCAGTCTGACCGGCGCGCAGACCGCCGCGCTCCTGGACGCGGCAGCGCACGGCGCGGTGCGCCTGCGCGTGCACAGCGAGCTCGTCAGCAGCGCCGGCACACGGATTGCCGAGCACGAACTCGCCGCCGACATCACCGGTGACGTCATCACCCAGGACGGCGCGATCGACCACGCCAGCGTCCAGCTCACCGCCCTCGACGGCTCTGCCCGCAGCGTTAGCGAGAGCACCGTTGCGGCGCTGGCGAGCATCGCCCCGGGCGCCCAAGCGCTGATCCCGCTCCCCGACAGCGTCCCTGCCGTCGCCGCTAAGACCAGCGGCGAGAGCGACAGCGCGTACTCCGCGCGCCTGACCGCCGCTGATGGTCAGTCGTTCGCCTTCCACGCCACGCCGGCAGCGAGCGCGAGCGGCACGTCGACGCGCAACACGTCCGGTCAGCCGATCGCCGGCCCCGCCCGCCCGCTCGCGCTGACCGCACTGAACAGCAGCCTTACGCGCCACCTCCCGGTGCTGGGGATCGCGAAGATCGGCCCGGACGCAGCCGCGCCCGACACCGACGTCACCTACACCGTCTCGCTCGCCAACAGCGGCAGCGCCGCCGCGAGCGTCGGTGCGTTCACCGACAGCGTCGCGGGCGGCCCGCCGGCTGCGATCAGCGGCGGGCCGGCAACGCTCTCCGCCAGCGGCGGTCAGGGGTCGGCGAGCGTCCCGTTCCACATTCCCGCCAATCGCGCCGACGGGCCGCTGAGCGACACCGCGAGCGTCGCGTGGGACGACGCGCAGGGCAACCACTACGGGCCACTGACCAGCAGCTGGACAACGACGGTCCAGGCGCCCGTCGGCGTGCACGCACCCCCGCTGGACATGACGGTCCCGACGACCGTCGCGGATGCCACCAGCTTCCTCTACACCGGCGCAAGCGCCGTCCAGCACGGCATGGCCGCCGGCACGATCACGCCAAAGCGCGCGAGCGTCATCCGCGGCCGCGTCCTCGACGCCCAGGGCGCCCCCTTGGCCGGCGTCACGGTGCGCGTCGCCGACCATCCCGAGTACGGGACCAGCACCAGCCAGGTCGACGGTGAGATCTACCTCGCCGTCAACGGCGGCGGCCCGCTGACCGTCCGCCTGACTAAGGATGGCTACCTCGCCGTCGAGCGTGTCGTGCAGGTCCCGTGGGCCGACTATGCGCAGCTCGACGACGACGTGCGGCTGACCGCCTTGGACCAGAACGTCACACCCGTCCAGCTCGGCGTGCTGTCCGCGCCACAGGTCGCGCGCGGCAGCGTGCAGACCGACGTCGCGGGCAGCCGCCAGGCGACGCTGATCTTCCCGCAGGACACGAGCGCCAGCCTCGTCCTGCCCGACGGCTCACAGCAGCCGGTCACCCAGCTTCATGTGCGTGCGACGGAGTACACGGTCGGCGCGAACGGTAATCAGGCGATGCCGGGGATGCTGCCGCCGCAGAGCGCGTACACGTATGCCGCGGACTTCACGGCTGACGAGGCGATCGCGGCGGGCGCCAGGAGCATCGAGTTCTCGCGCCCGGTCGCCGGGTACGTCGAGAACTTCCTCGGGTTCCCGGTCGGAACGCCGGTCCCGTCCGGCTACTACGACAGTGGCAAGCACGCGTGGGTGGCGCAGCCCGACGGGCGCGTCATCAAGGTCCTCTCGACGGGCGGTGGGCAGGCGACGATCGACGTCGACGGCAGCGGCAACGCGGCCACCGCCGCGCAGCTGAGCTCGCTGGGCGTCGACGCGGCTGAGCTCACGCGCCTGGCGTCGCTCTACACGGCGGGCCAGTCGCTGTGGCGCACGCCGATGACGCATTTCACGCCTTACGACTGGAACTTCGCGTGGACGATCGCGACGAACGATGCGATTGAACCGGACATTCAGACGCCGGTGCAGAACGTCGACGATCCATGCCACGCGTCGGGGTCGGACATCGAGTGCGAGAACCAGACGCTCGGGGAGGACCACGACCTCGCGGGCACGCCGCACAGCCTGGACTACCGTTCCAGCCGCACGATCGGCCGCACGGGCGAGAACGACACGCTCGACCTCGACGTGACGCCCGCGAGCATCCCGTCGGGTCTGCAGGCCGTCAATGCGACCGTCGAGGTCGCCGGCCGGGTCTTCCGCCGCTCGTTCGCTCCGGCCCCGAATCTGAGCTGGCACCTGACGTGGGACCGCAAGGACGCGTTCGGGCGGCGTGTGCAGGGCGGTCAGCCGGCGACGGTCAGCGTCAGCTACGCCTACCCGGTGCGCTACGCGACCGTCTCGTGCGACTCCGGATGCGGCGGCGGCGCTCAGGTCTCGCGCTTCGGTGGTTTCCGCAGTTCGACGAGCCTTGGCCTCAATGATCGCGACCAGGCCGAGCTCGCAAGCCAGGCCACCAGCACCGTCGGCGGCTGGGACGCGACCGCCGCCTCGGACGCGCTCGGCGGCTGGACACTGGACTCACACCACACCTACGATCCAAACACGCGCACGGCGTACCTGGGCGATGGCGGCAAGCAGTCGGCGACGAGCGTCAGCCGCGTCGTCACGCCGCTGGCGACCGTGCCGGGCGCGGGGAACCGTCCGATCGCGCGCGGCCCCGACGGGTCGATCTACGCGATCGCCGGGAACCAGTGGAACCAGGTCTACCGCGTCACACCTGCCGGAGCTGTGCAGCTGCTGGCCGGCGACGCGCAGAACGGGTTCAGCGGTGACGGGCCGACCCCGGCGCTGCAGGCGCAGTTCGGCCTGCTGCTGGGCATCGCGGTCGGGCCGGACGGCAGCGTGTACGTCAGCGACTACGGCAATCGCCGCGTGCGCAAGATCTCAGCGCAGGGCGTCGTGACGACGATCGCCGGCAACGGCACGCTCGGCGGCCCTGAGCAGGGCCCGGCGCTGTCGGTCGGGTTCCCCGCCCCCGCGGGCCTTGACGTCGCGCCGGACGGCACGCTGTACGTGTCGATCGTCGGGTACTTCTACAGCGGTCACGGCGGCCGCGTGATCAAGGTCACCCCGGACGGGTACGCCTCGCGGTTCGTCGGGCGCGCCGACGGTGACTGGTACTCCAGCATCCACGGTCAGGTCGCCAGTGACACGTCGACCGATTCGGTCACGGACGTCGCGGTGATGCCCGACGGTTCATTGCTCGTCGCCGATGCAGGCCTGGGGCTCGTGCGGCGCATCACGCAGGACGGCACAGCGACCCCGTTTGCCGGCGGCGGAGGCAGCCTTGGCGATGGTGGCCCCGCGACGAGCGCGCAGCTCTCATACATCTACACCGTCGACCTTGCCCCTGACGGTTCGGTGTACCTGGGGACCAACGGGCGGATCCGTCGCGTGCTCCCGGACGGGACGATCACGACCGTCGCCGGCAACGGCTCGATGGTGTCCGAGGCTGCGGGCAAGAACGGGACGCCGGCGGCGCAGGTGCGCGTAGCGTCGGTCCAAGGCCTCGCGACGGGAGCCGACGGTGCGGTCTACTTCACTGACAGTTCGCTCGCGACGATCGTGCGGATCGCCAGCCCGATGCCCGGCATCAGCGACAGCGACTTCGTCGTCCCATCCGCTGACGGCAGCGAGGTCTACCGCTTCAACCGCCAAGGCCGGCACCTGGGCACCGTCGACGCGCTGACCGGGCAGACGGTCGAGACGTTCGCCTACGACAGCGCAGGACGTCTCACCTCGAGCGCCGACGGCGACGGGAACGTCACCGCGATCGAACGCTCGCCGACCGGCGTTGCCAGCGGCATTCTCGGACCGTACGGTGAGCGCACGCTCCTCTCGCACGACACCAACGGGCACCTTGCGCAGATCACCGACCCCGGCGGACAGGCCACAGCGCTTAACGTCAGCACGGACGGGCTGCTGGGGTCGCTGACCGACCCGCGCGGGAGCGTCCATCACTTCGACTACGACGCCGAAGGGCGCCTGACGAAGGACAGCGGCCCCGCCGGCGCATTCAGCCAGCTCGACCGCGTGGTGCTCTCGGGCCGCAGCCGCAAGGTCACGCTGACGAGCGCGATGGGGCGGGCGACCGAGCATCGCTACGCGCGCGGTTCGGACGACGCGGTCACCCGCCAGACGACAACGCCCGACGGACTGACGAGCAGCAGCGTGTCGCGCGCTGACGGCAGCATCAGCGCAACCAGCCCCGACGGCACGCAGTCCACCGCCACGCAGGCCGCCGATCCGCGCTTCGGGATGCAGGTGCCGTTCGCCGCACAGGCATCGCTGACGACCCCCGGCGGCCTGTCGATCACGAGCAGTCAGACGCGCAACGCCGCGCTCACCAACCCGGACGACCCGCTCTCGCTGACCTCGCTCACGTCGACCGCGACGCTCAGCGGCAGCACCGTGCAGGGCACGTTCACCAAGAGCACGCTCACGTCCGGGACGACGAGCCCGTCGGGGCGCACGAGCAGCGCACGCACCGACGGTCAGGGCCGCCCCGTTCAGGTCAGCGTTCCGGGGATCACGCCGACGACGTTCCACTACGACGCGCGCGGGCGCCTGGACCAGGTCTCCCAAGGTGCTCGCACCTCGGGTCTTGGATACGACGCGCGCGGGCGCGTGGCGAGCAGCACCGACCCGGCCGGACGCACGACCTACTACGGCTACGACACCTCCGACCGATTGGTCGACGAGCAGCTTCCCGGGGGCGCTCACGTCGGGTTTGAGTACGACGCAAACGGCAACCTGACCGGCGTCACGCCACCATCACGGCCCAAGCACGCGTTCCGGTTCGACGCGGCCGATCGCCCCGACCGCTACACGCCACCGGCTGCCGGCACCGGCACCATCGAGACGAAGTACGACTACAACACTGATCATCAGCCGACGAAGGTCACGCGCGCCAACGGCGACGTCATCGATCTCGGCTACGACAGCGCGGGCAGGGCGAGCACGGTCACGATGCCCGGCCGAGCGGTGACACTCGGCTACGACAGCGCTGGCCGGCTGGGTTCGAGCGAGCTCACCGGCGGTGAGCACGTCGCGTTCGGGTACGACGGCTCGTTCCCGACGAGCGAGACGTTCACCGGCCCGGTGGCCGGCAGCACCTCGCGCACCTACGACACGCACGGGCGTATCGCGACGACCTCGCTGAACGGCAGCCCGATCACGCTGAGCTATGACGCTGACAGTCTCCTGACCGGCGCCGGTCCGCTCACCCTGACGCGCGACTCCCAGAACGGGCTGCTCACGGGTTCCACGCTGGGTTCGGTGTCGACGAGCCTGACGCGCGACGGCTTCGGCGCTCCGCTGACGCTTGACGCGCAGGCGTCAGCGTCCGGGGTATTCCACGAGTCGCTGATCCGCGACAACCTGGGCCGGATCCAGAGCAAGACCGAGACCACGTCGTCCGGCTCACACGTGACGCAGTACACGTACACGCCGGACGGGCAGCTCGAGGACGTCACGATCGACGGTGTCCTGAGCGCGCACTACGCCTACGACCCCAACGGCAACCGGGTGAGCGTGACCCGGGGCGTGTTCTCGACCGGCTCGACCTACGACGATCAGGATCGCCTCACGCAATCCGGGACGACGAGCTACAGCTACGACCAGGCCGGCGACCTAACGGGCAAGACCGACAGCTCAAGCGGCCAGAGCACCGGCTATCACTACGACGCGGCGGGCGATCTGACCCGCGTCGATCTCCCCGACGGGCGGGTCGTGTCGTATACGACCGACTCCGGCGGTAACCGCATCGAGCGCAAGGTCGACGGCACGCTCACGCAGGCGTTCCTCTACGGCCGCGGCGCGCAAGGCCCAGCAGCACAACTCGACTCCACCGGCAGCGTGGTCAGCCGGTTCGTCTACGCGACGAGCAGTGTGGTCCCGGACTACATGACGCGCAGCGGCGTCACCTACAGGATCGTGCGCGACGACCTCGGCAGCCCACGCCTGGTGATCGACACCGCGACCGGGACAGTCGCCGAGCGCATGGACTTCGACGAGTACGGCCGCACCCTCACCGACACCAACCCGGGCCTGATCCCGTTCGGGTACGCTGGCGGCCTGAAGGACCCCGACACCGGCCTGGTGCGCATGGGCGCCCGCGACTACAACCCGGAGACCGGGCGGTGGACGACGAAGGACCCGATCGCGTTCGCCGGTGGCGACACCAGCCTTTACGCGTACGTCGGCGGCGACCCGATCAACAACACGGACCCCGGCGGATTGTCCGTGCTGGACATCGTCGGCGACGCGCTGTCGCTGGCCGAGCGCCCGATCAACTGGGCCGCACGCGAGACAGGTCTGACCGGTCTGGCGAACAACGCTCTGGAGTTCTACGTCGGGGCTGCGAACGACCCCAACGCCTCCTGGCTGCAGAGAGCAGGCGCCACCACGCTCGGTCTCTTCTCGTCACTTGCTGCTTGCGACAATGCTGGCGCAACTGCGCTTACCCTCGCGGGAGGGGCTGGGGGCGCAGTTCGTGGAGCCGCAAAGGCAGGCGAGAAAGGCCTCGATGGCGCCTCGAGGACATACATTGACATCACGAGAAGCAAGTCGGCGATCCGAAATATCGGCACCGACGCGACGCACACGGAGTTCGCTGACAATCTGACCGCTCAGGGCTGGTCGTCGCGAGTGGTAGGCGACGGCAAGGCCACGCTCTTTGAGAAGGACGGCGCGAGGTACAGCCTGCGCGAGGATGCCGACAGCTACCACGGTTGGACAGCCGATTACACCCCCGCGGGAGCCAGGCAGACGACCCTCAAGATCAGACTGGGCTGGCCGTGACCGGGGTCCGCATAGCGGCTGACTCAGCCGAGTTCGAGTCAATCTCGGCGACGGTGATAAGTCTCGTCGACCCCTCGGTCCGGCTTCCGACTCTGCCGTTTCGTGCTCCGGGTGGTCGCGTCGCGGTCGGCGAGTTCACTCGTCTCCTCGGCGTAGACTTCGTGCCCGTCTTTCAGGCTCTCGCTGATAGCCACGGCGACACGAGCATCGCGGTCGCGGTGATCGAGCCTACGGTCTCCTACTTCAACGAGGGTTTCGGGTTCTTTCCTGCTTTCACGGTCGCGACGCACGAGCTCGACGACGGGTACTGGGATGGCCTGAGGTTCTCTCCGTCGCATGACCCGACGGGCGAGATAGGCGAGTCGGCCGACGTGCTCGCGATCGCCGGCTCCAGCCAAGAATGGGCGATCTGGGGCCAGCGATCATGGGACCTCGCGCTTGTCTGGACGGTGGCGAACGGGCCGTGGCTGGACGCTGGCGTGCCTTTCGCCGACGCAATGACGGCCCTCGTGGATTTCGCTGGCTACGGCACCTGGGGCACGCGACTCAGCGACGATGAGGTCGGCGAGTTTGTGCGGAACGTGGAGGCCTTCGGCTGAGACGGAGGAGGCGCCGATCCCAGAGGCAGAGATCGATCCGATTCGGTCTGTGGCGCGAACCCTATCTCACCTGTTTCCAGCAGCTTGAGCATATGCTCGATCTGGCAGGCGCCGGCGAGTGAAGGCCTACGCTTCACGTCACTCATCGCGATGGTGCCGGCCCAGTGATGGGGTCGCCGGCGACATCGTTCCAACCTTCCTGGGCCGGAGATGGGCCGGATCAGGTCGTCCTGCGAGGGTCCGCGAGTCCCTGCTGGTCCGGCTCGACTTCGTCAAACAGGGACATCTGGTCCTCGGGGGAACTCGGGGGAACAGCCTGGCTCGCCTGATAAGGAAGAGGTCCCAGGTTCGAATCCTGGATCGCCCACTCTGCGCTCAGGCTGCGCGCAGCGCCCCGGCCAGTTCGGCGGCGCTCGCCTCGACGGTCTCGGGCACGGTGATGACGAGGCGCCCGTCGCGATCGAGGAGGTGCTGTGCGTTGATGACGGTCAGGCCCACAATGCGCTGCGTGCCGGGCGCAAAGCGCAGAACGTGGCCTTCCGGCGTCTCTTCACCTTCACCTTCCTGAGGCAGGCCGATGTGCAGGTACAGGACGTCGCCGTCGCGGTCGTAGTCGGCGTGGTCGAAGACCAGTGGGCCGATATGGACGTTTACTGCTTCCATCGTTTTGGATCCTTGCGTGTCGCGAGCGCTGTGACGATCCGCGCGGGCTCTTGTTCGTAGCTTACGACGACCAGCAGCCAGCGGCTGGGGCCAACGGCACTGCGGTAGTGGCGCGCACGGGCTTCGCGTGGATCAGGCTCGATGTGGTCGGGCTGCTCCACCGCCAGAAGCACCTCGTCGAGGTGGCCGCCAAGCTCGGGGTGAGCGCGCGCGATCTTGTCGTGCCAGATCCGCGCGAGCAGCGCGACCGGGCGACCCTCGGGATCGCGCACATCCGCCAAGTGAGGCTCATCGCCGGTCACGGAGAACCAGGCTGATGGACGCGCCGGACGTCCCGTTCAGGCTCGCGCGGGGAGGTACCAAACGGGTACATCAGCCTGGAGTAGGCGCTCCTACTCGCTCCACAGCCGCAACTGCTGATCCGGCCCGAGTGCAGGCGAAGGGGCGCATCGGCACTGAGCATGGTCTGCGAGGCGAGGTCGGCGACGAAGCGCTCGGCCTCGTCGAGCGAGCATCCGCCCGTCTCAGTCCTCACGCCCTGATCGAACAGCTCAACGCGCAGGCGTAAGCCGGCGACGTGACCGTCGGCTTGACGGCCGGCCGGCGGCACGAGAGATCGAAAACGCTCCCGCGCCTTGTCCGGTGCGGCGACCTCTCGTTATCGGTGGGTCCTCCGCCGGCACGCGCTCTTCGTTGCGCAGCAGCGCAGCCGCTTGTCGTCGAGGCTGTTGCACAAACTACTCAAAGGCCGGTGCGTCGATACACCTTGGGACAACATGAGTCTCAGATGGTTCACGACGACCATCTGGGACAGCATCGTTGACCCGGCCTTCTTGACGTTGTTCTCTCCCACCTTGAACGAAGTAAGCAACTTTCGAGGCTTTGTGCAACAGCCTCCATGGATAGCGACAGCAGCCCAGACCGAACCAGGGGGTGACTCTGCGATGCGCTTGGTCCGTGTCTGGCGCTGGCTGGCGTCGGTGTCAACGATCGTGAGAATTCCCCAGGTCCGATCGTGAGTTTTCCCCACCTTGTTCGGGGGTGTTGAGGCCGGCTCGGAGCGTGGCGAGGCGGGCGCGGTGTGTGCGCATGCGGTAGCTGTCGCCGTCGATTTGCAGG
>JBBQKR010000003.1:0-83808 GCA_038327125.1 Solirubrobacterales bacterium
CAGCGGTCTACAAGGACCTCGCCGGCCAGACCAGGAGCGAGAGATCGTGGATGCATGAGGTTCACCGGCAAGGGGGTGCTGTGCCGATAGGCACCGCCCGCCGCAGCCGGGGAGCCTCAGGCGCCACGAGATCCGCGACCAGGCCGCAGCCGCGCTGAAGCGGGCGATCCGAGCCCTAAGCGCGCAGCAGGCGCACGGCGAGATGACCAGCGTTCTTGGCGTTATCGAGTCCGACGCACGCAACCGGCACACCCGGCGGCATCTGCACGATGGAGAGGATCGCGTCGAGCCCTCCGGCCGCGCTGAGCCGGCTGGAAAGCGGGACACCGATCACGGGCAGGTCGGTGTGCGCGGCGGCGACGCCGGGAAGCGCAGCGGACAGGCCCGCACCGGCGATGATCACGCGCAGCCCGCGCATCCGCGCGTTGCGGCAGTAGTCGGCGACGGTGTCAGGGTCACGGTGCGCGGACATGACGCGGATCTCGAACACGATCCCGGCCTCCTCGAGCACGGTGCCGGCCTTCTCCATCTCGGGCATGTCGGACTTGGAGCCCATGATGATCCCGACGCGCGGTGCGGCGACCTCGAGGTCGTCGAATGCGGTCTCGGGGTCGGCCTGGGTGAGGTCCGGGGGCTGATCGGTCATCTGGTGCGTTCCTCGGCGCGTAGGGCGATGTCGCGGCGCAACTGCTTGCCGTCGAAGGAGACGGCGTCGGCGGCAGCATAGGCCGCCGCCCGGGCGGCGGCGGGGGCAGCGCCGAGCGCGGTCACGTTGAGGACCCGTCCGCCCGCGGTGACCAGCGCCCCATCGGCCAGCGCGGTTCCCGCGTGCGTGACCTCGATGTCATCCGGCACGGCGTCCAGACCGCCGATCACGTCACCGGTCCGCGGCGCGTCGGGATAGCCGGCGGACGCGAGCACGAGCGTGACCGCCGTCCGCGGATCCCACTCCAGGGCGACGCCGCTGAGCCCGCCGGGCCGCGCCGCCGCCGCGGCGAGGTCGACGAGATCGCTGCGCAGGCGCGGCAGGACCGCCTGCGTCTCGGGATCGCCGAAGCGCGCGTTGTACTCGAGCACCTTCGGGCCGTCATCGGTGAGCATGATCCCGGCGTAGAGGACGCCGTGGAACGGCGTGCCGCGGCGGGCCAGCTCGTCGACGATCGGCTGGTGGACGAGCGCGGAGATCCCTCGGGCGCGCGCGGAGTCGACGCCGGGGACCGGCGAGTAGGAGCCCATCCCGCCGGTGTTCGGCCCTTCGTCGCCGTCGAAGATCCGCTTGTAGTCCTGCGCGGGCGCCATCGGCAGCGCGACGACCCCGTCGCAGAGTGCCAGCAGCGAGAGCTCCTCGCCTTCGAGGTGCTCCTCGACGACCACCTGCCCGGGGCCGAAGCGCCGGCGCTCGAGGAACTCCTCCAGCGTCGCGCGCGCCGTCACCTCGTCCTGGGCGATCACGACGCCCTTCCCGGCGGCGAGCCCGTCGAACTTGAGCACCACGGGGTAGCGCTCGATCGCGGCGATTCCCGACGCGACGTCGTCGACCGTCGTCCATGCCGCGGTCGGAACGCCCGCCGCCTCCATGATCTCCTTGGCGAAGGCCTTGGACCCTTCGAGCCGGGCCGCATCGCGCGAGGGCCCGAACACCGGGATCCCCACATCGGCCAGAGCGTCGACGAGACCGGCGACGAGCGGCGCCTCCGGCCCGACCACGACGAGGCCGATCTCCTCGCTGCGCGCCAGCTCCACGAGGCCGGCGATGTCGTCCGCGGCGACGGGGCACAGCCGGGCGTCCGCGGCGATGCCCGGGTTGCCGGGCGCGCACAGCACTTCGGGCGCGCGTGCTGAGCGCAGCAGCGCTCGGACGATCGCGTGCTCGCGACCACCCGAGCCGACGACGAGGACCTTCACGCGGCTGTCACAGACTGGCGATGAAGTCGTCCACCGGGATCGCCGCGAGCGTCTCGTACTGGGCGGTCCCGCGCGAGCCGAGCTCCATCGAGACGCGCGCCATCGTGACGTCGTCGGGTGCCTCGACGACGTTGATGAAGTCGAAGCGCCCGAGTGTCGACCACTGCGCCTTGACGCTCGCGCCGAGCTGCTCGAGCTCCTTGTTGACCTCGCGGATGCGCTGCGGGTTGTTCTTGATCGTGGCGACGCCTTCGGGCGTCAGCTTGCTGAGCATGATGTACGTCGGCATCGGGGCTCCTTGATGGCTTGCGCAGGTTTGTATCCGAAACGCGTCTGCCGTGCCCGGCGCGCGCGCAATCGCGATGCGTCATCCTTGGAGCGGATGTGGCTGCGCATGGCAAGGATGAGCCTTCTCGGCGGGGCCGTGACGGCTGCGCTGCTGCTTCCGGCCACCGCGAACGCGGCGACGGCGAGCGTGGACCGCGCGTGCTACCCGGGTGACGGGAGCGCCGCGGACCTGGTGGTGACCGGCAGCGGGTTCACGCCCGACAGCCAGGTGAACCTGATGGTCGCCGGCGGCATTGTCGGCGTGACGAGCCCGGACGCCTCCGGCAACGTGCGCACGACGTTCCCGGTGCCGGCGCCGCCCGAGAGCGGGTCGTCCAAGAACGACAGGGCCTACGAGATGACGCTGCAGGAGCAGGGCACGGCGACCAAGGCCGCCGTCACGTTCCGCTCGGCGCGTGTGGTCGCCGACTTCAGCCCGAGCAGCGGCCGCCCCTCGACGCTGCGCGTGCGGTTCTCGGCGTGGGGCTTCGGCGTAGCCACGCCGACCGGTAGGCCGATGCCCAAGGTCTACGTGCACTACGTCGATCCGAAGGGCAAGGCGCGCCGCACGAGCCTGGTGGGCACCGGCACCGCGCCCTGCGGGACGGTCCTCAGGACGAAGCTGCGCAAGCTGTTCCCGTTCAACCCGCGGCGCGGCACCTGGACGCTGCAGTTCGACACGAGCAAGGCCTACCACCGCGGCACCGGCGTCAGCCGCTTCCTCTTCTACAAGATCACCCTCGGCGTCAGCTGAGCGCCGGCGCGCGCTCACCGGCGAGCTCCAGCACGAGCCCGCCGTCCTGGGCGCCGACGAGGACCGTGTCGCCGGCGGTGAACGTCCCGTCGAGGATCTGCAGTGCGAGCGGATCGATGAGCCGCTTCTGGATCACGCGCTTCAGTGGCCTTGCGCCGTAGACGGGGTCGTAGCCGAGGTTGCCGATCAGCGTGCGCGCCTCGTCGGTCAGCTCGATCGCGATGCCGCGCTCGGCGACGCGCTCGACGAGCCGGGTCACCTGGATGTCGACGATCGCGGCGATCTCGTCACGGTCGAGCCGGTCGAAGATCACGATGTCGTCGAGCCGGTTGATGAACTCCGGCTTGAACGACTGGCGGATCGCCTCCTCGTAGTCACCTGTCTGTGAGCCGACGTTCGATGTCATGATCAGCACGGTGTTGCGGAAGTTGACGGTGCGGCCCTGGCCGTCGGTGAGACGGCCGTCGTCGAGCACCTGCAGGAGCGTGTTGAAGAAATCCGGATGCGCCTTTTCGAGCTCGTCGAGCAGGACGACGGAGTACGGCCGGCGGCGAACGGCCTCGGTGAGCTGGCCGCCCTCCTCGTAGCCGACGTAGCCGGGGGGCGCGCCGACGAGCCGCGAGACGGTGTGCTTCTCGCCGTACTCGCTCATGTCGATGCGCACCATCGCGTCCTGGCTGTCGAACATGAACTCCGCGAGCGCGCGCGCGAGCTCGGTCTTGCCGACGCCGGTCGGGCCCGCGAACAGGAACGAGCCGATCGGTCGGTCGGGGTCCTGGAGGCCGGCGCGCGAGCGGCGGATCGCGTTGGCGACGGCGCTGACGGCCTCGTCCTGGCCGATCACGCGCTCGTGCAGGCGATCCTCGAGGTGGACCAGCTTGGCCGACTCGGACTCCTCGATCCGGCTGACGGGGATGCCCGTCCAGCGCGCGACGATCTCCGCGATGTCGTCGGCGTCGACCTGCTCCTTGAAGAAGCGGTTCTCCTGGTGCTCGGCGACCTCGTCCTCGGCGGCCTGCGCCTCGGCGAGCTGCTGCTCGAGCTGCGGCAGCTCACCGTGGCGCAGCTCGGCTGCGCGCTCCAGGTTGCCCTCACGCGAGGCGATCTCGAGCTCGCGCTCGGCGACGGCCAGGCGCTCGCGCAGGTCGCCGACTCCGGCGATCTTCTGCTTCTCGGCCTGCCACTCGGCCTTCATGCCGGCGGCACGCTCCTGGAGGTCGGCGAGCTCGCGCTCCAGCGCCTCCAGGCGCTCGGCGGTCGCCTTGTCGTCCTTCTCACGCTCGAGTGAGGTGCGCTCGATCTCGAGCTGGAGGATCCGGCGCTCGACCTCGTCGATCTCCTCGGGGACCGAGTCCATCTCGATCTTCACGCGTGAGGCCGACTCGTCGATCAGGTCGATCGCCTTGTCGGGCAGGAAGCGGTCGGCGATGTAGCGATCGGACAGCGTCGCGGCCGCGATCAGCGCGGAGTCCTGGATCGTGACGTTGTGGTGCTCCTCGTACTTCCTGCGCAGGCCGCGCAGGATCGCGATCGTGTCCTCAACGCTCGGCTCGCCGACCATCACCGGCTGGAAGCGGCGCTCGAGCGCGGCGTCCTTCTCGATGTGCTTGCGGTACTCGTCGAGCGTCGTGGCGCCGACGGCGCGCAGCTCGCCGCGGGCGAGCATCGGCTTGAGCAGGTTGGCGGCGTCGACGGCGCCCTCGGCGGCGCCTGCGCCGACGATCGTGTGCAGCTCGTCGATGAAGACGATGACCTCGCCTTGGGCGTCGGCGATCTCCTTGAGGACGGCCTTCAGGCGGTCCTCGAACTCGCCGCGGTACTTGGCGCCGGCGATCAGCGAGCCGATGTCGAGCGAGATCAGGCGGCGGTCGCGCAGCGATTCGGGCACGTCACCGGACACGATCCGCTGTGCGAGACCTTCGACGATCGCGGTCTTGCCGACGCCGGGCTCGCCGATCAGGACCGGGTTGTTCTTCGTGCGCCGGCTCAGCACCTGGATGACCCGGCGGATCTCCTCGTCGCGACCGATGACCGGGTCGAGCTTGCCCTCTTCGGCGCGCTCGGTGAGATCGATGCCGTAGCGCTGCAGCGCCTCGAAGCGCTCCTCGGCGTTCTGGTCGCTGACACCGTGCGGGCCGACGGCCTCGACGACCGCGGCGCGCAGGCTCTCCGGCGTCGCGCCGTGCTCGCGCAGGATGCGCGCCACCGAATCCCGGCCACCCGTGTCCTGCTCGGCGAGCGCCAGCAGCACGTGGTGCACGGAGACGTACTGGTGCCCGAGGTCGCGCATGACGGCCTCGGCCCTCTGCAGCGCCTGGACGAGTTCGCTGGAGACCTGCGAGGCCTCCCCGCCGTCACCGAGCGTCGGAAGCGCCGCGATCTCGCGGCCGGCGTCTGCGCGCACGGTCTGCGGGTCGACGCTCGCGCGGCGCAGGACACCGGCGGCCGCGGAGCCCTCCTGATCGAGCAGTGCGGCGAACAGGTGCACCGGCAGCGCCTGCGGATTGCGGTGCTGCGCGGCGAGCGAGACGGCGGCCTGAACGGCCTCCTGGGTCTTGACGGTGAAGCGATCGGCGTTCATGTAGATCTAAGTGTAGTCGACTTAGATCTTGTTGTCCATGTCGTCGCACCCCGGCGACGATGCTGCGCCCGGTCTAGCGGAATCCGAACGCCGGCCCGATGTTCTCGATCGACCCGATCAGGCTGATGTCCTCGGTGCCGCCCCACGCGCGCAGGCCGCTGGCGCCGACGCTCGCCCCGACCCGGACGCCGTAGTCCTTGACGCCGTCCTTGCCGGTCTTGATGTAGAGGCCCGACTGACCCCCGGCCAGTCCGCCGGGGAGACTGCCCTTGACGCCGATGACGAGGGTCGACTCGTCGCGCTTGAAGTCGACCTCGCCGGAGCCGAACACGCTGAGCAGGTCGGCGGTTCCCTTGACCTTCGCCGAGAGCTCGACCGCGATCTTGTCGCATCCGGCCTTGAACTTGATGCCGAGCTTCGAGCCCTTGCCATCGCCGGTCGGCGAAGGGATCTCGACCTTGTGCCCGTACGAGACCGTCTTGCCGCTCAGCGCCGGCGGGCAGCCGCCGGGGTCGGCGACGTTGGCGGCGACCGCCGGGGAGTCCGGCGGCGGCTCCTGCCCCGCGACGCACAGCGGCTCGAAGAAGGTCGTCGATCCGATCCAGCCGGCCGTCGCGCTCGGCAGCAGCCCCCACAGCACCTCGCCGTGAAGCTGCATGTCGGTCGCGGCGGCGGCGTGGCGGTCCGGCTGCTCGAGGTGCGCGACGATCGCCGACTCGCGTTTCCCGGCTCGCTGCCAGTACTCCCGCGCGAGCTGGTCGAGCAGGGCCATCCGCGAGTTGAACCCGCCCTGGGCCGACGCCGTCGCGGACTGGCACCACGGGACGAAACAGGGGTTGAACTCGCCCCCCGCCGCCAGGCACTCGGCCTGCTTGGCGGGCACCGTCCGGGCCCAGAACGCGTCGGTATGGGCGCCGACGTCCCTGAAGGCCGCCAGCACGCGGTCATGCAGCGCTCCGAGCTCCGGCTCGTCGTCGCTCTGATTGACCGCATTGGCCATCGAGCTGCGCTCGAGCGTGTCGGGCTTGCGCTCCACGAGCTTGTTCACCCGCTCCACGGCGTTCTGGTGCTGCGTGGTGAGCGCGGCGCTCCGGGCGTTGCCCGCCTCGGTGATCGCCGCCATTCGCGGGCCGGCCTTGGTGCTCTGCTCCGGCGTCGAAGGCCACTTGAACGTCGGGAGCGGCGTCTCCTGGCCTGCCTCCAGGTCGTACACGTCGCGAGCCCAGGGACTCTCGGGGAGCTCCACAAGCCCGCCGGGCAGCTGCATGCGCGGCGGCAGGTAGTCCAGCTGGCGGCGCGCGAAGCTCTTGCGGATCAGCTTGACGGCCTCATCGCCGGCGGCGCCTGAACAGATCAGCGCGAGCGCCAGGTTGGAGTGCGCCTCCGCCAGCGGGCGGCCGCCGCCCGCGATCGCGCGGCGCAGCGGCGGGATCGCCTCGGCCGGGCGCCCAAGCTTGAGCAGCGCGTAGCCCCGGTTGTTCTCCAGCACGCTGCGCCCGTCGATCCCCATCGGGCTCGTCAGCCGCGCCCTCGCGGCCGACGTCCGGGCAGCTTGGCCCGCGGCCCGGTCGAGGAACGCCAGCGCCTCCGCCGGCCTCCCGAGCATCGTCAGCGGAACCGCCGCGTTGACGAGGTTCATCGCATCGCGCGGATCGCGGCTGTTGGCGGCGAGCAGGCCACCCAGCACGAGACGCGGCGAGCCGCCCATGACTGCTGCCACGGCGAGGCCGCGTGCGTCCCCCTCCGTCCTCAGCCGCGACGCGAGTCGCCGCATCACGCGGCCGGCCTTCCCAGCCCGGCCGAGCGTGCGTGCACGGCGCAGGGCCGTCGCGAAGCTCACGCGGCGCCGCGCGCCGGGCTTCGTCACCGCGGGGACCTTCGTCCCGGGCGGCGTGAGACCCGGGGGCAACGTCACGCCGGGGGGCAACGTCACGCCGGGGGGCAGTTGTGCAGCGCCGGCGCCGGGGCGCGGGCACTGGCTGCGGGCCGTGGCGAGATCCTTCTTGATCGACGCCTCGCTGGGCACACCCCACGACTCGGAGAACGTCGTCAGCGTGCCCGCCGGCAGGGCTCCACTCGACACCGCCGGTGCCACGGCGAGACCCGAGAGAGCAAGCAGCAACGGAAGCCGCACCGCACGGCTGCCGGCGGTGAGGCGCGGGAGCATCGCGTCGATCCTCCGCTTCTCGGGCCCCAGAGTCAAACAGGCCGGCGCGAACGTCCCGCAGCCATCGCTCTGCGGGGCACTCCGGGACGTTCGGCAGGCGCGCTGGTCAGCGTGGTCGCTGGCGGGAATCCGCGACGCGGACGATCGCCGTGGAGGTCCGCCGGATCGGCACGAGCTCAGCGCGCAGCGAGCGGCGCACCGCCTCCATCTCGGCGGCCATCTCCGCGCGCATCTGCGCACTGCGCTGCTCGAGCACCTGCAGCCGCTCCTGTGCAAGCTCGAGCTGGCGCTCCAGCTCGAGTACACGCTCGACGCCGGCGAGGTTGAGGCCGAGCTCGGTCGTCATCTCCTGGATGCGCCGCAGCCGCTCGACGTCCTCCTGCGAGTACAGGCGCGTCCCCTTCGGCGAGCGCTGGGGCTCGATCAGCCCGCGCGCCTCGTACATGCGCAGCGTCTGCGGATGCATCTCGGCGAGCTCGGCGGCGACGGAGATCATGAAGACGCCTCGATGGGTCTCCACGGTGATCGTCGTGCGGCGCCGCTCGGCCATCAGCTCGCGCTCCCCGATGGGGATGACTGCGCAAAGAGCCCGGCTCGCGGATCGGTCCCGTTCATCGTCTCGGAGAGCTTGTCGACCAGCTCGGACTGCTCGGGCGTGAGCTCCTTGGGCATGTCGATCAGGAAGCGGTAGTGGATGTCGCCGGCGGGCTTGCCGCCGAGCCGCGGCGGCCCCTCACCGCGCAGGCGCTGAACGGTGCCGTGGCTCGTCCCCGGCGCGACGCGCAGCGTCTTGCGCCCGGCGAGCGTCGGGACCTCGATCTCGGCGCCGGTGAGCGCCTCGGTGATCGTCAGCGGCACCTGCACCTCGACGTTGTCGCCCTTGCGCCGGAACACCGGCGAGGACGTCACGCGCGTGATCACGTACAGATCGCCGTTGGGTCCGCCGTTGCGGCCGGGCTCACCCTTGCCGGCGATGCGCACGCGCGAGCCGTTCTTCACGCCCGCGGGGATGTTGACCCGCAGCCGGCGAGCCTGCTGCGTCTGCCCCGCACCCCGGCACGTCTCACACGGATGGTCGATGACCGCACCGGTCCCTCCGCAGCGCGAGCACGGCTGCGAGATCGAGAACAGGCCCTGGCCCTCGGACTCCACGCCGCGGCCCTGACACTGAGGGCAGACCTTGGGCGAGGTGCCGGGCTTGGCGCCGGTGCCGTGACAGGTCGGGCACGGCGCCGCCATCGTGAGCGTCAGCGGAACCTGCACGCCCGCGAGCGACTGGTCGAAGCTGAGGCTGACCTCGGCCTCGAGGTCCCGCCCGCGATCGGGGCGCGGCCGCCCGCGGCCGGCACCGCCCGCCGAGCCCCCTCCACCGAACAGGTTGGAGAGGATGTCGCCGAAGCTCGACGGGTCGAAGCCCTGGCCGCCGAAGCCGCCGGGAGCACCCTGGCCACCGGAGAACCCGCCGAACAGGCGCCCCTGGTCGTACTCCTTGCGCTTGTCGGCGTCGCTGAGGATGTCGTACGCCGCGGAGACCTCCTTGAAGCGCTCCTCGGCCCTGGCGTCGCCGGGGTTGCGATCGGGGTGGTACTCACGGGCAAGCTTGCGGTACGCCTTCTTGATCTCGTCGGCGGAGGCCTTCTTGTCGACGCCGAGCGTCTTGTAGAGATCGGGCTGCGCCATCAGCGGGGGCCTAGCCGGCCACGACGACCTTGGCCGCGCGCAGCACGTCGTCGCCCAGCCGGTAGCCCGCCTGGAAGACCTCCGTGATCGTGCCCGGCTCGACGCCGTCGGCGGGCTGCTGGGCCACCGCCTCGTGGACGTGTGGGTCGAACGGCTTGCCGAGCGGCGTGTCCGGCGTGACGCCGACACGCTCCAGCGCGCCGAGCAGCTCGGCCTGCACGAGACGGATCCCGTCGGTCAGGTGATGGTCGGCGTTCTCGGGCTGGGACTCCGCCGCAGCAAGCGCCCGGTCGAGGTTGTCCAGCGCCGGCAGCAGCTCACGCGCGAGGCGTGCGATGCCGCGGCTCTCGGCGAGCGCGACGTCACGGCGAGAGCGCCGGCGAACATTCTCCAGGTCGGCCGCGGACCGCATCCAGCGGTCCTTGTAGTCGGGCTCGGGCTCGGCGCCGTCAGCGGTGGCCGGCCCGTCGGCGGCGGCCTCGTCGGCCACCGCCTCGGACTCGATCACGTCGGGCTCGATCGCCTCGGGCGCCTCGTCCTGCGCCTCGGTGTCGGGGGCGTGGTCCATCACTTGCCCTCTTCCACGACCTCGGCGTCGACGACCTCTTCGTCCTCCTGCGCCGCGCCGCCATCGGCGGAGGCGCCGTTGCCGGACGCCTCCTGCTCGGCCTGCGCGCGCTCATAGATCTGCTCGGAGACCTTGTGGAAGGCCGCCTGCAGCGCCTCGGCCCTGGCGTTGATGAGGTTCGCGTCGTCGCCCTCGAGCGTCTCGCGGACGGCGGTGATCGCCGCCTCGATCTCGGTCTTGGACTCCTCGCCGACCTGATCGCCGAGCTCCTTGAGCTGGCGCTCGGCCTGGTAGGCCGCGCTCTCGGCGTTGTTGCGCGCCTCGGCGAGCTCGCGGGCGGCGCGGTCGTCGTCGGCGTGCGCCTCGGCGTCCTGGACCATCCGCTTGATCTCCTCGTCGGCAAGGCCGGAGCCCGCCTTGATCTCGATCTTCTGCTCCTTGCCGGTGCCCAGGTCCTTCGCACTCACGGCGAGGATGCCGTTCGCGTCGATGTCGAAGGTGACCTCGACCTGCGGGATGCCGCGCGGGGCCGGCGGGATGCCGGTGAGCTGGAACTTGCCCAGCGACTTGTTGTTCGTCGCCATCTCGCGCTCGCCCTGGAGCACGTGGATCTCGACCGACGGCTGGTTGTCCTCGGCGGTCGAGAAGACCTCCGACTTCTTCGTCGGAATCGTGGTGTTGCGCTCGATCAGCCGCGTCATGACACCGCCCTTGGTCTCGATGCCCAGCGTCAGCGGGGTCACGTCGAGCAGCAGCACGTCCTTGACGTCGCCGGCGAGCACGCCCGCCTGGATTGCGGCGCCGACGGCGACGACCTCGTCCGGGTTGACGCCGCGGTGGGGCTCCTTGCCCGTGAGCTCCTTGACCTTCTCCTGCACCGCCGGCATGCGGGTCATGCCGCCGACGAGGACGACGTGGTCGATCTCGGCGGCGCCCTTGTCCTTGGCGTCGTCCAGTGCCTGGCGGACGGGAGCGACGACACGGTCGAGCAGGTCGGCCGTGAGCTCGCTGAGCTTGCTGCGCGTGAGGCGCGTGTCGAGATGCTTGGGACCGGACTGGTCGGCCGTGATGAACGGCAGGTTGATCTGCGTCTCCTGCGCGGTCGACAGCTCGATCTTCGCCTTCTCGGCCGCCTCGTACAGGCGCTGGAGGGCCATCGGGTCCTGCGTCAGGTCGATCGCCTGGTCCTTCTTGAACTCGCCCGCGAGCCAGTCGACGATCGTCTTGTCGAAGTTGTCGCCGCCGAGGTGGTTGTCACCCGCGGTCGCCTTGACCTCGAAGACGCCGTCGCCAATCTCCAGCACCGACACGTCGAACGTGCCGCCGCCGAGGTCGAAGACGAGGATCGTCTGGTCCTCGGCCGGGTCGAGGCCGTACGCGAGCGAGGCCGCGGTCGGCTCGTTGATGATGCGCTTGACGTCGAGGCCCGCGACCTTGCCGGCGTCGGCGGTCGCCTGACGCTGATCGTCGTTGAAGTACGCGGGAACGGTGATGACGACGCCGTCGACCGTGTCGCCGAGGTAGGCCTCGGCGTCGGCCTTCAGCTTGCCGAGGATCATCGCGCTGATCTCCGGCGGGTTGTACTGCTTGCCGGCAGCTTCGACGCGGGCGTCGCCATTGGGGCCCGCGACGACCTTGTAGGGGACGATCGACTCCTCCTCCTTGACCTCCGCCTCCTTGCGGCCCATGAAGCGCTTGATCGAGAAGATCGTGTTCGTGGGGTTGGTGACCGCCTGGCGCTTGGCCACGGTGCCGACCAGCCGCTCACCCGAGGGCGTGAAGGCGACGACGGACGGCGTGGTGCGCCCGCCCTCGGAGTTCTCGATGACGGTCGGCTCACCGCCTTCGAGGACAGCCATGCACGAGTTCGTCGTGCCGAGGTCGATACCGATGATCTTGCCCATGGGGTGGGGACTCCTTACGCGGGTGTTCGAGGAAATCTGAGTCACAGGCTAGCAGATCTTTCGGCGATCCTCGCGTTTCTGCGCTGGGACGGCAAGCCGGTCTGCCCGCATTGCGGCGCACTTCCACAAAGCGGCGCTGGGAGGCGGAGCCGGTGCGGGTCTCGCCCCTGGGCACCGGGGGTACCCTGACTTCGTGACACGCGTGACGACGAGCACGATCCCGTCTCGCTCGACGGCCTAGACCCGCTCGTGGCGCTCAAGGGGCTGCCGCCGGTGCCGCACTGGCGCTGACGCCCGCCACCAGTTGCCATCTCGGGCCTCAAATTGCGCTCGCCCGCGCCAGGCAAGGTCCAGTCTACACCGGGCACCTAGCCAGGACTGGGTTTGTCACCGAACACATCGCCGATCTTTTCTGCCAGGGCGGCGGCCAGCCGGTCCGCCGCCCCCACGCTGGTGCTGAGGAAGAGCGACGGCTCGGCGAGCTCGCATTCGAGCACCAGCGGCTGCCCGTCCGGCCCGGGAACGAGGTCGATCCGAGCGTACGCGAGCCGGCCGAAGCGCTCGCCGAGCCAGACGCTCACGCGCTCGCCCGCGCCGCGCTCGGCCGCCGTCGGCTCGCGCGCGGCGATGTCCTCCGGCTGGAACATCCCGTACGGCTTCACGATCCCGGCCTCCGGCAGCATCGGGCCCTTGTGGATCGCGTGCGAGAAGGCGCCGGCGAGGAAGATCAGCGCCGTTTCCCCGCGCTCGGCGATCGACGGAAGGAACGGCTGGACCATCGCCGCGCGCCCGGCGCCGAGCAGGTCGGCGACGTGCGCCCGCGCAGAGTCCAGGTCCCGGTGGCGGCCGGCGTCCACCGAGCCGACCCCGACGGCCGGCTTGACCACGACGCCGTCCGGGCCGAGGGCGGGCACGTCGCCGGGATCCTGCGCGAAGACGGTGTGCACGACCGGCAGGCCCGCCGCCTCGAGCTCGACGAGGTAGCGCTTGTCGGTCGTCCAGCGCACGACCGCGGCCGGATTGACCAGGCGCTCCACGCCGTCGGCCCAGGCCAGGAACTCCTCGCGCCGCTCCGGGTAGTCCCAGGTGTTGCGCACCGCGACGAGATCGAACTCCTCCCAGCGGGCGGCCGGGTCATCCCAGGCGACGATCGCGCTCGCGATCCCCAGCGCGGCGAGCGCCGGCGGCAGCAGCCGGTCATCCGGATCCAGGTCGGGCAGCTCGCCGCAGGTCGCGATTGCGATCCGCACGGTCAGGACTCGCGGCCCGGGCACATCCGCCGCAGCGCGCAGGCCCGGCACGCGGGCGTGCGGGCGTGACACGTGCGCCGCCCGTGGCGCAGCAGGTTCACGTGCAGCTCGAGCTCGGCGCCCACCGGCGTCAGGCGCAGCATCTCGTCGTGCAGCTCGTCAAACGGCGCGCCGGGACGCAGCAGGCCGAGCCGGGTGCCGACGCGGCTGACGTGGGTGTCGACGGGCACATCACGCAGACCGTAGGAGAACAGCAGCACGCAGGCCGCGGTCTTGCGCCCGACGCCCGGGAGCTCGCACAGCTGCGCGCGCGACTGCGCGACGGGCGCGGCCGCCATCCACGACAGGTCCAGGTCCTCCGGCAGCGCCTCGAGGATCTGCTTGATCCGCCGTGACTTCTGCACGTGCAGGCCACCCGGCTTGATCGCCGCCTCGATCTCAGCAACGGGCGCAGCGCGCACGGCCTCCCACGAGCCCAGGCGCTCGCGCAGGCGCAGGAACGCGACGTCGCGGTTGCGGTCGTTGGTGGACTGCGAGAGCACCGTCAGCACGAGCTCGGCGAGCGGATCGCCGTGGGGCTCCATCGTCGGCACGCCGTAGATCTCACGCAGGCGCCCGCGGATGCGTGCGACGCGCGCCGGCGATGGACGTCTCCAATCGGCGCGAGAAATGAGGGCCATGCCACGCTGCACGGGTTCGGACGGTATCCGGAGGCAAACCTGCAACCGCGACTGGACGCCTGCGTCGCCCTGTACCCTCCCCGCGCATGACGCGCCTTGCCCTCCTCCTCGCCCTCGCCTGCACGTCCGTCGGACTGCTCGCCCCGACCGCACAGGCCGCTGTGACGACCGTGGGCATCGCCGACCAGCAGGCCGACACGTTCAGCGATCCGCTGTTCGCACCACTCGGCGTCAAGCACGCGCGACTGAACCTCGCGTGGGACGCGATGGACTACGACTGGCAGCTCGCCGGGCTCGACGACTGGATGTCGAAGGCCAACGCCGCCGGCGTCACACCGCTCGTGATCTTCAGCCAGTCGCGCGTCCAGGGCCGCACGCGTCTGCTGCCGACCTCGGCGCAGTTCGGCAAGGTCGTCGACGCGCTGCGCGCGCGCTACCCGTTCGTCCGCGAGTTCGCCGCATGGAACGAGGCCAACCACGCAGGCCAGCCGAGCTACTCGCGCCCGGGCGCGGTCGCCGAGTACTACCGGATCCTGCGCACCAAGTGCCCGTCCTGCACCGTGCTCCCGGCATCCCTGCTCGACAACCCCAACCTCGTGCCGTGGACGCTGAAGCTGCGCAAGGCGATCATCCGCAGCGGCCAGCCCGAGCCGCGGCTCTGGGGCCTGCACAACTACTCCGACGTCAACCGCCTGAAGGACACCTCGACGCGCAGGCTGCTCGGCGCCGTCAAGGGGAAGGTCTGGCTGACGGAGACCGGCGGCGTCGTCGAGGCGACGAGCCCGACCGCGTCGAAGTTCCCGCAGGGCGCCGCCTACGCCGGGCGCGTGGCGAAGTACATCCTGGGCCCGCTGATCGCGGCGAACCCGCGGGTCGAGCGCGCCTACTTCTACAACTGGAAGCCCGGCGGAACCTCGTTCAGCTGGGACTCCGGCCTCGTCGGGGCGGACGGCGCCCCGCGGGCCGCATACCAGGTGATCAAGGGCGCCGCCAAGGGCGGTGTCGTCCGCGTTCAGGGCAAGGTCGTCCAGAAGAAGACACTGCGCAAGCGCAAGGGCGCGAAGCGCCAGCAGCGCGCCGACAAGCGCCAGCAGCGCGCCGGCAAGCGCCGCTGACCGGGGCGGGCGGCGCCGAGCCGTCGGTACAGTGCCCGCCGGCCATGGCCCCGATCGCGGAGCACACCGAGGAGCTCGACGGCCAGCCGGCCTTCTGGCGCAGCGCACCCGCCCCAGCGGGCGCTGACGCCGCACCCGTGCTCTACGTGCACGGCGTTCCCACCAACAGCGACGACTGGGTCCCGTTCCTCGAGCGCACCGGCGGGCTCGCCCCCGACCTGCCCGGGTTCGGGCGCAGCGGCAAACGCGGCGACGGCGACTTCACGCTCTCCGGCTACGAGCGCTTCATCGAGCGCTTCCTGGACCTGACGGAGACGGACCGTGTCCGCCTCGTCGTCCACGACTGGGGCGTCGTCGCGCTGCCGTGGGCGATGCGCAACCCCGAGCGCGTCGAGCGTCTCGTCGTGATCAACGCCGTCCCGCTGCTGCCGGGGTACCGCTGGCATCGCATGGCACGGCTCTGGCGCATGCGCGGGGTGGGCGAGTTCATGGTCGGCGCGACGATCCGGCCGACGCTGAAGCTCGTCACGCGCGAAGCGCGCGGCACGCCGGGCCCGCTGCCGGACAGCTTCCTGGACTCGGTCATGGAGCACTTCGACCCCGGCACGCAGCGCGCGATCCTGCAGCTCTACCGCACGAGCCCGGAGCCGGTGCTGGCAGCGGCCGGCGAGGGCCTGGGCCAGCTCGACTGCCCCGCGCTCGTCGTCTGGGGGGACCGCGACCCGTACATCCCCGCGGTGTTCGGTGAGCGCTACGCGGACGCGCTCGGCGGGCCGGTGACGGTTCGCCATCTCCCCGAGCTGGGCCACTGGCCGTGGCTCGAGGAGCCGCGGGTGATCGACGAGATCGCCGCATTCCTCTCCAGCGCTCCCTCGTGATGGCGAGCGAGCCGGCGCAGGCGCCGCGCGCGGCGGCCGCCCGCACCTGGCTGCTGACCGCCGCGCTGAGCGCCGTGTGGTTCCTGTGGGCGCCGCCGGTGCGCGACCTCGCCGCACAGGACTATCGGGCGGCGCTCGCCGAGCTGCAGCCGTTCGCGATCTGGGAGCACGGCTGGTTCGCAGGCCACTACCTCCCGGGCTACAGCGTGCTCGTCCCGCCGCTGTCCGCACTCACCGGGCCGCGGCTGGTCGGCATCGCCGGCGCGCTGCTCGCGACCTGGTGCTTCGAGCGCCTCGCGCGCGGCCACTGGCCCGCGCGGCCTGCGCTGGCAGCATCGATCGCCTTCGCCGTCGGCATCCTGGCGACACTGGTCTCCGGCCAGATGGCCTTTGCCCTCGGCCTCGGCGTGGGGCTCTCCGCACTGCTCGCCGGCGCCCGTGGGCGGCTCGTTCTCACGTCGTTGCTGGGCGCCGCGACGACGCTGTCCAGCCCCGTCGCGGCGGCGTTCCTCGTCCTGGGCTGCGCGGCGTGGTGGCTCGCGACGCGTGCGCGCCCGGCGCTGCTGTGCGCCGCGGGCGCGATCGTTCCGGGGCTCGCGATCCTGCTGGCGTTTCCCGAGCAGGGCGTGCAGCCGTTCAGCACGCGCTCGGCGCTGATCTCGTTCGCGCTCTGCCTCGCGGTCGCGGCCGCCCCGCCGCGCAGCGAGCGCACGATCCGCATCGGCGGGGCGCTCGCGGCGGCGGCGGTCGCGGCGGCCTGGGCCTTCGACACCGCGCTCGGCAGCAACGTGCTGCGGCTGTCGTCGGTGTTCGCGCTTCCGCTGCTCGTCGGCACGCTCTGGGACGAACGCCGGCTCGCGCTGCTGCTGCTCGCGCCGCTGGCGCTCGCCTGGCAATGGAGCGCCGATGCGGTGCTGTCGGTCTACGACGCATCGCCGACGCTGCACGCGCGCTCGTACTACGCGCCGCTCGTGCACGAGCTCGAGCGGCGCACCGCGGCCGAAGGGCCATTCCGGACCGAGGTCGTTCCGCTGCGAGAGCACTGGGAGACGCGCTGGATCCCGCCGGGGCTGCCGATCGCGCGGGGCTGGGAGCGCCAGCTCGACGTCGCCCTCAATCCGGTGCTCTACGGGGACGGGCCGCTCACCCCCGCGGAGTACCGCCGCTGGCTGAAGGCGGGCGCGGTCGCCTACGTCGCCGTGGCGCGGGCGCCGCTGGACAAGGGCGGCCGCAAGGAGGGCGCGCTGCTGCGCTCCGGCGCGGTCGCCGGACTGCAGCCGGTCTGGCGCTCACGCGACTGGCGGCTGCTGAAGCTCGAGGGCGCGCCACCGCTGGCACGCCCTCCGGCGCGGGTCACCGCGATGGGACCGCACACCCTGACGCTGACGACGCCGCGGCCCGCGACGACCGTCGTCCGCGTGCGCTACACGCCCTATTGGGAGCTCGTCGAGGGGAGCGGCTGCGTCGGACGGACGGCGGGCGACTGGACCCGCGTACGCCTCGACGAGGCCGGCACCGCGCGCCTGGCGATCCGCTTCTCGCTGAAGCGAATTCGCGCAACGAGCGACCGCTGCACGGGCTGACCGGCCTCGTCAGCATCCAGCGGCGGCGATAGGATTCGAAGTTCGTGCGCGCTCGGCTCAAGTCATTCAGCGAGCGCTTCCTTCCGAACGGCGTCCTCGACGTGTTTGTGCAGGTCGCGCTCATGCAGGCCACCTACACGGCCTACCGCATCGTCCGCGGGTGGAGCGACGACCCCTCAGGGGCCGCGACGGCGTTCCAGAACGGACGCTCGATCATCCACATCGAACAGACGCTCGGCATCTTCGTCGAGCCGAGGATCCAAGAGCTGCTGGGGCCGACGGGGCTCGTCGGCGACTTCGCGTCGTGGATGTACCTGAACGCCCAGATCACGGTCACGCTGGCGGCGCTGGTGTACCTCTACCTGCGCCACAACCGCAGCTTCTACTTCGTGCGCAACATGTTCATCGTCGCCTGGGCGATCGCGCTGCTGGGCTACATGGTCTACCCCGCCGCGCCGCCGCGGTTCTTCCCCGAGTGGGGCTTCACCGACAGCGTCGCGGACTTCACGGGCATCGACCCGCTCGCCACGAGCGGAGCGAACGCGCTGTTCAACCCGTACGCCGCGGTGCCGTCGATGCACGTCGCCTTCGCGCTGATGATCGCCGTCCCACTCGCGCTGCTGGCGAAGACCCGCGCCGTGCGCTGGTTCTGGACGGCCTACCCGATGCTCGTGACCTTCGTGATCGTCATGACCGCCAACCACTTCGTCGTCGACGCGATCCTCGGCGCCGCAACCGCCGGGTGCGCCGCCGCAGCCGCGGTCTGGCTCGCGCGGGCCCGCCCGGTCTGGGGCTTTCGCACCGCCCCCGCACGCGTCACCGCCTGATGAGCGAGACACGCGTGCCCGGCGAGCGCCGCGCGGCCGCGCGCAACGCGCTGATCGAGTCCCGGCTGACGCCGAACGCGATCTCGATCACGGGCCTGGCGCTCGTCGTGATCGGCGCGGGGCTGGTCTGGTCCGGATCGCTGATCCTCGGCGGCGCCGCGTTCGCGATCGGCTCGATCTGCGACACGCTCGACGGGCGCTACTCGCGGATGTCGGGCAAGGGCACCCAGTTCGGCGCCTTCCTGGACTCCACGCTCGACCGCGTCGGCGAGGGGCTCGCGCTGTTCGCGGCCTGCTACCTGTTCGCCGACGAGGGCCAGTCGGTGAACGCTGCGCTGTCCGCGTTCGCGATCCTCGCCTCGCTGATGGTCAGCTACACCCGGGCCCGCGCCGAGGCGCTGAACGCGGACGCGGCCGTCGGCTTCGGCAGCCGCGCGACCCGCGTGGTGATCCTCTCGGCCGGCCTGATCCTGGCCGGCATCCTCGGCTACGACGACCCGGTGAACGCCCTGTCGATCTCCGTCTGGGTGCTCGCCGCGATCAGCACGATCACGACGGTCCAGCGGATCGCGCACGTTCGCAGACAGCTGCTCGAGCCGGCACCCGATGGCACGAACGCGGCTGATGACCTGTAACCCGGTGCACACCGCGGTGTGCTTCCCCCCGGAACGACTGTGAGAAGGGAACCCCTACTGTGAGCACCAACGGCAAGGCGACCACCGCCGCCGCATCGAACGGCAAGGCCCGCTACCAGCGCGACAAGGTCCGCGTAGCGATCATCGGCGTCGGCAACTGCGCGAACAGCTTCGTGCAGGGCGTCGAGTACTACAAGAACGCCAGCACGAAGGAGCCCGTCCCGGGCCTCATGCACGTGGACCTCGGCGGCTACCACATCAGCGACATCGAGTTCACCTGCGCGTTCGACATCAACGCGACCAAGGTCGGCAAGGACCTCGGCCAGGCGATCTGGGCCAAGCCCAACAACACGATCAAGTTCGCGAGCGTCCCGAAGAAGATCGGTGCGCCGGTGCATCGCGGGATGACCCTCGACGGCATCGGCAAGTACGCCAAGGAGGTCATCACCAAGGCCCCCGGCGAGACCGCCGACATGGTCTCGATCCTCAAGGCGACCCACACCGACGTCGTCGTCTCCTACCTGCCCGTCGGCTCGGAGGACGCGACCCGCTGGTACGTCGAGCAGATCCTCGAGGCCGGCTGCGCGTTCGTGAACTGCATCCCGGTGTTCATCGCCAGCGAGGACTACTGGGACAAGAAGTTCAAGAAGGCCGGCGTGCCGATCATCGGCGACGACATCAAGAGCCAGGTCGGCGCGACGATCGTCCATCGCACGCTCGCCCGCCTCTTCCACGACCGCGGCGTGAAGATGCTGCGCACGTCGCAGCTGAACGTCGGCGGCAACATGGACTTCTTCAACATGCTCGAGCGCGAGCGCCTGGAGTCCAAGAAGATCTCCAAGACGCAGGCGGTCACGTCGATCATGGGCCACGACCTGCCCAAGGACGACGTCTACATCGGCCCGTCGGACTACGTGCCGTGGCTGACCGACCGCAAGTGGGCGCACATTCGCGTCGAGGGCCAGGCCTTCGGCGACGTGCCGCTGAACCTCGAGATGAAGCTCGAGGTCTGGGACTCGCCGAACTCGGCCGGCATCGTCATCGACGCCGTGCGCCTGTGCAAGCTCGCGCTGAACAACGGCATCAGCGGGCAGCTCGACGGTCCGAGCTCGTACCTCATGAAGTCGCCCAAGAACCAGCGCCCGGACGACGACGCGCGCCAGGACACGGACGCGTTCATCGCCAAGTACGGGGGCAAGGGCGGCCCGAAGAGCACGCCGAAGGGCCGCAAGGCCGCCGCGAAGAAGCCGGCTGCCAAGAAGGCCGCCGCCAAGGCCTGAGCCTGCGCGGCTCGTCACGACTGACCGATGGCCCGCCGCTCGGCGGGCCATCGTCGTTCCGGGCGCGGCCTCCCTTCACCTATCCTCGATCCGAGTGCCCGACCGCTTCGCCATCGCCCAGGTCACGCCGTACGCGTGGGAGCGCTCGCACGAGGTCAACACGCACGTGCGTGAGGTCAGCGCCGAGCTGGCCGCCCGCGGCCACCGCGTGCTGATCGTCGCGCCGTCGTCGTCGGCCAAGCTCGCCCGCGACGGGCGGCGGCTGGTCCGCGACCCGGGCGCCGGGCTGCTCGAGCATGCCGACGGCGAGCCGCTGCTGCTGACCGTCGGCGAGGCGGTCGATCCGCCGCTGCCCGGCCGCCGGCGCTCGGCTGCGCTGCCGATGGACGTCACCCGCACGCTCGGCGACCTGTTCGAGCAGACGCCGCTGGACATCGTCCACGTCCACGAGCCGTTCGCGCCGAGCATCGCCAGCGCGGCGCTGCGCGCCAGCCGCGCGCTCAACGTCGGCTCGTTCCACGCACCGACCGAGCGGATCGTCTCGACGCAGGTCGCCCGCAAGGTCGTGCAGCTCGTCTTCGGCCGGCTGGACGCGCGGACCGCGAGCTACCCCTCGACCGCCGAGATCATGGCCCGGCACTTCCCGGCGCGGTACCGCCTGCTGCCGACCGGCGCTCCCGCGCTGGAGCGCGCCGCCCGCAGCCCCGACGCGCCGCTGCGAATCGCGTTCGTCGAGGCGGAGGAGCGCCAGGCGCTGCGCCTGCTGCTGCGCTCGCTGCGCCACGTGACCTGCGAACGCCCGTGGGAGCTGGTCGTGCTGAGCGCGCGCGGGCCATCGTCGACGCCGCTGCGTGCCGAGCTGCGCGAGCACGTGCGCTACGTCTCGGCCGAGGAGACCAGCGAGGACGAGCTGCTGCAGAACGCCGACATCCTCGTCGCCGCGTCGACGGGGACCGAGCCGCAGCCGGCGCTCGTCGCCCGCGCGATCGCTGCAGGCGCCGTCCCCCTCGCCAGCGGCCTCTCCGTCTATGCCGATGTCGTCGGCGAGGGCGAGCGTGGCCTGCTGTTCCACGCCCGCGACCCAACGGCCCTCGGCGAGCAGCTCACCCGGCTGCTCGCCGACGACGCGCTGCGCAAGCGCCTGCGCACCGCGGCCGTGCCGCGGCCGTGGAGCGCCGTCGCCGACGACGTCGAGGCGCTGTACGCGGAGATCGCAGCGCGGCGCAAGGACCCCACGGGCAACCCGCAGTTGCGGCGCAAGCTGGAGCAGCGCCCGCTGATCGACGTCGACCTGCACATGCACACCGACCACAGCCACGACTGCGCGACCCCGGTCGAGGTGCTGATGGCGACGGCGCGTGAGAAGGGCCTCGGGGCGATCGCGGTCACCGAGCACAACGAGATCTCCGGCGCGCAGGCCGCCGCGGCGCTGTCGGACGAGTACGGCGTCAAGGTCATCCTCGCCGAGGAGGTCAAGACGACCAGCCAGGGTGAGGTGATCGGCCTCTTCATCACCGAGAAGATCGAGCGCGGGATGACGCTGGCCGAGACGGTGGCGGAGATCAAGCGCCAGGGCGGGCTGGTCTACGTGCCGCATCCGTTCGACCGCATGCACGCCGTGCCCGACTACGAGCACCTGCTCGACATCATCGAGGACGTCGACCTGATCGAGGTCTTCAATCCGCGGGTGGCCTTCAGCGCCTTCAACGACGAGGCGGTCCGGTTCGCCGCCAAGTACCGCATCCCGGCGGGCGCCGGCTCCGATGCGCACGTCGCGCAGGGACTGGGCACGGCGCGGGTGCGGATGCGCGACTTCGACGGGCCGCAGGAGTTCCTGGAGTCCCTGCGCGGGGGGGAGATCGTCACGCTGCCGACGAACTACGTGTACGTGCAGGCACTCAAGTTCCTGCAGACCAAGGCGACGCCTGAAGGTGCCCGCCGCTCAGTCAAGGAGCGACGCGTACGGCGGGCGACCCGCAAGGCCTGATGCACGGCGAGGGAGACGCGCTCCGGCCGTCGAATCCCGGTGCAGCCGTGCCAGCCACTGACGACGAGATCCGCGAGAAGTACCTCGAACGCGCCATCCGCGAGATGAACTCGCTGACGCGCGACATCCAGTCCTGTCGCCACTGCCCGCGCGGCAGCCTGATGCCGGTGCTGGGATCCGGCCACCCGCAGGCCGACGTGCTGCTGCTGAAGTACGCGCCGCAGGTCGCCGAGATCGAGGAAGGGGTCGCGTTCTACGGCCGCTCGGGCACCGCGCTGCGCAAGTCGCTCGGCCGTCTCGGCGTCGACCCACTGGCCGTCTACGGCACGCTCTGCGTGAAGTGCCCCGTCGGCGACGGCTCGCTGGCCGACCCGATCTGCCTCGCGCGCGTGACCGAGGAGATCGCGATCGTGCAGCCGCGGATCATCGTCGTGATGGGCCAGGACGCCCTGCAGGTCCTGAACGATCTCGAACTGCCGCTGAGCCGCCCGGTTCACTGGCAGCCCGGCGCGGTCCAGGAGCTGACGCCGTCGATCGAGGTCCTCGTGACCCCGAACATCGACGAGTCGCTCGACGAGGAGGACGCCAAGCGCGCCTTCTGGGCGGCATTCCGGACGCTCGGCGACTGGTGGGCCGAGCTTCCGCCCTATTAGCCGAGGTCGAGCACGATCTTGCCGAGCTTGCTGCCGGCCGCGAAGCGCTCGTAGGCCTCGGCGACGTCGTCGAGCGGGAAGCTCTGGGCGACCGGGACCTGGAGCGTGCCCCGATCGAACAGCGGCAGGACCTCGCGCTCCATCGCGCGGGCGGTGTCCGACTTCTCCTCCAGCGGGCGTGCCCGCAACGTCGAACCGCCGATCCGCAGGCGCTGGCCCATCACCGCAAGCAGGTTGAGCTCCGCCTTGAAGCCGGCGCCGACACCGATCACGACGATCCGGCCCAGGCGCCCCATCGCACGGATGTTGTCCTCCAGGTCCGGCGCGCCGACGAGCTCGAGCAGCACGTCGTAGGGCCCGCCCGCGGAGGTCTCGGACGGGTCGAGCACCACGTGCGCGCCGAGACCGGCGACGGCCTCGCGCAGATCGGCGTTGCGGACCGACGCCGTCACGTGCGCCCCCGCAGCGGCCGCGAGCTGGACGGCTGCCGTTCCGACACCGCCGGCCGCGCCGCTGATCAGGACGCGTTCCCCCATCCGCAGCCCCGCCTGCGCGAAGAGCGCGTCGTGTGCGGTCGTGAAGACCTCGGGCAGCCCGCCCGCAGCGAGCGCGTCGACCGTGTCCGGCACCGGCATCGCCTGACGCTCATGCACCGCGCACAGCTCCGCCTGGCCGCCGCCGCCCACGATGGACATCACGCGGTCGCCGACGGCGAAGCGCGTGGTGCCCGGCCCGAGCGCCGCGACCCAGCCGGCGAGCTCCAGCCCCGGAATGTCTGCCGGTGAGCCGGGCGGCGCCGGGTAGGCGCCGCGGCGCTGCAGCATGTCGGCGCCGTTGAGCCCCGCGGACTGCACACGGACGAGCACCTCGCCCTGCCCGGGCTCGGGATCGGGATGGTCGGCGACGAGCACCTCGCCGTCACGGATCGTTGCGGCACGCATGGCGGCGAGTCTAGGAGTCGTCGTCCGCCGGGGGCCGTGCCGCCCGAATCTCGCCGTCGAGTCCCGCGTCCGCGATCGCGTCGGCGGTGATCCGGGCGCGCTCCTCGTCGTCCTCGTCGGCCGCCGCGCGGATGTCCGCGCGGGCCTCGTCGAGCGACAGCCCCGTCGCACGCAGGATGTCGTGCGCGGTCATGCGCGCCTGCCCGACGACGAGGCTGACGGACAGGTTGCGGGTCTCGTCGAGGCCCGCGGTCGTCGCCGCGGCTGCGTGCAGCGCCGACTGCTGGGCGGCGTCGCGCTCGTCCGGATCGGCGAACGCGAGCGACAGGTGCCGCGCGGCGGCGGCCAGCTCGCGCAGGCCCGCGATCACGGCCGGAGGCACGCGGTCGCCGCGGAGCACCGCGCGCTCGGCGCTGCGCGCGAGCCCGGCGACGTCGCGCTGGGCCCGCGTGACCTGATTGAGGGCGCGCGTGTAGCGCGCGACGGCGTCGCGCTGACCGCGGCGCAGCAGCGCCAGGCGGGCGGTCTCGCCGCTGGTGTCGATCGCCGCGCGCATCTCACCGATGTGCGCCTCGAGCGAGCGCGCACGGCTCAGCGCCGCGGCGGCAGCGTCGTCGTCCTCGGACTCGAGCGCGTCGGCGACCGCGTCGATCACGTCGCCCAGCCGCGACACCGCCGGCTCGAGCGCCCCCGCCGCGAGCTTCAACGGATTGACGGGGAACAGCAGCAGGTTGAACACCAGCGCCATGCTCGCCCCGATCAGGACGTCGGTGAACCGCGACAGCCCGGTCGGGTCGCCGGGGATCGCCAGGACCGCGATCAGCACCCCCGCGTTCGCCGCCTGGACCACGACCAGCTGGTCGCCGCCGAGGAAGATCGCGACCATCATCCCCAGGAACACGATCACCGCCAGCTGCCACGCCCCCGTTCCGATCACCTGAACGACGAGATCGGCGACGAGGATCCCCAGCGCGACGCCGACCGCGATCTGGATCGCCCGCCGGGCGGGCTGACCGAGCGTGATGCCGAGCACCGCCACCGTGGAGATCGGGGCGAAGAACGGGCGCGGGTGACCGATCGCGTGACGTGCCAGCAGGTAGGAGGCCGCTGAGGCGCCGGCGACCATCGCGATCCGCGGCGCCATCCGGCGCACGCGCAGCAGCCGCTCACGCAGCGACACGCGGTCGACCGCGGTGTCGAGCACGCCCTCACGCCAGCTCGCGATCGTCGTTCGGTCGGTGGTCGGCGGCTGCGGCATTCCCGGCCAGCGTACGCTTCTGGGCGTGAACCTCATCCAGTCAGAGCAGCGCGTCCTCGGTGCCCTGCTCGAGAAGCAGCGCACGACGCCCGACCAGTACCCGCTGACGCTCAACGCGCTGCGGCTGGCGTGCAACCAGGCGACGAACCGCGACCCGGTCGTGGACTACGACGAGGCGACGCTGCGCGACGCGCTCGAGCGCCTGGGGCGCCGGCGCTGGACGCGATACGCGAGCTCGTCCGGCAGCCGTGCGCCGAAGTATCGCCACCTGCTCGATGAGACGCTTGCGATCACGCCCGACGAGCAGGCCGTGCTCGCCATCCTGCTGCTGCGCGGCCCGCAGACGCCGGGCGAGCTGCGCGCCCGCACCGAGCGCCTGCACCGCTTCGCCTCCGGCGAGGAGCTGCTCACGACGCTCGGTCGCCTGATGGAGCGCGGCCTGGTCCGCGAGATCGGGCGCCGTCCGGGCCAGAAGGAGGACCGCTGGCAGCACATGCTCGGTGACGACGACCCGATCGATCAGGCGGCCCTGAGCCCGTACCAGGAGCACACGCCTGCACCCTCCGCTGCGGCGATCAGCGCTGCAGCCGACGACGAGATCGCCCGCGCCGGCACGGGCGCCGGACGCATCGCCGCCGTCGAGGCGGAGGTCCGCGCGCTGCGCGACGAGCTGGACGCGCTGCGCGCGCGTGTGCAGGCGCTCGAGCGCGGCGACTGACCAGGCTCGACTTGGCGTCCGCGCGCCCGCGTGGGAGAGTCGTCCGGCAAGCTCAACGAAAGGGAGGCCGGAATGGCCGGAAGCGTGTATCGCGTCACCGAGGTGATCGGTGTCAGCAGCGAGTCGTGGGAGGATGCCGCCCGTCAGGCGGTCGAAGTGGCGGCGAAGTCGGTCCGCGACCTGCGCGTGGCGGAGGTCGTCCGCGAGGACGTCACGATCGAGGACGGGAAGATCAGCAGCTACCGCGTCCGCCTCGCGATCTCGTTCAAGTACGAGACCGGGGACTGATCCCACCTGACGCAACGGCGCCCGGTCGCGACCGGCCGGGCGTCACGGGTTCATCGGCCGCATGAGCTCCCCGCTGCTCGAGATCCTCGTGATGCTGGGGGTCGTCTTCGCCCTCAACGTCATGCCCGCGTTCGGGCCGCCGACGTGGAGCGTGCTGGTCTTCTTCCTCCTGCGCTGGGACATCCCGGAGCCGATCCTCGTGGTCGGCGGCGCCGCTGCGGCGGCGAGCGGGCGCTACGTCCTGGCGCTCCTCAGCCGCCGCTTCGGGAACCGGCTTCCCCAGGCCAAGCGCGGCGACCTGGAGGCCGTGGGCAAGCGGCTCAACGGCGCGCGCAGCCGCTGGGCGCTGCTGGGGCTGTTCGTCGTCTCCCCGCTGCCGTCGGCGCAGCTGTTCGTGGCCGCAGGCCTGACACCGCAGACGCCGCTCGTGCAACTGACGGGCGCATTCTTCTGCGGCCGGCTCGTCACCTACTCGCTGTATGTCGGCGGGGCGTCGGTCGCGCAGGACCGCCTCGACGACCTGCTCACCGGCGGTCTCACGTCACCGGCGGCGATCGCGCTGCAGGTCCTGATGCTCGCGCTGCTCGCGGCGTTCGTCCTCATCCCGTGGTCGCGCATCCTCACGCGCACACCGAGAACGACGCGCTGACGGACTTCTTCGGCGACTTGCCCCGCCTGACCTTGATCGTCGCGCGCGCCTTCAGCGTGTGCTTCGTCCCGGCCTTGAGGTTCCTCACCGTCAGCGTCTGGCGGAACGGGGCCTTCTTGTCCGTCTTGACCTTCTTCTTGTCGATGTAGAACTCGACCTTGGTCACCTTGACCTTCTTCGTGCCCTTCTTCCGCGACTTCTTGAACGCGAGCGTCGCCGTGAACGATCCACCGGGTGCGACGCAGGCCTTCGGGGCTCCGAGCGTGATCGAGCCGCCCGGGACCTGGACGGTTCTCGTGACCCTGGTGGAGCCGCCGGTCCCGGGCGTCGCGCCCTTCACGGTGACCGACAGGGTCGCCTCGGCGGCGTTTCCGGCGAGGTCCTTGAACGCGACCTTCAGCGTGTAGAAGCCGGCGCTGGGGAACGTGATCGCGGCCGGGTTGCCGGTCGCGGGGGGCACGCCCGTCGCGGTCCACTGGAACGACGCCGGGTCGATGCCCGAGCCGCCGGCGTTGTCGGCGACGTTCGCGGTGTATGTCGTGGGCTGCCCCGCGGTCGCCTGCACCGAGCCGGTGATCGTCCCGGCCGGAGCGATCAGGTCGGGGATCGTGCTCGCGGCCGTCGAGGTGACGAGCGCGCCGCCCACACCGGCCGCCGCGGCGTTGGTGGCGCTGTAGGCGCTGACGGCGCGCCAGTCGCGTGTGGCGTTCACGCCGTCGGCGCGCTGGACGTAGGCGTTGCGCCCGTCGATCGACGTGAAGATGTCACCGCCGTTTCCGACCCAGATCGCGGTACCACCGGTGAACGCCACGTCGTACACGCCGTTGACCGGTGTCGTGGGAACGACTTGCGGGCGGATGAAGTTGCTGGCGCTGTCTTCGCTGTACTGCAGCGACAGCGTGCCCGTGCAGCGGTCCCCGGCGATCAGCCGGCTGGAGTTCGCGGTGTCCACGGCGAGGCTGGGCTTCTTGTCGAAGCAGTTGACCGACTCGCCGCGTGTGGAGGCCGAGGACACCAGCGCGTCGGACGTGAAGAACGTGCCGCCGAAGCCCTGCTTGATGAAGAACACCGAGTCCGAGCCGACGACGGGCGCGATGTCGGTGATCGGACTGCTGCCGCCGTCGAGCTTGCACAGGCCGCTGGCGGCGCGACTGAACTCGCTCCAGGCGCCGCCGCCGTTGACGGTCCGGTGCAGCGAGCCGCGCAGGTTGTTGGACAGGTACGCCGTGGTGTCGTTGGCCCAGGCGACCGCGGTCGGGTCCTCCGCGAGGTTCGTCAGCGGGAACGGCCCGTCGAGCGACGAGCAATCCTGCGTGCTGTTGTAGGTCTGAAGCTGCGTCGCCGCACCCCACGTCGTTCCGCCGTCGGCCGAGCGGGCGACCTTGCCGCCGGTCAGGACAGCGACCGCGATCGTCCCCGGCGGGTTGAGCTTGAGGTCGATGATCGCGAGCCCCGGGAACGTCGCCCGCTGTCCGCCCGCAAGCGTGAAGATCTTGCCGTTCGCGGTCCCGAACACGGTCTTGTCCGCGCGATGGTCCAGCGCGGTGATCGTCTCGGTCGTGCCACTGCTCACCGGCGTCCAGATGCCGGCCGAGGCTGTGACAGCCGATGTGAGCAACACCGCGATGGCGCCGGCGAGTACGAGCAGCGTGCGCATGGGTCCTCCGTGGGGGGAACGCGTCATCCGAGTCCTGCAACGTAGCGCCGCAGGCGGCGGCGTGCGAGCGGTCTCGACGAATCGGCTAGTGTCGCGCCGCCGGAAGGCCGGTCGGGTCACAGACCGGCCCCCGTTTGGGGTCATGTCGAGGAGGGGATGGCGACGGTGAAGCTCGTTATCGGCATCGTGCGGCCTGAGAAGGCCAACGATGTCCTGGAATCGCTGTACCGCAGCGAGGTGCGCGGATTCTCGATCAGCAGGGTGCAGGGTCACGGCGGTGAGCTGGACCGGGTCGAGACGTACCGCGGCACGACCGTGAAGATGGGGCTCTCCGAGAAGGTGCGGTTCGAGATCGCCGTGTCGGACGAGTTCGTCCAGCCGGCGATCGACGCGCTCTGCGAAGGGGCCCGCACCGACGAGGTCGGCGACGGCAAGATCTTCGTCGTCCCGCTCGACCGCGTCGTGCGCATTCGCACGGGCGAGACCGATGACGGCGCCGTGACGCCGGTCCGCACGCCATGAGCGTCCTCGCGGCAGTCGGGGTCAACGCCGCCGACACGGCCTGGATGCTCGCGGCCACCGCGCTCGTGCTGCTGATGACGCCCGCGCTCGGCCTGTTCTACGCCGGCCTCGTGCGCGCGAAGAACACGCTGAACACCTTCATGATGTGCGTCGCCGCGCTCGCCGTGGCGACGATCATGTGGGCGCTCGTCGGCTACTCGATTGCGTTCGACGGCACCGGCAGCATCATCGGCGGGCTCGGCCACATCGGCATGCAGGACATCGCGTTCGAGCCGCGTGCCGGCACGACGATCCCCCACCTCGTGTTCTTCGCCTTCCAGGCGACCTTCTGCATCATCACGACGGCGCTCGTGTCCGGCGCCGTCGTCGAGCGGATGCGCTTCGGGCCGTTCCTCGTCTTCGCCGCGCTGTGGTCGGTGCTCGTCTACGCGGTGCTCGCGCACTGGGCCTTCGGCGGCGGCTGGCTGCAGGAGCGCGGCACGCTCGACTTCGCGGGCGGCATCCCGGTCGAGATGGGCTCGGGCTTCTCCGCGCTCGCGGCGGCGCTGGTCGTCGGAGCGCGCAAGGACTACGGGCGTCAGGCCCTGCTACCGCACAACGCGGTCTACGTGCTGGTCGGCGCCGGCCTGCTGTGGTTCGGCTGGTTCGGGTTCAACGGCGGCAGCGGCTTCTCGACCGGCAATGCGAGCGTGCTGGCCTTCACGAACACCCTGTTGACGCCTGCCTGCACCCTGCTCGTCTGGTTCCTGCTGGACATGGCGCGCGGCCGGCAGGTGACGGCGATCGGTGCGGCTACGGCGATCGTCGTCGGCTGCGTGGCGATCACGCCCGCCGGCGGATTCATCAGCCCGGTCTGGGCGATGGTCCTCGGAGCGCTCGCCGCGCTGCCGAGCTACGGGATCATCGCCTGGCGTACGCGCACGCGGGTGGACGAGACGCTGGACGTGCTCGCGGCGCACGGCATCGCGGGGTTCACCGGCATCCTCTTCATCGGCCTCGTCGCCCAGGTCTCGTGGAACGACATCTCGGACGGCCTGTTCTACGGCAACGCCGGGCAGCTCGCCGATCAGGCGGTCGCTGCGCTCGCGACGCCGGTGTACGCATTCGTCATGACATATGTGCTGCTGCGCGTGATCGGGTTCTTCACGCCGCTGCGCGCCACGCCGCGCGAGGAGTCGCTGGGCATGGACATCGTCGCGCACGGCGAGGAGGCATACGCCACGGGCGAGGGCGCGATCCTCGTGGCGCCGGACTCGAGCGCGAATGTGGAGGAGCTGGTGGGAGGGCGGCGCTGAACGAAGCGCAGAGGGCCCGGCGGGTGCCGGGCCCTCTGCCGATCAGCGCGTCGCTCTGGCTCAGGCGCCGTTGAGCACCTGCGCAAAGGCGTCCGCGACCTTCGCGTAGCCCGAGTCGTTCGGGTGCAGGCAGTCGGCGCCGCCGACCCAGTCCGTTGCCGAAAGGTCGCCGTAGACCTCGGCCACCTCGACGTCGTAGGCCGCGCCCACCGAGCGCATGATGTCGTGGATGCCGTTTGCGAGCGGCCCGGGACCGCCACCCTCGAGCACCAGTCCGGCCAGCAGCGTCGCACCGGGAATCCCGGCCAGGTAGCACTGCCCGGTGCCGTTGTCGTAGGTCCCGATCACGATTCGCGCGTCGGGGCCTGCAGCGGTTCGCAGCGCGGACAGCGCCTGGTTGAGGTCACTGCTGTAGGCGGCGAATTCGGTGCCGATGACGCCCAGGCATGTCAGGTTGATGCCACCCAGGCAAGCTCCGAGGATCGGGTTGACGACGTCGTTCCCGCCGATCGAGACGGTCACGACCTCGACGTTGTCACGCGGGTTCGAGTTGCCGTTGCGCTCCTGGAGAATGCTGGTGGCCGCCGGCAGCTGACCGGCGATCATCGTCGGCGTCGTGGCACCCGGCACCGACAGGTTGGTGAGCCCGAGCTTCTTGCAGCCCTGGTTCGGCTTGGGGTTGGCAGAGGGGGAACAGTCGAAGTTCTCCTTCAGCGCCGCGTTCAGCAGCGGCACGTACCCGGTCGTCGCGGGGTTCGTCGCGCCGTAGCCGTACCCCCACGAATCGCCGAGCGACAGCTGCAGTGGGCTCGCGGCGAACGCCGACGAGGCGGACACCGCCATGATGAGCATTGCGAGCGATGCGAGCACCGCCGCGCGGGTACGTCCTTGCATTGGACTTCTCCTCCTGATTGGGACTTCGGATCGACAGGATGTCAGGCACGGGGCCGTGCTCCTAGGACGGTGGCCGCACGACCGTGCCGGGCGGCGCTTCCGCGACCCAGTCGGCGATCGCGCTGAACGGCGGCGTCGGGTTGCCGCCGGAGTCGAGGATGCTCGTGTCCCAGGTCGTGCCCGGCTTCTGCGGGTAGAGCTGGTAGCTCAGCAGCTGGCGCACCGTCGGCGTCCTGCGCGCGATGTTCAGCGACTGGGTCCAATAGCGGGCACGCGTCGTCGCCGGCAGCGACTGCGTGCGGCGGTAGGCCGGCGCGCCCGCGTTGTTGACCAGGTAGCCGTGCTCGGTCAGGTAGATCCCGGGCGTCCCGCCGGACGGGGTCCGCAGCTGCCCGCGTTTGGCGTAGCCCTTGAGCGCGGTCACCAGGCGGCCGACCGAGCCGATGCTGATGCTGCCCGCCGCGGGCCACGGCTTCAGCGGTGAGACCTTGAAGGAGTACGGGTGGTGGGCGAACCCGTCGGTCTTCAGGCGTGCACCCTGGAGCACCTGCTTGATCCACGGCAGCGGCTGCGTCCCCGCGCTCCTGGTCCGCGCGAACGGCGCGGTCTCCCCGAACAGCACCTTGGCGCTGGGGTTCGCGCGCTTCACCGCGCTGTAGGAGAGCGCGTAGATCCTGCGGTACTGCACGGCGCTCGTGCTGGCCGGCTTCAGCCAGACGACGAGGTTGGGCTCGTTGAGGATCGAGAAGCGCGTGACCTTCCCCTTGTAGTGCTTGGCGATGTCACCCGCGAACCCGGCGAACTGCTTGGGATCGGGGTTGGTCTTGCCAAGGCGCCCGGTGCCCGACGCCCACGCCGGAGCCGACAGCGCGAGCGTCATCTGCACCTTGACGCCGTGGGAGCGCGCCTCCCGGACGAGCCGGTCGAACGACGCGAGCCGGTAGCGGACCTTCGACGGGCGGCGCCTGGAGTTCGGGCTGGAGACCACCGCGCCCCACGGAACGAGGACGCGCACGTAGCTGGCGTCCAGTTCCCCGATGCGCTCCCATGCCTGCGCGCGCAGCGGAGCCGAGCCGCGCAGCAGCAGGCCGTCGTCCTGGACGGCGATCTCCAGTGGTGTGGCCGCTGTCGCGGACCCGCAACCGGCCACCAGCACGGCACAGAAGAGCGCTGCGACCAGGCCGCGCGCACGCATCGACAGCAACTGAGGCACCTCGGGGAAGGTCAGGGCAGGGACTTCATGCCCATGCCGTTGCCGTCGCTAACACGCGTGCAGTGCGCGAGTTCCGCACCGGCTGTCGCTCAGGCCAGCGTCAACTCACGCCGGCGGGCCGTCGGGGACCGCCCCGAGCTGCTGCACGTCGACGCTCTTTCCGGTCGGGGCATGCCCATGAGCTCCCCCTCATGCGTCCCGGTCATTCGCGCCCGCGCGACCACCTTGTCGCCATCGACCAGGACGTCCTCGGGCTCCATCCGCATGTCGGGGAACGCCGCGCGCTGGATCCTGAAGAACTCCAGGACCCCGTCCTTCGTCGGAGCCAGGCCGGGCGTCTCCTCGTGCTCGACGAAGTCGTCGGCCAACACGGCCCCGAACCCGTCGATGTCCCCGTCGCTCAACAGGCTGTAGAAGCGCCGAACCGTCGCCGCGTGATCCATGGTCCCTCCTCGTGTAGGTCGTCGCGACGACCCTCGCGGAAACAGGACCAGGCTGCAAGCTCTTGCCCAAGACCGGGCTTGACTCAGTCGACCTCAGCGATTCTCGACGGCGACGATCCGCGGTGCTTCAGCCGACTCCCCGTCAGCCCCGGCAAAGGGGTCAGCCGGCATCACGGGCGCCGGCGCCCCGGCGTGCCCGTCGATCTCGATGCCCGGCAGCACGCGATCGAGCCAGCGTGGCATCCACCAGTTGGCGTCGCCCAGCAGCGTCATGAGGGCCGGCACCAGCACCAGCCGCACGATCGTCACGTCGACGAAGATGGCAGTCGCCAGGCCGAGACCGAACATCTTGGTCACCGGATCGTCGCTCAGGACGAAGCCCAGGAAGACCGAGATCATGATCAGCGCCGCTGACGTGATCACGCGCGCCGTGCCGGCGATCCCGTTGATCACCGACGTCTTGTTGTCGCCGGTGCGCAGGTACTCCTCGCGCACTCTGGACAGCAGGAACACCTCGTAGTCCATCGAGAGGCCGAAGAGGATCGCGAACATGAACATCGGGATGAACGAGATGATCGGCAGCGTCGACTCCAGGCCGATCAGCTCGGCGCCCCATCCCCACTGGAACACCATCACCAGCACGCCGTAGGCGGCGCCGATGCTCAGCAGGTTCATCAGCGCCGCCTTCAGCGGCACGAGGATCGATCGGAAGACCACGACCAGCAGCAGGAACGACAGCAGGATGACCGCGGCGATGAACAGCGGGAGTCGATCCTTGACCCTGTCGCTGACGTCGGCGAAGCTCGCGGTCTGACCGCCGATGTGGGCTCGGGCCGGGCTCTGGGCGAGCACCGATGGGAGCACGTCCGCACGCAGCCGCCTCAGCGTGTCGCGCGTGGCAGCGTCCTGGGGCCCTGTGGTGGGGAAGGCCACCAGCGTCGCGACGCCGGCCTGCGCGTTCACCTCGGGGGCGGCGACGCTGTCGATGCCAGCGTCGGCACCGATCGCATCGCGAAGCGGCTCGACCACGCTGCGATCCTTGGAGACGTCGACGGCGACGACCAGCGGGCCGTTGCTGCCGGGGCCGAACCCGGCAGCAACGAGATCGTATGCGCGGCGCTCGGTCCGGTTCTCCGGCAGCGCGCCCTCGTCGGGGTTGCCCATGCGCAGGGCCAGCACCGGTGCGGTGATCGCCAGCAGGAGAACGGTGACGCCGATCGTGTAGGCCCGTGCGTGCCGTGACACGTGCTCTCCCCAGCGCCGCCAGCCCGAGCCCGCCGCGGCGCCGGGCCCGGCTGGGCTGCGCCGCGGTCCGAGGCGGTTGATCCAGTGCCCGGCCACGCCCAGGAACGCGGGCAGCAGCGTGATCGAGGCGACCACCATGATCAGCACGATCACCGCGATCGCGACTCCGGAGGCGGTCACGACCGGAACGCCGGCGACCGCCAGCCCGAGGATCGCGATGACCACCGTGACGCCGGCGAAGACGACGACCTGGCCGGCGGTCGCCACGGCGCGGCCGACCGACTCCTCCACCGCCATGCCGCGTGCGAGGTACTCACGGTGCCGGGTCACGAGAAACAGGGCGTAGTCGATGCCGACGCCCAGCCCGACCATCGTGCCGAGCTGGGGAGCCCAGCTGGGAATGTCGATCAGGTAGGTGACGAGCGACATCGAGCTGATGCCGACGGCGAGGCCGAACAGGGCGATCCCGATCGGAAGGCCGACCGCGATCAGTGATCCGAACGCCAGGAACAGCACGATCGCGGCGGCCAGCAGGCCGATCAGCTCGCTGGTGCCGCTCTCGGCCTGCTCGAACGCGAAGAACAGGTCACCGCCCATCTCGAGCCGCAGCGGCGAACCCTCACCGGCCTTCGAGCCGAACGTCTTGAGCTTCTCGAGGTCGTCCTCGTCGAGATCCTCGAGCACCGGATAGTGGATGCGGATGACCGCGACGCGGCCGTCCTGTGACACGGCTCCGGTCCGGGCCGCGGCCTCGCGTCCCGCAGCGAGCGCAGCGGCTGGATCGCTTGCGCGCAGCACGTTCGGGAGCGCGGTGAGACCCGCCTGGACGTCGGCCAGGGCGGCCCGCGCGTCAGCCGAGTTCAAGAACGTCGTGCCGTCCTCGCGCGGCGTCGCGACGATCTGCGCGGTCAGCCCGGCCTGATCGGACCCGGCAGCGCTCAGCAGCTCGGTCGCCTTCTGGGAGTCGACACCGGGCGCCTGGAAGGAGTCCTCCAGCACGCGGCCGAAGGCGGCGGACGCTCCGATCACGAGCACGGACACGACGAGCCATGCCCCGATCACGGCCCAGGGGCGCCGGGCGGAGAAGCGGCCCAGCCGGTACAGGAGGTGCGACATCGGTGAGTCCCTTTCGAAGATCGTTTGGTGCACCGTTGCGGCGCGGCTCGAGCGTGACGGGACCGGGCGCCGCACACCATCGGCCGAAGGGCTCGACTTCACCTGGCCGATCGGGCGAGGGACGGCTCGTACCTCTGGCCGATACCGCCCTCGTCGCGCGTTCTTTACGCTGGACTCGTGCTGAAAACCGCCTTCCAGTCGCTGCTTGCCGAGCCCCGGGCTCCGGCGCCCCCGGCCCGCGTGTGGCGCGACTGGGCGCTCGTCGCGGTGCTGGCGCCGGCGGCGCTGCTCGAGGGTGTCCTGCGTGAGGACGTGGCCTGGCGCGGGGTCGCGATCGTGCTCTGCCTGGCGGTGGTGATGCTGCTGCCGTGGCGGCGAACGCACCCGCTCGCCGTCGTCGCCGCGGCATTCGGCTCTGTGTCGGTCGTCGGGGTCGTGGCCTTCTTCGGCGCCGGCGAACCGGTGGGGCTCGACACGACCGCGAGTGTGGTGCTGCTGCCCTACTCGCTGTTTCGCTGGGGGTCAGGACGCGAGGCCGGCATCGGGCTGGCGATCATCCTGGTCGCTGATGTCGTCGGCATCGCCGGTGACTCCCCGGGTATCGCCGATGCACTGTTCGGGAGCATGTTCCTGCTGTTCCCTGCCGTGCTCGGCGCCTCCGTCCGCTTCCGCGCCACATCGCGGCTGCGCGAGTTCGACCAGGTGAAGCTGCGCGAGCGCGAGCAGCTGGCGCGCGAGCTGCATGACACCGTCGCCCACCACGTCTCGGCGATCGCCATCCAGGCCCAGGCCGGGCGGACCGTCGCAGGCAACGACCCCGGCGCCGCCGTGCGCGCCCTCGAGGTGATCGAGGAGGAGGCGTCGCGCACGCTTGCCGAGATGCGCACGATGGTCGGCGCGCTGCGTGAGGGCGAGGAGGCCGAGCTCACCCCGCAGCGCGGCGTGGCCGACATCGAGCGCCTTGCGCGCGACTCGGCCCACGGGCCGCGGGTCGACGTGGAGCTCAGCGGCGACCTCGATCAGCTCAGGCCGTCGGTGGAGGCCGCGATGTATCGCCTCGCGCAGGAATCGATCACCAACTCGCTCAGGCACGCGCGCCACGCGACGCGCATCGACGTCTCCGTCGCCGGCGAGGACGACTGCGTGCGGCTGACGGTCCGCGATGACGGTGATGCGAGCGCAGCGGGCCGCAGCTCGTCCGGCTACGGGCTCGTGGGCATGACCGAACGAGCCGCGCTGCTCGGCGGCAGCCTCGAGGCAGGCCCGGCTCCCGGGAGGGGATGGACGGTCAGCGCGGTGCTGCCGCGGGCGGGGGCGGCGACATGACGATCAGCGTGATCGTCGCCGACGATCAGGACCTGATCCGCACCGGGCTGAGGATGATCCTCGACGCCCAGCCCGACATCGAGGTGATCGGTGAGGCGGCCGACGGGCGCGAAGCGGTGGCGCTCGCCCGCGAGCTGCGTCCCGACGTGTGCCTGTTCGACATCCGCATGCCGCACATGGACGGCATCGAGGCCACCCGGCAGCTGGCCGGCCCCGACGTGGAGGATCCGCTCGCGATCATCGTGATCACGACCTTCGACCTCGACGAGTACGTCCACGGCGCCCTCAAGGCCGGCGCCCGCGGCTTCCTGCTCAAGGATGCCGGGCCTGCGCTGCTGATCCAGGCGATCCACGCTGCCGCTGACGGTGACGCGCTGATCGCCCCGCGCGTCACCGCCCGCCTGCTGGCCGCATTCGCCGACACCAGCACCGAACGCCCGCCGGCTCAGCCGGCCGAGCCGCTCACGGCCCGCGAGGAGGAGGTCCTGGTCACCGTCGCCCAAGGGCGGACCAACAGTGAGATCGCCGACGAGCTGCACATCAGCCTCAGCACCGTCAAGACCCATCTTGCCAGCCTGATGGCCAAGCTCGGGGCCCGAAACCGCGTGGAGATCGCGATGTGGGCCCACGAGACCGGGCGCTTCAGGCCCTGACCTGCCGGCAGGGTGCAGCGCCGAGCGCGAGGCCCGGTGATCACGCGGCGCGCTCGAGCAGCGCCACACACTCGATGTGCGGCGTCTGCGGGAACTGGTCGACCGGCCGCACCTTGACGAGCCTGTAGCCGGCCTCGACGAGCTGCGCCGCGTTCGGCGCGAGCGTCGTCGGGTTGCAGGAGACGTAGACGATGCGCTTCGGAGAACACTCCGCGATCCGGCCGACGATCTTCTTCGACAGGCCCGCGCGCGGCGGGTCGACGACGACGACATCGGGCCGCGCGCCGCCCTCGATCAGCTTCTTCAGCACCGCCCGCACATCGCCGGCGACGAAGTCCGCGTTGGTGATCTCGTTGGCGCGCGCGTTGAGGACCGCGTCCTCGACCGCCTCGGGGACGATCTCGACGCCGAGCACCTCGGCGGCCTTCGAGGCGAGTGTCAGCCCGATCGTGCCGATGCCGCAGCAGAGGTCGTAGACGCGCTCGAAGCCCTTCAGCGCCGCGTACTCCGCCGCGACCGCGTAGAGCTTCTCGGCCATCTCCGTGTTCGTCTGGAAGAATGCCTCCGAGCTGAGCGCGAAGCGCAGGCCGCCGAGCTCCTCCTCGATCCGCGGTGAGCCGGCGATCAGCGTGTCCTGCCCACCCTGCGTCGTCTCGGCGACTCCGCGCGCGCTGGTCCAGATCACGCTCTGCACGTCGCCCAGGGCCGCGGCGAACGCGTCCGCGTCGAAGTCGCCCGGCGAGGTGACCAGGCGCACCTGCTCCTGGCCGGTCCGGCGCCCCTCGCGCACGACGAGGTTGCGCAGGAAGCCGACCTGTGTGCGGCGGTCGTAGGCGCCGAGGCCCTGGGCGCGCAACGCGTCCAGCGCCAGCCGCCGCAGCGCGTTGCCGCGCTCGGAGGCGAGCAGGCAGTCCTCGATGTGGTCGATCTGCTCCCACGAGCCGGCGGCGTGGAACCCGCAGATCAGCTCGCCTTCCGCGTTGGTGCCGTAGGAGTACTCGAGCTTGTTGCGGTAGCGCCACTGCTCCACGGCGGGGACGATCGGCTCGAGCTCGAAGCCGTCGAGGCGGCCCAGGCGCCGCAGCGCCTCGTCGACCTGCTGCTGCTTGACCTCGAGCTGACGCTCGTAGGGCAGGATCTGCCACGGCGCGCCGGCGTGGTCGGCGACGGGGTCGATCCGGTCGGGGCCGGCCTCGAGCACCTCGATCGTGCGCGCCTCGGCGTAGTCGCGCTTGCGCTTGGTGACGACGGCACGGACGCGGTCACCGGGGATCGCGCCGCGGACGAAGACGACGTAGCCGCGATCGCCGAGCTGCAGGCGCGCGACGCCGTTGCCGCCGAACGCGAGCGCGTCGACGGTCAGCTCCAACTCCTCACCCCGGTCGGGCTTGCGAATGGTGGGCGCGGCGGGGTCGGTGGTCACCCCGTTCAGGCTAGTGCGGGCGGACTGCGCCGCTACCTGCCGAGGCGGCGATCAAGATCGCTGAGCAGCTCGTCGAGCTGGCGGCGCCCGCTGCTCGTCAGGCGCTCGGCGAGGTCCTGCGCGTCGGTCGGCAGCATGCGGCCGCGACGGACGGCGTCGTCGATCGTCTCCTGCAGGCGCTCGGCGCTGAGGACGAGGTGCTCGGCCAGCGCAGCGCGGATCGCGACGAGGTTGTCGAACAGGGCGACGTCACGGGCCGCCTCGGTCCGCGTGCGCGCGACAGCCGTGCGCTTGCTGCGGCGCTGGGCGGCCTTGGGCCTGACCCGCGGCGCCGCCTTCGCGGCCTTCGCGGCGCGCGGCGCCGGGGGCGCGCTCCTGGCGGGCTTCCTGGCTGCCGGCTTCTTCGCCGCTGCCGGCCGCTTCTTGGCTGCAGCCGGCTTCCTCGCCGGCTTCTTGGCGGCGGGAGCCTTCTTGACGGCGGGCTTCTTGGCGGCGGGCTTCTTGGGCTGCGGCATCAGTCGATCTTCCCTCAGTCCTCGGCCAGCAGCCACTCGAGCAGCGCCTTCTGCGCGTGCCGGCGGTTCTCGGCCTGGTCCCAGATCCGCTGGCGCTCCCCATAGAGGACCTCAGCCGTGATCTCCTCGCCCGGGTGCGCGGGCAGGCAGTGCAGGGCGATCGCGCCCGGCGCCGCGCGGTCGAGCAGCGCATCGTCGACCTGGTAGGGCGCGAGCGCCGCGCGGCGCGCGCCGGCCGTCTCCTCGTCGCCCATCGAGACCCACACATCCGTGTAGACGACGTGCGCGCCGGCGACCGCCTCGGCAGGGTCGCTCGTACGGGTGCCGCCGGCCTCGGGCTCCAGCTCATAGCCCGCCGGGGAGGCGACCGCGACGTCGACGCCTGCGAGCGTCCCCATCAACGCGAGCGAGCGCGCCATGTTGTTGCCGTCGCCGACGTAGGCGAGCTTCAGCTCGTCGAGTGGCGTGCCGGGGAACGCCTCCTGCAGCGTCATCAGGTCGGTCAGCGCCTGCGAGGGGTGGTGCTCGTCGGTGAGCATGTTGAAGACCGGGATCGTTCCCTCCGCGGCGAGCGTCTGCAGTTCGGCGTCGGCGCGCGTCCGCACGCCGACGGCCTGCACGTGACGCGAGAGGACCCGCGCGGTGTCGCCGACCGACTCGCCGCGTGAGAGCTGCATCTCACCCGGGCGCAGGATCAGCGGGTGCCCGCCGAGCTCGACGATGCCGACCTCGTAGGAGAGCCGCGTGCGGGTGCTCGGCTTCTCGAACAGCAGCGCGACGACCGTGTCCGCGAGCGCCTGCGACGAGCGCGGCGACGCCTTCAGCTCGTGCGCGCGGCCGAGCACCGCGAGCAGCTCGTCGCGGGTCAGCTCCGTCCCGGTGAGGAAGTGGCGCGGCAGGCGCGAGAAGATAGCGACGTCATGCGGATCCTCACATGGAACCTCTTCCACGGGCGCGGTGTTCCCGACCAGCCGCGGTCGCTCGGCGGCGCCTTCGCGCGGCAGCTCGCCGCGTGGGAGTGGGACGCCGCGCTGCTGCAGGAGGTGCCGCCGTGGTGGCCCGAATACCTCGCCGCCGCTTGCGACGCGCAGGCGTTCACCGCGCGCACCTCGCGCAACCAGGTGCTGCCGCTGGCGCGCGTGTTCGCGGCGCGCCGGCCGGACATCGTCAAGTCCTGGGGCGGCGGCGCGAACGCGATCCTCGTGCGCGGCGGCGGCGTCACGGCGCACGTGCGGCTGCGGCTGCGCATGCGGCCCGAGCGCCGGGTCCTGCACGCCGTCCGCCTGGGCGGCGACATCTGGCTGGCCAACCTGCATGCGGCCGCGCACGACCGCGACGAGGCCCAGGCCGACATCGATCGTGCAGTCGCGGCGCTGCACCGCTGGGCGGGCGACGAGTCGATCATCTTCGGCGGCGACATGAACACGCGCAGGCCGATCGTCCCCGGGTTCGCCCACGCCGGCGGGAAGGTGATCGACCACGTCTTCGCGCGCGGCCTGACCGCTGCGGCGCCCGCTCAGACCCTCGAGCGCGGAGGGCTGTCCGACCACGCACCGGTCCTCGTCACGCTCAAGCCAGGCTGAGGCTCAGGGCCGCGTCGCCGGCGGCCCGCCCTCGACCTCACCCGGCCCGCCGCGGCGCAGCCCGAAGCCGCGCACCAGCAGCATCGCGCGCTCGGCGAACGACCCGCGCTTGGGCAGCACGCCCATCTGGACGGCGGCGTCGTAGCCGTCGAGGAAGACGCGCACGCGCCACAGCCGCTCGAGCGGCGGGTCCAGCTCGCAGTAGAGGACGGCGTGCACCGCGACGGCGCGGTTCGTCGGCGGCAGGTTCGGCAGCTCACCGGCATGCGTTCCGGTGATGCGGATCGGCGCGGCGATGAAGCGCCCGTCGCCGAGGCGCTCGCCGGAGGCCTCCACGCGCGCGTCCGGGAACGCCTCCCACAGCAGCGCGGCGTGGTCGCCGATCGCCTCGGGGCCGTAGATCGGCTCCTCGCAGAACGGATCCTGCCAGTGGATGTCGACCGCGCACATGTCCCGGAACGCGCCGCGCCGCCGGCCCTGCCAGGCCTCCTGCAGCGCATCGACGAGCGCGTCCGCCGTCACGGCGTGGGCACGTCGGCCGCAGCCAGCTCGGGAAGGCCGTCCATCGGAGAGGACGCCTGTGCGTGCGTGCGCCGCGGGATCCGCCCGGCGAGGCGCGCGAGCCGTCCGCCCTCGACGCCCGCGCGGATCGCGCGCGCCATCGCGACGGGATCCACCGCACGCGAGATCGCGCTGGCGCAGAGGACCGCGTCGCAGCCGAGCTCCATCGCGAGCGCGGCGTCCGAGGTCGTGCCGACGCCGGCGTCGAGGATCACCGGCACGCCGGCCTGCTCGACGATCAGCGTGAGGTTGTACGGGTTGCGGATCCCCATGCCGGACCCGATCGGCGAGCCGAGCGGCATCACCGCAGCGCACCCCGCGTCCTCGAGCCGGCGCGCGAGCACGGGGTCATCGGTCGTGTACGGCAGCACGGTGAAGCCGTCGGCGACGAGCTGCTCGGCCGCGACCAGCAGCTCGGGGGCGTCGGGCAGCAGCGTGCGCTCGTCGCCGATCACCTCGAGCTTGACCCAGTCGGTCTCGAACGCCTCGCGCGCGAGCTGCGCGGTCAGCACCGCGTCGCGCGCCGTGAAGCACCCGGCGGTGTTCGGCAGCACGCGCACGCCGCACGCCTGCAGCACGTCGATCAGTGAGTGCCGGGCCGCGGGGTCGATGCGGCGCACGGCCACCGTGACCAGCTCGGTGCCGGTCGCCCCGATCGCGTCGGCGAGCGTCTCCATGCGCGGAAAGCCGCCGGTCCCGAGGATCAGCCGCGACCCGAGCTCGCGCCCCGCGAGGAGGAACGGGTCGTTCATCCGCCCTGCACCGCCGTGACGGCCTCGACGCGGGAGCCGGCGGAGACCGTGAACGCCGGCCACTCGCCCTGCGGGATGACCTCGCCGTCGACGGCGACGGCGACCCCGCGCGCGTCGGCTTCGACCCCCAGGTCAGCGAGCAGGTCGGCGATCGTTGCGCCGTCGCGATCCGCGACGTCGCGCCCGTTGACGCGGATCATGCGGGCACCTCGGCGAAGCGGTCCGGTGAGAACTCCGGGGCCGGGCCGCCGGGCTCGCCTGCCAGCGCCGCGGCCAGCAGGTCACCCGTCACCGGCGCCAGCAGGATCCCGTTGCGGTGGTGGCCCGTGGCCCAGAAGAGGCCGTCGAGGGCGCCGCTCGCGCCGAGTACCGGCGCGTTGTCGGGCGTCCCGGGACGCAGGCCCGCGAGCGTCGCCTCGACCTCGAGCTCGAGCACGCCGGGGACGACCTCGCTCGCATCGCGCAGCAGCTCGTGCAGTGCGAGCGCCGTGACGCTCGTGTCGAAGCCGCGCTCCTCGCTGGTCGCGCCGAGCACGTAGCGGCCGTCGCCGCGCGGGACGATGTAGCCACCCGCGTGGCGCACGACCCGCTCGAGCAGCGGAGCGCCAGGCTCGTGGGCAGGGTCGCGCAGGCGCAGCAGCTGGCCCTTCACCGGCCGGACCGGGACGCGCGCAGCCTCCGGCAGGCCGTCGATCGAGCCGGACCATGGCCCCGCGGCGATCACGATCCGATCGGCGGTCAGGTGCTCGCCGCTCTTCAGCTCGAGGCCTCCGGCCGCGGCGCCGCTGACGACGACGCGCTCGACGCCCGCACCGGGTCGCAGCGTCACCCCCGCCCGCTCCGCCGCGAGCGCCAGCGCCGCGGCCACGAGCCGCGGGTCGACCGCGTGGTCGCCGGGAACCTCGAGCGCGGCGCGCAGCCCGGGCGCGAGCGCGGGCTCCAGGCCGCGCGCCTGCGACGGCAGCAGCGAGCGGGCGGCGAGCCCGAGCCGCTCGTAGAGCGCCAGCTCGTGGCCCAGCTGCTCGGCCTCGTCAGCGTCGCGAGCGAGCACGAGCGTGCCGCTCTCGCGGTAGCCGACGTCGATGCCGCTGACGTCGGCGAGCTCAGCGGCGAACGCCGGCCAGCGCCGTGCGCTCTCCAGACCGAGACGGACGAGCGCGCGCTCCTGTGGATCGGCCTCGCTGACGGGTGCGAGCATCCCGGCTGCGACCGCCGTCGTCGCGCCGCCCAGCTCGCCGCGGTCGACGACCACCACGCTCAGCCCACGCGAGCGCGCGCGCCAGGCGACGGCGAGGCCGCAGACTCCCCCGCCGACGATCGCGACGTCCCAGCTCGTGTGGTCCGTGGGGGTTGGCAGAACGGCCTCCTCGCTTCGCCGGCATGACCCGGATCAGCTGTTGACGGTCGGCGCCCGAGCGGCGCCCTCTCAGCCCCGTTCGGGGCTCCCGTTCCTGCCGTTCATGGTACCCCGTCATCAGGTGGCCGGAACCAGGCTGAGCGGCTTCAGGACGCTCGGCACCACGCCGGCCTCGCGCACCGGATACGCGTTGCTCGTGCTGCTCGAGGAACTCGAGCAACCCGATCCGCCCGTGCGGTAGGAGAGGTAGGTGAAGCTCTCCGGCGTCGCGGCGGGCTGCGGGACGTAGACCTTGTCGCCGGGGGCAGGGGTGCCCGTCGACATGATGATCGGCGACTGGAACGGATACGAGCCGACACTGGCGTACCCCTGCCCGACACAGCCGGCGGCCTTGAAGACGATCTGCCCGCTCGGCGTGTTCTGCGGATAGTTCGGGCTCGGGTAGAGCGACTCGTAGGTGAACAGGACCCCGTCCGTGGTGAAGAAGGTGATGTACGTGCTGGAGCTGCCGAACCCCGCGAACATCCCCAGCACCTTGCCGCTGGCATCGACGACGTTGAACGCGCCGGCCGGACCCCGCGCACCCGCCGCGCCGTTCGCGCCGGCAGCACCGTTCGCGCCCGCCGCGCCGTTCGCACCGTTGGCGCCATTCGCGCCCGCCTTGCCGTTCAGCGACTTGCGCAGGCTCTTGGACAGCTTCGACTCCGTCACGGCGCCGTTGGCGAGCGCCTTCGTCGTGATCGCGCTCGGTGCGACCTGATTCTTCGTGACGAGCTTGCCCGCGGTCGCGGGGCCACCCGCGACCATGAAGATCGCCGCGCCGGCGACGAGGAGCCCCAGCGCGATGCGTCCCTTGGTCCTGAACATGGTTGTGGTTCCTCCTGATCGACGGTGCTGACCGGCGCCGGAGTCTGCCAGCGCCACCCGACGCGACCGGACGAACGGTGGGCTTGCGAGACTGCGGGGGTGAGTCTCCTCGCCGATCGCCGAGAGCGCCTGGGCCGCGCGCGCCTGTACCTCGTGTCCGGGTCGTGGCCGGGCGGCCGCGAGCTGGCCGACGTGCTCGCTCCCGCGCTCGCGGGCGGCGTCGACGTCTTCCAGCTGCGCGCGAAGGACGCGCCGGACGCGGACCTGCTCGCCGCGGCCTCCGTGGCGCGCGAACTGTGCTCGCAGGCCGGCGCGCTCCTGATCCTCAACGACCGGCCCGACCTTGTGCTCGCCGCCGGCGCCGACGGCGCGCACGTCGGCCAGGACGACATGCCGCTGGACCGCGCACGTGAGCTCGCCGGGCCCGACGCGCTGATCGGCCGTTCGACCCACACGCCCGCGCAGGTGGACGACGCGCACGCAGCCGGCGCCGACTACCTCGGCGTCGGGCCCGTGCACGCCACGCCGACGAAGCCCGGCCGTGCGGCCGTCGGGCTGGAGCTCGTGGCCTACGCGGCGCGCTCGGCGTCGCATCCGTGGTTTGCGATCGGCGGGATCGACGCCGGCACGATCGGCGCGGTGACGGGCGCCGGCGCCGCCCGCGCGGCGGTCGTGCGCGCGATCACGGACGCCCCGGACCCGCGCGCGGTCGCAGTCACGCTGCGCGCCGCACTTCAGCGCGTCCCACTCCCATCGCCGGCCGGCTCCGCGCATGGGTAGGCGCAGCCGCAAGCGCTCGGTCAGCGAGGACCCGGCGCCCGCGGCGGTCCCCGCCGCCGCGGCGCCCCGGCGGCGCGTGCCGAGCGCCGAGCGCGACGCCGCCGTGCGCGCCGAGCTGGCCCCGCTGGAGCCCGGTGAGCGACCGCTGCCGCTGGTGATCGCGGCTGTCGTCTCCGCCCTCTTCGCGATCGGCAACGTCGCCTTCTACCTCGCCGGCGTCGAGGTCGAGGGGAACCCCCCGGCCCTCACCGGAGTCCTCCTGTTCGCCGGCATCATGCTCGTCGCCGCATGGGGCCTGTGGACGCAGCGCTACTGGGCGGTGCTCGGCTTCCAGGCGCTGCTCGCGATCACGCTCGTCGTCGCCGCGCTGTCCGTGCTGGTCGCCTCCAACGTCCTGGCGGTGGTGCTCTGCGTCGCGATCCTCGTCAGCGGCGGCTGGCTGTTCTGGAAGCTCGTGCGCGTGCTCGGCCGCATGAAGGTGCCGCGGCTGGGTGGAGGCACATAGACTCGATCCCATGGCCACTGAGACGTACGACTGCATCGTCATCGGCTCGGGTCCCGGCGGATACGTCGCCGCGATTCGCGCCGCGCAACTCGGCATGAAGACCGCCGTGATCGAGAAGGACGCCATCGGCGGGCGCTGCCTGAACTACGCGTGCATCCCCGCGAAGGCCGTGCTGCGCTCGGCCGACGTGGCGCAGGAGGTCCGCGAGGCCGGTGACTTCGGCGTCACCGTCGGCGAGCCCACGATCGACTTCGCGAAGGTGATGGAACGCCGCGACGAGGTCGTCGGGACGCTCACCGGGGGCGTCGGCATGCTGCTGGGGAAGCACAAGGTCGACGTGTACGAGGGCTTCGGCGCGCTGACCGCGGCGGGCACCGTGACGGTCGGTGACAAGGAGCTGCAGGCGGGCAAGGCGATCGTCCTCGCCTGCGGCTCGGTGCGGCGGCCGATCCCCGGGACCGACTTCGGCGGGCGCGTGATCGGGACCGAGGAGGCGTGGTCGCTGAAGGAGCTGCCGGCGAGCATCGCGGTCGTGGGCGCCGGGGCGTCGGGAACGGAGATCGCCAGCGCATACGTGCGGCTGGGCTCCAAGGTGCAGCTGTTCGAGGGCCTGGATCGCGTCCTGCCGGTCGAGGACGCGGACATCAGCAAGGCCGCCGCCCGTGGGTTCAAGAAGCAGGGCATCGAAGTCCACACGAAGACCTTCGTCAGCGACGTGAAGTCAGGCGAGGGATCGGTCACGTTCAGCCATGGCGAGGAGCAGGGCGAGGCCGACTGGCTCGTCATCGCGACGGGCCGCGGGCCCGACGTCGAGGGCCTCGGCCTGACCGCCGCCGGCGTGAAGCTCGCCGAGGACGGCCTGATCGCCGTCGACGGCCAGCTGCGCACGAACGTGGCGAAGGTCTACGCGATCGGCGACCTCGTGCACGGGCCGGCGCTCGCGCACAAGTCGATGGAGGAGGGCGTCATCGCGGTCGAGCACGCCGCCGGCCTGGACCCGCATCCGCTCGACTACGAGGACATTCCCGGCGCGACGTTCTGCTCGCCCAACGTCGCCAGCTTCGGCCTCACCGAGCAGCAGGCCAAGGACGCCGGCCACGACGTCGTCGTCGGCAAGGTGCCCTACGGGGTCGCGGGGGCGACGACCCTCTACGGCGACCGCACCGGCATGGTCAAGCTCGTCGGCGACAAGCGCTACGGCGAGATCCTCGGCGCCTCGATCATCGGCTCCAAGGCCGTCGACATGATCCAGGAGATCCTCAACGCCAAGCTGCTCGAGGGCGGATACCCCGAGCTCGCGCGGATGATCCACGGCCACCCGACGTTCAGCGAGGCGGTCCTCGAGGCCGCCCGCGCCGCCGACGGCTGGCTGATCCACGGCTGACGCCTGTGGCGGCGACCGCGGTCACGGTTCACGAGCGATCGCCGCAGGACGCCGGCCCGGCGTTCTACTTCGACCTCGGGAGCCCCGAGGCGTACCTCGCCGCCGAGCGCGTCCTGCAGGTGATGCCGGTGGCGACGCCGTGGGTGCCGGTGCTCGAGCGGGACCTCGGAGCGCCGGCCGCCGCGCCGGTGGACCGCGCAGCGTTCGCCGCGCGTGCCGAGCACGCCGGGCTCCAGCCCGTGCGCTGGCCGGACCCGTTCCCGTTCGACAGCGAACTGGCGATGCAGGCCGCGACCTATGCGCGCTCGATCGGCCGCGTCGTCGCGTTCTCACTCGCCGCGTTCCGGCAGGCGTTTGCGGGTGGCCGTGCGCTCTCCGGCGAGGACGCCGTCGTGATCGCCGGCTCGGGCTGCGAGATGCACCCCAAGGCGCTGCTGACCGGGTGCGGCACACGCGCGACGCGCGACGCGCTCACGCGGGAGACGACGCTCGCCGCCCGGCGCGGGGTGGGCCACGTGCCGGCGGTGTGGGTGCCCGGCCCCGGCGCGGAAGCCGGCCGCGTCTTCGACGGCCCGGACGGCCTGGAGCGCGCGGCGGCCGCCTGCGCCGTCGCGGCGTCATGAGGGCCAAGGCGGCATACGAGCTGACGGTCACCCGCACCGGCCGCGCGCCGGGCCGGCTGGCCGCCCCCGATCGCGTCGACCACATCGAGGTCGTCAGCACCGAGGACCTCGAGGTGGTGCTGTTCTGGGACGTTGCGGCGCGCGACACCGGCCGGATGGAAGCGGCGCTGCGGGCCGACCTGGAACGCCTCGACGCGCGTGAGTTCCTCGCGCGGTGGGCGACCGTCGAGTCCGCCGACGACGTGCGCTGATCAGCCGCCGGCGGCGTCGGTCGCCTCGGCGGCCCGGGCGAGGCGCTCCAGCATGCGGCGAACGACCGGGCCGTAGCTGCGCGCGAGGGCCGGCTCCAGCGGCCCCGGCGCAGCGATCGCGACGGCCACGATCGCGCCCTCGTCGCCCGGGAGCGGCTCGACGAGATGGTCGATCGTCACGAGCCCGATCTGCCAGGCCCACGACTCGCCCGGGTTCACGCGCGAGATGCGCGCCGGGACGGGCACGACGCCCAGCAGCCGCACGGCGCCGACCGCGCCCTCGCGGACCTGCGGCCACCCCAGGCCCCACGCACCGCGCACGTGCGGCGCCCACTCAGCCCATCGGGTCGGGCACGCGAGCAGCGCCCACGCGGTCTGGGGGGCTGCTTCGGTGCGGGCCTCGTAGCGGAGCATCGGCCCGAACGGTACGCGCCCGCGCGCCCAGGAGCTCTCAGGACGTGGCGGGCGCGACGGCGACCGTCACGCGCGTGGCGTCCGCCAACGCCCGCAGCTCGACCCTGTCGGCCGTGCGGCTGACGACCTGCGCGCCCGTGGCCGTCACCCGAAAGCCCTGCGGGAAGCTCCGCCGTCCGAGCCACAGCTCGGTGACGGCGCCCGCCGGCGCGGGTGCCCCGCTCGGCAGCGTCGTCGTCCAGGACGCCGTGAACACGCCGGAGCTGGCGTCGTGCGACCAGCCGGTCGGCGTGCCGGCGACGAGTCGCGGGTAGGGCGTGTCGAGCGCCCGCAGGCGCGCCTCGTCGACGTTCGCCCCGGTCGCCGGCAGGCGCAGGTCACGGACGATCGCCGGCTGGTCCCCCGGTGCGGCGGGCACGTTCGCGTACGGCCAGCGCAGCCACGACTGCATCCGCGCGTCGGCGATCGCGCGCAGGCCTGTGAGCGTGGCGCCACGCCGCACGGCGGCCGGCCCGGTCAGCAGCGCGGGACGCCCGGCGGACTGCGACCACGCCGCCGCACGGTCGAGTGCCGTCGCCTGCAGCGCGCCGCAACTGCTGCTCACCGTCACGGGCGACGCGGCCGCGGCGAGACCGCAGTCGGCCTGGAACGACAGTCCCGAGAACCGCTGCGCGCCCGTCGCCGGGAGCCGCAACGGCGCGAGGATCGGTGCGAGCGAGGGCGGCTCGATCCACGTGATCGCGTCGGCGTCCACGGCGCGCACCTGGGCGACGGTGCGCCGCCACAGCCGTGCGAGCGCGCCCTGCTGGAACCCCGTGCAGCCGTCGAGCACACACGTCTGCCAGCGCGGCCCCGGCCACGGCGCGTTCATCAGGTCGTAGCCGACGAGCGTGCGCTCACGCGCGAGCGCCCGCCCGACCGCGCCCGCGATCTGCGTCCAGCGGTCCATCAGCCCGACCTGGCCCGAGGCGATCCGGTTCGCCCACAGGCTCTGGAACGCGCGGCCCAGCGCCGGGTCGGTGACGTAGCCGTGCGGTGCACGCCGCCGCGCACCGGTGGGGATCCGGTCGTCGCGGGTCATCCAGCCGGGCAGCCCGGAGCCGAGGTAGCGCGGGCCCCACTGGTCCTGGTGCAGCACGATCAGCGTGAGCAGCCCGTGGCGCGCGAGCAGCCGGACGGTCGCGGCGATCTGGCTCAGGTACGCGCGATCGATGCCGCCGGGCCGCGGCATGACCGCAGCAGGGACGACGCCCAGGCGCACCGCGTTGAAGCCGGCGCGCGCGAGCAGCTGCGCGTCGTCGTCGCCGAACCCGGCCGCGCCGGGCAGCCACGGCGCTGCCCGTGCCACGAGGTCGGTGCCGTGGACGATCACGACACGCCCCTGCGCATCGGTGATCCAGCGTCCCTGCGGCGCGAGCGGCCAGGCCGCCCGCTCGGCGGCCCCCGCGACGGCCGGAGCGGCGAGCACGGCGGCGAGCGCCAGGAGAACCGCGACGGGGCGACGCACGATCGCGACGGTAATGACGCGTGTGGCCGGAACCGTTCTGTGGTTTCGCCAAAGAACTCCCGACGTCATGTACTAGTGTCATCGATCGATGGCAGACCATCCCCTTCCCGCTCCAGATGTCGCGAAGGAATGGCTCACCACGATGCTCCTCATCCGCCGCTTCGAGGAGCGCGCCGGCGAGCAGTATGCGCGCGCGAAGATCGGGGGGTTCCTGCACCTGGCGATCGGCGAGGAGGCGACGATCGTCGGCGCCGTTCGCGCGATGCGCGACAGCGACTACCTGATCGGCACCTACCGCACGCACGGTCACGCGATCGCGCGCGGCAGCGAGCCGCCGCGCGTCATGGCCGAGCTGTTCGGCCGCGTCGACGGCCTGTGCAAGGGGCGCGGCGGGTCGATGCACATGTTCGACCTGCCGCGGCGCTTCATGGGCGGCTACGGGATCGTCGGCGGCAACCTGCCGCTCGCAGCCGGCTTCGGCCTGGCGTCGGACTACATGGGAACGACCGACGCAACGGTCTGCCAGTTCGGCGACGGCGCCTCCAACCAGGGCACGTTCGGGGAGACGATGAACCTCGCGGCGCTGTGGCGCCTGCCGGTCGTGTTCATGGTCACCAACAACCGCTTCGGCATGGGCACCTCGCTCGAGCGCCATTCGGCGGAGACCGATCTGCAGAAGAAGGGTGAGGGGTTCGGCGTCCCGGGTATGGAGTGCGACGGGATGGACATCGTCGACACCCACCGCGTGACGACCGAGGCGCTGAAGGTTGCCCGCGAGGAGCGTCGCCCGGTCCTCGTCGAGGCGCTCACCTACCGCTTCCGCGGGCACTCGGCGGCCGACCCGGAGGAGTACCGCACGAAGGAGGAGGTCGACGAGTGGCGCCGCCGCGACCCGATCGTCACCTTCGGCGACCGGCTGGTCGCCGAGAACGTCCTGTCGCAGGACGAGCGCGAGGCGATCGACGCCGCGGCGGTGGCGACCGCCGACGATGCCGTCGCCTTCGCCGACGCCTCGCCTCCGCCCGAGCCCGCGTCGCTGTACGACGACGTCTACGTGCTGGGCGGCGAGGTCCAGGGCTGGTACTCGCTGGACGAGCGCGGCGCCGGCGTGCGCAAGGGCGAGGACATCCACTGATGGCCACGATGCGCTACCGCGAGGCGCTCAACCAGGCCCTGCGCGAGGAGCTGCTGCGCGACGAGAACGTCTTCCTGATGGGTGAGGACATCGGCGTCTTCAACGGCGCCTACAAGGTGACGCAGGGGCTGCTCGAGGAGTTCGGCGAGAAGCGCGTGCGCGACACGCCGATCTCCGAGAACACGATCGTCGGCATGGGCGTCGGCGCGGCGATGCTCGGCCTGCGCCCCGTCGTCGAGCTGATGACGATCAACTTCTCACTGCTCGCGCTCGACCAGATCGTCAATCACGCTTCGCACATCCGCTACATGTTCGGCGGCCAGGTGAAGGTCCCGCTCGTCATCCGCATGCCCCAGGGCGCCGGCCACCAGCTCGGGCCGACGCACTCGCACTCGTGGGAGTCGATCTTCGTCCACGTCCCCGGCATCCTCGTCGCGGTCCCGAGCACCCCGGCCGATGCGAAGGGACTGCTGAAGGCGGCGATCCGCGAGGACAACCCGGTCGTCTTCATCGAGCACGAGTACCTCTATGGCCAGCGCGGCGAGGTGCCCGACGACGAGGACCACGTGGTGCCGTTCGGGAAGGCCGCGATCCGCCGTGAGGGCAGCGACGTCACGATCATCGGCATCTCGCGGATGGCGGTCACGGCCGAGCGCGCCGCCGAGCAGCTCGCCGAGAAGCACGAGATCGAAGCCGAGGTGATCGACCCGCGCACGCTGCGCCCGCTCGACCTCGACACGATCCTCGAGAGCGTGCGCAAGACCAACCGCTGCATAGTCGTCGAGGAGGGCTGGCCCCACGGCGGCGTCGGCGCCAACCTCGCCGCGCTGATCCAGGAGCAGGCGTTCGACCACCTCGACGCGCCGATCGGCCGCGTCACCGGCGCCGACGTGCCGATGCCGTACGCGAAGAACCTCGAGCAGATCGCGTTCCCCCACGAGCCCGAGATCATCGACGCGGTGCTCGCCACCTTCCGGGACATCTGAGATGGCCGAGATCGTCATGCCGCGGCTGTCGGACTCGATGGAGGAGGGCACGATCATTCGCTGGCTCAAGGAGCCGGGCGCGCCTGTCGCGCGCGGCGAGGAGCTCGTCGAGATCGAGACGGACAAGGCGACGATGACCTACGAGTCCGACGCCGCGGGGGTGCTGGAGATCGTGGCGCAGGAGGGCGACACGCTCGCAATCGGCGAGGTGATCGCACGCCTCGGTGACGGGTCGCCGGCGCCGAGCCCCGCGCCCGTCGCTGAGGCTCCGGCTCCCGTCGCTGAGGCTCCGGCTCCGGTGGCTGAAGCTCCGGCGGCAGCCGGCGTGGACCCGCCCGCCGACCTGCCGACGGACGTCGGCCCCGTGCAGGGCACGCCGCCCGTCGAGCCGGTGCGGTCTGCCGCCCCCGTGCCCCACGTGGACGGCTCGCAGGGGCGCGTCAAGGCCTCGCCGGTGGCACGCCGGATCGCCAAGGAGCGCGGCGTGGAGATCTCCGGGCTGACCGGCACCGGGCCCGGCGGGCGGATCGTCAAGGCCGACGTCGAAGCGGCGGCGGACACCGGGCCCGCGGACAAGGGACCGCGCCTGTCGTCGGTTGAGGAACGGCCCCCCGGCGGGACAGACCGCCAAGGGGCGTCTGATGGTTCGCCGGCTCCCCCCGCCCCCGCTCCGCCCCCACCGGCGGCCGTCACCTCCGGTGAGCCGGGCAGCGCGAAGGGCGAGGTGACGGTCACCGAGCCGACGCGCATCCAGCAGCTGATCGCCAGGCGGATGGCGGAGTCGCGCGCGACGATCCCGACGTTCACGCTGCGCGTCACCGTCGACATGAGCCAGTGCGTGGACCTGCGCACCACGCTGAAGGTCAGCGGCGCGGAGACGGTCCCGTCGTTCAACGACCTCGTCGTCAAGGCCTGCGCGCTCGCGCTCGCCGAGCACCCCAGCGCCAACGGCGCCTATCGCGACGGCAAGTTCGAGCGCTACGCCCGCGTCAACATCGGGGTCGCGGTCGCCGCCGAGGGCTCACTCGTCGTGCCCACCATCTTCGACGCCGACCAGAAGGGCCTGGCGCAGATCACCAGTGAGACCCGCGCGCTCGCCGAGCGCGTGCGCAGCGGCGCGATCACGCCGCCCGAGCTCAGCGGCGGCACGTTCACCGTCAGCAACCTGGGCATGTACGGGGTGCGCAGCTTCGAGGCCGTGATCAACCCGCCGCAGGCCGCGATCCTCAGCGTCGGCGCGCTCGAGGCGCGCCCCGTCGCGCGCGACGGCGAGGTCGTCGTGCGCCAGCAGATGGACGTCGAGCTGGCCTGCGACCACCGCATCCTCTACGGCGCCCAGGCCGCCGAGTTCCTCGCCCGCGTCCGCGGGATCCTCGAAGCGCCGCTCAGCCTCGCGCTGTAGCTAAGGCTCGATGACGTTGCGCGGATCCGGCTGCTCGCCGGCCGGCGCCTGCGAGTAGTCGCCGAACGGCCCATCACGCTCGCCGACGACCGCACCGACGCCCTCGCGCTCGGCGATGTCGATGAAGCGCCGGGCGTCCGGCGTGTTGCGCATCAGCCCGTCGAGGATCGGGCCGAGCGTCTGCGTCGAAGCCAGGCCCATGTTCTCGTACGCCTGATTGACGATCAGCTTCATCGCGGCGAGCTGCGACGACGGGATCTGCGCGAGCTGCGCTGCCTGCTCGCCGACGACCGCCTCGAGGTCCTTGAACGGCACCGCCCGGTTGATCAACCCGATCTCCGCGGCCTCGATCCCGGACAGCGGCTTGCCGGTCAGCGCGTACTCCTTGGCCTTCGTCAGACCGAGGCGATAGAGCCACATGCCCGAGAGGTAGGCACCCCACATGCGCGCGTAGGGCGTGCCGATGCGCGCGTCCTCGCTTGCGATGACGAGGTCGGCGCAGAGCGCGAAATCGCTGCCGCCGCCGACGCACCAGCCATGGACCTGGGCGATCACCGGCTTCGGTGATCGCCAGACGCTCATGAACTTCTGCGTCGGCGACGTGCTCGGAGCGGTCGCCATCACGAAGTCCTTGCCGGGATCCCACGCGCCGTCCGTCGTGAGGCTCTCGTCCCAGTGGTGGAACCCGCCGCCGAAGTCGTAGCCGGCACAGAACGAGCGGCCGGCGCCCCGCAGCACGATCACCTTCACCTGCGGGTCGGCGACCGCGTGCTCGACGGCCGCCTGCACCTCGTCGGGCATCGGCGGGACGATCGTGTTGAGCCGCTCGGGCCGGTTCAGCGTGATCGTCGCGATCGCTCCCTCGCACGCGTAGAGCAGCGTCTCGAACTCGGGCATCGCGGGCCTTCAGCCGCCGCGCGCGGCCTGCACGGCGTGCGCGATCGCCGACGCGCCCTCGTCCTCGCCCTTGGCGGCGAGGAAGCGCTCATCGCCGATCTCGAGGATGCCGGCGCCGTGCGGGCTGCCCTCGGGGAGGGCGTACCAGGCGGCGAAGGTCTCGCCCAGCGGCCCGGCGCTCCAGGCGCCCGTGCGGTCATCGACGTGCCCGTCGTCGTGGTCCTCAGTCGTGAAGCGGTAGAGCGTCCCCGCGCCTGCGATGACGAGCGTCGTCTCCTCGAGGTGGGCGCTCTGCACGAGCGACTCGCCGGTCGTCGGGCCGGACGGCGACAGCCCCTCCTCGCTCGTGGCCTCCGCAACCGAGAGCGGTGAGGCGGCGACGGGACCGTCGAGCGGGCCGGTGACGGTCGCCGCGCTGATGCGCCGCGTCAGCGCGGCGGCGCGGGGCTCGTCACCCTCCGCCAGCAGTCCGAGCGCGAGCACGCTCTCCAGGAGCTCGCGACGCTGTTCGTGGGGATCGAGGCTCATGCCCGCGATCCTACGGCGCACGGGTCAGCGGCGTGCGGCGGCGATCAGCGGGCCGAGCTCGCTCAACACGTCGTCCAGCGGCTTCGGCGACTTCGTCGCACGGCACTGGATCACCGCGCCCTCGATCGCGGTGACCGCCAGCATCGCGATGCGGTCGGCGCGCCCACGGGGCACACCGGATCGCCGCAGCGTCTGGGCGATCAGCGCTTCCCAGCGCTCGAAGGCCGCGGCGGCGGCGGCAGCCACGCCACGGGACGCGTCGGCCTCGACGGCGACCGCGACGACGGGACAGCCGGCGCGGAAGTCGCTGCGCTCGAGCTGGCGGCGCCAGCCGCCGGCGAACGCCTCGAGCAGCGCCTGCGGATCGCCGCCGGCGGCTGCGCGCTCGATCTGCGCGGCGACGATGTCGGACGCGAACTGGACGGTCTCCTCCGCGAGCTGGGCCTTGCCGCCGGGGAAGTGGTGGTAGATCGAGCCGCGTGGGGCGCCGCTGTGCTCGACGACGTCGCGGAAGCCGGTCGCGCTGTAGCCCTGCTCGCGGAACAGCACCGCCGCGCTGGCGATCATCCGGGTGCGGCTGTCGGGCTGTGGCTGCGGCTCGCCGGGCATGGCTTCTCTATGACGCTCATCATAGGGCTGCGAGTGGGGCCGGGTGGCGATCCGTCGCCGCGAGGACACGCCCTACCGGATCAGCACGACGTCGCCGAGCGGGCCCGCAAGCTCGCGGTTGGGCACCTGGCTGGTGTCGCGGGTGACGCCCGGTGGCGACTGGTCGGTCTTGACGATCACGCACAGGCTGCGCGCCGGGTCCCGGCCCGGCACGCAGGTGCGGTAGAGATCGGGGCCCGGCTTCCAGGTGTCCATCCGGCTGAGGTTGCGCCGGTACTCGGCCGGCGCCTGAAGCGCGAAGTACGCCCGTGCCGCAAGCGCCTGCGCGCGCAGCGCATCAGCCTCGTCGCGCACGAACGGGCGGTGTGCGATGCCGCCGGCGACCAGGACGAGCGCCAGGCCCGCGAGCGCCCGGACGCCGGCCCGGTCGCGCGCGGCGAACGGCGGCAGCGTCGGGTCGCGGCGGCGCATCCACAGGCCGATCAGCGGTCCGGCGACGGCGACCATCACGAGGTTCAGGAACGCCGCGCCGAGCAGCGCGCCGACGATGCTCGCACCGCGGTCCCCCGTAAACGGCAGGTGCCGCAGCACCAGCGCGTCGGCGATCGTGAACAGGACGAACGCGGGTGCCAGCCAGGCCCCGCGCAGGCGCCAGCGCAGCCGCCGGAGCCAGACGAGCCGGTCCTCGTGAGCCTCCACGAACGGAGCGTACGCCTGGCCGGCGGGATCCCGGCCCGCGAGCGCGCCAGGAGTACGCTGGTCGGATGGCCGCTGCGCCCGAGTTGTGGGTCGTGCATCTGGGCCGGCTCCCGTACCCCGAGGGGCTGGCGCTGCAGGAGCGCGTGCGCGATGCACGCGAGCGCGACCTCGTGCCCGACACGCTGCTGCTGCTCGAGCACGACCCGGTGTACACGCGCGGGCGCCGGACCGCTCCCGGCGAGCTGCCGATGCCGGTCGCGTGGTACGCCGCGCGCGGGATCGAGATCGTCGAGGTCGACCGCGGCGGGCGTGCCACCTATCACGGCCCAGGCCAGCTCGTGGGCTACCCGATCGTGCGCACCGACGACGTCCTCGCGCACGTGCGCGGCATGGAACGGACGATCGCCTCGGCGCTGGGGGAGGAGGGCGTCGTGGCCGCCGGCAGGACGGACGACGGCCCGGACTTCACCGGCGTCTGGGTGGACGGCACACGCAAGATCGCGTCGCTCGGCGTGCATGTGCGGCGCGGCATCACGACCCACGGCTTCGCCGTGAACGTCGACAACGACCTCGCGCCGTTCGGATGGATCGTCCCGTGTGGGCTTGAGGGCGTCGCGATGACGACGGTGGTCGCCGAGAGCGGGCGGCCCGGACCGCTGCTCACCTGCGTGCGCCGGCGCGTCGCGCACGCCTACGCGAGCGAGCGCGGACTGCGGCAGAGGCTCGTCACAGCGGCTGCGCTTGAACGTGCGCTGGGCGCCACACCCGCCGCGCTAGTGTGATTCCCGTGAGCTCCACGCCACCTGAGCGCGAGCACAAGACGCGGTCGCGGTCCAATCCCGGCGGCATGGATGTGCTGAAGGTGCTGGGCAGCGACGTCCAGCCGATCCGCGCCCGCAAGCCGCCGTGGTTCAAGGTGCCGGCGCCCGGCGGCGCGAAGTACCGCGAGCTCTCGAAGCTGATCAGCGACGAGAACCTCCACACCGTCTGCCAGGAGGCCGCCTGCCCGAACGTCGGCGAGTGCTGGGAGCGCGGCACCGCGACGTTCATGATCCTCGGCGACACCTGCACCCGCCGCTGCGGCTTCTGCAACGTGACGACCGGCAAGCCGACGTGGAACGACCCGCTCGAGCCCGCCCGGGTCGCCCGGTCGATCGCGAAGATGGGGCTGCGCCACGCGGTCATCACGAGCGTCGACCGCGACGACCTCCCGGACCTCGGCTCGCGGATCTGGGCGGCGACGATCCGCCAGTGCCGCCGCCAGGCGCCCGACTGCCAGGTCGAGGTCCTCACGCCCGACTTCCGCGGCGAGGAGATGCCGCTGGCGACCGTGCTCGCCGAGCGTCCCGACGTCTTCAACCACAACGTCGAGGTCGTGCCGCGGCTCTACCCGCTCGCCCGCCGCGGGTCGCGCTGGGAGCGCTCCGTGCGGGTGCTGCGCAACGCGAAGGCGATCGCGGGCCGCGACGTCGTGACGAAGTCAGGGCTGATGGTCGGGCTCGGCGAGACGCACGATGAGATGGTCGCCGCCTTCGCCGACCTGCGCGCCGCCGGCGTCCAGGTGCTGACGGTCGGCCAGTACCTGCGGCCGACCGAGCGCCATCTGCCCGTCGTGCGCTACTGGCACCCGGACGAGTTCAAGGCGCTCGAGCTGGCGGCCTACGAGCTCGGGTTCGACCACATCGCCGCCGGTCCGCTCGTGCGCTCGAGCTACCACGCCGATCAGCACGTGCCGCAGCCGCGGGCGGGCGTCGGTCCGTTGGCCGCGAGCGCCTGAGTACGGCCCCTCCCACACCGCCCGCGGATAGCCTCAGTCCCTCGTGATCCCGCTGCGCGACGACACCGAGCGCGACCGCACCTCGCTCGTCGCGCTCACCGCGGCGCCTGCGCTCCTGGCCCTCGCCTGCGTGGTGCTCGTCACCGGCTCCGGCGGCTGGGCGGCACTGCTGATCGCGGTCAACGCCGGTTTCACCTGGGTCTTCGGTGCAGGCGCCGAGTCCGTCGCCGGGCGAATCTGGACCGGGCTTGCGCTGCTGCTCGGAGCGGGCGGCGGCGCGGCGCTCGCGGTCGCCTCCGGCGCGACGGAGCTCGGGCCGATCGCAGCCGCGACGGCGACCGGCGCGGCGCTCGAAGCGATCGTCATCCAGCTGCTGCGCTGCCGCGGCTCGCGGATCCTCAGCATCGTGCTGGTCCCGTGGTTCGGGGGGTTCGCGGAGGTCCCGGCGGCGATCTGGGCGCTGATCTGGGGCGCGCTGGTGATCCTGCTGGCCGCGCTCGGGGCGTTCGGCGGCTGAGATGCGGACCGTCCTGCTGACCACGACGATCCTCTTCCTCGGCGCGTTCGCCGCGAGCACGATCTACGCCGCCATCGACCGCGGATTCACGATCCTGTCCGTGATCTCGCTGCTCGTGATCGGCGTGATGGGCATCGGCATCGTCGGCGCGATCTGGGAGCAGCCGCCGGACGACGAGTGAGGGAAGGTCCAGGGCGTATGATGCCTTGACGTTCCTCGACTGGCCAGTCAGCCAAAGGAGATGAGGGTGGACCTCAACGACACCCCAGAGCAGGCGCAGTACCGGCAGCAGATCCGGGCCTGGCTCGACCAGCACAAGTCCCAGGCGCCGGTCCTGACCGGCGCAGGCGCGCTCACCGACCCCGACGAGATCGTCGCCGCGCGCCGCGCGTGGCAGGGTCAGCTGGCCGAGGGCGGCCTCGCCGGCGCGACCTGGCCCAAGGAGTACGGCGGGCAGGGCGTCAGCCCCGTGGAGGGCGTGATCATCAGCCAGGAGATGCGCAGCGCGCGCGTCCCGGGGATCCTCGACGTGATCGGGGTCGGCATGCTCGGCCCGACGATCATCGCCCACGGCTCCGACGAGCAGAAGGGCCGCTACCTGGGCCCGATGCTCCACGGTGACGAGGTCTGGTGTCAGCTCTTCAGCGAGCCGGCCGCCGGCTCGGACCTCGCGGCCGTGCAGACCCGCGCCAAGCTGGGCGATGACGGGTCGTGGACGCTGAACGGGCAGAAGGTCTGGACGACGAACGCCCAGTTCTCGGCCTATGGCCTGATCCTCGCGCGCACGAACCCCGACATCCCCAAGCACAAGGGCATGACGATGTTCATCGTCCCGATGGATGCCGAGGGCGTGACCGTCCGCGGCCTGCGTCAGATCTCCGGCGAGGCGGAGTTCAACGAGGTCTTCTTCGACGACGTGACGATCCCCGGCGACAGCGTCGTCGGCGGCGTGGACAACGGCTGGGGCGTCGGCCTCACGACGCTGATGTTCGAGCGCCTGACGATCGGTCTCGGCAGCGAGGGCTTCGGCTACAACGGCGACCGCTTCGCGCGGGCGCTCGCCGGTGACCCCGCCGCCGTCAAGGACAGCGACGTGCGCCATCAGCTCGGCGAGATCGCGGCCGAGCTCGAGGCGATCCGCTGGACGGGCTACCGCTCGATCAGCGACCTGCAGGGCGGCCAGATCCCGGGGCCCGAGTTCGGGCTGGCGAAGGTCACGACCGTCAACAACGCCGTCAAGGCCGGCGACCTGATCGCCGACGTCCTCGGGCCCGAGGTGCTGGCCGAGGACGACGAGTGGGCGTACATGATCTCGTTCCTCCCCGGCCTCAAGAGCGCCGGCGGCACCGAGGAGATCCTGCGCAACACGATCGGCGAGCGCGTGCTGGGGCTGCCGCCCGAGCCGCGCCTGGACAAGGGCATCCCGTTCAGCGAGCTGCGTGCCAAGGAGAAGGAAGGGGCGGCGGCATGAACCTGAATCTGTCCGACGAGCAGGAGTTCCTGCGCGAGGCGGCGCGTGGCGCGCTGTCGCGCGTGAAGACCGTCGAGGCCGCACGCGAGGCGCTCGAGGACGACGCGGCGCTGCCCGACCTGTGGCCGCTGGCGATCGAGGCCGGCTGGCCCGGCCTGCTGGTCTCCGAGGAGAACGGCGGCGCCGGCCTGGGCGCCTACGACGCGATGCTGGTCGCGCAGGAGGCCGGCCGCGTGCTGGCGCCCGCGCCGCTGCTCGGGCCGCTGCCCGCATCGCTGCTGCTGGACCGCGGCGGCGCCACGGTGACCGAGGCGGTCGCGGCGGGTGAGCTGAAGGCGGCGTGGCTTCCGGCCCGTCCGCCCAGCACGCGCGAGCCGCAGTGGACCGTCGACCCGGCCGGGGGCAAGGCACGCGCCGCGGCCCCGGTGGCGAGCGTCGACGGCGACACCGTGACGTTCGACGGGCTCGTCAGCTGGGCACCGGACGCCGGGCAGGCCGACGTCCTGGTGGTCATCGGCCAGGATGCCTCCGGCGGGCCCGTCGCCGGCGTCGTCGAGGCGGGCGCTGAGGGCGTCAGCGTCGAAGCCACCTGGCGCTACGACGCGACCCGGCGCCTGGGCAACGTGACGCTGAAGGGCGCCGAGGGTACGAGGCTCGACGTCTCCGCCGAGGACATCGCGCAGGCCTGGTACCTGACGCAGGCGCTGATCGCAGCCGAGTCGCTCGGCACGGTCGAGGCGGCGCTCGAGATGTCGGTGGCCTACGCCAAGGAGCGCTTCACCTTCGGGCGGGCGATCGGCAGCTACCAGGCGATGAAGCACGGCCTCGTCGAGATCCTGCGCCGCCAGGAGAACACGCGCTCGCTGCTGATCTACGCCGGGTTCGCGTTCAGCGACCACCCGGGCGAGATCGCCTACGCGGCGAGCGCAGCGCGCTCGGTTGCGGGCGGGGCGCTCGACTTCGCCGCGCGCCAGCAGATCGCGGTGCACGGCGGTATCGGCGCGACCTGGGAACACGACGCACCGCTGACGTTCCGCCGCGCGCAGCTCAGCCGCCGCCTCGTCGGCGGCACCGGTGACGCGACCGACCGCGTGGCCGACGAGCTGCTCGAAGGTCGCGGGCCGGGCGCGAAGGCCGCCGCCTAGGTCGACCTGCGGACGGGGATGACGAGCACGCGGCGCGCGCCGGTGTTCGTCGTCCCTGCGATCCGCAGCAGGCGCGCGGTCCGCACTGCACGTGCGTTGCGCGGCAGACGCAGCCGCACGCTGGCCCACTCGCGGGCGCGCAGGACGACCGTCCGGCGCACGAGCGGTCGCACCCCGTCGCGGCGGGTGCCGACGCGCAGCGCGACGCGGCCGTCGGCCGACGAGCGCACGCGCAGCAGCAGCGTGCCGCGCAGGGCGCGTCGCGACGGACGCGCGGGGTTCAGTCGCAGATCCAGGGTCGGCGGCTTTGCAGCGGGCTTCACGTCCCCGTCCGCCGGCTGGGCGGCGACGTCGATCGTCGCGCCCGCCTCGGCGCTGGCGCCGCCGCTGTCGGTGAGCTGGACCGCAACCTTGCGCGCGCCGGCCGCCGCGAACGTCGTGGTGGCCCAGGCGTTGGCGCCGGTGTCCAGCTCGAAGCCGGGCGCGCCGTCGAGGTCCCAGCGGTAGCGGGCGACCGGCCGCTTGTCCCCGTCCCGTGCGGTCAGCAGCACCTCGCTCCCGGCGATCGCCGACGGCGGGGCCGTGATCTGCGCCGCCGGGGGCCGGTTGACGACGTTCACCGGAACCGTCACCACGGCGAGGTTGCCGTCGCGGTCGGTGACGTAGATGCCGACGTTCTGCTGGCCGGGCTGCGCCCACGTGGCCGTCAGCACGTGGCCGTCGGCCGAGATCCGTGCGTCGAACGCGCCCGGTACGTCCCACTCGACGCGCGGCGCCGGGCCGTCATCGGTGACGGCGCTCGCGTCGATCGTGACCGGCTCGAACACGTCGGGTGACGCGCTCGCCGGCTGCGGCGCGACGGTCGGGCGCTGCAGCGCCGCGAAGCAGGCGGACGCCGCGCACAGGAACGGGCTGAACGCGACGTTCCAGTGACTGGCGAGCCACGATCCGGGCGCTGGGCTGACGTTGAAGTAGTCGTCGCCGCCGCAGTCGTAGACCTCGGCTGCCTCGCTGCCGGCACACGGGAACGTCAGTGCGCTCCCGTCGATCGCGTTGCTCGCCGAGCCGTCGGCGTAGCACATGATGTCCCACTCGTCGGTGCAGTGGCCCGCCTTCGAGCTGTGCGGCGCGCCGTTCTGCACGGCCCCGAGCGTGTGCGTGACCTCGTGCAGCGCGACCGACGCCGGCTGCCAGCTCTGCGCGGGCGCGTCGTCGAAGAAGTACGTCTTCCCGCGGCCGATCATCAGCGCGTCGCGGCCGCCGTAGGCGTTGTAGTTCTGTGCGCCTGGCCGGTTGTCGAGGATCGTCTGACCGACGCCGAGCGGATCCGTGCCGACGCCGATGTCGTCGGCCCATACGAGCAGGTTGACCTCACCGGCGGGCAGGCCCAGCTCGGCGCGGATCGCCGCGGTGTCGACCGCCTTGTTCTGGTGGTACCAGTCCTGGGTGTGGGGCAGCTCGACGCTGGCGATGTCGAGATATTGCGTGCCGCAGCTGCTGCCGACGTCCAGGCGCAGGGTGCGGCTGCCGCCGGCACGCGCCTCGATCACCTCGGCCGCCGTGCGCACGGACGACTGGATCAGGTCGCCGTACTGACCGAGCCGCGAGGGCACGTCCGACGGGTGCGCGTAGACGACCTTGATCTGCGGCGCGCTGTTGAGCGGGTTGGCGCGGTCGGCGTCCGTCTCGGTCCCGCACCAGGTGGCGGCCAGGTCATCGGAGACCGCGGCCGCGCGGGCGCTCAGCCGCGCGCGCGGGATGCGGGCGACATGGCGGTCCAGGTGCGACTCGACGCGGATGCGGCGGCCGGCGCGGCGCACCGTTGCGCGCGCGGGCGCACGCCAGGTGGCGACCCCGCGCTGGAGCAGGCGATCAGTGGCCGCGGAGCGCTTGGCGGTGTGCGCGTGGCCGCCGTGGGCGTTCGCAGCGGCGACGGGCAACGCCAGGACGGCGAGGAGCGGCCACAGGAAAAGCCGCGGCAGGCCGCGGCTGGCAATCGCACAGCGCACCCCTGAATCGTGACAGGGTGTCGTCGCAAACTCGGCACATGCTCGATGTTCCGCTGTAACGCTGTTCCCGGCAGGCTCGCTCGCATGCGCGTGTACGAGCGACAGCGAGAGGTCCGGGTCGTGTCCGCGACGGGAACCGAGGTGTGCGCGCGGGCGCTCCTCGCGGAGCGTTCGCTGCAGCGGCTGCGCGGGCTGCTCGGCCGATCTGCGCTCCCGCCGGGAGCAGGCCTGCTGCTGCGGCCGTGCGCGAGCGTCCACACGCTCTTCCTGCACCACCCGATCGACGTCGTGTTCCTCGACTCCGGCGCGGGGGTGCTGCGGATCGTGCCGGCACTCCGGCCGTGGCGCGCAGCGGCCGAGCGTGGCGCCCGCTCGGTCCTCGAGCTGCCGGCCGGCTCCTGCGAGCGGGTGGGAATCGTGGTGGGCGACCGGCTATGTGCCGAGGTCGCGGATCCGCTCGGCCAGCTGCTCGAGCAGCGCCCACGCGACCGGCGGGCGACCCTCGACGAACGCGCGGAACGACCAGACCGGGAGTGACCAGCAGCGCATCGCGGTCGTCGCGGTGATCGTCGCTGCCCTGCGCGCCTCGCGGTCGAACAGCGCCAGCTCCCCGAAGCTCGCGCCCGGTCCGAGCGTCGCGATGTCCTCCCCCGTCTTCGTGACGGTCGCCTCGCCGTCCTCCACGATGAAGAAGCTCATCCCCTGCTGGCCCTCGCCGGTGATGACCTCGCCGGCCGTGTAGGAGCGCTCGACGAACTCTGCCGCGAGCTCCTGGGCATCCTCGTCGGACAGCGCCGACAGGAACGGGACGCCTCGCAGCAATGTGGTGGAAAGAGCAGTCATGGCGCGATCCTTCCAGGCCCGTCGGCAGCCGTCCAGACCCCCTGTCGAGGTTGGCCCGGATGACCACTGGTGCTTTCTGTGCAGCGTCACCGTGACCTCGGGGCGGTCAGGTAGCGTGCGCTCCGCCGTGCTCAAGTCGATCGGTCCGGCCGTGCTCGGCCTCACAGCTCTCGCCGCACTCGCGCTCGGCGGTTCGGCCGCCGCCGCCGTCTCGCCGTCCTGCACCTGGAGCCCATCGCCGGTCACCGTCAGCGCCGGCGCGTCCGTGATGGTGACCATCACCTGCAGCGGGGTTCCAGGCGGCCGCTACACGGTGCGCGTCACCGACGCCCCGAGCGCGCTCGCCGGCGGTGTCACTCCGGGCCGGGCTCCGAACACGTTCCGGCTGCAGCTGACCGCGCCGGCGGGCGCGCGCGCAGCGCACGTCGGTGTCGGACTCATCATCGACGGGGGCGCGTCCCCGGCCGAGCTGACGATCCCGGTCACGATCCGGCACCTGCCCACCCGCCGGTCCACGCGCCGGGAGCGCGATGCCGAGTATCGCGGCCGTGTGTGCAGCGGCGCCCCGGGCCGCACGTCGTGCCGCGCCGGGCGCGGCCGCCGCACGATCGGCGGGCCCGGCACCGGGAAGGTCAGCCACCGCAACTGGCCGGCGATCACCGGCGTCTACCTCACGTTCCCCGGCGCCGGAGGCGGGAGGCTCGTAGGCGGTGAGCTCAACGACGAACTGCTCGGGCACCACGGCTCCGACACGATCTTCGGCGGGCCCGGCAGCGACGTGATCTGGGGCGACTGGGACCCGGTGGGAAACACCAGCACCCAACGCGACGTGCTGAACGGCGGCAACGGGACCGACTTCATCTACACCAGCCACGGACGCAACCGCGTGACCGGCGGCGCGGGCAACGACTTCATCTGGGCCTTCTACGGCCGCGGGACGATCGACTGCGGCCCGGGAATCGACAAGGTCCGGCTGCGCGCTCGCCGGTCTGCCTACCGGCTGCGCAGCTGCGAGCTTCGCGGCAGATTCTGAGCTCCCCTCAGGCCTACTTGAACTTGGCGGGGATGGGACGGCCCGTCCTTTTTGGCATGATCCCCAGCCCGGCGGCGACCTCAGGCGCGGGCTCCGCGTCGCCTTCGGCACGGTCGTAAGCCCGTTCGCCGTGCGAATCTGCCTCGGTACGAGGCGCGCTCGCCGTCAGGTTCAGGGGCTTGCGAGCCGCGGGGAGCTCCGCCATGGATCAGCCCGAGCGAAACGCGAACGGCGGACCGGGGGAAACGCACCCGGCCCGCCGTCCAGTCCATCCGTGCGGTGACCGCCCAAGGGGAGGAGGCGGTCACCCGTTCTTTCAGCCGTCGCCACGGAGCGCTCGACCACGTCGCCGAGCGCCACCCGTGGCAACGTCGGACTTCCCCGCCTCGCAGGCACCAAAACATCGCCGATGCGGTAGAACCGACCGATGGAGCCCACAGGTCCGACGGTCAGCGCGACCGAGTTCTCGCAGCTGACGGGCCTGTCACGCGAGCGGCTGCGAACCTGGGAGCGCCGCCACGGCGTACCGCAGCCGGTGCGCGCCGGGTCGGGACGCCGCCGGTACGCGCTGTCCGACGTGGCGCCGCTGATCGCCGCACGGCGCGCGATCGAGGCAGGGGTCCCGGTCGAGCAGGCGCTCACCCGCGCGCACGAGCACGCGACCAGCGGTCCGGACGCCGAGGCGCTCGCGGCCGGCCTCGACGCCTCGCCGCTGCAATCGCTGATCCTCTCCGGGCCTGAGCCGGTCACCGTCGTCTACGCCAACCGCGCGGCGCGCGAGGGCCGCGAGGCGCCGGCGCTCGGCACGCGGCTCAGCGGCGGCGAGCTCGCGACCCGGCTGGCCGCGGCCTTCGCGGCACGCGGCCCGTCACGGTTCCAGCGCCCGCCATGGGAGCCGGGCGGTCTCGCGGTCACCTGTCTCGCGGTCCCGCTCGCCGATGGCGCAGCCGGCACTCCGCTGCTGGCGCTCTACGACCTCGACGACCCCGACACGCGCGCCGAGCGCGCCGACGCGCAGGCCACCGACATCGAGCTGCAGCGCACCCGCGGTGACCTTGCCGAGCGTGAGGCCGCGCTCGAGCTCGCCGACGAGATCTCCGTCGCGCTGCGCGACCGCTCGGGCGTCGCGGCGATCACCGCGAGCACCGAGCTGTTGATGCGGCGCCTGGACATCGTCGACGCGGCGATCGCCCCGTACATGACCGGGCAGATCGTGCTCGGCCGGTCCTCCCGCCGGCTGCTCGACCCGGACATGGTCACCGTCGCCGCGCACCCGCTGCTCGCTCAGGCCATCAGCGGCGAGATCACGGTGATGGAGCCGGCTGACGCTGAGCTGATCGGCGCGCCCGGAGGGCTCGGCGCGCTGCTCGTTCCCGCAGTGTGCGCGGGCGAGCCGCTCGGCGTGTTGCTGCTGCTGTTCGACGACACGCCGGACGTCGGCACGGGGCTGCTGCGCACGCTGCGCCTGGTCGGCACGGCGCTGGGCCTCGCGCTGATGCAGGAGCGCCTGCTCAGCGAGTGACGCCGCCGTCGGGCCCCCGCGTGCGTGCCACCGCATCCGCGACGGTCCGCTCCACGGCGAGCAGCTCGTCGAGGCCGGTGATCGCCAGCGTCTTGGAGATCGAGCGGCTGTCGTTGACGAGCACGAGCCGCCCGCCCTGCGCCCGCAGGGCCTTCATCGCCGCGATGATCACGCCGAGCGCCGTCGAGTCCATGAACGTCGTCTCGCGCAGGTCGAGCACGACCGCGGTCGCACCATCGGCGATCGCCTTCAGCATCCGGGCGCGCAGGTCGGGCGCGGTGTAGAGGTCCAGCTCGCCGCGCACGGTCACGACCAGCGCGCCGTCCTGGGCTGCGGTCGCGATGTCGGTTGCATCGGTCATCGCGGCAGCACGAAGCTGACGACGAGTGCCTCGCCGCGACTGGTCGAGGACCGCACGGCCACGCCGTCGGCGGTCACGGCGAGCAGCCGCGCGAGTCCGCCATGGCGTACATCGGACAGCAGCGACCGTGCCGTGCCGCCCGCGAGCCCGCAGACGTGCAGCTGCAGGCCGTCGCCGCCGCGGTCGACGCGCGCCTCGATCGTCACCCGTGATCCGGGCAGCGACTGCGTGACCGCCTCGAGCACCTGCGAGATGTCCTCGAGACGACTTGCCGGCAGGTTCGTCCGCGCGGCGAGCATCCCGACCGCCCGCACGAGGACCGGGGCGGCCATCGCGCCGTGCCGCACGTCGATGCGGACCCGCGGCGCACCGGATGCCTGTTCGACGGCGACGGCGCCGCTCACGCCGGACCACACAGAAAGGTCATGCGCACGTCGTGGGCCCCATCGGCCCCTGACGACATCTGCACGCTGTCGGCGAGCGCGACGACGAGCGGGAGACCCAGCCCGAGCCCCGGGCTGTCGTGGCGCGGACCCAGCCCGCCGCCCCAGTCGCGCACGACGAAGTCCACATCGGCCTCGCTCGCCACGACCAGCAATGCCACCTGGCCGCGCTGCTCACCGTAGGCGTGAACGACGACGTTGGCGCACGCCTCGCCGACCGCCAGCGCGACATCCTCGACGCGCTCCGGTGGCAGGCCCGCGACCTCGGCGGCGGCCATCGCCGCCTGCCTGATGACGGACACGTTCTCGGGCAGCGCTTCTGCGAGGAGTTCCACGTCGGCCTGGCCTGCCTCAGGGTGTCCGTTCATCGGTTGGCGCGCGGCGGAACTGGGAGCCCACGGCGGCGGGGCGATCGTGAGCGCGCCCGCGAACCGTATCGCCGATACCAAGGCACGGGACCCTCACTGATTCTCGCCGGACGTCCGCACACCGGGGGTTGTGTCCAGGACGAGCGCGCGCCAAACACGGACGCGACGCTATGTGACCATGTTTGCCCGGGTTGAGGGTCCGGTGAGCTGGTGCATCCGCGAGCCTGACCGACCCCGACCATCTTGGCCACGCGCAGCCGCGGGGACAGGATCGACTCGAGCGACCAGGAGGTCCCCCCCACATGGCAACGACGCCACGCATCATGGATGAGCAGGAACTGCTCCACCGCTATCACGTCGACGGTGACCGGAAGGCCCGGCAGGAGCTCGCCGAGCGCATGCTCCCCTACGTCCGTCGCATCGCCCGCCGCTACGCCAATCGCGGCGAGTCCCTCGACGACCTGGTCCAGGTCGGCTGCGTGGGGCTGCTGAAGGCGATCGACCGCTTCGACATCTCGCGCGGCGTGCAGCTGCGCACCTTCGCCGAGCCGAACGTCACCGGCGAGATCCGCCGCCATTTCCGCGACCACGGCTGGTCCGTGCACATGCCGCGTGACCTGCAGGAGCTGAACGCCGGGATCGTCCGTGAGACCGAGCGCCTCGGCGGCAGCCTCGGCCGCGCGCCAACCGTCAACGATCTGGCCGAGCGCCTGGAGGCGAGCCCCGAGGCGATCGTGCAGGCGATGCTCGGCGCGCGCAGCTACAACGCCTCCTCGCTCGACGAGCCGGACGAGACCGGCGAGAGCCGGATCGCGGCGCTCGGGGCGCCCGACGCGGAGTTCGGCCGGGCCGATCAGCTCCAGCTGCTGCGGGTGGGTGCCGCGTCACTGCCCCAGCGCGAGCGGCGCATCGTCTACCTACGCTTCTTCCACGAGCTGCGCCAGCACGAGATCGCGCACGTCATGGGCATCTCGCAGATGCACGTCTCGCGCCTGCTGCGCTCCTCGCTGGTCCGGATGCGCGAGGCGATGCTGGAGGGCGGCGCGCCCGAAGCGACGCTTTCGCAGCGCGCTGCGTAGTCACGTCGCCGAGGGGTCGCCGAGCTCGAGATGCTCGGCGATCTGCGCCAGCTCGATCGCGCGGAGCACGGGCCCGCTGCCCGGCAGCACCCGCAGGATGCCCCCGGCCGCCTCGGCCGCGCGGCTGGCGACCAGGAGCACGCGGAGGCCCGAGGAGTCGATGAAGGTCGCGGCCGCGAGGTCGAGGACGATCTCGCGGCACCCCGGATCGGCGAGGCGATCGCAGAGCTCGCGCTCGAGCTCCGGAGCGGTGGCGATGTCGAGCTCGCCGCGCACCGCGATGCGCGTGTGCCCGTTCTGCGAGCTGTCGCTCAGCTCGAAAGGCGTCATCAGAGCACCCTGCCGACGACGATCGCCACGTCGTCGCGGGCCTCGGCGCGGTCGTCGTCGAGCGCTCGCTCGATCGCGTCGAGGATGGCGTCGGCGGAGTCGGTCGGCGCGCGCGTCAGCGCGGCGTGCAGGCGCTCGGGCCCGAACAGCGACCCGTCGGGCAGCCGCGCCTCCGTGACGCCGTCGGTGAAGAGCACGAGCGCATCGCCCGGGCCGAGCCGCAGCTGCGCGCCGGCACTCCTGATGTCCTTGAAGAACCCCAGCAGCGTGCCCGTCGCGGCGACGGCCTCGACGGAGCCTCCGGCGCGCACGATCAGCGGCGGCGGATGGCCTGCGCAGGCGACGTCGCCGACGACGACGTCGTCCTCGCGCCGCAGCGCCGCCCACGCGAGCGTGCAGAACTGATCGCCGGGCGCATCCTCCAGCACCGCCTGGTTGACGGTCGCCACGCGCTCACGCAAGCCGTGCTCGGCACGCGCCGCGACGCGCACGGCATGGCGGACCAGGGCTGTCGTGGCGGCCGCTTCGACACCCTTCCCGGAGACGTCGCCGATGACGAGCATGCGCTCCGCCTGCGCTTCGAACAGGTCGAAGAAGTCTCCGCCGACGTCGGCGGCGCCGCGCGCGGGGCGATAGAGCGTGGCGAGCTCCAGTCCCGGCCAGTCGGGCAGCTCGTTGGGGAGCAGATCGCGCTGCAGCGCCGTGGCGACGCGATGCTGCTCGGCGTAGAGCTGACTGTTCTCGACCGCGAGCGCGATCCGGCGCGCGATCAGTTCGAACGTCTCCACGTCGCGCGGCTCGTGGACCCAGTGCCCGCGCGTCGCCAGGACGATGCAGCCGTGGACGCGCTGCGCGTGGCTGATCGGCGCGAGCAGCGCCGTCGCAAAGCCGTTCGCGCGCAGCCAGGCGTCGGCCGGCGCGGCCCCCTCGTCGTCGCGCACGAGCGCGAGCGTCTGCTGCAGGCTGACGCAGTCGGCGGCCGGGTGGCCCGTGGGCACCTCGCGCTCCGGATCTGCGGCGACATCCTCGCCGCCGGCGAGCGTGCGCAACCGCAGTGATCCATCGGGCCCATTGAGGTAGACGAGGCCGGCGTCGGCCACCTCGGCGACGAGCATCTGCAGGATCTCCTCGATCCGCGCCTCGACGGTGTGGGGGTGGTCGAGCAGCCGCCCGACCTCCGCCAGCCAGCGCAGCGCGCGCTGGTCGCGGTGCTGCTCGGTCGTGTCGTCGAAGACGCTGACGACCGCGGCGATCCGCTCGCGCTCGTCGCGGATCGGCGCCGAGCTCACGCGGACGACGGCCCAGCTTCCGTCGCGGCGCTCGAACTGGAAGTCCTCGCCTTCGATGGTCTCGCCGGTCCGCAGCGAGCGCTGGTGGGGCCAGTCCTCGGGGGTCACCGGCGTTCCGTCCGTGTGGCGTCCGGGGTGCGCGTCGAACCAGGCATCCGGGGGTGCATCACCCGCAGCCTGCCGCTGGATCTCCGCTGCGCGCTGGTTCCGGATCAGGGTGCGACCTTCAATGTCACGAATCGTTACGGCTGAGGGCATCTGGTCCACGACCGACTGCAGCCAGCGGTGCTCGCTGCCGAGCCGCGCGGTCAGCGCCCGCGAGTCGTAGAGCAGCGTCGAGTTCTCGAGCGCGAGCGCGACGCGGTCGGCGGCGCGGTCGAACAGCTCGAGGTCCGCGGCCCCGAAGCTGTGGCCGTCGCGGTGCAGGCCGACGTCGCCGACGTGCCGGTCGGCCACGCGCAGCGGCCCCCGCAACGTCCAGCCGCTCGCGTCGGAGCGGACGGTCGCTCCGCGGTCGCGCCCGTTCGGGGCAGGGCCGGGCGGCACCTCCACGCCCGCCTCCCCGACGAGCGGGCCGCGACCGTCCGGCGGCCGCAGCTCGACGCGCGCGCCGTCGGCGAACTCGGGCACGAGCGCCCGGGCGACGGCGCGGACGAGTTCCGCAGGCGGACGTGCGCTGGTCGCGATCAACCCCTCGAGCAGCCCCTCGAGCAGGCGCTCGCGCTCCATCCGCGTGCGGGCCAGCGCGATGAGCACCGCGAGGATCGAGCCCGCTAGGACGATGCCGACGCGGACGGCCTGCTGCGCGCCCGGAGTTGACGCCCAGTCGAGGCTCAGCACGGCGACCAGGCACGCCGCCGCGCCGACGCCGGCGACGACCCGGGGCGGTAGACGCAGGCCGGCGAGGAGCGGCGCGAGCACGGCGACGCCCGCGACCGTGACCTCCGGCGTCAGCAGATCAGTGACGACCACCACGACGAGCACCCCGAGCGACAGGGCGAGCCAGACCCGCGGCGATGTCGCGCCGAGGCGGTCCCACACGTCTTCGCTGTCCGCCCGGGCTGCCGTCAGGTCAGCCTACGCGCTCTCGCTCGTCGGGACGCAGTTCGGCGACGTGCGCGGACTGCGCGGCGTTGAGCGAGCGGGTGCGCCGTCGCAGGCGCCGGCGTCGCGGACCGTCGATCGCGTCGCGGTCGCCGGCCCCGTCACGCGTCCCCGCCGGCGGGCGCTTGGGCCCGATCAGCAGGCCGACGACGACGAGCACGGCGAGCAGCACGGCGATCGCCACGACGACCGTGCCGACGATCTCCGACACCCGGTCAGTCCTTCACGACGTAGGAGCGAACGGGAAGCCCGAACGCGCGCTGGATGACGTCGGGTTGGAGCCGCTCCTCGTGGTACCCGGCCGCTTCGCCCTCACGGTGCACGGTGACGATCCGGTCCGCGGGGAACCCTGTGAGCGCATCGCCGATCGCGGTCAGCGGGTCGCTGTCGCCGACGGCGGCGCTGACGTTCGCGCCGGTCACCCGGTCGACGGCGCCCGCCGTCGCGGACGCCGCGACCGCCGCCTCGGCGATCGCCTCATCGGCGTCGGAGACCCAGTACGCCAGTGCTGAGTCGTTGATGCTGGGTGCGAGCACACGGACCGATGCCCGCTCCAGATCGTTCTCCCGGAGGACGCGAGCGATGTCGTCGCCATCGAGCGGGACGGCGGTGACGAGCAGAACGCGAGCCGGCGGGTGCTTGGCGGGGGGCATGGTCATGAATTGGCGATACCCGGGATCCATGTCGCCCAACCACGGCCCCGGGAACGACAGACGACGAGCAGCGTCGCGAGGACACCGGGGGGCCGGCTGCTGGGGACGTCGATCGTCATCACCTGCGCGAACCATCGCGGGCAGGGCACGCTGCAACGTCCGGGCAGCGCGGGAAGGTCCCGGGATGGCCAGTCCTCGCGCGCCGGTCCGGATCGCGCTGCTCGCCGCGGCGTTGCTCGCGGCCGGTGCCGCGCCGGCATCGGCGGTCACGATCGGCGTCGACGCAGCCACCGGAGCCGACGCCCCGCTCTGCGGCGTCGGAGTCAGCACGCCGTGCCTGACGATCCAGTACGCGATCGCGAACGTCGCCACGCCCGGTGACCGCGTCGACGTCGCCCCCGGTGTCTACAGCGGCCCGGTGCTGGTCGACAAGCAGGTCGTCCTCGCGGGCGCGCAGTTCGGCGTCGACGCACGCACCCGCGCGGTTCCCGTCGCGCAGGAGTCGGTGATCACCGGCGGCGAGCCGTCCTCGCCGGTGATCGTCAGCGGCACCGGCGCGATCGTCGACGGCTTCCAGATCAGCGGCAACACCGCGAGCGCGGGCATGTACACGGTAGCGACCGGGTCGCGCTACCAGATCCGCAACACGATCTTCACCGACAACGTCTTCGGCCTGTACCTGAACACGGCGGCGGGTCAGGACACCGTCGTCCTGCACAACCGCTTCCAGGCGAACAACCGGCCGGGCGGCGTTTCGGGGACCAGCATCTACGCCGACTCGGGGTCGCAGAACATCCGGATCGAGGAGAACCGCTTCACCGGCAACGACGGAGCGACCGTGAACTTCGCCGGCGGCTCGCTGCAGAACGAGGTGCAGGACCAGATCGCCATCAGCCGCAACGACTTCATCGGCGAGAACTCGATGGTGCTCGTCGGCGCCGACGACGTCACGGTCAGCGACAACCTGTTCGACGGCGGCGGATTCGACGCCGTCAGCGTGTCGGGCGGCAGCAGCGAGGTCGTGATCGCCGGCAACACGATTCGCGGGAAGGCACGTGACGGCGTCCGCGTCCGTGATCCCTTCGGCGGCGGGACGAACCGCGGCGTCCGCGTGCTCGGGAACTCGATCACGGGCTCCGGGCAGGCCGGCATCCACGTCCTGCCGGGCGCGCTGCTCGGCAGCCTCCTGGCGGCCGGGAACCGGATCGCCGGCAACACGGCCGGCGTGGTCAACGAGGACGACGACCCGCTGCGCGCCGAGAACAACTGGTGGGGCTGCAGCACCGGCCCGAACACGGCGGGCTGCGACGCCACGAGCACGCCCGGCATCGGCGGACCGGTCGACGGCGACCCGCGGCTCGTGCTCGGCGCGAGCGCGGAGCCCGGCTCGATCGGGACCGGCGGACAGCTCGCGGCGGTCACGGCGAGCCTGCGCACGAACTCTGACGGCGTGACGCTCGCCGCCGATGCGCCGTTCCCGGAGGCGGGGGTTGCGTTTGCGACCACGCTCGGATCGATCACGCCCTCGGCGACGACGGTGTGGGGACAGGCGCGGGCCGTGCTCACGTCCGGCCTGGTGACCGGTACGGCGACGGCGACGGCGACGCTCGACAACGCCTCTGCAACCACGCTCGTCGCGATCGTCAGCGCGGCGGGCCCGGCGGGCCCGAGTGGTCCTGCCGGCCCGGCCGATGCCGACGGCGCTCAGGGGTCAGCGGGTCCCGCGGGCCCCCAGGACCCGGCCGGCGGTTCCGGTTCCCAGGCCAGCGGCGAGGTCACGGCCGGGCGGATCGTCATCTCCTATCCGCAGCGCGGTGCGCCGATGTCTGCGCGGGGGGTCGTCTTCATCACCGTACGCTGCGGCGCCGCCGTCGCGCAGTCGTGCTCGGGGCTGCTGCGCCTGCGCCAGGGAAGCTCGCTTTCAGGCTCGCTGCTCGGCCAGGCCTCGTTCCTCGTGCGCGGCGGGCGCTCCCAGAAGATCGCGGTGCTGCTCGGCTCCGCCGCGCAGAGCCGGGTGCGCGCGCGGGCGCGGCTCGCCTCGACGGCGTATGCGACGCGCGCCGTCGCCGCGGGAACGATCCCCTCGGCACGGAGCACGCAGATCAACGGCGCGATCCTCGCTCCCTGACCGCCACCGCACGGAGCGGCAGGAGAGGGGCCAACCCGCCCCCCACGCTGGCAGGGGGCCCCTCTCACCGCTGGACCGTCACCTCCCTCAACCCCTCCCCAGGCTGAGTCTTCAGCGCCGTGCATCCGGGGGGATGTGGACACGACGACGCCCGATGAACGGTACGCACCGGAAACCGCCAACGCGCCGGTTCGCGGTCGTCAGGCGGCGGCCAGGCGCAGCGCCGGGATCAGCGGCTCGGCGCGGAAGCGCGGCTTGGCCAGCAGCAGCTGCACGTCGTAGATCCGCCGCTCCGCAAAGCCCGCCTCGCAGTAGGCGAGGTACAGCGTCCACAGCCGGCGGAAACGCAGGTCGTATCCCAGCCGCCCGATCTCGCGCTCGGCCGTGAGGAAGTTCGCCCGCCACTCCTGCAGCGTGCGCACGTAGTGGCCGGTGATGTCCTCGAGCTGGACGACGCGCAGGTCGGTCTCGCGGCGCACCGAGCGCGCGATCACCTCCTGCGAGGGGAGGCACCCGCCGGGGAAGATCAGCTGGTTGATGAAGCTCTTCGAGGCCTTCTCGACCTCGTAGGCGCGCTCGTCGATCGTGATCGCCTGGAGCAGCATGATCCCCTCGGGCGTGAGCAGGTCCGAGCAGGCCTTGAAGTACGTGCCGAAGTCGCGCCAGCCGACCGCTTCGATCATCTCGATCGACACGAGCTTGTCGTAAGTGCCCTCGAGGTGCCGGTAGTCCTGCTGGAGCACGGTCACGCGGTCCTGCAGGCCGGCGGCGCGCACGCGCTCGAGCGCCGCCGCATGCTGCTCGGCGCTGATCGTCGTCGTGGTGACGCGACAGCCGTAGTGGCGTGCGGCGTGGACGGCCATCGCGCCCCAGCCGGTGCCGATCTCCAAGAGATGGTCACCGGGGGTCAGCTGCAGCTTGCGGCAGATGCGGTCGAGCTTCGCGAGCTGCGCCTCGTGCAGCGTCGCGCCGGGCGTCTCGAAGACGGCGGCCGAGTACATCAGCGTCTCGTCGAGGAAGAGGCGGTAGAGGTCGTTGCCCAGGTCGTAGTGGGCGGCGATCTGGCGGCGGCTGCGCCCCGGGGTGTTGCGCCGCACGGACGAGGCGAGGTTCTGCGCGGGCCGGGCGACCGGTCCCAGCCAGCGGCGCAGCGCGTCGAACTGCGTGGCGTTGCGAGCCGCCAGGCGGATCAGCGCGACGAGGTCCGGCGAGGACCAGGCGCCGTCGCCGTAGGAGCTGCCGAGGCCGAGGCTGCCGCGCAGCAGGCTGGGCCAGAGCACGTCGTCGTGGACGTCGAGCCGTGCACGCAGCGGCGCGCGCGGGTCGATCGTCCCGACCCGGTGGACGGTGCCGTCCGGCTCGTGGACCGTCAGCTCACCGTGGCGGGTGCGGCGCCCCAACAGCGCGAGCACCGCGGTTCGCGCGAGTCGTGTCTTCGTCGTCATCGAGGTGTCTCCGGTGCGTGGTCGTCGTTCGGGTGGCGGAAGTACGGCGCCCCCTTGAGCTTCAGCCGCAGCCCCTGCGCGTAGATCCGCGCGAGGGTCAGGAGGCCGGCGGCGGGGTGACGGACGAGGACGCGCGTCAGCGCGGCGCGGTCGAGCGGCGCGCGCGTGAGCCGCAGGTTCGCGTCGAACACCCGCTCGCCGGCGCGGGCCGAGCTGATCGACACGGCGAGGTGCGCCTCCGGCGTCGTCAGGCGCCAGGCGTAGCGGTGGTCCATGCCCATGAACGGCGAGACGTGGAAGACCTTGTCCGAGCCGCCGCCCTTGGGGTCCATGACATAGGCGTGACGTTCGCCCCAGGGCGTGTTCGTCACCTCGGCCAGAACGGCGCGCACGTCCTCCCCACGCTCGTCGAAGCAGTAGAAGAAGCTGACGGGATTGAAGCCGTGGCCGTAGGTCCGCGGCGTGGTCAGCAGCCGCACCGGGCCCGCCGGGCGCTCGCCCGTCTGGCGGGCGACCTCGTCACGGACCGCGTCCTGGAGCGGCACGGCCGGGTCTCCGAGATGATCGCTGCGGCGGATGCGCCCCGGCGCGGGCCGGCGCGCCGACCACAGCGGATGACGGTCCAGCACGCCGGGCAGCTCGTCCAGGTCGAGGTAGAGCATGCAGACGGGGTAGTCGAAGGAATGCTCGAGCGGGGTGTGGCGACGATGCATGACGCGGCCCTCGTAGACCGCGCTGCGGGAGGCGGCGGCGCTCATGCCGCGAGCTCCTCCGCGGGTTGGCGGGCGAGCGTGCTGGACTGCAGGTCCTCGACGACACGCAATGCGCTCCAGACGCCGTCCTCGTGGAAGCCCCAGCGCCAGTAGGCGCCGCAATAGTGCGTGCGCCGCACGCCGGAGATGTCGTCGTGGCGGTCCTGCGCCGCGATCCCTGCGGGCGTGAACACCGGGTGCGCGCAGGGGACGGTCGCGATCACGCGCCGCGGGTCGATCCGCTCGGTGAGGTTCAGCGTGACGCAGTAGTCCGTCGGCGCATCGAGCCGCTGGAGATGGTTCATCCAGTAGGTGACGGTCGTGCGGTCCTTGGGCTCGGCGAGCAGGTGGAAGTTCCACGCCTGGCGCGCGTGACGGCGGCGCGGGAGCAGCCGCTCGTCGGTGTGCAGGACGGCCTCGTTGGCCTGGTAGGGAATCGCCCCGAGGATCCGGCGCTCGGCCGGGCTCGGATCGGCGAGCAGCGCGAGCGCCTGATCGCTGTGACAGGCGAGGACGATCTCGTCGAAGCGTTCGGCGCGCTGCGCCCCGGCAATGGTGATCTCGACGTGCGCCGGATGCCGGATGACACTGGTGACCGGCGCCCGGGTGCGGACGGGCCGGCGCAGCCGCCGCTCGATCTCGCGCACGTACGTCTGCGAGCCGCCGGCGACCGTCAGCCACTGCGGTCGGTCGCGCAGGCTCAGCATCCCGTGGTTCTCGAAGAACTCCGCGAGGAAGATCACGGGGAAGCTCCACATCTGCTCCGGGTCCGCGGACCAGACGGCGCTCACCTGCGGGACGATCAGCCGCTCCACGAACAGCTCGGAGTAGCCGCCGCGGTCGAGCATCACGCGGAGCGTCAGCGTGTCGTCGCCGTCCTCGCGCACCCGCCGGAGCTCGCGGTTGAAGCGCACCAGGTCGGCGACCATCCGGTGGAACGCGGGACGCACGACGTTGCGCGGCTGGCAGAACAGCCCGCGCGGCGTACCGGCGTACTCGAAGTCCTCGAGCGCGGGGTCGGCGGAGACGGAGAACCCCATGTGCGTCGGCTGCGCCGCGACGCCGAGCTCGTCGAGCAGTGCCGTGAAGTGCGGGTACGTGCGGTCGTTGAAGACGATGAAGCCCGTGTCGATCGCCAGCGGACCGCGGTCCGGGTCCTCGACGACCACCGTGTTGGTGTGGCCGCCGGCGTGATCGCCCGCCTCGAAGACCGTGACGTCGTGGTCAGGGTCGAGGCGGTGGGCGGCGGTGAGGCCTGCGACGCCGGCCCCGATGATGGCGATCTTCACGGACTTCTATACGCGCCGTCGTGGTGATCGGACGTTCTCGACCATTGTGGATGAGGCGCGCCGGCCGGCTCGCGCCTACGTTCACCGATGCGATCGTGGAACCGGAGGACGCGCGGCGGGATGCCGCCCGATTGACGGCCGGCGGCGCGCTGGACATGCAATCGTCCCCGAACCACTGCGCCCAAGGACCCAGACCGGAGCCGGAGCAATGACGTCCACGCCCACCCCCACGAACAGCCGGGCCCACCTGACCGTCGCCGAGAGCGCAGCGCTCGGCAAGGCTGCCAGGGCCGAGGTCCCGCGCGCCGACCACGGATCCTGGAACCCCAGCCCGGCCCGGGATCCCCTCGGCATCCTGAGAGGCCAGGACGAGACGCGCGTGCCCGAGCTCGTCCCGATCCGCTGGGGACGGATGCTCGTCTCACCGTTCACGTTCTACCGCGGCGGCGCCGCACTGATGGCGGCCGACCTCGCCGGCACCCCCGACTCGGGGCTGCGGGTGCAGGCCTGCGGGGACGCGCACATCTCGAACTTCGGGACGTTCGCCGCACCCGACCGCTCGCTGGTCTTCGATCTCAACGACTTCGACGAGACGCTTCCCGGTCCGTGGGAGTGGGACGTCAAGCGCATGGCGGCGAGCATCGAGATCGCCGGCCGTGATCGTGATGAGAAGCCGGCACTGCGACGCGCGAACATCGCCGCTGCGGTGCGCAGCTACCGCGAGGCGATGCGGGCATTCGCCGACATGACGAACCTCCAGGTCTGGTACGCGCGCCTTGATGTGACGTCGATGGCGGCGGAGCTGAAGCGCGACCTCTCGGCCAAGGAGCGCAAGGCGTTCGACGCGGAGTACCGCAAGGCGCAGTCCAAGAGCAGCGTCCGAGCGTTGACCAAGCTCACCGAGGTCGTCGACGGCGAGATCCGTTTCCGCAGCGAGCCACCGCTGCTCACGCCGCTGAGGGAGCTGCTGGCCGACAGCGACAGCGTCGCGACCGAGGCGCACGTCAAGCACCTCGTGCGCGGCTACGAGGGCGTCGCTCGCGACCGCCGCCACCTGTTCGAGTCCTACCGCGTGGTCGACATGGCGCGGAAGGTGGTCGGCGTCGGCAGCGTCGGAACCCGCGCCTGGGTCATTCTGCTGGTCGGCCGCGACGCATCCGACCCGCTGGTCCTCCAGGCGAAGGAGGCCACGACCTCGGTCATGGAGCCCTACGTCGGCGCAAGCGAGTTCGCCCAGCACGGCGAGCGCGTCGTCGAGGGCCAGCGCCTGATGCAGGCTGCGAGCGACATCTTCCTCGGCTGGCACCGGATTCTGGCGCCGGACGGCGTCACCCGCGACTTCTACGTGCGCCAGCTCTGGGACGGGAAGGGGTCAGTCGACCTGGCGACGATCTCCGGGCAGCGGTTCTCGCGTTACGTCACCGCCTGCGGCCGGACGCTCGCCCGCGCACACGCGCGCTCCGGAGACCGGACAGCGATCGCGTCCTACCTCGGCGGGGGAAAGACATTCGATTCGGCGATTGCGGGCTTCGCCGGGCAGTACGCCGATCAGACCGAGACCGACTACGCGCTGCTGCAGCAGGCGGCCGCCGACGGCGAGATTCCGATTCAGACCGGCGTCTGATCGCAGTCATCTGGATCGCACTGGTGTCCTCACCGCCCCGCAGCGCCCGGACTTCGGCGACGAGGGCCGCCAGTAGGCGACGTGATCCCAGAGGACGAACCCGTCCCAGCCGCGGTCCTCGGCGCGGCGCGCGAGCTCGACGACCAGCCCCGGCTCCGACAGTTCGTCGAACGGGGCGACGAAGATCGCGCGGCGGTCGTACTTGACGTCGCTGTCGCCGAGCTCGAAGACGAGCAGCTTGCGCTCGGTGAACGACTCCAGGAACCACTGCGAGAGCGGTCGCGAGGTCGCGGAGTCCAGAGCGACGCGATCAGCCCGAGCTTGCTGCGGTTGGCGATCTCGACAGCCTCTTCGGCCGAGGCGATCGTCATGATCAGGTACGCACCGATCCGCGCCGGTGCCTGCAATCCTGGCGATCAGTGTGGCATCTGCCCGTCAACTCGCAACGAGCTCGCGATCGGACTCCCGGGCCCGCGCAGCCTCGTGCGCCGCACCACGGCCGCTGACGATCAGGACGAGGAACGCGAACGCCGCGACGACGGCCATGAGGATGAACCCGATCGTGTAGCTCCCCGTCGCGGACTTCACGATGCCCATGACGACGGGCGGGAAGAAGCCGCCGAGACCCCCCGCTGCACCGACGACTCCGGTGACCGCGCCGACCTTGTCCGGGAACCACTGGGGGACGAGCTTGAAGACGGCTCCGGTGCCCAGACCGAGACAGAGCGCCAGCGTCAGGCAGGCGAGCGTGAGTGGCACCATGTGCTCGTACGAGCCGGCAAGCACGAGCGCCATGAGGAGCGTTCCGCCGAAGGACACCTGGAGCACCCGCGCAGCCCCGATGCGGTCCGACAGCCAGCCGCCGAGCGGCCGGCCGATGACCGCGAAGGCCGCAAACCCTGCCGCCCGATAGCCGGCATCCGGCTTGGAGAGGTCATGCACGCCGGTCAGCAGCTTCGGGAGGAACAGGAACATGGCGACGAATCCACCGAACGCCATGAAGTAGAAGAGCGTCAGCGCCCAGGCGCGGCTGGCGCCGGGCCCGCGGAAGACCGCCAGCGGAGCGAGCCAGGAGCCGTGTGCTCCGCTCGCAGAGTTCGGTGCGTCCTCGGCGAGCGTCCAGAAGATGACGGCCATGATCGCGACGAGGCCCGCGGCGATCCAGAACGGCACGTCGAGGCTCGTCGCCTCGGCGATCTTCGGAGCCGTGAGCGCGGCGATGATCGTCCCGCCCATGCCCATGCCGTAGATGCCGAGCGCGAAGCCCTGCCCCTTTGCGTCGTACCAGCTGTTCACGAACGGGATGCCCACCGCGAACGACGCGCCGGCGAACCCGAGCAGGAGGCCGAAGATGAGCACCGCGGCCCAGGAGTCGTTGAAGAGCGCCAGGCCGATCAACGGAAGCGGCGTGAACGCCATCAGTCCGGTGAAGACCTTCCGGCCACCGTGCCGGTCGGTGAGGATGCCGAGCGGCACGCGCATGAGCGAGCCGAGCAGCACGGGGACCGCGACGGTGACGAGGAGTTCGAAGTCCGAGAGGCCGAGCTGCTTCTGCAGGTCGGGGCCCAGCGGGCCGAGCAGTGACCACCCGTAGAAGCACACGGTGAAGGCGATCATCGCCAGCGCGAGCGCCGCGTGGTTGCTGCTGGGCCGGTAGGCCGTATCACTGCTGGACATGGGCCCTGCTTTCGGTGGGTGTGATGGTGGCTGCGTCGATGCCGGCGGCTCCCGCCCGGACGGCGCGGGGCGCGCGCGAGCGGTAGACGATCGGCTTGCGCCGCAGATAGGTGAGGGGCACGCTCCAGGCGTGCACGAGCCGCGTGAAAGGCCAGATCGCGATCACGACCCAGCCGCCGATCGCGTGCAGCTGATAGCTGAGCGGGACGCTCGCCGAGGTCAGGAGCGACCCGTCCGGCGTCAGGAGGAACAGCCCGCGGAACCACGGGGAAACCGTCTCGCGGTAGTTGTAGCCGCCGTTGACGAGGTTCTCGATCACGGTGTTCCACATGCCCGTGAGCACCATGAACCCGAGCAGCGCCATGACCGCCACGTCCCACCCGCGCGTGGTCGCCGCGACCCGGCGGTTCGTGAGGCGGCGGACGATCAGGATCGCCAGGCCGGCGAGCGTCGCCGTGCCGGCGAGCGTGCCCATCGTCGCTGAGAAGATGCGGTAGGTGTTCTCGGAGATCCCGAGGCCGTCCGTCCAGGCCTGCGGGATCAGGATCCCGATGACGTGGCCACCGATGACCGCGAGCAGGCCGATGTGGAACAGCGGGCCGCCGATCTTGAGCCAGCGCGCCTCGAGCAGCTGCGTCGAGCGGGTGGTCCAGGTGAACTGGTCGTGGCGCCAGCGCCAGATGTGCCCGCCGACGAACATCGTGATCGCGACGTACGGCAGCACGATCCACAGCAGGGTCGCGGCGCGGCTGACGGCGAGCGCGGTCATCCCGGCGCTCCCGACAGCGACTGCGGCATGACCTCCGGCGGCGCGAACGGCTCGAGGCCGACCTCCTCGTCGGGCGGGCCCTCGGCGGCGATGCGGCGGGCCTCGGCCAGCTCCTCGGCGGTCAGCGCCGGAAGCGTCGAGACGACCGCATCGAGAACGCGCGCGTAGATGCTGCCGAGATCGTCGAGCGACGCGCGCAGGAGCTCGATGCCGGGCCGCATCCGGCCGAGGATCGCGTCCGCCTCATCGCCGGGAGCGAACGCGGCGAACTCGAGGATCGCCGGCAGGTAGTCCGGCAGCTCGCCGCCGGCCAGCTCGAAACCGGCCTCCCGGTAGCGGCGCTTGAGCCCGAGCAGCGTCGCGCCGCGCTGACGGCGATCGCCGTCGCGGAAGTAGGACAGGTGCAGCGACGCGCGCTTGTTGAAGTCGAACGTCGCGACGTACTCCTCCTGCGTCGCCCATGGGCCGATCCGGTCACGGTGATCGAGCACCGCGAGGAGGTCGCGTCCGGCGCGGCCCGCGACGGTCTGCGCCGCTGCGCGCAGCCCGCTCGCGGCCGCGAGGATCTCGGGGTCCGGATGGTCGAGCAGCAGCGCGCCCAGCCGCAGGACCGTGATGTCCGAGGACGACGTCACGAGCCGGCCCCCTTGCGCCCTTCGACGCGCGTGATGTTCAGCGTGGCCGAGCCTCCGCGCTCGGCGAGCGCGACGAGGTCGACCTCGCCCTCGCCGCTGTCGACGCCGGCGCCACACGAGCCGGGGCCGCCGGCGAAGTCCAGGCCGCAGCCGCCCTGGCGCTCGGTCAGGTTGTCGGCGATCTCCCGATGCGCGGGCGGGATCACGTAGCGGTCGTCGTACTGCGCGATCGCGCACAGCTGGTACATGTCCTCGATCTCCGTCGCCGTCATCCCGACGCGCGCGGCGATCTGCGGGTCCGGCTCCTCGCCGAGCGTCTTGCGGCGCATGTGCCCGCGCATCGCGGCGAGCCGCTTGAGGACTCCGCGCACGACGTCCTCGTCACCGGCGCTGAGCATGTTCGCCAGGTACTGGACGGGGATGCGCAGCTCGTCGATGGCAGGGAACACGTCGTCCGGATCTGCCTCGGAGCCCGGCCCCTCGACGAGCGACATGACCGGTGACAGCGGCGGGATGTACCAGACCATCGGCATCGTCCGGTACTCCGGATGCAGCGGCAGCGCGATCCGCCAGTCCATCGCGAGCTTCCAGACCGGCGAGCGCTCGGCGGCGTCGAGCCAGTCCTCCGCGATGCCGTCGCGCCGCGCCTGTGCGCGCACCTCCGGGTCCGAGGGATCGAGGAACACGTCGAGCTGGGCGTCGAGCAGGTCCTGCTCGTCGGTCACCGATGCGGCGGCCTCGACGCGGTCGGCGTCGTAGAGCACGAGGCCCAGGTAGCGGATGCGCCCGACGCAGGTCTCCGAGCAGATCGTCGGCATCCCCGCCTCGATCCGCGGGTAGCAGAGCGTGCACTTCTCGGCCTTGCCGGTCTGCCAGTTGAAGTAGACCTTCTTGTACGGGCAGCCGCTGACGCACATGCGCCACCCGCGGCACTTCTCCTGGTCGACGAGGACGATGCCGTCCTCCTCGCGCTTGTACATCGCGCCCGAGGGGCAGGAGGCGACGCACGCGGGGTTCAGGCAGTGCTCGCAGATGCGCGGCAGGTACATCATGAAGACCGACTCGTACTCCGCCCGGACCTGCTCCTCGACGCCGTCACGCAGGTTCGGGTCGAGCTGCACCTGGGTCGGGCCGCCGGCCAGGTCGTCCTCCCAGTTCGGGCCCCACTGGAGGTCGAGGTTGTCACCGGTGACGCGGGAGATCGGCCGCGCGACCGGCTGGTCCTTCGACGGGCCCGCCGTGATCAGCGACTGGTAGTCGTAGGTCCAGGGCTCGTAGTAGTCGTCGAGCTCGGGCAGGTCGGGGTTGGCGAAGATCGTCGCGAGCTTGCGCAGCGGGCCACCGGCCTTCAGGCGCAGCTTGCCCTTGCGGTCGAGCTCCCAGCCGCCCTTCCAGCTGTCCTGATCCTCCCAGCGCTTGGGGTATCCGGTCCCGGGCTTGGTCTCGACGTTGTTGAACCACATGTACTCGGCGCCCTTGCGGTTCGTCCACACGTTCTTGCACGTGACCGAACAGGTGTGGCAGCCGATGCACTTGTCGAGGTTCATGACCATCCCGACCTGGGCCATGACGCGCATCAGTACGTGACCTCGGTCGTGCGCTTGCGGATCAGCGTGAGTGAGTCGCGCTGGGAGCCGATCGCCCCGTAGTAGTTGAAGCCGTACGAGAGCTGGGCGTACCCGCCGATCATGTGCGTCGGCTTGATGATGATCCGCGTGACCGAGTTGTCGGTGCCGCCGCGATGACCGGAGGTCTCGCTGATCGGGACGTTCACG
>JBBQKR010000004.1:0-82509 GCA_038327125.1 Solirubrobacterales bacterium
CCGAGCGCGAACAGCAGCTCGGTCGCGTGGGGGACGAGGCTCACGATGCGCACACGGGGATCGTAGACTCGCGAGCATGAGCACGCTGTCGCCCGATCAGATCGCCGCTGGCATCGCCGGCGGCCCGTGGCATCACGAGGACGACGCGCTCGTGCTCGATCTGCAGGTCGACGACTTCGCGACGGCGATGGCGCTCGCCAACCGCGTCGCCGAGGCCGCCGAGGCCGCGAACCATCACCCCGACATCCTCGTCCACGGCTGGAACAAGGTGCGACTGACGCTCTCGACGCACAGCGCGGGCGGGGTCACCGAGGCCGATCTCGCGCTCGCGGCCACGATCGACGCGCTCACCAGCGACTGAGCGCCCGGGCGACTGAGCGCCCGGGTACACTGCCCGCGGCGAACCAGCGTGCCGGAAGACCTCCCTCGAAGTAGCGGCCCGCAGGCCGCGCACACATGACCGCGCTGCTGATCGTCGCGGTCTTCGTCCTCGTGCTGGTGAACGGGTTCTTCGTCGCCGCCGAGTTCGCGCTGGTGCGCGCAAACCGCGGCCGGCTGGAGGAGCAGTCGCGTGCGGGACGGCGCGGCGCCGCGCGCGCCGCGCGTCAGCAGGAGGACCTCAGCCAGTACCTGTCGGCCTGCCAGTTCGGCATCACGCTCGCGTCGCTGGGCATCGGCTTTCTCGACGAGCCGGCGGTCGCCACACTGTTCGAGCCGTTGCTCGGCGGCCCGCTCTCGCACGGCGCGTCCGTCGCCATCTCGGTCGCGATCGCGTACGTCCTCGTCACGGCGATTCACGTGATCGCCGGCGAGCAGGTGCCGAAGATCTACGCGATCGTCAACGCAGAGAACGTCGCGCGCCACTGCGCCCGCCCGCTGGGCTGGTTCGAACTGGGCATGCGGCCGTTCATCAACGCGCTCAACGGCGCCGCCAACGCGATCCTGCGGCTGATGCGGATCGACCCGAAGGCCGAGCTGGACGAGGGCGGCACACCCGAGGACTTCAAGCTGCTGATCTCCCAGGCGCAGATCGGCGGCAAGCTCGACCCGGGGGAGGCGGGAATGCTCGCCGGCGTCTTCCAGCTGCACGAGCAGGAGGCCCGGCAGGTGATGACGCCGATCCCGGCGGTCGTCACCGTCGATGTCTCCGACGACGTAGAGACCGCGCTGCGGCGCTGCGTCAGCTCCGGCCACACGCGGCTGGTCGTCACCGAGGACGACAGCGCCGACCGGGTGCGCGGAACCGTGCATGCCAACTCGCTGGCCCGCCTCTACATGGCCGACGGCCCGCGGGCGGCGATCGACGCGCTCGTGAAGCCGGCGCTGATCGTCCCGGAGACCAAGCCGCTGGACGACCTGCTCGCCGACCTGCAGCGGGAACGCTCCTCGCTTGCCGTGGTCGTCGACGAGTACGGGCGCACGGCGGGCATCGTGACGGTCGAGGACATCGTCGAGGAGGTCGTCGGCGAGATCGACGACGAGACCGACCCGGCGGGCGGCGCGGTGCGCCGGCTGGCGAACGGCGACTGGTTCGTGCGCGGCCACGTCGCGATCGGCGACCTGCTCGATCACGGCATCGAGCTGCCGGTCGACACCGACGCCTACAACTCGGTCGGCGGCCTCGTCTTCGACGGGCTCGGGCGCCTGCCCAAGCGTGGCGACGCCGTGAACGTCGACGGGTACTCGATCCGCGTCGAGTCGGTGCGCGAGAATCGCGTGGAGGCGGTGCGGATCAGGCCGCGGGCCGCACTGCCCGCTCCGCAGCCCGGCGAAGTGGGCTGACGCCTCAAAGAACGAAACCGGCCCGCTTGCGCGGGCCGGTCCGGTGCTTCTGGGAGGAGGTGCACTGTGTGTGTGTTGTGCGAGGTGCGTTCGCAGGAAGAACCTTCCCGCGTGGCGCTCAACGCTCCCTAAAGCGGCTCTACGAAGTTCCTAAGGTCACAGCGATGTGTTCGGGAGCACCTCACACAGGCGGCCCGTTAAACAGGACCGGCCCGCAAGAGCTTCATGCGGGCCGGCGAGTCCTGTGCTTCGGGGGCCGTGGTGGCGGTGTCCAGTCGCCGGGCCCCAAAAGGCCTTGGAGGAGGTGTGTCAATGAGGTAGGTGCATCCTGCACCGCGAGCCTCAAGGGTTCCTCAACGGACGCGAAATGGTCCGTAACGGTTTGGCGGACGCTGTCAGGCGCGCGGGAACGCGTCGACCCGCGCGATCCACGCCTCCAGGCGCGGCAGGCGCCCCACGACGGGCAGGTGCTCGCTCAGGATCCAGTGGAACGGCTCGGTGTCGCCGGCGTCGGGCACGATGACCCCGTACTTCAGGAACGGGAAGGCCACGACGTCCAGCGCTCCCAGCGCGTCGCCGAGCAGGAAGTCACGCCCGCCGAGCAGCGCCTCGAACCACGGGAGTGTCGCCTGGATCTCCTGGGACCAGCGCGCGATCGCGTCCGCGTCGGGCTCGGGCCGCAGGAGCTCGTCGTCGATCGCGTTCGGGGCCCGCTTCCAGCCGTCGTCGAACCAGGCGATCGCGATGTCCGTGCTCGCCCGGGCGGCGGGATCGGCGGGCCACAGCGGCGGATCGGGGACCTGATCCTCGAGCCAGCGCAGGATCGCCGTCGAGTCGCTGATCACCGCGTCCGGGGTCTCGAGCACCGGCACGAGGTCCTGGCCGCTGAGCGCGATCACCGCACCGCGGTCGCCGGGGTCGACCTCCACCCAGCTCGGCGTGAGGCCCTTGTGCGCCAGCGCCAGCGCGACCCGCTCGACGTTCGTCGAGTACGCGATGCGGTGGACGCGCAGGTTCACGCGGCGCGCTCAACCGTAGTTGTAGAACCCGCGACCGCTCTTGCGGCCGAGTGCGCCCTCGGCGATCAGTGCATGCACCTTGGGCGGCACCGCTGCGCCGATCTCACGACCGATCGCCGCGGAGACGTCCAGGCCGACGAAGTCGATCAACGCGAGCGGTCCCATCGGGTGGCCGGCGCCGAGCTTCATGCACTCGTCGACGTCCTCGGGCCGCATGCCGTGCTCCTCCATGAAGTCGACCGCGGAGAAGAGGTAGGGAAACAGCAGCTTGTTGACGACGAAACCGGGTGCGTCCGGGACGACGACGGCGGTCTTGCCGAGGGCGGCGCAGAGCGCCTGTGCACGCTCGATCGTCGCCTCGGCCGCCTGCGCCGGGAACGCCAGCTCGATCAGCTGCATGCGCGGGACCGGATTGAAGACGTGCAGTCCGACGAACCGCTCGGGCCGGCCGCTGGCGACGGCGAGCTCGGAGATCGACAGCGAGGAGGTGGTCGTCGCGAGGATCGCGTCGGGGCCCGCGACGCTGTCGAGATGCCCGAGCACGCTGCCCTTGACCGCAGGCTCCTCGGCAACCGCCTCGACGAGGAACGAGGCGCCCGACAGATCGGCCCAGTCGCTCGTGACCGTCACGGTTCCCGGGCCGGCGTCGTCGCCGAGGCGGTCGCGCTGCTTGGCGACCGAGGCGGTGGCGCGCGCGGCGGAGTCCGCAGAACGGGCATAGAGGTGGACATCGGCGAGCTTGGCTGCGACGACCGCGAGCCCGCAGGCGATGGCGCCGCTTCCGGCGATGGCGAGGCGTTCTTCTGACATGGCCGCGGCACCTTAGCCGGACGGGGCCGTGACTGACTCGCCGGTCACCGGCGCGGCCGGGGATATCCTCGTCGGCATGGATCGCGGAGAACCCTCGAGCTGGCTGGTCGCCCATCCCGGGCTGGCGGTGATCGCGTCCGACGGACCGCACGTCGGCTCGGTCCTCCACGTCCTCGGCGTCGAAGCCGAGGGCATCTTCGACGGGCTCGTGATCGACCTCGCGAGCGGGCGGCCGGCGTTCGTCGACTCCGAAGACGTCGCAGCGTTCTACGAGCAGGCCGTTCAGCTGCGCCTGGACGCGGCGCAATGCGAGTTCCTGCCTGCGCCCCAGCCGGCTCCAGGCGGCCTGTCGGCGACCGGCGACACGCCACCGCCGGGACCGCTGCAGCGCAAGCTCCACCGCGCCTGGGAGCTGATCTCCGGGCAGGGCTGAACCGCACGTGCGCCTGCATTTCGGCAGAGCGCGTGCGAATCGGAGAGGATCGCGCCGATGCGGCAGCTCACGAGCCTCGATGCGCAGTTCCTCGCCCTGGAAAGCGCGCGCCAGACCGGCCACGTCGGTGGCCTGGCGATCCTCGACTCGTCGACCGCGCCCGGGGGCGTGATCTCGGCGGCCCGCGTCCAGGAGCTGATCGCGAGCCGGATCGCGCTGCTGCCGCCGCTGCGCTGGCGGCTCGCGGAGGTGCCGCTGGGCCTCGACCATCCCTACTGGATCGATGACGCGGACTTCGACCTCGAGTACCACGTGCGCGAGATCGCACTGCCCGCACCGGGCGGGGACGACCAGCTCGGTGAGCAGGTGGCGCGGATCTGCGCGCGACCGCTGGACCGCTCGCGCCCGCTCTGGGAGATCTACCTGATCTACGGGCTCGAGGACGGCCACGTCGCGATGCTCACGAAGATTCACCACGCGGTCATCGACGGGATGTCCGGTGCGGAGATCATGGGCCTGCTGCTCGACCTGAAGCCCGAGGGCCGCGAGGTGCCGGAGGCACACGAGAACGGCTTCGGCGAACGCGCCCCGAGCGAGCTCGAAATGCTGGCGCGCGGCATCATGGCGCTCCCGCGCTACCCGCTGCGCGCCCTGCGCGCGCTGCCCCGCGCAGTGCCGAACATCGAGGAGACGCCGTTCGCGACGCTGCCGGGCGCCGGGATCCTCGGCAAGCTCGCCGGAGAGGTCCAGCACGTCGTGCTGCGCGACAGCGGCTCGCCTGCGCGGGCAAACCTGGTCGCGCCCAAGACGACGTTCAACGGCCGTGTCTCAGCGCATCGCCGGTTCGTCTTCGGGCGGATCCCGCTCGAGGACATCAAGGCCGTCAAGAACGCGCACGGATGCACGGTCAACGACGTCGCCGTCGCGATCTGCGCGGGTGCCGTACGGCGCTGGCTCGTCGCGCACGACGAGCTCCCCGACGATGCGCTGGTGGCGCAGATTCCCGTGTCGGTGCGCACCGGCGAGCAGGCAGGGACGTTCGGCAACCGGATCCTGCTGATGAGCGCGCCGCTGCACACGAACATCGCCGACCCGGTCGAGCGCCTGCAGCGCACCCACGAAGGGCTCGCCGACATGAAGCAGCGCCATCGTGCGCTGCCGGCCGAGCTGCTGCAGGACGCCAACAACTTCATCCCGCCGGCGGTCTTCGCGCAGGCCGCGCAGTTGACGTTCCGCCTGTCGACGAGCCGCCCGGGCCGCCCGGCCTGGAACCTCGTCATCTCCAACGTCCCGGGCCCGCAGGTGCCGCTCTACATGGCCGGAGCGCAGCTCGTCGCGAACTACCCGGTGTCGGTCATCACCGACGGGATGGGCCTGAACATCACGCTGATGAGCTACTGCGGGATGGTCGACTTCGGCATCGTCGCCGACCGCGACCAGATGCCGGACGCAAAGCTGCTGATGGGCTGGCTCGAGGACGAGCTGGCGGCTCTCGCCTAACGGGCCTCGTGCTCGGCGCCCTGCTCGAGCAGCACGCCGACGAGCTCGTCGGGCAGTGGGATCGCGCGTCCGGCGACGTAGTCGTAGCCGACGAGTGCGCCCCAGCCGTCGGCGAGCACGCGGCCGTCGTCACCGCTCTCCATCAGGAACTCCATCCGGATGCTGGAGCGACGCAGGTGCGACGGGCGCACGTGCGTGCGGACCAGCTCGTCGAAGAACGCCGGCGCCCGGTAGTTGACGTGGCACTCGGCGAAGATCACGCCCCAGTCGCCCTCGGGCTCGGCGGGCTTGTGCGCGGGGATCAACGTCGTGATGTAGGCGATCCGCGCGGTCTCGAAGAAACGCAGGTACTCGACGTTGTTGAGATGGCGCATCGCGTCGAGATCGCCGAAGCGCACGCGGTCGACGTACGAGTACGGCCAGCCCTCGCGGGTCGCGCCGCCCGGCCCGGGCCCGGCGCTGGTCATCCCCAGCGCAGCCCGGTGTCGTGCGCGGCCACCGGCAGCGGGCTCGCGGGCAGGCCGTCGGGCGGCACGGGCTCGTTGTAGCCCGTCGGCGCGACGTCGTTCGGCCCGTCCGGGTGGAAGATCGACGCGAGGTACTGGATCTGGCCGCGCCCTGGGCCGAGCTCGAACTGGCCGCCGCCGTACATCCCGATCCCGCGCTGCTCGCAGGTGTCGTACATGCGAAACAGGCGCCGCAGCGGACCGAAGCGGCTGGGCTTGACGTTGACCATCTTCGGCGGGAACGGCAGCCCGTCGACGTCCTCGACGCTGTGGATGTTGGCGTCCCAGGTGACGCGGTCACGGTGGGGGAGCAGCGCCGCATCGGTCTCCGGCGTCAGCTTCGGATCCTCGATCCAGGCATCGGGGAATGCCTCTGCGATGCGCGTGTAGAACACCGGGTCGGCGGGGTTGTCGACGACCGTGCCCTCGTACAGGCCCTTGAAGTCGACCGAGTCGACGGCGCCCGTCGCCTGCAGGCCGCTGATGATCTGCTCGTCCCAGTCGGGCGTCGGGTCGAGCTTGAAGCGCAGGGTCGGGTAGCGCTCCAGGCGACCGCTGACGCGCCGCAGGTCCGGCGCCTCCTCGGGGTCGTTCAGGCGCAGCGAGCAGACGAACGTCACCGGGCGGGACGCCCTGCGCAGGAGCGCGTGCAGCGAGGTGCTCGCCTGGCGCAGCGCCAGGTCCAGCGCGGCGGACTCGTAGGCCCAGACGCGGTAGTCGTGTGAGGCGTCGTGACGGGCGGGCTCGGGCCACAGGTCGAGCGCCTCGAGGTGCTCACAGAACGACCCGAGCGTCCAGGAGCCCGCAAGTGGCTGACACGCGCCGGCACGCTGCAGCGCCTCCTGGTCCTCGCCGTCGTAGGAGACGTCCTCGCCGACGCCTTCGTGCCCGCCGCCGTGCAGCAGGAACGTCGTCGTCTTGCGCAGGAAGCCGCTGGAGACGTTCTGCTCACGCGTCTGCAGCTCGTACTCGTCGATCTGCAGCGGCAGCTCGGCGAGGGTGTCGAAGGTGCTCACGGGCTCTGCTCCTGGTCTGTGGGGGTCACGGGGCTCTGGCCGTCGAGGCGGGCGACGAGCTCGTCGAGACGCAGCTCCTCGAGTCCGCGGCTGACCGCGTCGAGCTCGCCGGCGCAGTACTCGACCAGCCCGCGGCCCTCCTTGACGAGGTCGAGCGTCTCGCGCAGGCCGGCCTCGCCGGTGTCCAGCCGGCGGATGATCTCCTCCAGTCGCGCGCTGGCGGTCTCGTAGGTGCGCTCGGTGTCGCTCATGTCTCCTCGTCCTGGATCGTCGCGTCGGCGGAGCCGTCGGCGAAGGTGATGCGTACGTCGCGCAGCTCGCGAGCCTGCGTGGCCGTCGTCACGACGCCGCCCTCGCGGTCGTCAACCATCGCGTATCCCCGCTCGAGCACGCGGCGCGGGTCGTGCGCCGTCAGCGCGAGCGCGAGGCTGTCGAGCGTGCGCCTGCGGGCGTCCGCCTCGGGCCCTGCCCCGGCGAGCGCCTTGCGCTGCAGGACGAGCGCTCGCGTTCCCGTGAGCTCGCGTCGTGCGCCGACGCGCCGTCCGGCGGCCGCGCGCAGCTCGCGCAGGTTCTGGTGGAGCGTGCGGCGGTGACGCGCGACGTGGTCGGCCGGGACGCGGCCCATCCGCGCCAGCACCCGCGCGCGCTCGACGACGGCACGGCGCGCATGGCGCGCCAGGGCGCTCGCTCCGCGCAGCATGGTCGCGCGCTCGGCGACGAGATCGCGCGGGACCGCCGCCTCGGCGGCGTGCGTCGGGGTCGAGCAGCTGACCGCGGCGACATCGTCGATCAGCATGCGGTCGGTGTGGTGGCCGACGCTGGCGATGACCGGGACGCGGAGCAGCGCGACGGTGCGGCAGAGGGTCTCGTCGCTGAACGCGAACAGGTCGGCCAGCGAGCCGCCGCCGCGGGCGACGACGATCACGTCCACCTCGTCGATCGCCGCGAGGTCCTGCAGCGCGGCGGTGACCGCGGGCGCTGCGCGCCGGTCCTGCACCGGCGCGAAGGCCCAGACAAGGCGCCCGGCCCAGCCGCGGCGCCGCAGTCCTGCGAGCACGTCGTCGCGCGCCTTGCCGCCCTCGCCCGTGATGACGCCGATCGTCCGCGGGAGCTCCGGCAGCGGCAGCTGCTTCTGCGGGAGGAACAGGCCCTCGGACTCCAGGCGCCGGCGCAGCTGCGCAAGCTGGGCGAACAGGTCGCCCTCGCCCGCGACGCGCAGCCCCGTCACGTCGAAGGAGAAGCCGGGTGAGGCTGTGCGGCTGCCCGGGTAGTAGTCGGGGCCGCCGGCGACGACGACCTGGACTCCGTCGGCGAGCGCGCCCTCGGGCAGCCCGAGCGCGTCGAGCCGGTTGCCCCAGATCGAGCACTGCGCCGCACCGTCGCCGTCACGCAGCTCGAAGTAGGCCTTCGCGCGCGAACGGCGCAGGTTCGAGATCTCGCCGAAGATCTGCACGCGCGGGCGCTCGCGCAGGAAGTCCTGGAACCCCTTGGCCCAGACCCCGACAGGGAATGGCCCCGGCAGCGCGCTGCCCTCGATGCCGTCGGGGCGCTGGGCGGCGGCGTCAGGCATCCGCCGCGGCGCTCAGCGCGCCGTGGGGTCGTTCACCGAGGCGAGCGGCGTGAGCCCCGGCTCGGCGCGGTGGCCGCGCTGCTCGCCGTCGAGGCCCAGCGACTGGAGTCGTGCCATCTCCCGCTCACCGAGCACCCTGGCCGGATCGCCCTCGGGCAGGCCGGCGATCAGACGGGCGATGCGGTTGCGCAGCTGCAGCGCGAAATGCGGGGTCGAGGCGCCGCACAGCTGCCGCACGTCCTCGACGGTGACCTGCGGGGCGCTGCTGCGGGTGGGGTTCTCGGCTTCGCTCACGGGCTCTTGGCGGGGACGGGGGCGATCTCGAGCAGGCCGTCGATCGTCGCCTGCGTCGCGACGTCGACCGCCGCCGGGTCACCGACGATCCAGCCGTGATTGTAAACGCCGCGCACCGGATCGCTGGAGTAGCCCGGCCTGACGTCGAGCAGGTAGTCGGCCACGGCCCGCGGCAACGCTCCGCCCGTGGAGGTCAGCAGCAGCGGCCCGTACGTTCCGCTCGCCGACAGCGGCGCCGCAGCGCCGGCGTCGCCGGGACGCGCCGGAGCGGCGAACACGAAGCCGTGTCCAGGGTCGACGACGCCCCAGCCGAACCCGCCGTCCTTGAAGCGCGCGAACGCCACCGCGGTGCTCGCGGGGTCGGCCTCGGCGATGCGGGTGACGGTGCCGAGCTGGGCGAGCTGCCGCACGGCCGCCGGGGACACCGCGCTCGTGCCGCCGAGCAGATAGATGCGCGGGCGGCCGTGGGCCCGGATCGCTGCGCGCGTCGGTTCGGGCAGCGTGTCGCGGGCGGTGAACAGGATCGGGACGCCGGACTTCGCGGCGTACGCGGCCGCCGGCATCGCGTAGTCGGGACGGTCCGCGGGAACGACCATCACCGACGCGCTCGGGCGGCCCGCCACGCGTGAGCGGTACTCGTCGATGCTGCGGGCGAGCGTGTACGGATCGGCACCGGGCAGCGAGGTGACCCGCAGCCCGGAGGGCCCTGCCGCCGTGCCCAGCCGGATCGCCTGCGCATTGTTCGCCCGCGGGGAGCCCGGCGGCCTCAGCGCCTCGAGCGCGGCGGACGTGGCGGATGGGATCTCCCCGGAGTCGGTGTACAGCAGCGGTGCCCGCAGCGGCGGCGCCATCAGGACCGCGCCGGCGAGGGCTCCGCGCCAGTCGCCGCTGTCCGCGAGCACGACGGCGTCGGGAAGCTGGCCCGCCCCGCCACCCGGGAAGACGATGCGCGCGACGTTTGCGGCGGTCTCGACGGAGTCGCCGCCCGCCACGCGCGTGGTGTTCTTGGTCGCCGCTGCCGGATACCCGTCCGGTGCGACGGCGACCGGCTCCGCGGCAGTCGTGGACGTTGAGGCCGCCGTCGGCGTGGTCGTGTCCGCCGTCGTGGCCGATTGCGAGCCGTCGCCGCCGCACGCAGCGAGGCCGGTGACGAGCACCAGAGCTGCGAGCGCGGCGAACGGAAGGCGGGCGGGCGGCATTGCGACGGCGAGCGTACCGGGGCATCCGCGTGGGTCCGCCGGTCCCGGATTCCCCCAACGTGCGTGCTTTCTGCGGTGTGTTCTGCCGGTCGTGGCGATTCCGTCCGACGCTGTTGGGTACAGTTCCGCCATCAACGACGCCGAATCCCTGCGCACCGCGGGGACCGGGGGACCCAGAGTTCAGGGGCGAGTCGTGCGGTGATTCCGCATGAGGCGCAATGCGCCAGCCCGTCAGCTAACCCCGGAGGCGGACGATCGAGATTTGATCCGAGTGCGATTCCGCGCAACGACGACCTGCATCCTCGCCGCCTTGGTGGGCGCCGCCGTGCCTGCTTCCGCGCAGGCATCGAAGTCGTCGCCGGTCACGCAGCAGGTCGTGGTCGGCGGGCAGGAGTTCGGCGAGCCCAACGCCGCGGACGTGCAGTTCGTCGCCGGAACGAAGGCCAAGCTGCTGCCGAGCGGCCAGGCCGCCGCACCGGCCGATGCTCCCGCCGAGGTGCAGCAGGCCGTCTGGGCCGCGAACCGCATCATCGCGCTGCCCTACCGCTACGGCGGCGGGCACCAGCGCTTCGAGGACAGCGGCTACGACTGCTCCGGAACCGTGTCGTACGCCCTCAAGGGCGCCGACCTGATCGAGAAGCCAATGGACTCCGGCGGCTACATGCGCTGGGGCGCTGCCGGCAAGGGCGACTGGATCACGGTCTACACGAATCCGGGTCATGCCTACGTCGTGATCGCCGGGCTGCGACTCGACACCAGCGCCGCGGGCGATCCCAGCGGCGCCAAGGGCCCGCGCTGGCGGCCGGTGCTGCGCTCCAGCCGCGGCTTCCGCGCGCGCCACGCCGACGGCTTCTAGGACCGCACGCAAGCCGGCTGGGCGACTGCGAGGCCCCGCGCCGGGGTAGTGTCGGCGCATGAGCACCGCCGGCTACCGCACGCTGCACCTCGACGACATCCCGACCGTCCGCTTCGGGGACGAGCCGCTTCCGGGCTGGAAGCCCGTCCGCCGCGAACTCGGGATCAAGGCATTCGGCACGAACGCGTACGTCGCCGGGGCGGCCGGGGACGTCGTCGTCGAGTCGCACGACGAGCTCCCGGCCGATGGAACCGACTGTCCTGGGCACCAGGAGGTCTACCTCGTGCTCGATGGCGCCGCACGCTTCACCGTCGCGGGGGACACGTTCGACGTCCCCAAGGGCGGTCTGGTCTTCCTCGAGGACCCCGCGCTGCAGCGCGAGGCCGTCGCACTGCAGGCGGGCACGATCGTCTTCGCCGTCGGCGCCCCGACCGGCGAGCCGTTCTCGCCCTCGGCCTGGGAGGACGATGTTCTGAGCCGCGGGACGCGCGACCCCGGCTGAGGTCAGCCGGGGATCAGCCCGTCACCGGTGAACGGCCCGTCGGCCTCGGCGAACGTCAGGTCCGCGGGCGGGAGGATCACGTCCGAGGGATGCAGGTCATCGGGCGGGAGGCGCTCACCGCCGGCGCGCACCATCTCCAGCAGTGCGTCGAAGATGCGGTGGAACTCCGGCTCGTCGCCCGCCTCGACCGCGGCCACCGCGGCGTTGTCGAGCTCGTTGACGCGTTCGCGCACGCCGTCGCCGAGCGTCCACTGACCCTCACCGGCGATCCGGACGATCATGCCTTGTCCTCGGTCGCGTCGCCGTCGACCGTCTCGGGCTCGCCCGCCTCGAGCTCAGCGGCGCTCGCCGGTGCGCCGGAGCCGAGCTCGGCCTTCATCTTGGCCAGCTCGTCATCGACGACCGACGTGCTCGACAGCTCGCGCAGCTGGCGGTCGATGTCATCGTCGCCGCCGCCGAGGGCGGTCAGGTCCTCGAACGTGCCTGCGGCCTCGAGCTCGGACACGGCGTCGGCGCGCGCCTTCATCGTCTCGACCTTGTCCTCGGCGCGCTGCATCGCCAGGCCCACGTCGGCCATCTCCTCGCCGACGCCGGTTGCCGCTTCGCTGATGCGCACCTGCGCCTCGGCCGCGGAGTACTGCGCCTTGATGACCTCCTTCTTGGTCCGGAAGGCCTCGACCTTCACGCGCAGCTTCTTCTCGGACTCGGTCAGGCGCTCCTGCTGGCCCTCGAGCTCGGTGACCTGCGCGTCGAGCGTCTGCAGCTCGCTCTGCAGGCCGTTCTTGCGTTCGAGCGCGACGCGCGCGAGGTCCTCGTTGCCCTGCGCGAGCGCCTGACGGGCCTGCGTGTCGAGCTTGACGACCTGCTGCTCCAGCTTCGACGACTGCATCTGCAGCCGCTTCTTCGACGTCACGACATCGGCGATGCCCTTCTTGACGTTCTGCAGTGCCTCGAGCTGCTTCTGGTAGCTGTAGTCGAGGGTCTCGGCCGGGTCCTCGGCCTTGTCGAGGATCTTCGAGACCTTCGCCTTGATGACGGTGGACATGCGCCCTCCGAGTCCGGCCATCCGCTGCTCCTTCGCTCGTCGTGATCGGTCCTGAGACCCAGCCTATCGGCCTCCCTAGATCGGGATACCCCAGAGCGGGAACCAGCGATCGAGCTCCGGCTCGATCGGCAGGTCCGCTCCGATGACGGCCCGCAGCCGCAGCTCGCGCTCGGTCGCCCGCTCCTGCGCCGCGGCGTCGCCGGCCGGCACGAACGGGTACCAGGTCCCGCGCTTGTAGTTGTAGATGAAGTAGATCGGCGTCCCGCCGGCGTCCGCGAACGCGAACACCGCGCAGAGCAGGCGCTCGGCGAAGCCGTCGATCGAGAGCTGGTCACTGACGGCGTTGATCCCGACCGCGAGATCCTCGACGTCGGGGTCGTGGACGATCATCCAGCGGTAGCCGAAGGTGTCGGCGCTCGTCTCGATCGTCGAGCCGGTCTCGGTGCCCGTTCCGCGCAGCACCTCCTCCATGTCCGCGGCGATGCGCTCGAAATCCCCCGTCTCCAGCGGCTGGAAGACGATCGCGGCCGTGCCGCGCGAGCTGATCTGATGCGCGGTCTCGAGCGTGACGTAGGCGGTCGTGATCGCGAACAGCCGGTCCGGCGCGGGAGCGGCGACCTTGCGACGGCCGAGGATCGAGTCGAAGAGCCCCACGAGCCGGCTGGTCTACGCGGGAACCGGGATGGCCCGGCCGGCGGTGCCCTGCAACTCGTTCTCCATCTTCGCCAGCGCGGCGATCCGCTTGTCCATCGGCGGATGCGTGGAGAACAGGTTGAAGAGCGAGTTCTTCGCCCCTGCGGGGAAGATGTAGAACGCGTTCATCTCGGCATGGCGCAGGTCCTGCTTGGGGATGTGCTGCATCTCGCCGCCGATCTTCATCAGCGCCGAGGCCAGCGCTGACGGGCGGCCGGTGAGGATCGCTGCGCCGCGGTCGGCGGCGTACTCGCGATAGCGCGAGAGCGCCTGCATCAGGACGAACGAGATCGCATAGACCATCATCGAGACGATGATCACGGCGAAGATGCCGGGGCTGTCGTCGTCATCGCCGCCGCCCTGGCCGCCCCCGAAGAAGAACGAGAACTGCAGGATCATCGACGCAAGCGAGGCGAAGAAGCTCGCCAGCGTCATGATCGCGACGTCACGATTGGCGACGTGCGAGAGCTCGTGCGCCATGACGCCCTCGAGCTCGGCCGGGGTCAGCAGCTCCACGATCGCCGTCGTCGCGCAGACCGTCGCGTGCTTCGGCGAGCGGCCGAGCGCGAACGCGTTCGGCATCTGTGACTCGACCATCGCCACGCGCGGCTTGGGCAGGTCGGCCTGTACGCAGAGCCGGTCGATCATGCCGTGCAGCTCCGGAGCCTCCTGCGGGGTGACCTCACGGGCGCCGACGGACGCCAGCGCGATCTTGTCGGATACGAAGTATTGGACCAGCAGCAGGCCCGCGGCGAACACGACGATGATGCCTATGCCGGCGCCGGCGGCGAACAGCACCGCCATGAAGACGACGTACAGCGCGCCGAGCAGGAACATGGTCAGCAGCATGCGAGCCTGGAGCCCGCGGTCGCGACCGATGACAGACGTGGAACGAGACATGCACACAATCTTGACGGATCCCCTTCACGGGCGCTAAATCCGGCTGCTGCTGGTAGCCTCAAGAGGCCGAATCTCCCTGCAAAGGCGGGGAGAGCGGGGGACCCGGTGGGGGCGATCGTCGCTCCCGGGGGCGAATCCGGGGCACTGCCGCCCTGGTAGCGCGAACAGCGCGAGCCCGTCAGCTCACCTCGCAGGCCCGATTGCAGCTGTTGCCGATGCGACACCGCACCCATACCGTCCGCCGCCGCATGCCCCGGCGCCTGCTCGTGCTGCCCTGCGCGCTCGTCGCGCTCGTCTTTGCCCTCTGGGCCGTGCTGCCCGTGGGCTCGATCGCGATCACCAATCAGCAGAAGCTCGGTGAGCTGCAGCAGAAGATCGAGACGACGCAGGGCAAGATCGGCCGCAAGAAGGGCACCGAGCGGGTGCTCAGCCAGGACATCGCCCGGTGGACCGGCAGGATCCGCAGCCTGCAGGGCCGGATCGGCACGCTGCAGGGCCGGCAGAACGTGATCCAGTCGGGTCTTGATCGCGCCCAGGGGCAGCTCGATCGCACCCGCGCGGACCTGCGCTTCCAGCGCGCTCGCGCGGTCCGGCTGCGAGCCCGCCTCGCCGAAGGTCGCAAGCTGCTCGCGGCGCGGCTGGTCGAGCGCTATCAGGCCGACACGCCCGACATGGTCTCCGTGATCCTGAGCTCGAAGGGGTTCGCCGAACTGCTGGAGCGGGGTGAGTTCCTGCGGCGCATCAACGACCAGGACGAGCGGATCATCCGCGTCGTCGCCTCGGCTCGGGTCGATGCGCGCGACAACGCCGAGCAGCTCGGTTCGCTGGCAACGCGGCAGGCGACCCTGACCGCGCGGATCGCCGAGCGGCGCAACGCGGTCGCGGGCGTCAAGCAGGAGCTGATCGACACGCGTGTCGGCTACGACCGCACGCGCGACGGGAAGGCGAACGCCCTGAGCAACATCCGCGAGGACCGCCACAAGCTCGAGGGCTCGCTGTCCGCGATGAAGGCCACGCAGGCGAAGATCCAGGGGATCCTCACGAGCCCCGGGGCCGGCACGCTGCCCGCGGGGCCGATCCGCGGGGGCTCCGGCGCGATGATCTGGCCGGTCAACGGGCCGCTCACCTCCCCGTTCTGCGAGCGCCGGTCGTGGGAGGCCTGCCACCCGGGCATCGACATCGGCGTCCCCGCCGGCACGCCGATCCGCGCTGCGCTCGGCGGGCGCGTGGCACTTGCCGCGCCGACCAGCGGGTACGGCAACTACACCTGCATCCAGCACAGCGCCTCGCTCTCCAGCTGCTACGCCCATCAGTCGCGCTATGCCGTCAGCGCGGGGCAGCAGGTCAGCAAGGGCCAGGTCATCGGCTACGTCGGCTGCACCGGACTGTGCTTCGGCGATCACCTGCACTTCGAAGTCCGCATCAACGGCGTGGTCACGAACCCGCTGAACTACTTGTAGCCTCGAGCGCGTGCAGCCCGAGATCGATCTCCTGGGCCTCCCGCTCAAGACGTTCGGGATCATGTTCGCGCTCGGCTTCATCGCCGCGGGCCTCGTGATTCACCGGCGGATGAAGGAGCTGCAGGTCCCCGCCGACTGGGCCTACGAGATGGTCTTCGCCGCGCTGCTCGGCGGCCTTGTCGGGTCGCGGCTGTTCTGGATCATCGAGAACCCCGACCGCGTCGACGGCGTGGGCGACCTGATCGGCGGTAGCGGCCTCGTCTGGTACGGCGGCGTCATCGGCGGCGCGCTGTTCGTCGTGCTGTGGGCCCGCTGGCGCGGCTGGCTGAACGCGACGATGTTCGACGTCGCCGCAGTCCCGCTCGCCCTCGGCAACGCGATCGGCCGCGTCGGCTGCCAGCTCTCCGGCGACGGTGACTACGGCAAGGCGTGGGACGGCCCGTGGGCGATGGGCTACCCGAACGGGACGGTCCCCACCGATCCCGGCGTGACCGTGCATCCGACGCCGATCTACGAGACGCTCGCGATGGGGCTGATCGCCTGGGTGCTGTGGACGCTGCGCGACCGGGTGCGCCCGGGCGTGCTGCTCGCGCTGTGGCTGGTGCTGGCGGGCATCGAGCGGTTCCTCGTCGAGTTCCTGCGCCGCAACCCGACCGAGGCGATCGGCCTGACGCTGCCGCAGCTGCAGAGCGTCGCGATGATCGCCGGCGGCCTGCTCTGGATCGCGATCGTCCACCGCCGGCACGGGTCGGCGCTGCTGCCGCGCGGCGAGCAGTACCCGGGCGGCGCCGCCGCCGCGGCCGCCTAGCGCCAAGCGTCTAGCCCGAGAGCGCCTTCAGCAGGAAGCGCACGCTCAGATCCTGGAGCTCGTCGTCGTGCTGGATCGAGCGGTGATCGCCGCCGGGAACGCGCACGAACCGCGTCGGCTGCCCGGCCTCGTCGCGCGCTGCGGCGAGCGCCGCCGAGTGGGCGATCGGCACCTGCTCGTCGCCCTCGGCGTGCAGCAGCAGCAACGGGGCAGGCAGGTCGGCGGCAGCCGTCAGCTCGTCGTGCTCGCTGAGGAAGGCGTCGAGCGCGGGCCGGTCCGCGTCAAGCTCGAATCGGCCGCTCCGCAGGCCGTCGCGCAGGCCGGCCGCACTCGCGGGGCAGATCGCGACGATGGCCGCCGCGCCGGCCTGCACCGCGGCCACCAGCGCCAGGTAGCCGCCCATGCTCGACCCGCGCAGCGCCCGCGGCAGCCCGGACGGCAGCAGCGACGCCATCGTCGCCACATCGGCGGCCATCCGCCCGTCCAGCGGCGTGGCGCTGGCGCCATGGCCGCGCTGATCGAAGGCGACGGCGGCGAGGCCGTGCCCGCGCAGTCGTCGTGCGTAGTCGTAGTGCGACTCCTTGGACGAGCCTGCTCCGTGCAGGATCACCACGCCGCCGGCCGGCTCGCCGTCGGGGAGGAAGAGGGCGTACGCGAGGCCCTCGTGCTCGCCGATCTCGGCCGGTGGGTCGACGTGGAAGGTGCGCACGGCGTGGCATGATCCGCCGCCGATGGCCGCGGCGCAACAGCTTTCGCATGTGTACCCGCTGGGCAGCCGCGTGGGTGAGCACGGTCGCCTGGAGGTCGGCGGCTGCGACACGGTCGAGCTCGCGCGCGAGTTCGGCACGCCGTGCTTCGTCGTCGCGGAGGACGACATCCGCACTCGCGCACGGGCATTCCGGGAGGCGTTCGCGGCGCGCACGGACGACTTCGAGCTCGTCTTCGCGTCGAAGGCGTTCCCCTGCACCGCCGTGTACAGGCTGCTCTGGGAGGAGGGGATCGGCTGCGACGTCGCGGGCGCGGGTGAACTGGCGCTGGCACTGGCGGCCGGGGTCGACCCCGCGCGCATCCACATGCACGGCAACGCCAAGTCGGCCGCCGAGCTGCGCTACGCGCTGGAATCCGGCGTCGGCGAGGTGATCGTCGACAACCAGCGCGACCTGGACCTGCTCGAGGAGCTGGTGCCCCAGCTCCGCGGCGGGCGCCCGCAGCCGATCGCGCTGCGGATCGCCCCGGGCGTCAGCCCGGAGACCCATCCGGCGATCTCCACGGGCGGGCCGAACACGAAGTTCGGCTTCGACCTCGCCCACGCCGGCGCGGCCGTCGAGCGCGCCCGAGCAAGCGCCGCTGTCGAGCTGCAGGGCCTGCACATGCACATCGGCTCGCAGATCATGGAGCTTGCGCCGTTCCGCAGCGCGCTGCAGGCGCTGACCGGCCTCGGCGACTTCGACAGCTACAACCTGGGCGGCGGTCTCGGCGTCGCCTACGGCGCCCACGACGAGCCGCCGTCGATCGACGACTACGTCGCCGCCAAGGTGGACGCGGTGCGCGAGATCGCCGGTCCGGGCAAGCGCATCCTCGACGAGCCGGGCCGGGCGCTCGTCGCCAACTCGTGCGTGACGCTGTACGAGGTCCAGACGATCAAGCGCAACGTCGAGACCTACGTCGCCGTCGACGGCGGGATGTCCGACAACCTGCGGCCGATGCTCTACGGGGCCCGCTACGAGGCGCAGATCGCCGGACGGATGGGCGGCGGAACACGCTGCCACGTCGTCGGCAAGCACTGCGAGTCGGGCGACATCCTGATCCGCGACGCCGATCTCGCCGACCCGCGGCCCGGTGACGTGCTCGTCGTGCCGGCGACCGGCGCCTACGGTCATGCGATGGTCAGCCAGTACAACGGCGCGCTGCGTCCGCCGGTCGTCTTCGTGAAGGACGGGGACGCGCGCCTCGTGGTCCGCCGCGACACCTACGAGGATCTGCTCGCCCGTGATGTCTGACACCACTGACACCAGCCCCTTCCACATCGGCCTGCTCGGCTGCGGCACCGTCGGCTCGGCATTCGCCGAGCTGATCGAGGAACGCGCGAGCGAGGTGGAGCGTCTCACCGGCCGGCGGCCGCTGATCAGCGGCGTGCTCACGCGCAGCCGCGGTGACGCCGCCGAGATCATCGCGAGCGCCGACCTGATCGTGGAGGTCATGGGCGGCGTGGACCCCACGCGCGAACACGTGCTGACCGCGCTGCGCGCGGGGAAGCCGGTCGTCACGGCCAACAAGCAGCTGCTCAGCCGTCACGGCCCCGAGCTCTGGGAGGCCGCGCACGAGGGCGGGGCGCAGCTGCGCTTCGAGGCGGCGGTCGCCGGCGTGGTGCCGGTGATCCGGGTGCTGTCCGAATCGCTCGCCGGGGCGCACGTCGACCGCGTGCGCGGGATCGTCAACGGGACGACGAACTTCATCCTCACGCAGATGGCCGCGACGGGCGCGTCGTACGCGGACGCGCTGAAGGAGGCCCAGGAGCTGGGGTACGCGGAGGCCGACCCCACCGACGACGTCACCGGTGGCGACGCCGCGGCGAAGATGGCGGTGCTCGCGCGCCTGGCCTTCGGCGCCTGGGTGCATCTCGACGACGTCACGTACGAGGGCATCGAGCACCTGACCGCCGACGACATGGCCTACGCGCAGCAGTTCGGCCTCGGGCTCAAGCTGCTGGGTACGGCGGAGCGCATCGGCGCGGGGATCGCGGTCCGCGTGCATCCCGCCTTCCTGTACGCGGGTCACCCGCTCGCGAGCGTCAGCGGCCCGTTCAACGCGGTGACGATCGAGTCGCCGGCGATCACCGAGGTGACGCTCTCCGGTCCTGGCGCGGGCGGCCCGCAGACGGCGAGCGCGATTCTCGGCGACGTCGTCAGCGCCATCGTGGGGGATCGCTCGCCCGCCGGTGGCGACGCTGTCGCGGCGACGATCGTGCAGGACGTCGAGTCGGCCTTCTACCTCTGCCTCGAGGTCGCCGACCGGCCCGGCGTGCTCGCCCAGGTGGCCGAGCGCCTGGGCCTGCAGGGAGTGTCCGTGCGCTCGGTGGTGCAGGAGGGCCTCGGCGACACGGCCCGCCTGGTGATCGTCACCCATCCGGTCACCGAGTCGCGCTTCTTCGCTGCGCTCGAGCTGATCTCAGCGCTCGACTTCATGCGCGCCGCCCCCCGCGCGATCCGCGTCATCGACGAGACGTTCGAGTCCTAGTGCCCCGTCTCACAACTACCGACCGAAATGAGTCGCCGTCGATCACCGGCAGGCGGCGTCCTCGGATCGGGCAATGCCCCCGGCATTCCTCCGATCCTGCGTCCTGGCCTGCCGGCGCCGCCAGCGGCTCATGTCCGGCCGCCAGTTGCGAGAAGGAGCACTAGCCGCGATGCCCGGGCTGATCGAGCGCTACGGCGACCGCCTCCCGTTCGCCCCCGGCGATCCGGTCGTCAGCCTCCAGGAGGGCTCGACGCCGCTCGTGTTCGCGAACCGGATCAGCGAGCGCGTGGGTGCGCAGGTGTGGCTGAAGATCGAGGGCGCCAACCCGACCGGATCGTTCAAGGACCGCGGGATGACCTGCGCAGTCTCGGCGGCGGTCCGCGAGGGGGCCAGGGCCGTGATCTGCGCGTCGACCGGGAACACCGCCGCGAGCGCGGCGGCGTACGCGGCGCGGGCGCAGCTGACCGGCGCCGTGATCGTCCCCGAGGGCAAGATCGCGACGGGCAAGCTGGCCCAGGCGCTGATGCACGGCGCCAAGGTCATCGCGCTGCGCGGCAACTTCGACCAGGCGCTCGAGCTCGTGCGCGAACTGGCCGCCAAGCACCCGATCGCGCTCGTCAACAGCGTCAACCCGTTCCGGCTCGAAGGGCAGAAGACGGCCGCATTCGAGATCCTCGACGAGATCGGTCCGATCGACGCGCTCTGCACCCCCGTCGGCAATGCCGGCAACATCACCGCGTACTGGAAGGGCTTCCAGGAGATGGAGGCTGCGCCGCAGATGCGCGGGTTCCAGGCCGCCGGCGCCGCGCCGCTCGTCAGCGGCAAGCGGGTCGAACATCCGGAGACGGTCGCCAGCGCGATCCGGATCGGCAACCCGGCGCGCTGGGAGGAGGCGATGACCGCGATGCGCGACTCGCGCGGCGGGGTGGAGGCGGTCAGCGACGATCAGATCCTCGACGCCTACCGTTTCCTGGCAGCGCACGAAGGGGTCTTCTGCGAGCCGGCCAGCGCGGCGTCGGTCGCGGGGCTGCTCGTGCACGGTGTTCCCGAAGGCGTCGACCGGATCGTCTGCGTCCTCACGGGGCACGGCCTGAAAGACCCGCAGACGGCGCTGGAGCAGGCGGGCACCGTGGTGCCGTGCGACGCCGAGCTCGCCGCCGTCGAGCGGGCGATCTACGGCTGATGCAGCGCCGGCGCCTCGTTCGCGTCCCCGCCTCCTCGGCCAACCTGGGCCCGGGATTCGACACCTTCGCCGCCGCGCTGGCGCTGCACATGGAGCTCGAGGTGATCGAGACCCCGGGCACGTTCGCGGTCGAGACCGACCTCGCGATCGCGCGCGACCGGCGCAACCTCGCCGTCCGTGGATTCGAGCGGCTGCACCCCGCCGACGGGTTCACCTTCCGGATCCACTCGGAGATCCCGCTCTGCGGCGGGCTGGGAACGAGCGCCGCGGCGTTCGTCGCCGGGCTCGTCGCCGCCGACCACCTGTTCGAGCTCGACGCCGATCTCCTGCACATCGCCACCGAGCTCGAGGGCCATCCCGACAACGTGGCCGCGTCACTGCTCGGCGGCTTCGTCGTGTGCGCGGACGGCGATGCCGTGCGCTTCGACCCGCCCGACGGCCTCGAGGCCGTCCTCGTCGTCCCGGAGACCGCGGTCCGCACAAAGCTTGCGCGCGAGGCGCTGCCCGCCGAGGTCCCGCTGTTCGACGCCGTCTCCAACGTCGCGCATGGAGCGCTGCTGATGCTGGGGCTGGCGCGGGGAGATCTCGACCTGGTCTCGCGCGGGCTGCGCGACCGCCTGCACCAGGAGCGGCGCGCCCATCTCTACCCGCAGTCGATGGAGATCGTCCACCGCGCACGGGACTTCGGGGCGCTCGGAGCGACGATCTCCGGTGCCGGTCCCACCGTGCTCATCTGGACCCGTTACGAGCAGACCGGCGCCGTCGTGGCGGCGCTGAATGCGGAAGTCGACGGTTGGGCCCGCGTCGTGCGCGCGCCATTCGAGACGTCCGGAGCTGACGTCCGGTCGCTTTGATCGCGGATCTCGGGGCGCCTGGCCCGATCTCTCGCTCCGGTCCTGGCTGCGCATCGGGTGACGCCGTGCGCTCGCTCGGGATCGGAGTGGCTGCCGGCCGACGCTAGGTGAGCCCGGCGAGCTGCGTTGCGACCTGGTCGCGTGCCGTCTCGAGACCCAGCCGCCGCAGCAGCTCCTCGGCGACGCGCAGGTAGTCGGCGCCGAGGTCCGGCCGGTGGTCGTAGATCGAGATCGCGCGCTCGGCGGACTCGGCGTAGGCGATCGACTGGCGGACGGTGTGGACGAGCAGCTTGTCGCCGACGTGCTCCTGCAGCGACTCGAAGGCCTCGCGCGAGTGGACCGTGCGCATGTCGGCGATGTTCAGCAGCACGCCGAGCCAGTTGAGGTCGGGGTTGAGGCTGTCCCGGGCCAGCTCGATGACCTCGAGCGCCTGCTCGACTCCCTGCAGCGCGAAGTACTGGGCCTCGCTGCTCAGCAGAGCGTGGTCGGCGGCGACGAGCGCGTTGACCGTCAGGAGCCCGAGCGCCGGCGGGCAGTCGATGAAGATCACGTCGTAGTCGTCGCCGACGCCTGCGAGCGCCTTGCGCAGCGTCAGCTCGCGACCGAGCTTGCCCGCCATCGTGAGCTCAGCCTCCGCAAGTGACAGGTTCGCGGGGATCACGTCGTCGTGGACCGCGTCGGCGGCGCCGGCACGCCCGCTGAGGACGTCGCCGATCGTCGGATCCGCCTCCGGCTCGATGTCGAAGTAGTCCGACAGGTTGCCCTGCGGATCGAGGTCGACGGCGAGCACCCGCAGACCCGCGTCCCGGAACGCCTCGGTCAGATGCCGCACCGCGGTCGTCTTGCCGGTTCCGCCCTTCTGGGAAAGCACCGCGATCGTCAGAGCCATCGGTGCGCCAGTCTACGTCGATGTGGTGGGGGCCCGCTGCCGGACCCCCACCGTCCCTCTCCGCCTCGAGCCGGGCAGGGCCCGAGGATCGTCAGGCCTCGGCCTCGAGCGGGGCCTGACCCGCATCGAGCGATGCGAGCCCACCGCCGCGGGCCGCTCCGGCGACGACTTCGACGAAGTGCAGGCGATAGCGCCCGACGACGATCTCGTCGCCGTCGTGGAGGGCGCGCCACTCGACGCGCTCGCCGTTGACGAACACGCCGTTGAGGCTGCGGTCGTCGAGGACCCGGACACCGTCGGCCTGGCGCACGATCAGCGCGTGCCGGCGGGACACCGTCGGATCGTCGAAGCGCACGTCGGCCGCGAGGCTGCGCCCGATCCGCGTCCATTCGCGCGCCAGCGCGACGACCAGGACGTTGTCGTTCTCGCGGTAGACCAGGTACTGCCCGGGCTCCTCGATCTGCTCGCCCGCGGACTCGAACAGCCCACGCGCGTCGTCCTCGTCGGCGGCATCGGCACCGGGCGCACGTGCAATGACGTCGCCGGCGGTGAACAGCGATGCGCGACCGAAGCGCTCGCCCCCGCACGTGGGGCACGCGGGGATCTCGTCCTCGCGCTCGAGCGTCAGGATGTACCCGCAGTGGTCACAGCGAAACGAGCCTGTCCCTGCGAGTGTGCCTGCTACCAGCGATTTCATAAGCGCGCTCTCCATATCGGTCCGACCCGCTAAGCGCCTCCTCCAAAGACGACCGCCTGAGTCGATCATACCTGGCGTGTCAATGCGAACTTGGGCGGATTTTGCGGACTTTGCAGCTTTTTCATGCCCCGGAAGGACGAGCTTCGAACATGGCGAATCCTGATGGATGCTGCGTTCGGCGCCGACCCTCTCCGAGCCCGACCTGGAGCGCGAGCTGCTGCGCCAGGGTGTGAGCGCGCGCGACGTGCGCGAGCCGCGCTGCGGCGACTGCGGCCGGCGGCCGCTGATCGGTGAGACGGTCTACCGCTACGGGCGGGTCGAGGTCTGCGAGCTGTGCCGCCCGGCACGCGCACAGGCGGCGTCTGACCAGCGCCTCGTGCTGCACGCTGAGCACGGGCTCAGCGTTCGCCGGCTCGCCGCGTAGGGAAGGCCGTTCCGTAGACTCCGCCGCCGATGCATCCGTTCACCGTCGAGACGCAGATCGCCCGGCCGCGTGAGGAGATCTTCGACTACATCGTCGACGTCGCCAATCACGCGGAGTTCACCGACCACTTCCTGACGGGATGGCGGATGACGCGCGAGGAGACCTACGGGCTCGGCGCCGGCGGCCGCTTTCACGCGGACCTGCCGTTCAACCGCTTCGCCTGGGGGGACTGGACGATCGTGGATGCCGACCGCCCGCAGGCGCTCGTCCTGCAGGGCCGAACCGGGAAGTTCGGCCGCATCCGCACGCTGACGGTGTTCGAACTGCGCGAGGGCTCGGGCGGCGCGACACGGGTCGCGCTGACGGTCGAGACCCAGCCGCGCTACGCGAGCGACCGCTTCATCGAGTCACTCGGTCAGCGCCGGTCGCTGGCACGTCACTGGCGCAAGGCGCTGCGCCGCCTGCGCTCGATCCTCGAAGAGGACCGGGGCCGCGGCGCCCGCGCGACGATCGCCGGCGGCCCGCGACAGCCCGCCACCGGGCTGCGGGTCCGCGAGCCCATCGCGTAGACTGCCGCACCGTCATGAGACGCTGTCTGCTGCTGATCGCCGTCGCCTTCGCGACCCTTGGGCTTGGTGCCTGCGGGGACAAGCAGGAGACCGTCACAAATGGTGAGTCCGAGGCCGTCTACGTGACGCTCGGCGAGCTCCAGTACCAGGTCCAGCTCTCACGCCAGCTCGACCCGTTCTCACCGGGTGATCGCGATCTGCTCGCGGGCGTGCCGGCCGCTGACCGCGTCCTGGACGACAACGAGATCTGGTTCGGCATCTGGTTGCAGGCGACGAACGGAACGACGAGCCCGCAGTCGCTCGCCGACGAGTTCCGCATCAAGGACACGACCGGCAGGGAGTTCGAGCCGATCGAACTGAAGCCCGAGAGCCCGTTCGCCTACCGCTCGGCCGAGATCGCCCCGAACACTGTCTACCCGCTCGTCAACAGCGCGTCGGGCCAGTCACCGACCAGCGGCGCCTTCCTGCTCTTCCGGATGCCCAAGCAGACGCTGGACTTCCGCCCGCTCGAGTTCGAGCTGGGCAGCTCCGAGTTGCCGGGCAAGATCTCAACAGTCCGCCTGGACGTCTAACCGCGCTGCAGGCCGGCGCGCAGGATCGCCTGCGCCACGGGCGCGGCGCTGTCGCCGCCCGCGCCGGCTCCGACGAGCATCACGCCGACTGCGATCCGCGGGGTGCGTCCCGTCGCGGCGGGCGCGTAGGCCACGAACCACGCGTCGGTGTCCTCGGGATTGGTGCTGGTGTCGCCTGGCTCGCGCGACTTCAGCTCCGCGGTCCCCGTCTTGCCGGCGACCGGAACGCCGGGGATCTGCGCCGCGGTGCCGGTCCCGCCGGCCACGACCGCGAGCATCAGCCGCTGCATCCGCCGGGCGGTGCGGGCGCTGACGACGCGCTCGCCCGAGCCCGGTCTGACGGAGCGTGCGCGCTCGAGGTCGAGCGTGAGCGGCCGTCGCAGACCGCGGTTGGCGATGATCCCGGCAGCCTCGGCCATCTGGACGGTGGTCGCCTGCACGCGGCCCTGGCCGATCGCCGTCGACCCCACGGCGAGGTCGTCCCCGATCGACTCGGCGGCGGGAATCGCGCTCTCGGCGACGATCGGGAAGGCTGAGGGGCGATTGAAGCCGAAGCGCTCAGCCGCGGCCACGAGGCGCTTGGCGCCGAGCTTGGCGCCGAGCGGGGCGAAGACCGAGTTGCATGAGACCGCGAACGCTTGCACGAGCGTCCCGCCGCAGACCTCGCCGCCGGCATTGGACAGCGGGACGCCGGAAAGCCGCGCCTGACTTTCGAACGGGAATGTCTCGTTCATCGCCGTCACCCCGTCCTCGAGCGCGGCGGCCGTCGTGATGACCTTGAACGTCGATCCTGGCGGCTGCAGCAGGGAGAACGGTGCTCCGGCGTAGGCCAGGACGGCGCCCGTGCGCGGGTCGAACGCGACGGCGCCGCCGAAGCGGCCGGCCAGCGCCGCGGCCGTCGCGCGCTCGAGCGCAGGGTCGATCGTCGTGCGCACGCGCTGTCCCCGGCGACCCTGCGCCCGGGCGATCACGCGCCGACCGGCGGACAGGGTGCCGGACGGCAGGCCGGCGAGGCGATCGTCGAACACCCGCTCGAGGCCGCCCGTGCCGACCTGTGCGTCGGGCGGGACGCCCAGCTCGGCGACGCGCGCCGCGTCGGCGTCCGAGACCGGTCCGAGCTTCCCGACGACCTGCCCGGCGACGTCGGGGATCGGCGAGGTCCGGTCAGGCCCCTGGGCCAGCGGCGTGCCGTCGCGTGCGGTGATCGTTCCGCGTTCGGGCAGCGTCGTGTCGCGCGCAAGCTGGTCGCCGTCGCGCAGGCCCGGGAACACGAGCCGCGGCTGCCAGTCGATCAGGCGCGAGTCGCCGTCGGCTGCGACCGGGACGATGAGCTCGCCCTTCACGACACCGAAGAGCCGCGTGCGGACCGCCACCGGCACACGCCAGCCGTCGTCCCCGCCGTGCTCGGGATCGCCCGTGGTGACGGAGCGTTCGCCGGCGGTCGCCGTCGCCAGCGCCGCCCGGTGGGCCGCGGCGAACGGCAGCAGGTCGATGCGCTTCCTGGACTCGGAGGTCAGCTGCGCGTGCATCGCCGCCCAGTCCCCGGACGACCACGCGGTGGCGTAGGCACGGACCGCGTCGCCGCCGTCGTCACCGCCGGCGCCCGCGATGATCCCGACACCGAAGGCGCCCGCGGCGAGCAGCGCCGCCGGCAGCGCACGACGTCGCAGACGCCCGCTGCGGCCTCCACTGTCCTTTGCTCGTGTGGTGTCGGTCACGGTCCGAACGCTCTCCCGGACGAGCAGCGTAGGCGCACACGTCCTCCGGCGGACCACGGCCCGACCGGGCGCTATGGTGCGCCGCGATGGGCAAGACCCTTGTGATCGCCGAGAAGCCGTCGGTCGGACAGGACCTCGCACGGGTCCTTCCCGGCCCCTTCCAGAAGCACACCGGCACCGGTGAGCGCACGACGCGCTGGCTCGAGGGCCCGGATCACATCATCACCTGGGCCGTCGGTCACCTGGTCGGGCTGGCCGACCCGGACGAGTACGACGAGAAGTACGCCAAGTGGAAGATGGCAGACCTGCCGATCGTGCCGTCACGGTTCAAGCTCGTCGTCCGCGACGAGCGCTCGCAGAAGCAGATGACGGTCGTCAGACGGCTGCTGCGCTCGGATGAGGTCGACCGCGTGATCAATGCCTGCGACGCAGGCCGCGAAGGCGAGCTGATCTTCGCCTACGTGTACGAGAAGTCCGGCTCGGACAAGCCCGTCGAGCGGCTCTGGCTCAACTCGATGACCGAGTCGGCGATGCGCGAGGCGCTCGCGCACCTGCGACCGGCCGAGGAGCTGCACCAGCTCGAGGAGGCCGCGCGCTCACGGTCGGAGGCCGACTGGATCGTGGGGATGAACGCGACCCGGGCGGCCACGATCCGCCTGCGCTCCTCGTTCGACGGCGCCGTCTCGCTCGGGCGCGTGCAGACACCGACGCTCGCGATCCTCACCCGCCGCGAAGAGGAGATCCGCGCGTTCAGGCCCGAGCCCTACTGGCTGGTCGACGCCGCCTTCCGCACCGATGACAAGCGCGGCTACGAAGGGCGCTTCCACGCCGGCGCCAAGCCACGCGTGGCGACCGCTGCCGAGGCCGAGGCGATCGCGGCGGCGGTCAGCGATCAGCGCGGTGAGATCACCAAGCTCGAGAAGACGCGCCGCACCGAGAAGGCCCCGCTGCTCTACAACCTCACGGCGCTCCAGCGCGAGGCGAACACGCGCTTCGGCTTCTCTGCGCGGCGCACGCTCGGGGCCGCGCAGCGCTGCTACGAGGAGCACAAGGCGCTGACCTACCCGCGAACGGATTCGCGCTTCCTGCCCGGTGACCAGGTCCCCGAGCTCAAGCCGACCGCCCAGCAGGTCGGGCGCAACCCGGAGTACGCGGCGGCCGCCGCCTACGTCACCGGCCTCGATCTGCTGCCGCTCGGGCGCGTCGTCAACGACGAGAAGGTCGGCGACCACCACGCGATCATCCCGACGAACGCCGAGCAACGCCTGGCGAAGATGAGCGACGACGATCGCAAGATCTACGACCTCGTCGCGCGCCGCTTCCTCGCGGTGTTCCACCCGGACGCCGAGTTCGAGAACACGCGGATCGAGACGACGGTCGCCGAGCACATCTTCCGCACCCGCGGCAAGGTCCTGATCGTGCCCGGTTGGCGCGGCGTCTACGGCGAGCTGTCCGAGGGCGAGGGCGACGAGGACGAGGGCCGCGACCAGCAGCTCCCGGTGCTCGAGCGCGGGGAGGGCGTCCTGACGACGAAGGTCGAGGTGCTGTCCAAGGAGACCAAGCCTCCGCGGCGCTATTCCGACGCGTCGCTGCTCGGCGTCATGGAGGGCGCCGGGAAGCTCGTCGACGACGAGGAGCTGCGCGAGGCGATGACGGACTCCGGCATCGGCACGCCGGCCACCCGTGCCGCGATCATCGAGCGCCTGATCGACGTCGGCTACGTCGACCGCGACGGCCGTGCGCTCGTGCCGACCGAGAAGGGGATGAACGTCATCCGCCTGCTCGGTGACCACCCGCTCACGCGTCCGGATCTCACCGGCGACTGGGAGCGCCGGCTCGGCGCGATCGAAGCCGGGAAAGAGACGCGCAAGGCGTTCATGAGCGACATCGCGAGCTTCGCCGGCCAGACCGTCGGCATGCTCGACACGACGCTCAAGGACGTGCGGATCCCGCGCGCGAACCTCGGCCCGTGCCCGGTCTGCGGCCAGGACATCAACGAGAACCGCAAGGGCTACTCGTGCTGGTCGCGTGAGGACCCCGGCTGCGGCTTCGTGATCTGGAAGTCGAAGGTCGGCAAGCAGCTTCCGCCTGCGGTCGCCAAGGAGCTGATCGCCACGGGGCGCACCCAGAAGCCCGTCACCGGCTTCCGTGCTCGCAGCGGCAAGTCGTTCCGCGCCCGGCTGGCCCTCCAGCAGAGTGACGAGGGCCGCTGGCGTGTGGAGTTCGACGAGGCGTGGGCGAAGGAGGGCGCAAAGACGCCCGCCGTCGACGATGCCGAGGTCGAGGTCGCCGCGACCGAGAATCCTGCCGCGCCCGCCGGCGACGCCGCCGCGGCCTGAACGGGCTGCTGACGACCACCGCGCCGTTCCTGTCAGATCCGCCGCTGCGTGCGCGACCCTGATCGCACGCGATGCCTCTCGAGCTCGTCACCGGTCCGGCGAACGCCGCGAAGGCGGGAGCGGTCCTTGACCGCGTCCGCAGCCTGGCCGCCGCCGGGTCCGACCCGATCCTGATCGTCCCGACGCGGCCGGACGCGCTCGCGTTCCGCCGCGAGCTCGCTGCGGAGGGCCTCGTCTTCGGCGTTCGCGTCGAGACGTTCCGCGGGCTGCGACGGGAGATCGCGCTGCGCGTCGGCGCCTCGGGCAGTGCCGCGCCGGAGATCGTCCGCCGCCGCGTGGCCCAGGCCGCGATCGCAGCCACACGGCTCGAGGCGCTCTCGGCGTCGGCGTCGACGCCCGGCTTCGCCGCCGCATTCACGGGCCTCTGCGCCGAGCTCGCAGAAGCCCGGATCGGTCCCGGCCTCTGGTACACCGCGATGCGGGCGTGGGGGGAGGCCGAGCCCGAGCGCGCCCAGTTCGCCGAGGAACTGGCGGCGCTCCACGGGGCCTACCGTGATCGCATCGTCCGCGTCGGTGGCGACCCGGCCACCCGCGACTACGAGCTCAACGACGCGCTGCGGCTTGCGAGCGGGGCCTGGGGATCCACTCCGGTCCTCTTCTACGGCTTCGACGATCTCACGCCGACCGAGCGCGACACCGTGCGAACGCTCGCCACGATCGGCGTCGACGTCCTGGTCTCGCTCCCCTACGAGGAGGGCCGCGAGGACATCTACCGGGCGCGCTCGCGCACACTCGGCGAGCTGCTGGAGCTTGCCGGCGACCGGCATCTGCGGCTCCCACCCGGTGACGAGGACGTTTCCGCGCTCGGTCATCTCGAGCGCTCGCTGTTCACCGAGAGCCCCGCGCGCCCGGATCCCGGCGCAGCCGTCGGGTTGCTCGTGGGCGGCGGCGAGCGCGCCGAGCTCGAGCTGGTGGCCGAGGCCGCCCGCAACGCGATCGCCGCCGGGACGCCGCCCGGGGAGATCGCCGTCGCGCTGCGCGACGCCGCACACGCCGCGCCACTCGTCGAGCGCGTGTTCGCCGAGGCCGGCGTGCCGATCGCGCTCGAGCGCCGGGTTCCCGTGTCGCACACGCCGCTCGGACGCGCGCTGCTGGCGCTGGTCGCCGTCGTGCTGCCCGGCGGCTCGGCTGACGACTTCCTGACCTGGCTGAGGGTTCCGGGACGGCTCGACCGGCCGGAGCTCGCCGACGCGCTCGAGCGCCGCCTGCGGCGCGCCGGCACCAGCGACGCCGCGGCGGCGCACGACGGCTGGGACCAGCTGGCCGGGTTTCGCTACGAGCAGCTCGACGAGCTGGCCGCGCTGGCAGGCGATCCTGCGCGGTTCTGCGAGCGGCTCGCGGCACGCGCGGGCGACCTGCTGGTGCTGCCCTGGCGAGCGCGTGCTGCCGTCCTGCCGGCGGCGAGCGAGGCCGACGCCCGCGCGCTCGGGGTGGTCCGCGCCGCGCTGACCGAGCTGACAGGGCTGGCGCGCGCCGAGCCGGCGCTCGCGCCGGATCCGGCGACGCTCGGCGCGCTGCTTGCCGAGCAGGAGGTCTGGATCGGGCAGGAGCCGGGTCCCGGAGCGGTCACCGTCGCGCGCCCGCAGCGGTTGCGTGCGCGTCGTGTGCGCCGGCTGTTCCTGGGACGCATGCAGGAGGGAACGTTCCCCGCGGGCGGAGCGGCGGACCCCTTCCTCGGCGACGCCGAGCGCCTGGCCATCAACGCCGCGGGTGGCCTGCGCCTGCCGCTGCTGGAAGACCGGATCGACGCCGAGCGGTGGCTGCTGTACTCGGCCATCTCACGCCCGACCGAGCAGTTGACGATGTCCTGGCATCGCGGCGACGACGACGGCGATCCGCGGGTGCGCTCGCTGTTCGTCGACGATGTCCTCGAGTGCCTGGCGCCCGACCTGCGCGAGCGCGCGTTCGATCGCAGGCTGGGCGAGATCGGGTTCGGGCCGGACGGCGGAGGCCCGAGCCAGCGCCGCCTCGCGGCAGGGGCAGCCGCGCCGGTGCCCGCACCCGAGCCGGGCCTGGGCCCGCTCACCGATCCGGACGCGCTGGCCGAGATCGCCACGCGCGACGCGTGGGCCGCGCGGACGATCGAGCAGTGGGTTGCGTGCCCGGTGCGCTGGCTCGTCGAATGGCTGCTCGACCCCGCTGCGATCGACCCGGACCCGCCGCCGCTGATCCGCGGCGGGATCTACCACAAGGTGCTGCAGCAGACCTTCGAGCGGTTGCGCGGCCGCCTGACGCCGTCGCAGCTGGACAACGCGCGGTCGATCGCGCTCGGCGCGCTGCGCGAGGAGTGCGGGACCCGGCGCCTCGCCGTCCGCGACCAGGAGCACGCCGCGCTCGTGCGCCGCCTCGAGGTCGACGTCCTGCGCTACCTGGCATTCGCCGCCGAGAGCGGGACGGTCTTCGTCCCGGCGCATTTCGAGCTGTCGTTCGGGACCTCCCGCGACGAGCGCGATCCGGTGCAGCTGGCGCCGGGGCTGCGACTCAGCGGTCGCATCGACCGCGTCGACCTCTCGCCGGGAGGGGACGCCGCGATCGTCGTCGACTACAAGGGCGCGACGGGCGGGACCGCCCGTAAGGCCTGGAAGCGTGAGGGCGACCTGCAGGTGGGCCTCTATGCGCTCGCGCTCGATGTCCTGCTCCCCGGCGTGGATGTCGTCGGCGCGCTGTACCAGCCGGTGGGGGCCAAGGACCAGCGGCCGCGCGGCTACCTCCTGGATGACGTGGATCCCGACCGCATCGACATCGTGCACTTCGACCGGGTGGACCGCACGGAGGCCGATGCGCTGCTCGGCGAGGTCCTGAGCACTGCCGAGACCGCGGTCGGTGAGCTGCGCGATGGCCGGATCCAGTCGCGGCCGGGCACCTGTGGCTACCGCAAGACCTGCGCGCATCCGTCGATCTGCCGGTGCCTGCCGTGAGCGCGGGCCTCGATCGCGCGCTGCTCGAGCGCGACGGCCGGCCGATCGGCCCCAAGGGCCACGCGCTCACGCCGGAGCAGGCGCGAGTCGTGCTCGAGCGCGACGGGCCGCTGATGGTCGCCGCCAATGCCGGCTCGGGCAAGACCACGGTGCTCGTCGAGCGTTTCGTCCGCTACGTGGTCGATGACGACGTCGATCCGCGCGCGATCCTCGCGATCACCTTCACCCGCCGCGCCGCAGGCCAGCTGCGCGAGCGCATCCGTGACCGCTTCATGCAGCTCGGCTGCATCGAGCACGCACGCGCGATGGAGGGCGCGTGGATCTCGACGATCGACGGGTTCTGCCTGCGCGTGCTGAGCTCGCACGCCGTCGTCGCGGGCCTCGATCCGGAGCTCGTCGTGCTCGACCCGGCGGAGCTGCGGCCGCTGCGCGAGCGCGCCTGGGAAGAGACGCTGGCAGGCGTGGCCGGCCGGCCCGGCACGACGCCGTCGCCGGGTGTTCTCGGGGTCCTGGACCGGTTCGGCTACGGGCCGCTGCGCGGCGTGATCGGCGACCTGTACGACGAGCTGCGCAGCGCCGGCCAGACGCGCCCGGCACTGCCGGTCCCGGACGTGCCGACGCTCGACGATGCCGAGTTCCTGCCCGCGCTGGCGGCACTGGACGAGCTCCTGCGGGCGTTCGGCGACGCGTTCGCCGCGGCCAAGCGCGAGCGCTGCGGGCTCGACTACGCTGACCTCGCGATCGCGACGCGCGACCTGCTGCTGGAGCACCCGGAGATCGCCCGTGGGTACGCGGAGCGCCTGCAGCTCGTGCTCGTCGACGAGTTCCAGGACACCAACGGGCTGCAGGTCAGCCTGCTCGAGGCGCTCGGCCAGCCGAACCTGTTCCTGGTCGGCGACCGGCTGCAGTCGATCTACGGGTTCCGGCACGCCGACGTCGGCGGCTTCGAGCGTGCCGGCGACGAGTACGCCGAGCAGGGGCGCGCCCGCTCACTGGCCACGAACTTCCGCTCGCACCCCGCGATCCTCGAGCTGATCAATGAAGCGTTCGGGCCACATCAGGACGGCTTCGCGCAGCTCGAGCCCGGTCTGCAGGCAGAGCCCGGAGACGAGCTTCCCGTCGAGCTGCTGCTGACCGACGCCGAGGCCTGGAAGGCCGTCCCGCCGGAGGATCCGCTGCTCGCAGCGCTGGCGGACGGCATGCCCGCCGGCACGCCGCGCTCGGTGCAGGCCGAGGCACGGCTCGTCGCCCAGCGCGCGCACGAGCTGCTGAAGGACGGCTGGAAGGCCGGCGAGATCGTGATCCTGCTGCGGGCGGGGACGCATATGGCCGCCTACGAGCGGGCGCTCGAGCTGGCGCGCGTCCCGGCGGTCGCGACCCAGGGGCGCGGCTGGTGGTCGCGGCGCGAGGTCCAGGACCTGCTCAACCACGTGCGGGTGCTCGTCAACCCACTCGACGAGGTCGCGCTGCTCGGCGCGCTCAGTTCACCGTTCGCCGGGCTGGGGACCGACGACCTCGCGCGGCTCGCGCTGGAGCGCCGTCGCTCGGGCGACGCGACGTTGTGGGACATGGTCACCCGGGTCGCCGCGGGCGCGGCGGACGGGCTGCTCGGCCGGATCGGCCCTGCTGCGCGCGAGCGCATCAGCGCCTACGTGGCGCTCGTCGGGCGCGAGCGGCGCGCGGGCGCCTGGTCGGGGCCCGCAGACGTGCTCGAACGGGTCATCGCCGAGACCGGCTACGACGTCCATGCGGCGCAGGGGCCCGGGGGCCTGCGGCGCATCGCCAACGTGCGCAAGCTGATCGGCATGGCCGACGCGTTCGCGGCGCGCGCGGGTCCCGATCTGCGCGCGTTCGCCGATCACGCGGCAGCCGAGCTCGACGCCGGGGCGCCCACGCCCGACGCCCCGCTCGAGGTCGGCGCCGACCAGGCCGTCCGGCTGATGACGATCCATGGCGCCAAGGGGCTCGAGTTCCCGGTCGTGATCCTCGCCGACCTCGGCCGTGACGGCGGCGGCAGCACGCCGCCGGTGATCGTGCGCGACGGGCGCGTCGGGCTGCGCCTGCCGCGCACCGACGGCCAGGACGCGGACATCGCGTTCGACTACGAGCAGCTGGACCGCGAGCGGATGCAGGCCGACGCGGACGAGGAGCGGCGCATCATGCACGTGGCCCTCACGCGTGCGGAGCGCCGGCTGATCCTGAGCGGCACGTTCCGCGCCTCGAAGGGCTGGGGGCAGCCGGGTTACCGCAGTCCGGCGCTCGCATGGATGGGTCCCGGGTTGTTCGGTGAGGGTGCGAGCTTTCCGCCGTCGCCGGGCATCGTGCGCGCGGGCGATGCCGGCGCGCACGTCGTCGTCAGCGAGCCCGGCGGGATCCTCGACCTCGCACAGCCGCCGGTGACGGCGGCAGCGGACATGACCGCCGCCCTCGCGTCGCCGGCGGCCGCTGAGTCCTCGCCGGCTGCGCCGCATCGTCCCGCGCCGCCCGCCACGCTCAGTTACTCGTCGCTGACCGCGTACGCCCGCTGCGGGTACTCGTGGTACCTGCGCCGGGTCCTCAAGCTGCCCGACCAGCCGGCCGGCGAGCTCGCCGTCCCCGGGGGCCTGGGCGATGCCGCGCGCCGACGGGGGTCGATCGCGCACGCCGTGCTCGAGCGCGCTGACCTCGCAGCGGGGGCGCCCGATCCCGGCGCGGACGCGGTGCGCGCCGCTGCCGCAGCGATCGGCGAGCCGCTCGAGGACGCCGAGATCGCTGACCAGCTCGAGCTGGCGGCCGCGTTCCTGCACGGGCCCTGGCGTGCGCGCGTGGCCGCCGCACGGGTCTTGCGCCGCGAGGTGGAGTTCACGTTCCCGCTCGAACTGGAGGCAGGGGACGCTCCGCTGCTCCACGGCTTCATCGACCTGCTCGCCGAGGAGGACGACGGGGGCATCCTCATCGTGGATCACAAGACCGACCGGATCGCCGCCGGTACCGATATCGAGGCGCTCGTCGCACGCGACTACGTGATCCAGCGAGCGGTCTACGCGCTTGCGGCGCTGCGCGCGGGCGCAACGCGCGTCGAGGTCGCCCACGTCTACCTCCAGACCGGAGCGGCAGCGACCGCGAGCTACGTGCCGGCCGACGTTCCCGTGCTGGAGTCGCTGGTGGGCGAGGCCGCGGCCGCGCTGCTGGCCGGCGAGTTCCCGGTCACCGCGCAGCCACATCTGGGCCTCTGCGCGACCTGTCCCGGGCGCGGCGGCCTCTGCTCGGCGCCCGCGGAGCTCACGGATCGCCCGCTGCCGCCCGTTCCGTGAGATTCCGGCGCCTGAGCTCGGCGTCGAGCTCCGCGCCGTACAGGAACGCGAGCGCCATCAGGTAGAGCCAGAGCAGCAGCACGATGACCGTCGCGAACGTGCCGTAGAGCGCGCCGTAACGGCCGAAGTTGCCGACGTAGTACGAGAAGCCGATCGTCGCGGCCACCCACAGGGTCACGGTCACGAGCGCCCCCGTCGTGACGGGCTTGGACCGGCGCGCCCCTGGATCCGGGGCGTAGCGCATCACGACCGCGAGCGCGGCGAGCGCGAACAGCAGCGCCACCGGCCAGCGCACGATGTCCCATACGGTCACTGCCAGGCCCTCGAGGCCGATGTGCCCGAAGACGTCGCGCGCCCACTCGTCGCCGAGAAAGACCGCTGCGACCGAGAGCAGGAAGAGCGCGACCGCGACCAGCGTCAGCCCGACGACGATCAGGCGCCGGTGCAGGAAGCCGCGGTTCTCGGTCACCCCGTGCGCGACGTTCATCGCGCGCCCCGCGGCGCCCCAGATGGCGGATGCGGAGTTGACCGCGAACAGCAGGGAGACGAGCAGCGCGACCCCGAGCGCCTGCGACGAGGTGTCCGTCGCGTTCCGCGCGACCGTCTCGATGACCTTCGCGGTCGGGGCGTCGGCGCCCTGATCCTGGGCGAACCCGACGAGATCGTTGACGAGCCCGTCCTCGCCGACGATGCCGAGGATCGTCAGCCCGACGAGCAGCGCCGGGAAGATCGACAGCGCGCCGTAGTAGCTCAGGGCGGCCGCGTGATCGCCCATGTTGTCGGTCTGGAAGCGGGTCGCCGCGCTCCACGCCGCGGTCGGCGCGACGCGCCGGCGCCACCACGAACGCACGCGCTGCATCAGCGGGGACGATGCAGGGCGGCTCGGACGGTCGCCGTTGCTCGCAACCGCCCATGCATGAGCCGGCGACAGATCGGGCAGACTGCAGACCATGGCCCGGGCGATCTGGAGCGGGACGCTGACCTTCGGCCTGGTGACGATCCCGGTCAAGCTGTATCCCGCGATCTCACGCAAGTCGGTGCGCTTCAACCAGCTCGACGGCGAGGACAACTCGCGCATCCAGCAGCGGCGCGTGAACAGCAAGACGGGCGAGGAGGTGCCGTACGAGCGCCTCGTCAAGGGCTACGAGGTCTCACCGGACCGCTACGTGGTGGTGACCCAGGAGGAGCTCGAGGCGCTCGACCCGGTCCGCAGTCATACGATCGAGATCGAGGATTTCGTCGACGGCGGCGAGATCGACCCGATCTTCTACGACTCGACCTACTACGTCGCGCCCGCCCCCGGCGGAGCAAAGCCCTACGACCTGCTGCTCGAGGCGATGCGCGCGAGCGACCGCGTCGGGATCGCCCGGATCGTGCTGCGCACGAAGGAGTACCTCGTCGCCCTGCGTCCGACGGACTCGGCGCTGGCGCTGACCACCCTCGTGTTCGCCGATGAAGTGGTGGACCCGGCCGGCGTCGAGGAGCTTGCGGGGATCGGTGACGCCGAGAGCTCGAAGCGCGAGCTGGACATCGCCGAGCAGCTGATCGGCTCACTGGCCAGCACATTCGAGCCCGCGCGCTACACCGACGAATACCGCGTGCGCGTGCTCGATCTCGTCGAACGCAAGGCCCAGGGCGAGCAGATCGAGATCGTCGCGGCGCCCGAGCAGGCCGCGAGCCCGATGCCCGACCTGATGAGCGCGCTGAAGGCCAGCCTGGATGCTGCGCGGGCGGGTGCGCCGGCGGAGAAGCCGGCGCCGGCCCGCAAGCGTGCCGCCAAGAAGCCCGCCGCCAAGAAGCCTGCGGCGGCCAAGCGGGCCGCCGGCGCCAAGAAGTCCCGCAGCTAGCGGTTCGCGGCACAATCGGACCCTCGCGGATCGCCCTCTGCGCCCGCGTGCACGCTGGACCTTCGTTTCGGCCCCGGCGCAGTAAGATTCCCGATTCCGCCTCCCGGGGCACCGCCACCACGGCAACCCCCAAAACGCAGGAACCTCGTGATGACGATGATCAAGCCGCCCCAGGCTGACGGCCTGTACGACCCTCGCTACGAGCACGATGCGTGCGGCGTCGCGATGGTCGCCAAGCTCGACAACGAGCCGGCGCACAACGTCATCGTCCGGGCCCTGGAGGCGCTCGACAACCTCGAGCACCGGGGCGCCGAGGGTGCTGACGCGCTTTCCGGCGACGGTGCCGGGATCCTCACGCAGATTCCCGACGCGTTCTTTCGCGCGGTCTGTCCCTTCGAGCTGCCCGCGCCGGGTCAGTACGGCGTCGGCGTGTGTTTCCTCCCGCGCGACGAGTCGCTGCGGCGCAAGCTCGAGGAGCTGCTGGAGCTCAACGTCCGCGTCGAGGGCCAGCGCGTGCTGGGCTGGCGCGACGTGCCGATCGATCCGGAGCACGTCGGGGCGACCGCCAGCCGCTCCCGTCCGCACATCCGCCAGCTGTTCGTCGGCGCCGGCGACGGGCCGTGGGCCGAGGACCAGGACGCGTTCGAGCGCAAGCTGTACGTGATCCGCAGGATCGTCGAGCTGGCCGCCGGTCCGGACTTCTACTCGCCGAGCTTCTCGTCGCGGACGTGCGTGTACAAGGGCATGCTGATCTCGCGGCAGGTCGCCGGCTTCTATCCGGACCTGCAGGACGAGCGCTTCGCCAGCTCGCTGGCGCTCGTGCACTCGCGCTTCTGCACGAACACCTTCCCGAGCTGGGAGCTCGCCCATCCGTTCCGCGTGATCGCCCACAACGGCGAGATCAACACGCTGATGGGCAACGTGAACTGGATGCGGGCACGCGAGAGCCAGCTGGCGAGCGAGCTGTTCGGGCGCGACCTGCAGAAGATCATGCCGATCGTGCGACCCGGCGGGTCGGACTCCGCATCGTTCGACAACGTGCTCGAACTGCTGATGCTCGCGGGCCGTTCGCTGCCGCACGCGGTGATGATGATGATCCCCGAGGCCTACCAGAACCGCGAGGATCTCTCCGACGAGCTGAAGGGCTTCTACGCATTTCACTCGTGCCTGATGGAGCCGTGGGACGGCCCGGCCGGCGTCTGCTTCACCAACGGCCGCATCGTCGGCGCGACGCTGGACCGCAACGGCCTGCGCCCGGGCCGCTGGGTCAAGACGAAGGACGGCTACGTCATCCTGGGCTCCGAGGCGGGCATGCTCGGGATCAGGCCCGAGAACGTCGAGCGTCTCGGCCGCCTGCAGCCGGGCAAGATCTTTCTCGTGGACCTCGAGCAGGGCCGCATCGTCGAGGACGAGGAGGTCAAGCGCGAGGTCGCCACGCAGCAGCCCTACGGCGAGTGGTTCCGTGAGCGCAGCGTCCAGTTCGGCGACCTGGAGCCCGCGCACATCACGACGACCGGGTTGCTTCCCGGGCACATCCGCCGGCTCGCCTTCGGCTACTCGCAGGAGGATCTGCGCGTCCTGATCGCTCCGATGGCGAAGGCCGGCGAGGAGCCGATCGGCTCGATGGGCAACGACAACGCGCTGGCCGTGCTGTCCGACCGCGAGCCGCCGCTGTTCAACTACTTCAAGCAGCTGTTCGCGCAGGTCACGAACCCGCCGATCGACCCGATCCGCGAGTCGATCGTGATGTCGCTCGGCACCGGTGTGGGCTCCGAGCTCAACCTGCTCGCACAGACGCCCGAGCACGCCCACCAGCTGGTCATGGACCAGCCGATCCTGCGCAACGACGAGCTCGAGACGCTGCGGCACGTCTCCAGCAACGTGTTCCGCGCGCACACGATCGACATCACCTGGCCGGTCGAGACCGGCGCCGACGGCATGACGCAGCGCCTCGCGGACGTCTGCGACGAGGCGCACGACGCGCTCAGCGCCGGGGTCAACGTGCTGATCCTCTCGGATCGCCGCACCGGTTCGGGACGTGCCCCGATCCCCTCGCTGCTGGCCGTCTCCGCGGTGCATCATCACCTCGTCCGGCTCGGCAACCGGCTCAGCGCGGGCCTGGTGATCGAGTCCGGCGAGCCGCGTGAGGTGCATCACTTCGCCACCCTGATCGGCTACGGCGCGAGCGCGGTCAACCCCTACCTGCTGTTCGACACGGTCGACGAGCTCGCGGCCCAGGGCCGGATTGCGGGGATCGAGGACTCCGGCATCGCGCAGCGCAACATCGTCAAGGCCCTCGGCAAGGGATTGCTGAAGACGATCTCCAAGATGGGGATCTCGACCGTCCAGTCCTACTGCGGCGCGCAGATCTTCGAGGCCGTCGGACTGGACCGCGTCCTCGTGGACCGGCACTTCACGGGAACCGCTTCGAGGATCGGCGGCATCGGCGCCGACGTCCTCGCGCAGGAGGCGCTCGCGCGCCACGCGCGTGCCTGGGGTGCGCCGGCGGCTCCCGCCGATCCGCTGCTGCCGGTCGGCGGCGTCTACGCATGGCGGCGCGATGGCGAGCACCACATGTGGAACCCGGAGACGATCGCGCTGGTCCAGCACGCGGTTCGCGTCACCGGCGGTCCCAGCGACGTCGCGGTCAACGGCGCCGGTCCGACGGACACCTGGGGCGATGCCTGGGCGAAGTACCAGGAGTACGCGCGGCTGGTCAACGACGACGCGGCCCGCCGCGCGACGCTGCGTGGGCTGCTGCGCTTCCGCCCGGACACCGAGCCCATCCCGATCGAGGAGGTCGAGCCCGCGCGCGAGATCGTCCGGCGCTTCGCCACCGGTGCGATGTCGCTCGGCTCGATCTCGACCGAGGCACACGAGACGCTCGCGATCGCGATGAACCGGCTCGGCGGGCGCTCGAATACGGGCGAGGGGGGCGAGGACCCGCGCCGCTTCACGCCGGACGCCAACGGTGACCTGCGGCGCTCGTCGATCAAGCAGGTGGCGTCGGGCCGCTTCGGCGTCACGATCCACTACCTGGTCAACGCCGACCAGCTCCAGATCAAGATGGCCCAGGGCGCCAAGCCCGGCGAGGGCGGCCAGCTCCCCGGCCACAAGGTCGACAAGTACATCGGCTGGGTGCGCCACACGACGCCCGGCGTCGGGCTGATCTCACCCCCGCCGCACCACGACATCTACTCGATCGAGGATCTCAAGCAGCTGATCTACGACCTGCGCTGCTCGAACCCGCGCGCGCAGGTCTCGGTCAAGCTCGTCAGCGAGGTCGGCGTCGGCACGGTCGCCGCCGGCGTCGCGAAGGCCAACGCCGACCACGTGCTGATCGCCGGGCACGACGGCGGCACCGGCGCCTCGCCGCTGTCCTCGATCCAGTCGGCCGGCATCCCGTGGGAGATCGGCCTCGCCGAGACGCAGCAGACGCTGCTGAAGAACGACCTGCGCCGCCGCATCATCGTCCAGACCGACGGCCAGCTGAAGACGGGTCGCGATGTCGCGATCGCGGCGATCCTCGGAGCCGACGAATACGGGTTCTCGACCGCTCCGCTGATCGCCACGGGCTGCATCATGATGCGCGCCTGCCACCTCAACACCTGCCCGGTCGGCATCGCGACGCAGGATCCGGAGCTGCGCAAGCGCTTCGAGGGCAAGCCCGAGCACGTCGTCAACTTCTTCTTCTTCGTCGCCGAGGAGCTGCGCGGCATCATGGCCGAGCTCGGCGTGCGGACGATGGATGAGCTGATCGGCCGGACCGAGCTGCTCGAGGCCGACGACGCGATCGAGCACTGGAAGGCCCGCGGGGTGGACCTCACGCACGTGCTGCACCGGCCGGAGCTGGCGCCGGACGCGCCGCTGCGCCGGGTCGAGCCGCCGCCGGCGGTTCTCGACGACGCCCTGGACTGGGACCTGATCCGCCAGGCCGAGGGCGCGATCGAGCGTGGCGAGGCCGTCTCGATCACGACGAAGGTCCGCAACGTCAACCGCTGCGTCGGCGGCCTGCTGTCGAGCCGCATCGCCGAGGTCCGCGGCGCGGAGGGCCTGCCGGAGAGCACGATCCGGGTCGAGCTCACCGGGTCCGCCGGGCAGAGCTTCGGCGGCTGGCTGGCTCCCGGCGTCACGTTCACGCTGCACGGCGACGCCAACGACTACACCGGCAAGGGCCTTTCTGGTGGCGTCGTCGCCGTGATGCCGCCGGACGGCGTGACCTACAAGGCCGAGGAGAACGTGATCATCGGCAACACCGTGCTGTACGGCGCGACCAGCGGGCGCGCGTTCTTCCGCGGCACCGCGGGCGAGCGCTTCGCGGTGCGCAACTCCGGTGCGAGCGCCGTGGTCGAGGGCGTCGGTGACCACGGCTGCGAATACATGACGGGCGGCCATGTCGTGGTGCTCGGCCGCACGGGCCGCAACTTCGCGGCCGGCATGAGCGGCGGCCTCGCGTTCGTCCTCGACGCGGACGGAACATTCCGCGAGCGCGTCAACCCGATGATGGCCGACCAGCTCGAGCCACTCGGCGAGGACGACGTCGAGGTCGTGCGCGACCTGATCGGCGAGCACCTGCAGCGCACGGGCTCCGAGGTCGCACGGCGGGTCCTCGACAGCTGGGACGAGCTGCTGCCGCGATTCGTGAAGATCTTCCCGACCGACTACAAGCGCGTGCTGGCCGAGCAGGCCACGCAGGAGCCCGAGAACGACGAGGATCCCGGCCACGGCCCGGAGCTCACGGCGGTCTCCACCGGCGGCGAGGGCTTCGTGACCGAGGAGACCGAGGCCTGATGGGGGAGATCGGCGCCTTCCTGAAGGTCGAGCGCGCGGGCATTGCTCACAAGGACGCGGTCGAGCGTGTCGAGGTCGAGCCGTTTCGCGAGTTCCTCGTTCAGCGCAGGGATGAAGAGCTGAGCGCCCAGGGCGCGCGCTGCATGGAGTGCGGCGTGCCGTTCTGCCACAACGGCTGTCCGCTCGGAAACCTGATCCCCGACTGGAACGACCTCGTCTACCGCGGCGACTGGGAGCGGGCGATCGCCCAGCTCCACGCGACGAACAACTTCCCCGAGTTCACCGGCCGCCTGTGTCCCGCGCCGTGCGAAGCCGCGTGCGTGCTGGAGATCAACGAGGGAGACGCCGTCTCGATCAAGCAGATCGAGAACGCAATCATCGACCGCGCCTGGGCCGAGGGTTATGTGAAGGCCCAGCCGCCGGCAGCGGAGAGCGGCCACAGCGTGGCCGTCGTGGGCTCCGGGCCCGCGGGCATGGCGGCGGCGCAGCAGCTGCGCCGCTCGGGCCATCGCGTCGTGCTGCTGGAGCGCGACGAGGCCGCCGGCGGGCTCGTGCGCTTCGGCGTCCCGGACTTCAAGATCGAGAAGCGGATCGTCGAGCGGCGCGTGCAGCAGCTCGTCGACGAGGGCGTGGAGCTGCGCTGCGGCGTCGACGTCGGCGTCGACGTGACGGGCGACGAGCTGCGCGCCGAGTTCGACGCGGTCGTGCTGACGATCGGCTCGCGGATGCCGCGCGACCTGCCGGTCCCCGGCCGTGAGCTCGAGGGCATCCATTTCGCCATGGACTACCTCTACGTGCGCAACCGCTGGGTCGCGACGCAGCTCGGGCCGGAGCCGACGGCCGCGGCGCCCGAGCACCCGGTCATCACCGCCGCGGGCAAGCACGTCATCGTCGTCGGCGGTGGCGACACCGGCGCGGACTGCGTCGGCAACTCGATCCGCGAGGGCGCGCTGTCCGTCACGCAGCTCGAACTGCTCCCCGAGCCGCCGGAGCACCGGCCCGACGATCGCACGCCATGGCCACTGTGGCCGACGAAGTTCCGGCTCTCCTATGCGATGGAGGAGGCCCAGGGCGTCGGGAAGGGCGAGCAGGACTTCTCGGTCGTGACCACGCACTTCAGCGGCGTGGACGGCCGCGTGGCCGCCCAGCACATCGCGCAGGCCGAGCCGGCGCCGCCGTTCGGGCCGGTCGCCGGGACCGAGCGCGAGCTGAAGGCCGATCTCGTCCTGCTTGCCATGGGCTTCCTGCATCCGCAGCGGGAGGGGATCGTCGAGCAGCTCGGCTGCGAGGTCGACCAGCGCGGCAACGTGCGCGCCGGGACGTACGAGACGTCGGTCCCCGGTGTCTTCGCGGCCGGCGATGCGCGCCGTGGGCAGTCGCTGATCGTCTGGGCGATCAACGAGGGACGCCAGTGCGCGCGGATGGTCGATCGCTCGCTCGCAGGCGCTGACGCAAAGTTGACGCCTGCGTCACTTTCTCGCTAGGATCGGCCGATGAGCCAGTCACTTCCCCGTGTCGCCGTCATCGGCGCCGGGTCCTCCGGTATCGCCGCACTCAAAGCGCTCGTCGAGCAGGGCTTCGACGCCACCTGCTATGAGGCCTCGGACCGGGTCGGTGGGAACTGGGTCTACGAGAACTCCAACGGGATGTCGGCCTGCTATCGCGACCTGCACATCAACACCTCGCGGCTGCGGATGGAGTACTCCGACTACCCGATGCCGGAGTCCTACCCCGACTACCCCAGGCACGATCAGATCGCCGCCTATTTCGACGCGTACGTGGATCACTTCGGCGTGCGCGACCGGATCCGCTTCGAGACGAAGGTCGAGAGCGCCCGCCGCGGCGCTGACGGGATCTGGACGATCAGCGCGTCCGACGGCACCACCGAGCAGTACGACGCGCTGACCGTCGCCAACGGCCATCACTGGGATCCGCGCTGGCCCGAGCCGGCCTTCCCGGGCTCAGGGGACTTCCAGGGCGAGCAGCTGCACGCGCACTCGTACATGAACCCCGACCGGCTGCAGGGCAAGGACGTCGTCGTGCTCGGCATGGGCAACAGCGCGATGGACATCGCGGTCGAGTCCTCGTACGTCGGGCGGAACACCTACCTCGCCGCGAGGCGCGGGGCCTGGATCGTTCCGAAGTACATCTTCGGGAAGCCGACCGACCAGCTGAAGAACGACCCGCGGATCCCGTTCTGGCTGCGCCGCAAGGTGATCCAGCAGCTCGTGAAGCTGTACGCCGGCGACCCGGAGAAGTTCGGCCTGCCCAAGCCCGACCACGAGTTCGGCCAGGCACATCCGACGGTCTCGGGCCGGATCCTCGACCGGATCACCCACGGCGCCGTGAACGTCAAGCCGAACATCCGCCGCCTCGACGGCGACATGGTCGAGTTCGAGGACGGCACGCGCGTGCATGCCGACGTCGTCGTCTACTGCACCGGCTACCGGATCAGCTTCCCGTTCTTCGACGAGGACTTCATCGCCGCGAAGGACAACCGCATCAACCTCTACCGCCGCGTCTTCCACCCGGACTACTCCAACCTGTTCTTCATCGGCCTGCTGCAGCCGCTCGGCGCAGTGATGCCGCTGTCGGAGGCGCAGGGCCGCTGGGTCGCCGAGTACCTGAAGGGCGAGTACGCGCTGCCGCCGCAGGACGAGCTGCGCCGCTACATCGCCGAGGACTTCGCTGCGATGGAGAAGCGGTACGTCGCGTCCAAGCGACACACGATCCAGGTGGACTTCGACGACTACCTGTTCGACCTGGCGCGCGAGCTCAAGGCCGGTGAGCAGCGCGCCCGGGCCCGCGGGTTCGCGCTCCCGGTGCCGCCTCGCATCGGCGCGGCGGCCCAGCCGGCGGCGGCGTGAGCGACGCGGCCGCGATCGAGGCGCCGGTCGCCGGCAAGCGCGAGGCGACGAAGGCCGCCAACCGCTCCGCGATCCTGGACGCGGCACGCGTCGTGTTCGCCGACATCGGCTTCGGCGCGGCGAGTGTGCGCGACATCATCCGGCGCACGGACCTTGCGACCGGCACGTTCTACAACTACTTCCCGGACAAGGAGTCGGTGCTCCGGGAGATTCTCGACGAGACGACCGGCGAGATCCGGGTCCGCGTGCGGGCCGCTCGCCGCGAGGCGGCGACCGTCGAGGACTTCGTGCGCAGTGGCTTTCGCGCGTACTTCGAGTACCTCGCCAGCGATCGCCAGACGCTCGAGCTGCTGAGCCGCAACGCCGGGACGATCCGCGCGATGTTCGACGAGCCGACGGTCGGCGCCGGCGTCGAGGAGCTGCGCTCGGACCTCGAGGCGGCCGTCGCGTCCGGGATCCTCGCGCCGCACGACAGTGAGCTGATGGCAGCGGCGATGGTCGGTGCCGCGGTCGAGGTGGCGATCCGCCTGATCGACCGTGAGCCACTGGACGTGGACGGCCCGGTCGAGCTGCTGACCGGCGTGTTCGCGCCCGGACTGCGGTCCTAGACTCAACATCTGTGACGTCCTTCTGCCGCCACCGGCGCCTGGAGTCCACCTGTCCGATCTGCTCGCGCAAGCGTGAGCAGGAGACGCAGGGGCAGACGCGCCCGCGGCGGTCCTCGCGCTCGGCTGGCGCCCCGCCCGTGCCGGGCTCGGTCCGCCGCTCCGGCAGCACTCGCCGTCGGCAGCCGAGCAGCGGCGTGAGCGTGCGCCGGCTCGCCCGCGCGGCCGACGACGGCTACGAGAGCCCGCTGGTGCCCGGCCTGCGGGCGAGCGCGGACGCGGAATGCCTGGCCGAGGAGCTCGCGTTCGCAGCGACCCGGCTGGCCGAGCTCGAGGGTGGCGGCCCGCCGGGTCTGTACGGCGCGGCGGCGCGGCTTGCGCGGGAGGGCGATGTCGAGGAGGCGCTCTGGCTGGCGTTCCTGATCGCCTGCATCGGACCGCAGCCGGGCGCGCTGCAGGCGTTCGCCGAGGTCGACCGTACGCGGGCCCCGTGGTCGACGGGGGAGATCCCGGCGCTCGAGGACGTGAGCTTCGGTCCGCGCGGCGTCGGTGACGGTGCGCGCGCCGAGCAGGCGCTGGCGGCCTACCGCAGCTGGGCGGGCCGCGGCGGCGGCCAGGCTGCGGCGCTCGCGGGGGAGGCGTCGTGGACGCCGGAGCGGCGCATGGACCGCGCGTTCGAGCGCCTCGCGCTCCCGGGCCTCGGACGCGCACAGCGCTACGAGTTCCTGCTGACGGCCGGAGCGCTCGGCCTCGCCGACCTGCGGGCCGCGGCGCTGCACCTGCTCGGCGATCCACGCGATGCCACGGTGCTGGCGGCCAAGCGCGTCTTCGGGATCGGCGACATGCTGCTCGTGGCGCGCCGCGCCGGCGACCTCGCCTCGGCGTGCGCGCTGCCGCCGGCCGCGCTCGATCTGGGCCTCGTCAACTGGGGCCGGCGCACCGACGACCCCGGCGCCGCGCGGATCTCCTGCGGCTCGACCGCGGAGCCCGATCCGGACATGCACGCACTCGCGCGCGCCGCCCTGGAGCTCGCTTCGCCCGATGCCTGACTTCCGCGACGACGCCGAGCTCGACACCTCACAGGTCGAGGATCTCCGCGGGAGCGGGAGCGGGGGAGGCGGCCTGCCCCGCGGGCGGATCGCGGGCGGCGGCGGCGCGGTCGCCCTGATCGCGGTGATCGTCGGGCTGCTGCTCGGCGTTGACGTCACCGGCGGCGGGAGCGGGCTCGGCGGCCTGCAGGATCTGCAGAACCAGACCGCCGGGACGCCCGCCGCGAACAACACGGGGATCGCGAAGGAATGCCGGACCGGTGCCGACGCGGACCGCAGCGAGGACTGCCGGATCGTCGGCTACGTCAACAGCATCCAGGCGTACTGGACGCGGGCGTTCGAGGGCGGCGCCTACCGGCCCGCGAAGACGCGCTTCTTCACCGGCGGCGTCGCGACGGCGTGCGGGAACGCGACATCCGCGGCGGGCCCGTTCTACTGCCCCGGCGACCGCTACGTCTACATCGATCTCGGCTTCTTCGACGACCTGCGCGATCGCTTCGGCGCCCGCGGCGGGCCGTTCGCCCAGGCCTACGTGCTCGCGCACGAGTACGGCCACCACGTGCAGAACCTGACCGGCGTGCTCGGGAACGGGCCCGGGGGGCAGGGGGCGCAGAGCGGCTCGGTGCGCACCGAGCTGCAGGCCGACTGCTACGCCGGGGTCTGGGCGCGCAACGCCGTGTCGACCGGGTACCTCACCGCGCTCTCGGGCTCCGACATCTCCGACGGCCTCGACGCCGCGGCCGCCGTCGGCGACGACCGCATCCAGGAACGCGCGACCGGCCGCGTGTCGCCCGAGTCGTGGACCCACGGCTCCTCGCAGCAGCGACAGCAGTGGTTCACGACGGGCTACGATTCGGGCGATCCGAGCAGCTGTGACACGTTCAGCGGGGCGATCTGACACGTTTGGTTCGCCGCGTTCGGGAGCACATGGTGGGGTTATGACCCGCTCGTCGATCACGCAGGCGCTGCTCGCCCTCGCCGCGGTCCTGCTCGTGTTCCCGGCCGGCGCGAGCGCGCGGCGTGTCTGCTCCTACCCGGCGGTCAAGCAGGCGCCGCACGTGCGGCACGTCGTCGCCAGCAGGCTGCAGTGCACATCCGCGCGCAAGGTGATCTCCGCGGTGCGGCTCAGCGACGACTGGCGCGGCGCCTACTACGGAACGCGGTTCGGCTACGTCAGCTACGCCACCGGCGTGCATCAGAACCGGCGCAGATTCCGCTGCGACTACCGGGTGCGCGGATCGCGCGACAGGTATGTGCGCGCCTTCTGCCATGACGTCCGCAAGCCGCGGGTGACCGTGCGGGCCGACCTGCGCCGACGCTGAGTCGTTCGTCGGCCACCCGTCCTTCAGGTAGGTTGACGCCCGCCTGTATCCGTCGAGGGGGATCACCATGAAGCGCACACTGTTCGTCCTGCTCACCGCGTCGCTCGCCGTCGGCGTCGTCGCCGCACCCGCCGGCGGGAGCCCGGACGGCGCCGCCGCTGCGGCGAAGTGCAAGAAGGGGCCGAAGGGCAAGAAGTGCCGCGCCAAGCAGAAGCGGGCCGCGCCGGCCGGGCTCAAGGACGGCACCTACACGTACGTCGAGCCGCGCACGAAGATCAAGGAGAGCGTCGTCATCAGCGGCAAGGGCACGAAGATCACGCTCTCGTACAACAACTTCTGGCTCGCCGACGACTGCGTGCAGACGAAGATCCCCTACGGCACGTTCCCGCTCAAGAAGTCCAAGAGCATCCCGGACACGGTCGTCTTCCAGAGCAGCCCGACGAACGCGTACACGATCAAGGTCGCGCCGATCTCGCCGCAGGGACTTGGCGGAGGGCTCGCGGAGACCGACGGCGAGATCAACGTCAAGACGCTCCGCTTCACCTTCAGCTTCAACGTCCGGATGAAGAACGAGAACGCCGCGAGCAGCTGCTTCGAGTTCCCGGACGCCGACGGGGTTCTGAAGAAGTCGGCGTAGCGGCCCGCGTGATCGCGGTCCGGCACTCGCCTTTCAGGTAGTTCATGGCCGTGGATTCCCGCTCCGAGCGGGAATCCGCCGTTGGATGGGGGTGGACATAAGCCATGCTGTCGCTACGCCGGACGGATACGGCAGTACGACGAACGGACCAGCATGGATGCAGTGGGGGAAGTGGGCGGCCTGGAGCCGCCCAGCGGTGAACGGCTCACGGACGCCGAGCGCGACGCGCTCGTGGTCGATGTCATCCGTCTGCACGCCGATGGGTTGCTGCGGATCGCGCGCCGCCACAGCCTCGGCGCCGAGGACGCACAGGACGCCTACCAGCGGGGGCTGGAGATCTTCCTGCGTCACGCGCACCGGCTCGATCCCGAGGGGGCGCCGTCGTGGCTGCGCACCGTGGTCAAGCACGAGGCGATGGCGGTCCGCCGTGTCCGTCAGCGCGAGCTCGCTCCGGCGGACCTGGACTTCGACCGGCTCGAGGCGCGCACGACGCCGTCGCCCGACGAGCAGGTCGTCGCGTTCGAAGCCGTGGCCCGGTCGGCTGAGGCGCTCAAGCGGCTCAAGCCGCAGGAGGTCCGCGCGCTCTGGCTGCAGGCGCAGGGCAACTCCTACGACGAGATCCGCGAGCTGACCGGATGGACGCGCACGAAGGTCAACCGCTGCCTGTACGAGGGGCGCCGCAGCTTCCTCGAGCGCTACGCCGGGATCGAGTCGGGGGCGGAGTGCGAGCGCTGGGAGCCGCTGCTCTCCTCGCTCGTCGACGGTGAGGCGACCACTGCCGAGCTCGTGGACCTGCGCCCGCACCTGCGCGCCTGCGGGTCCTGCCGCGCCGTCGTGCGCGAGCTGCATCGCGCCGCGACGCCGCTGCAGGCCGTGCTTCCGGTCGGGACGCTCGTCGCCGCCTCGACGCACGCCGACCCGGCCGGCCACCTGTTCGTGAAGGTCTACGAGACCTCGACGACCTGGCTCGGTGAGCGGGCGGCCTCGTCGTTCGTGCGCGCCCAGCTGGTGGTCGATGCCGCGTCGGCGTCCGCGGGCAAGGTCACGGCGATCGCCGCCGCCTCTGCTGCGGTCGCGGGCGGCGGCGCCGTCGCGCTGGACCAGGCGGGCAGCGGATCCGCGCACCCGGCGACCGCGATCGTGGCTCCGCTGGGCCGCGCCGCCGAGCCCATCGATGCCCGCGGGAGCCAGCGCGAGCTGACGATCGAGGAGCAGGTCAGGCGGCGCGTCGCCGCGGCGCGGCGGCGCCTGGATCGGCGCGCGGCCGCGGCGGCGCAGCGCCACACCGCTCCGGCCGCGGCGACGGTGGTGCCCGCCACGCACGTCACGGCACCGGCGGCACCGCGGCGGCAGTCCGCGCCCGCCGCGGCATCGCCGCGGGCCGTCGCACCCGCTCCCGGCGGGTCGGCCGAGCTCGGCCTGGAGTAGTGCCGTCCGAGCCGGTGCATACGTTCCCGGGCGAGAACCGTCCCACCTCCCTCGCCGGAGCCGCCGCAATGCACCTCTGTTTCATCGAACCCCAGGACGCCATCCGCGTGATCGCCGAGTCCGTCGGCCGAGAGGCGCGCCGTCAGCTGCTCGGCGAGCTCGTTCGCGCGTGGGTCGACGCGATCCCCGAGACCGAGCTCGAGTCCCACTACGTCAAGGCCGTCGCCGACCTCGACGAGCACGACCTCTCGATGCTCGCCGCCTGGCACGCCTCGCTCGAGGTGGGCCAGCCGATCGCCAACCGCGACTTCCTGCTCGGCGTCTTCCCGGCGCTCGGCGAGAACCGCCGCGAGGCGCTGAAGATCGCCGCGGGCTTCCGCGGCGAGGAGGCGTTCGAGGCCGGAGTCTCCGAGGAGCAGGCGCTCGAGACCGTGCTCCCGCACCTCAGCCGTGAGATCTGCAGCGAGCTGGCGGAGGAGTGCCTCGAGCTCTACCTCTGGGACCGGCTCGGCTCCGAGAACTGACGCGGGCTCAGTCGCCGCCGCGGCGCAGGATGTCGTAGCGGCCGACGCCGGTGCGGTCGTCCATCCGCCACGTGAGGAACGCGGTGTCGAGGCGCAGGCGGCCGAGATCCAGCGTCGTTCCGCAGACCACATCGCCGGTCGCTCGGCGCGGCGGGCCGTCGTCGTCGATCCACAGTTCGAGCGCGGCGCGACGCTGGCGCCCGTCCGCATCGAAGGTCGTCGACAGCCGCGGATCGCCGACGCGCACGCAGCCGGCGTCACTCGCGTCGAAGATCGTCGCGCTGATCGCCTCGCGACCGTGATCGCTCTGATCGGCAGCCGCGATCGCCGCGACCGACAACGCCTCGCCGCCGAACCAGGCGCTGACCGTGCGCGTGCGGCCGATCGTCGACCAGTCCGGGCTGCCCCAGGAGCGGCCGCGCTGCCCGAGGCCGTCGATCTCGATGCGCTCGCCGCCGATGTTCGCGGTGCCGCGCACGATCAGCGGCTGCTCGAAGCTGAGCATGCCACCGGCGCGGGCCACCGGATCGCAGGCGTCCAGCGCGCACGCCTGTCCACAGGCGTCGAGCTCCAGGTCGAGGCTCGCCTCCTCGCCGGCGAACGACAGGCGCCACGAGCGCAGCGGCTCGATGATCTCCGTGTCGATGCCCGCGGCCTGCACGTTCTCCCACGCCGAGCCGTCCTCGACGTGGACGCCGCCCTCGGCCGCGACCGTCGCGATGTCGCCGCCGCGGAACAGCACCACGAGGCCGCTCGCGGCATTCCCGCCGCCGAGGCCGAGCCGGACCGTGCCGTAGACGTCGGCGCGCGGATCGCCGAACGACACGGTCACGGCGTCCGAGAAGCCCTCCTCGCGGGCGACGCGTGGAGCGTCGAGGTCCGGGGTGACGCTCACGTGCCGGTCTGCGGCCGCCGGCCGAGCCCGGGACGATCAGCGTCGACGGCGGTGCCTTCGACGTCGTAGTCCTGGCGCGGTGCCGGGCTGGGGCCCGGGGCAGAAGCTCCCCCGCGACCGCGATAGGCACGGGTCCCGCGCCGGCCCCAGGTGGCGCCGCGCACCGTCCACACCGCGGGGCCGCCGACGGAGGCGGCGCCCACCGTCACGGCGCGCCGCAGCACGACCCGCCGGATGATCGCCCGCGAGCCGGGGATCAGCATCAGCAGGCCGAAGACGTCCGTGACGAAGCCGGGCGTCAGCAGCAGCGCGCCGCCGAAGATCACGAGCGCGCCGTCGGCCGTCTCGTTGGCGGGGATGCGGCCCGCCGCCATCGTCTCGCGGAAGCGCCGCCAGGAGAGGCGGCCCTGGTGGCGCAGGAGCCACGCGCCGAGGATCGAGTCGAAGACGAGCAGCGCGATCGTCGGGACGATCCCGATCAGCTGGCCGACCGTGATGATCGCCCACAACTCGACGATCGGGACGAGGATGAAGAGCAGAACAAGGAACGGCATGGTCACCTCAGGGTACGCGCCCGCGGCGCGCGCGTTACCAGGCGGCGGCGGGAGTGGGCCCGTCGACATGCACGCCGGGCAGGCGGTGCAGCCCGACCATCTCGATCAGCGTGTGGATGTGCGGAGCGGCGCCCGACATGCGCATCGACCGTCCCGCCTTGCGCAGCCGGCGCGCGACCATCGCCAGATCCACCATCAGCGAGGCGTCCGCGAACGACAGCTCGCTGAGGTCCACGACGAGGTCGTCGTCGACAGCGAGCGCGCGCGACAGGGCGGGTCGGCGCAGACTCTGCGTCGAACGATCCTCGTCCCCACAACACCGCAGGACCGGTGGGTTGTTCGTCAGTGAGACGATGCGCGCACCGTAGCGCAAGGGCGGTGCCGGCGTCAGCGGTCTGCGTAGACTCGTTTCATGCCCACTGTTGAAGATGTGCAGGACGCGCTCACGAACGTGATCGACCCTGAGCTCGGACTCGACTTCGTCGAGCTGGGCCTGATCTACGAGATCGAGATCAGTGGCGGGAACGTCAGCGTGACATACACGCTCACGACGCCCGGCTGCCCGATCGGCCCGATGGTCGAGGGACAGATCGAGGAGTTCGTGTCGGAGCTTGATGGGGTGGAGTCGGTTGAGTCGGCTGTGGTGTTCACGCCGCCGTGGACGCCGGAGAAGATGTCGGAGGATGCGAAATTTGCCTTGGGGTACTGACTGAACTGCCTCAGGGCTCGGCTCGCTGGTGGTTGGGGCCCGCGACCCATCGACCTGTGGGGGATGGCTGACCACTCCCTCCTCGGTCGGCGCGTCGCCGGCCCCCCGGTCCGGAATGTCGCTGGGCTCAGTCGCCGGTTGTCGCTGAGAAGAGGCTTGGGAGCTGGTGGTGCTAGGTGGTGGTGCTGATGGGGCTGGGTGCTCGGCCGTTTCCGCTGCCGGTGGTGGTGGCCTGGCCGGTGGTGCGGCGGTCGCGGGCGATGTCGAGGAGCTCGTCGATGGCTTCGCGGAGGTTGTCGGCGAAGGCGTCGATGTCGGGCAGGGCGTCGTAGTCGCCCAGCAGCCCGAAGTTGAGGTGGCCGTCGTAGCTCATGATCGCGAGGGCGAGGGCGTGGTTCTTGGGCAGGAAGGCGATCGGGAACAGGTCGATCATCTGGCGCCCCGCGACGTACAGGGGGAACTGCGGGCCCGGCACGTTCGTCACGATCAGGTTGAACAGTCGTGTCGAGAAGTTCAGGCGCGAGGCCTGTGCGAGCAGCGTCGGCGGCGCGAAGCCCTGCGCGCCGGCGATCGCGGCGGCGCCGACCGCCATCTTGCTCTCCTTCATCTCGCCCATCGACTGGCGCACGGCGCGCAGCCGCGCGACCGGGTCGTCGACGTAGACGGGGAGCGGACCGCGCATCGCGACGATCTGGTTGCCGAGCGACGCGCCGTCGCCGGCCGCGCGCACCGAGACCGGCACGAGCGCGCGCAGCTCGAGGCCCTCGGTCCGCACGCCGCGTGAGCGCAGCCACTGGCGCAGCGCGCCGCTGACGACGGCGAGCACCACGTCGTTGACGGTGCCGCCGAGCTCGTCCTTGATCAGCTTGAAGTCCGCGAGGTCGGCCTTGACGACCCGGTAGCGGCGGTGCGGGCCGATCTCGACGTTGAGCGGCGTGTCGGGAGCGGGGTTCAGGCCGGCCCAGAGGACCTCGCCGACGCCTTCCAGCCCGTCGCGCAGTTCCGCGAGCGCCTCCTGCGGGCGCGTCGCGAGGCGCACCAGCCGCTGCGCTCCGTGCACGGCGGTGCGGGCGACGCCGACGGCGCCCGACGCGACGAGCGCCGCGGAGGTCGGCTCGCCGGCTGGCACCCAGGCCTCGTCGGGGTGCTCGATCGCCGTGGGTGTGCGCTGCAGGTCGAACATGACGGTCGCGAGGTCGACGCCGGAGATCCCGTCGATCACTGCATGATGGGTCTTGGAGATGAGCGCCCAGCGACCGCCCTCCAGCCCTTCGATGACCCACATCTCCCACAGCGGCTTGGAGCGGTCGAGCTGCTGGGAGAAGATGCGCGAGACGAGCTTGTAGAGCTGCAGCTCGCTCCCGGGGCGCGGCAGCGCGGTCTGGCGCACGTGGTATTCGAGGTTGAAGCTCGGGTCGTCGGTCCAGACCGGGCGACCGCTCTCGACGGGCGGGAAGCTCAGGCGCTGGCGGTAGCGCGGCACGAGGTGCAGGCGCCCGCGGATGGTGTCGAGGAAGTCGCCGAACGGTGGCGGCGGGCCCTCCAGCACCGTCAGCGCGCCGATGTGCATGTGCGAGGAGGGACCCTCCTGCGCAAGGAACGATGCGTCGATCGCAGTCAGCCGGTCGAAGTGTTCCTGGGCCATGGTGCCTCCCCTCTCGCTCGAAGCGCCAACACTACCGGGCGCTCAATGGTTGACCAGGTGTCCCGCCGCCTGCAGCGCGGCGCTCGCCGCGGGCACGTCGCGCTCGCGGACGAGCAGGACGTCGGTGTCGAATGTCGAGAGTGCGAAGAGCGAGACGCCGGCGTCCGCGAGCGGCTGCGCGAGTGACGCGAGGATGCCGGTGAGCGCGAAGTCCAGCGGACCGCGCACGGCCAGCGCGCGGAACGGCTGCTCGCTGCGCACGCCGTCCGGGACCGACGCCGCGGGGCAGACCACGGTGAGCTCGTTCGCGGTCATGACGGTCGCGCACAGCGTGCCGTCGTGCGCCCACGCCGGCACCGGCTCGGACGGTGCCAGCCGGGCGATCGCATAGGTGCCCGGGAGGACGTCGAGATCGAGCACGGCCGCCATTGCGGCGACGCTACCAGCGCGGCTGCGAAGATCCCCGCAAGCGACGACGGAGGCGACGATGGCCTGGGACTTCTCGACGGACCCCGAGTTCGAGGAGCAGCTGCAGTGGATGCGGACGTTCGTCCGCGAGGAGATCTGGCCGATCGAGCCGCTGATGCACGAGCTGACGCAGGCGCAGCTCGACCGGATCTACGCGCCGCTGCAGGAGCAGGTGAAGGCGCGCGGCCTGTGGGCCGCCCACCTCGATCCCGAGCTGGGCGGACAGGGCTTCGGCCAGGTCAAGCTCGGGCTGATGCACGAGATACTCGGGAGCTCCCCGCTGGCCCCGAACGCATTCGGCAATCAGGCGCCCGACTCGGGCAACAGCGAGGTCCTCGCGCTGGCCGGCACGCCCGAGCAGAAGGAGCGCTACCTGTACCCGCTGTTGAGCGGTGACCTGAAGTCGGCCTTCAGCATGACCGAGCCCAATGCCGGCTCAGACCCCACGCTGCTGCGCACCCGCGCGGTGCGTGACGGCGACCACTACGTCATCGACGGGCACAAGTGGTTCTCGAGCAACGGCTCGATCGCGGACTTCCTGATCGTGATGGCGGTGACCGACCCCGACGCCCGGCCGCACCAGCGCGCCTCGATGTTCCTCGTCCCGGTCGACACGCCGGGCGTGACGATCGTGCGCGACGTCCCCACGATGGAGCACCCCGAGCAGAGCTACGGAAAGCTCGGCAACCACGCCGAGATCCTCTACGAGAACGTCCGCGTGCCCGTCGACGCGCTGCTCGGCGAGGAGGGCAGCGGCTTCCTGATCGCCCAACACCGGCTCGTTCCCGGCCGCATCCACCACTGCATGCGCTGGCTCGGCGTCTCCCAGCGGGCGTTCGACATGCTCTGCGAGTACGCGACGCACCGGTTCGCCTTCGGCTCGGTGCTCGCCGACAAGCAGACGGTGCAGAACTGGGTCGCCGACTCCGCCGCGCAGATGCAGGCCGCGCGGCTGATGACCCTGCACGCCGCGTGGAAGATGGACACGCAGGGCTCGTCGGCCGCCCGTCAGGACGTCTCGCTGATCAAGGTCTTCGGGGCCGGGGTCATGCATGACGTCATCGATCGCGCGGTGCAGATCCACGGCTCGCTCGGCTACTCGACGGACATGCCGCTGGAGGCGATGTACCGCTACGCCCGCGGTGCGCGCTTCTACGACGGCCCCGACGAGGTGCATCGCGAGTCGGTCGCGCGGCGGATCCTGCGCGGCTACGAGCCGCCCGCGGGCGGTGTGCCGAGCGAGCACGTCCCGACGCGCCTGGCCGAGTCGCGGCAGAAGTTCGCCGACGTGCTCGAAGCCGTGACGGCGAACGACTGACGTGGACGTGCCGCGCGACGAGGATGGCGATCGCGCAGGGCTGTCGGTCCGCGTGCTCGTCATCGCACTCGTCGCGCAGCTCGTCCTCGCGGCGGTGGTGATCTTCTTCGCCGTCAACGGCTGGCCGTTCATCGGCGGTGGACGCGACGCACAGCCCGTTCCCACGTCCGCTGCTCCGGTGGCGCCCGCGCCCGCGCGCTTCAGCTCCGGGGCGCCCGGCGACGGCGTGCCGACGCCGCGCGTGGACCGGTTCGACGAGGCCGCCGCGTTCGCGCTCCTGCGCCGGCAGGTGCAGGAGTACGGCTGGCGGCCCGCAGGATCGGCGGCGCTGCGCAGGCTCACACGGGACCTGCGCGAGCGCCTGCCGCGCGGGCGCCTGGAGCCGGTTGCCGGACACCCCGGCCTGCGCAACGTCGTCGGGGTGGTGCCCGGCCGCAGGCCCGCGATCGTCGTCGGGGCGCACTACGACGTCGAGGCTCGGCCCAAGGGCTTCGTCGGCGCCAACGACGGGGCCGCCGGAACCGCCGCCGTCGTGGGGCTCGCCCGGGCGCTGAGCCGTACGCGGCGCCCGCCGGGTGCGCGCGAGGTCCGCTTCGTCCTGTTCGACGGCGAGGAGGAGCCACCGGGCTCGCTGGATTTCCGCCGCGACGCGCTGCGGGGTTCCAGCGCGTACGCCCGTGCGCACGCGGGGGAGGTGCACGAGGTCGTGCTGCTCGACTACGTCGCCAACCGCGGCCTGCGCCTGCCGCGCGAGGCGACCTCCGATCGCGCGCTGTGGGGACGGCTGCGCGCCGCTGCGGCGCGCGTCGGGACGAGCGCGGCGTTCCCCGGCGGGACGCAGCCCGGGATCCTCGACGACCACACGCCGTTCCTGGAGGCCGGGACACCCGCGATCGACCTGATCGACTTCGCCTACCCGTACCGCGACACGCTGCAGGACACCGTCGACAAGGTCAGTGCTCGCAGCCTCGACGTGACGGGCGAGACGGTTCTCGACCTGCTGCTGCGCGAGCGCTCGCGATAGCGCGTCGTACACTCGGAGCTGATGGGAAACGCCCCCGAGAAGATCCTCCTCGCCGCGCCGCGCGGGTACTGCGCTGGTGTCGACCGCGCCGTGCAGACGGTCGAGCGCGCCTTGGAGCTGTACGGCGCGCCGGTCTACGTGCGCAAGGAGATCGTCCACAACAAGCATGTCGTCGAGCAGCTGCGCGACCGCGGCGCCGTGTTCGTCGACGAGCTCGGTGACGCGATCCCCGAGGGTGCCGTCACCGTCTTCAGCGCCCATGGCGTCTCACCGGCCGTTCACGAGGACGCCGAGCGCCGCAACCTGCAGACGATCGACGCGACCTGCCCGCTCGTCACGAAGGTGCACCGCGAGGCCGTGAAGTTCGCAGGCGAGGGGTACACGATCGTCCTGATCGGTCACGACGGCCATGAGGAGGTCGAGGGCACGATGGGGGAGGCCCCCGAAGCGATCGTGCTCGTCGAGACGGTCGCCGACGTCGACGCGCTGCAGGTCGCCGATCCCGACAAGCTCGCGTACATCTCGCAGACGACGCTGTCGGTCGACGAGACGCTCGCGATCATCCAGCGCCTGCGCGAGCGGTTCCCGAACATCACCGGGCCGCGCACCGACGACATCTGTTATGCCACCACGAACCGCCAGGCGGCCGTCAAGCAGCTCGCGCCGCTGTGCGAGCTCGTCCTGGTGATCGGCTCACGGAACTCGTCGAACTCCAACCGGCTCGTGGAGGTCGCCCGCGAGCACGGCGCCGCTTCGTATCTGATCGACCACGAGGAACAGGTCGAGGAGAGCTGGCTGGACGGCGTGCGCACGCTCGGGATCACGTCCGGGGCCAGTGCACCGGAGGACCTCGTTCAGCGGCTCGTGCAGTCGTTCCGCGACCGCGGCACGACCGACGTCGAGGAGTTCGAGGTCGTCAAGGAGGACGTCCGCTTCATGCTCCCGAAGTCGATTCGCCTGGCGCTTGCCGCGCAGGCCGGCTGAGAAGCTGTTTCAGCATGAGACGGGTCTCGTGGGACGGGGTTCCCGTGGATGACGGGCGGGGTGCGGTTTCGACGCCGATGCCGGTGGCATCGGCTAGAAGCCGCGGACCGATCAGTCGCCGCGGGGAGCCGGATCCGCGACACCCGGCTTTCTGAAAGGCCTTCTGAGCCACTCGCGCAGCTCCGCGTCATGCTCGCCCAGCCGCGGCGGGCGCAGGCGCATCGCAGCGGGAGTCGCGCTGAGCCGCAGCGGTGAGCGCGTGGTGCGCACCCCGTCGAGCTCGCTGACGGGCTCCAGGCCGAGCTGCTCGGCGAGGCCGAATGCCTCACCGACGTCGTTCACCGGTCCCGCCGGGACGCCCGCCGCATTCAGGCGCTCGGCCCATGCTGCGGCGGTGTCGCCGGCGAAGGCCGCCTCGAGCTCGGCGGCCAGCTCCTCGCGGTGGCCGACGCGCTCCGCGTTGGTGGCAAAGCGCGGGTCGCCGGCAAGCTCGGGGCGGCCGAGGACCCCGCACAGCCGCTCGAAGATCGCATCGTTCCCGCCGGCGAGCGCGAGCGGACGGTCGGCGGCCGCGAAGGTCTCGTACGGCGCGATCGACGGATGCCGGTTGCCCTTGCGGGCCGGCACCGCGCCGGTGTTCAGGTACGACGAGCCGAGATTCAGCAGGGACGCCAGGGCGCTGTCCATCAGCGAGACCTCGACGTGCTGCCCGCGCCCGGACCGCTCGCGCGCCTGCAGCGCCGCGAGCGTGCCGATCGTCGCGTACAGCCCGGTGAGCATGTCGGCGAGCGCGGTCCCCGGCTTCAGCGCGTCCCCGTCCGGGTCGCCGGTGATCGACATGTACCCGCTCATCGCCTGGATCAGCAGGTCGTAGCCCGGCAGCGCGCGGGTGGCCTCGCCCGAGCCGAACGCGCTGATCGACGTGTACACGACCGACGGGTTGCGCTCGCTCACGGCGTCGTACCCGAGCCCGAGCCGGTCCATCGCGCCCGGCCGAAACGACTCCAGCACCACATCGGCACGCGCGCACAGCTCCACCGCGAGCGCGTTGTCGCCGGGATCGCGGAGGTCGAGCACCAGCGAGCGCTTGTTGCGATTGAGGCCGAGGTGATAGGTCGATCCCTCGGCGACGAACGGCGGACCCCATTGGCGGGTGTCGTCGCCGGTCCCGGGTCGCTCGACCTTGACGACGTCGGCACCGAGGTCGCCGAGCGTCTGCGTGCAGAGCGGCCCGGCGAGGACGCGGGAGAAGTCGGCGACGAGCAGGCCCCGCAGGGCGGCGTCGGGCATGGGGCGGCAGGTTACGCTCCGCCCCCGCATGCGCACCCTCGTCATCAGCGACCTGCACCTCGGATCACGGCGTCCGGTCGACATCCTGCGCCGTCCGGAAGCGCTCGACGCGCTCTGCAGCTACCTGCGCGACATCGATCGCCTCGTGCTGCTCGGCGACATCCTCGAACTGCGTCACGGGCCGCTGCGCGAGGCACTCGACGCGGCGCAGCCGGCGTTCGAGGCGATCGGCGCGGCGCTTTCCAAGGGCGCCGAGGTCGTGATCACGGCGGGCAATCACGACTACCCGCTCGTCGCGCCGTGGCTGTCCGAGCGCGGCGCCGTCAGCGAGCCGCCGCCGCTCGGGCTCGAGACGCGCACCGGTGCCGACGCCTCGCCCGCGACGAGCGCGATCGCCGGCTGGCTGGGACGCAGGCGCGCGGTCAGCGTCGCCTATCCCGGGCTGTGGCTGCGCGAGGACGTGTGGGCGACGCACGGCCACTACCTCGACCGGCTGATCACCGTCCCGACGTTCGAGCGCCTGGCTGCGGGCGGGATGGCGCGGGTCGTCGGCCGACTGCCGGAAGACGGTTCGCGGGCGGTCAGCGAGGACTTCGAGGCAGCGCTCGCGCCGATCTACGCGTGGCTGGATCAGATCGCCAACGGCCGGGCCGCCGGGGGGCGCTGGGTCACCGGGGCGGCGACGGCGAAGGCGTGGTCACTGCTCTCGGCCGACGGGCGCGCCCCGCTGCGCGGCCGCGCGCTCGCCGCGATGCTGCCGCTCGGGATCGCCGGGATCAACCTCGCCGGGCTGGGCCCCGTGAGCCACCGGCTCTCCTCGGACGACCTGCGCGAAGCGAACATCGCCGCGATGTCGGGTGTCGTGCGGCTGCTCGGGGTCGACGCCGCTCACGTCGTCTTCGGCCACACGCACTGCGCGGGGCCGCTCGACTGGATGAACCCCGTCGACTGGCAGGTCCCCGGCACGCGCACGCAGCTCGTGAACACGGGCTGCTGGACCGACGAGCCCCGGATCAACGCGACCGAGATGCGCAGCCCCTATCGCCCCGGTCGCGGCATCCTCGTCGAGGACACCGGTCCGCCGCAGCTCGTGACGATCGCCGACGACGTCGGGCGGCGGCCGGACCACACGTACTAGGCGGAGGAGAACGCCCGGTTCATCGGCCAGCTCCGGCGAGATCCGGCGTTCCCCATGATGGACATGGGAAACGCCGGACCGCGACCAATCCGGCGTTCCCCAGGCCGCTCAGCCGGCGGCCCCGCGGGCCGGCGCGAGCGCGAGCAGCCGCGAGAGCAGCGCCGCGACGGCGGCCGGCTCGCCGGTGATCTGCCGCCACGTGAGGCGCGTCACCACGAAGCCGGACGCCTGCAGCTCGGCGTCGCGCCGGCGATCGCGCTCGAAGGCCTCCCGCCCAGCGTGGAAGGCGTAGCCGTCGACCTCCACGATCAGGCGCTGCTCGCGCCACAGCGCGTCGACCTCGTGGCGCCCGACCCGGACGTTCAGCGCCGGCGCCGGCAGCCGCGCCGCAGCGACGAGTTCGGCGAACCGCCGCTCGGCCTCCGAGCGCGTCAGCGACGGCCCGCCGGCGGCGGCGGCGAGGGCCGCCCGCAGCCGGGCGACGCCACGCCGCCGCGGATGGCGCTCGACCACGGAGCGCAGATCGCCCGGCGCGACGAGCCGCTGCACGCGCGCCTCCTCGACCGCCCAGCGCAGCTCGCGGGCCGTGAGCACCTCGGCGAGATCGAGCAGGGTGCGAGCCGGCGCGGTCAGCGGGAGCCCGTCGCGGGTCCGCACGTCGACCGGCGGCAGCGCGAGCGAAACGTGGTGGATCCGGATGCCCGCGTGGCGGCGCGGGTCGCCCCCGATGACGGTGACGTCGACCGGCGCGGGCGCCGCAGGCCGGAAGCCCCAGCGCGCGGCGGCGTGGTGAAAGCTGAGGAGCGTGCCCGTCCCACACGCCAGCACGGCTGCGAAGTCCTCGGTCAGCGGGCCCCTGGCCTCGTGGCCGACGAGGTAGACGCTGCGGTGCAGGCGATGCAGGCGGCCGGACGCGAGCCGGTGCTCGATCGCGCCGCGGCCGAGCCCGAGCGCCACGAGCTGCCTGTAGGTGACGACTCCGCCCTGACGCCCGGCGACCCGGGCGATGAGCGCGTCGACGTGCTCAGCGCCCATCTCGACTCCCGGGCCGCGTGCTGCGGCGTTGGCCATGTCGGACAAGGGGAACGCCGGAACCCGGGCGTGGGCGGCGATGAACCGGGCGTTGACCAGGTGGTCGGAGTGGCATGCGGGTCACCATCACACCCGCGTCGAGCCCTCGGCACGTCCCTCGGCGACGACGTCGCCGTGCCGTCGCCGAGCTGTCGCAGACCGGTGGCCGAACCGCGCTACGTCGGCGCCAGCCCCGGCAGGAACGCCGTCGCGAGCACCTCGACCTCACCGTCCGGCTCGACCGTCACCTCGCCCGCTGCGTGGCGCGCGTGCCGGATCACCCGGTGGGCGCCGAGCCGGTCGAGCACGTGCTGCTCGCCGTTCACCGTGACCGTGCCCGGGCCATCGACGATGACCCAGACCTCACCCGCGGCGTACGGGCCGCTGTAGGGGCCCTCGACATCGGCCGTGGGCACGACGATCGGGACGTCGTCATCGTCCGCCGGGTCGGCGAGCGGCGTGAGCGGCTCGTCGATCTCGAGCAACTCCTGGATCGCCCGCTCGGTCCCGGCGTAGTCGCCCTCGCCGTGGTGGACCTCGAACAGCTTCAGGCGCGGAGCGAAGACGTAGCGCGACGGCCAGCCCGGAGTCCCGTACGCCTTCCACAGCAGGAAGTCATGGTCGAGGGCGACCGGATACGCGATCCCCATCCGGTCGATCGCCTCGCGGACGCGCGCGTCGTCATGCCCGGCGCTGAGGCCGGAGGCGTGGACGCCGATCACGAGCAGGCCGGCGGCGGCGTAGCGCTCGTGCCACGCCCGCAGGTAGGGGAGCGTCCTGTGCGAGCTTGGGCGGCACACGTCCCAGAACTCGATCAGCACCGTGCGGCGGGCCTGCTTCTCCATGCGCAACGGCGCACTGTTCACCCACTGCAGGTCCTTCGGAAAGGGCGGCGCCGCGATGGTGTCCACCGGGGTGCGCATGAGAGGTCGGCGCGGGACGCTAGCATCGCGTTCCGGCGCCCGCCGAATCATCGAAACGCAGAGGGGATCAGCCATGGACTTCTTCGCCGAGCTCGACGCCGTTCGCGAGCGCTGGAACGTGCTAGACCATCAGTTCTACACCCGGTGGTCCGCCGGCGAGCTCACGCTCGACGAGCTGGCGCTGTACTCCGGCCAGTACCGCCACGCCGTCAGCGCCCTCGCACAGGCGTCGGTCAACACCGTCGCCGTCGCCGGCGACGGCGACCTCCAGCGCAAGCTCGAGGGTCATGCCGCCGAGGAGGCGTCCCACGTCGAGTTGTGGGACCGGTTCATGGCCGCCGTGGGCGGCGACACCGCGGCAGCCCCTGCAGCGGCGACGACGGCATGTGCCGAGGCCTGGGCCGGCGACGGCGAGCGCCCGCTGCTGAGCTCGCTGGTCGCGATGTACGCGGTCGAGTCGGCTCAGCCGGCGATCGCGGAGACCAAGCGCGACGGGCTCGTGGCGCACTACGGCTTTGCGCCGGGCGGCGACGCGACGGCGTACTTCGACCTGCACGCGACGCTCGACATCGAGCACGCGGCGCAGGAGCGCGCGCTGATCGAGCCGCGGCTTGACGGCGCCGACCTCGAGGCACTGCTGGCCGAGGCCGAGTCGGTCCTGCGCGCCAACTGGGAGCTCCTCGACGGGGTCGAGCGCGCGCTCGGCCGCACGCCGGAACCCGCCGTCTCCTGATCGGCCTGCCCGATCCGGGGCTGCATGACCCGGTCGTCGCGCTGCGCGCGTGGGCGGAGGACGATGTTCCCGCCCTCGTGCGCGCGTGCTCAGACCCGCTGACGCAGCGCTACACCTCGGTGCCGTCGCCGTACACGCCGGAGGACGCGCGCCTGTTCGTCGCTGCGGGCCGGTCGGCCACCAGCCTGCCGCTGGCGGTCGTGCAGACCGCCGACCCGTCGGCGGTGGTGGGCGCCGTCGGGCTGCACGCCGTCGACATCGACCGCTCGCGCGCCGAGATCGGCTACTGGACGGCCCCGTGGGCGCGGCGTGCAGGGGTCTCGAGCAGGGCGCTCACACTGCTCGCCCGCTGGGCCACGGCACCGGAGGGGCTCCACCTGCGCCGCGTCGAGCTGTACGCCGAGCCGGCCAACCTCGCCTCGCAGACGGTCGCCGAGCGCGCGGGCTTCGTGCGCGGCGACCTGGTCCGCGGCGGGATCGCCTTGCGGGGCCGGCGCCGCGACGTCGTGCGCTTTGTTCTGGAGCATTGAACAACCGGCTCGCGCCCCCGTGATTTCTGCGAGAGTGCTTCCGAGGGTTCGGCCTCGGATGGTCGTCCCGTACTCACGCAGGTCCAATCTCCAGAGGAGGAGTAGTCCATGAAGCGCATCGCGCTTACGGCGATGGCGGCGCTGATCGTGCTCGCGGTGGCGGCATCCCCGGCATCCGCCATCTTGTCGGTCCAGAAGTTCTCGGCGAAGGTCAGCCCGAGCAAGGCGGGTACGAAGAAGAAGCCGAAGGCCGTGTCGCTGCAGGCGAACCCGTACTTCGACACCAACGCGCCCGACCTCGACCAGCAGGTCCAGTTCGCGACGGTCAACGCCAACGTGTACTTCCCCAAGGGCGGCGTCTACAACGGCAAGTACTTCCCGTCGTGCGCCCCGGCGACCGTCTTCCAGGACGAGAAGCAGTGCCCGAAGGGCTCGCAGGTCGGCTCGGCGAAGGGCTTCGGCAAGGGCCTCGGCCTCGACGAGGAAGTCATCGGCAAGTTCTTCAACCTCCCCGGCGGCAAGGGCACGACGCTGCTGGTCACCGGTGAGAGCCCGCTGATCATCCGCGAGATCGTCCCGGCGACGCTGACGACGCTCAGCGGCGACCCCGACTTCTCCTACAAGCTGTCGTTCTCGGTGCCGCAGAATCTGCAGTCGCCGGCGCCGGGCGTCATCGCCTCGGTCATGCGGTTCGACTCGAAGATCCCGGTGCAGTACGTCACCAAGGGCAAGGGCAAGAAGAAGAAGATCCCGCTGCTCGCCAGCACGAGCTGCCCGGCCGGTGGTTGGAAGTTCAAGTACGTCGCCGACTACACGACGACCTACGACGCCACGGTGGAGAGCACGCAGACGGTCGAGACCATTCAGAAGTGCACCTAGTAGCACCTGCGTCAGATTCGCTGTGATCACGGGGCGGGCCTTCGGGCCCGCCCCGTATCGTTCCCGGGCATGACGCGCCGGCGCCTGTCCGCTGCGGCCCTCGGCGCCGCGGCGTTCTGTCTCGCCGTGCCGTCAGCGGCATCCGCCCACGGAATCGCCCAGCGCGCCGACCTGCCGATCCCGGAGTGGCTGTTCGCCTGGGGCGCGGCGCTCGTCCTGCTGGTGTCGTTCGTCGCGCTGTCGGTCCTCTGGCGCCGTCCGGTGCTCGAGCACGCGCGTGAACGCGCGCTGCTGCGGGTGCCGCTCGCGCTCGAGCTGCTCGCCGGCGCGTTCGGGGTCGCGGCGTTCGCGGCCATCGTCTACGCCGGCCTCGCGGGCAACCAGACGGCGACCGCGAACCTCGCGCCGACAGCGATCTTCGTGCTGTTCTGGGTCGGCGTGCCGTGCGCGAGCGTGGTGCTCGGCGACGTGTTCGCCGCGATCAGCCCGTGGCGGGCGGTGGGGCGCGGCGCCGGCTGGCTGGCCCGGCGCGTCGGTGGCAGCGAGCTGCCGGCGCCGTTCCGCTACCCCGAGCGGCTCGGACGCTGGCCGGCTGCGCTCGGGATCCTCGCGTTCGCCTGGATCGAGCTGGTGTATTCCGGCAGGACCGACCCCGGGAACCTCGCCGTGCTCGCGCTCGTCTACGCGGCGGTGATGCTCGTCGGCATGAGCCTCTACGGGGTGCAGGCGTGGACTGCCAACGCCGACGCGTTCGGTGTCGCCTTCGGCCTGCTGGCGCTGCTCGCGCCGCTGCGCTGGACCGCGCGCGACCTCTACCTGCGCCCGCCGCTCGCCGGCGCCGTGCAGATGCCGCAGGTCGCCGGCGCGGTCGCCGTCGTCGTGACGATGATCGGGACGACGACCTTCGACGGGTTCTCACAGGGCAGTGTCTGGACGGGCACGGACGGCCTCCTGCAGCGCCTCACCGACACGTTCGACGACATCGGACTGGGCCGTGAGGCCGCGATCCAGGGGGCGGGGACGGTCGGACTGCTCGCCATCGTCCTCGTCGTCGCAGGGCTCTACCGCCTCGGCGCGGCCGGCATGCACTCCGTCGGTGGAGGGCTGTCCAGCGACGAGCTCGCGCGGCGGTTCGCGCACACGCTGATCCCGATCGCGTTCGCCTATCTCGTCGCCCACTACTTCTCGCTGCTGCTGTTCCAGGGACAGGCGATCATCTTTCTCGTCTCGGACCCGCTCGGCCAGGGTTCGGACCTGTTCGGCACGGCCTCGTCGACGATCGACTACTCGCTGATCGGCGCGAACGCCATCTGGTACGTGCAGGTGGCGGCGCTCATCGTCGGGCACGTCGGCGCGCTCGTGCTCGCGCACGACCGCGCGCTCGCGCTGTGGAGCGACACCCGCATCGCGACCCGCTCGCAATACTGGATGCTGCTCGTGATGGTGACCTTCACCTGTCTGGGACTCTGGCTGCTGTCGGCGGCCTCGCAATGACGCCCGTGCTCGCCCACGCCGGGCACTGGTACCACGCGGTGCTGTACGTCCTTCCGGTCGCGCTGGTCGCCGGCGGCCTGTGGTGGAGCGGGCGGCGCGAGGCCCGCGAGCGCGAAGCGCGCGCGGCGCAGCGCACCGACGCTCAGGACTGAGCCTGCTCGCGCTGCAGCGCGAGCAGGTCGTGCGCCAGGCCCTCGGGCGTGAGCTGGTCGACCGGGAACGAGACGCGCGCCAGGCCCTCGTCGTCGAGCAGCACGACGGAGGCGGTGTGCTCGAGGCCGCCGCCGTCCTGCGGCTGGATGCCGAACGTGCGCCAGACCCGCTGCAGCTGCGCGTCACTCCCGAGCAGGAACTGCATGCGGCCGCGCATCTGCTGCTTGGCCAGGAACGCGCGGGCACGCGCGGGCGTGTCGTTGGCCGGGTCCACGCTGATCGCCACGACCGGCACGTCAGCGCCGATGTCGTCGAGCGCTCCGCGGATCTGCTGGGTCATCGTCGGGCAGTCGTCGCGGCAGGTCGTGTACATGAACGTCACGATCGCCGGGCTCCCGCGCAGATCGCGCGCGCGCACCGTGCGCCCGTCCTGGTCGGGAAGCACGAAGTCGGCAGGCGGCGCCTGCGGGCGGATCGAGCCGCTGAAGCCGCCGGTGACCGTCGTCGTCGCCTCCCCGGAGCGCGGGTCGGAGAGGATCACGAAGCCGGCGATCGCCAGCAGCGCAATCGTGCCGCAGGCCATCAGTGCCAGGCGCAGACGGGGATGCATCATGCGCCGCCCAGAGTAGAGCGGGGACGGCGCGACGGGGCCGGCCGGACGGCTGGTCAGGCCTCGACGAGGCCGCGCCGGATCGCGTAGCGCACGAGCTCGACGCGGTCGCGCATGCCGAGCTTGCGCAGGATGTTCCCGCGGTGGGACTCGACGGTCTTCTCGCTGAGGTGCAGGATCTCGCCGATCTCACGGTTGGTGTGGGCCTCGGCGATCAGCTTCAGCACCTCCTGCTCGCGGTGGGTCAGCGGCTCGGACGGGCCGGCGGACGGATCGGCGATCCATTCGCGGATCAGCGTCTCGGTCGCGGCGTTGGTGAGGAACGGCTCGCCGCGGCGCACCGCGTGCACCGCGTCGACCAGATCGACGTCCGCCTCGCGCTTGAGGACGTACCCGGAGGCACCTGCCTTCAGCGCTTCGAAGACGTAGCGCTCGTCGTCGTGCATTGACAGCATCAGCACGCTGACCTCCGGAGCGTGGGCCTTGATCTCACGCGTGGCCTGCAGGCCGGTGAGCCGCGGCATCGAGACGTCGAGGATCGCCACGTCGGGGCGGCTCGCAAGCGTGCGCTCGAGGGCCTCGACGCCGTCGGCGGCCTCGTCCACGACCTCCAGTCCGGGCTGGCGCTCGAGCAGCAGCCGCAGGCCTCCGCGAACGACGCCGTGGTCGTCGGCGATCAGGATCTTGGTGGTCATGTGGTGCTCCCGTCGAGTCGCAGTTCGATGCTGGTGCCCGCGCCGGGCCGCGAGTGGACCCGCAGCGTGCCGCCGGCGAGGCCGGCGCGTTCGCGCATCCCCAGCAGGCCGTGGGCTCCCTCGGTGACGACCGCGGGCGCAAAGCCGGCACCGTCGTCGACGATGCGCACGACGATCGCTGCGGCATCTCGGGTCACGCTGACACGCACATGTCCAGCATCGGCGTGCATGGCCACGTTCGAGAGGCTCTCCTGGACGATCCGGTAGACGACGACCTGCTGCTCGGAGCTCAGCTCGTCGAGCGCGGCGGGCTCGATCTCGAGCTCGGTGGTCAGGCCGGTCTGGCCGCCGAAGTCCGCCACCTGGGTGCGCAGGGCGACGGCGAGGCCGAGGTCGTCGAGTGCCGCGGGGCGCAGCTCGCGCGCGAGCCGCAGCAGTTCCTGCATCGCCTGCGACGCGGCTTCGCGGGTCTGGCGGAGCTCCTCGCGCAGCTCGGGCGGCGCGCCCTGGGCAGTCGCCTGGAGGCGCAGGACGACGCCGGTCAGCGCCTGGTTGGCCTCGTCGTGCAGGTCACGGGCGATCCGGGCGCGCTCGGTCTCCTGGGCACGCAGCACGGCGCCCGCCGTGCGGGAGCGTTCGTCTTCCAGGCGGGCGAGCACGCCGTCGAAGGCCTGGTAGAGCCGCGTGACCTCCTCGCTCTGCCCTGAGGGGAGCACCGGCCGCGCGCGCGGGTCGCTGGCGTCGACCTGCTCCATCGTGTCGATCAGCCGCTCGAGCGGCTCGAAGCGCCGGCGCACGACGAGCCCGTTGACGAGCACCGTCGCGAGGATCGCGGCGATCAGGACGTAGAAGCGCCGCTGCTCGTCGCCGACCTGCAGGTCGAGCTGGGCCGCGACGGCCGCGGCGAGGACCGCGGCGCTGATCAGGACGGCGTTGACCGCGATGACCTGCGCGGGCATCGAGGGGTGGGGCACGCGGCGCTGGCGGCGCCCGGCTGTGCGGGGGAGAGCGGAGTCGAGCATCTTGGGGTCTTCACCCCATATCGGCCGGTCGGGCACGGTCCGATACCCCTTGCACAGCATCACGAAACGGCACGGCCGACCCCCCCGGACCCGCTGCCCGCGCTGTGACCTCCGAAGCGCTGCGAAGGGCGTCTCCCGCAAGTCGGGAGGCGCCCTCAGCCGTTGCTCCGGCAGGCGCTATTCTTTCTGAAGTATGAATCTTGATCCGAATCGGGGGGTTTCGCCGTGAGCGTGTCCGGGCAGAGCGTTTCCGGCCAGGAGCTCCTCCGCCGCGTGCGCGAGCACATCAGCGAGGTCGACCCGACCGCCGTCCTGGACCTCATCGGCAGTCCCGACGTCGCGATCATCGACGTGCGCGAGACCGAAGAGGTCGAGCAGGGCAAGATCCCCGGTGCCGTCCACGTGCCGCGCAGCTACCTCGAGACGCGGATCGAGGGCATCGAGCCCGATCGCTCCAAGCGCGTGATCCTCTACTGCGCCTCCGGGAACCGCTCGGCGTTCGGCGCGAAGACGCTCGTCGAGGACCTCGGCTACGAGCAGGTCGAGTCGCTGGCCGGGGGGATCACCCTGTGGAAGGACCGCGGCTACCCGGTCGAGGTGCCACGTGCACTGACGCCCGAGCAGCGCCAGCGCTACAGCCGCCACCTCCTGCTGCCCGAGGTCGGGCCGGACGGTCAGCAGAAGCTGCTCGACGCCAAGGTGCTGCTGCTCGGCGCCGGCGGCCTGGGCTCGCCGACCGCGCTCTATCTGGCTGCGGCCGGCGTCGGGACGATCGGCATCGTCGACGACGACGTGGTCGACGTGACGAACCTCCAGCGGCAGGTCATCCACTCGACCAGTCGCGTCGGCGCACTGAAGGTCGACTCGGCCGAGGAGACGATCCGCGACCTCAACCCGGACGTCACGGTCGTCAAGTACGCAACGCGCCTGGATGCGTCCAACATCATCGAGATCGTCGAGGGCTGGGACATGGTGGTCGACGGCGTCGACAACTTCCCGACCCGCTACCTCCTCAACGACGCGACGGTGCGGCTCGGCATCCCCGTCGTATCGGCGGCGATCCTCGGCTTCGAGGGTCAGCTCAGCGTCTTCAAGCCGCACGAAGGCCCGTGCTACCGCTGCCTCTTCCGCCAGCCGCCGCCGGCCGAGCTGGCCCCGTCGTGCGGCGCCAACGGCGTCCTCGGCGTGCTTCCCGGCACGATGGGACTGCTCCAGGCCACCGAGGTCGTCAAGCTGATCCTCGACATCGGCGATCCGCTGATCGGACGCCTGCTGATGTACGACGCGCTCGGCGCGACGGTCACGGAGCTGAAGGTGCGGCAGGACCCGGAATGCCCGATCTGCTCACGTGACCCGCAGGACATCACCGACGACGAGCTCGGTGTGTTCCCCGACTACGAGGCGTTCTGCGCCGCAGCGGGATAGGGTCTTCCGCCTCATGGCAACGATTCGAATCCCCCCGGTCCTGCGCCCCTCCGTCGGTGGCGAGCGCGAGGTGAGCGCCGGCGGCGACACCGTCGGCGCCGTTCTCGAGAACCTCGCCGATACGCATCCAGAGACGCGCGGACAGCTGTTCGACGACGGCGGTGAGCTCAACCGCTACGTGAACGTGTACCTCAACGACGAGGACGTTCGCGTGCTCGACGGGCTCGAGACGGCTGTCGCCGACGCTGACGCCATCGTGATCCTGCCCGCCATGGCCGGCGGCGCGTAGCCGCCGATGGCGCGGCCACCCGCCGCGAAGTCTCCGCCGCCTGCCACCGCGGCTCGCCTGCGGGGCGTCGCGGGCAGCGCGGTGCGCGACATCCTCGCGCTGACCGAGCGGCCCGGGGTGATCTCCTTCGCCGGCGGCCTGCCCGAACCGGCGCTGTTCGACACCGCCGGGCTGCGCGACGCGTTCGCGCGCGCGCTCAGCGAGGACGCGGCCCGGCGCTCGCTGCAGTACTCCACGACCGAGGGCGATCCGTTCCTGCGTGAGCGCATCGCCGCGCTGCTCAGCGGTCGCGGCCTGCCGACCGAAGCCGGCGACGTGCTCGTGACGAGCGGGTCCCAGCAGGCGCTGACGCTCGTCGCGACCCTGCTGGTCGAGCCGGGGTCGGTCGTGCTCGTCGAGGAGCCCGCCTATCTCGCCGCCCTGCAGGCGTTCAAGCTCGCGGGCGCGCGACTCGTGCCGGTGCGGTGCGACGAGGACGGCCTCGTCCCCGAGGCGCTCGAGGCCGCGGTGCTGAAGGAGCAGCCGGTGCTGCTGTACACCGTGCCGACGTTCCAGAACCCAAGTGGCCGGACACTCCCGGCCGCGCGGCGCCGCGAGGTGGCCCGGATCGCGGCCGAGCACGGGCTCTGGGTGCTCGAGGACGATCCATACGGCGAACTGCGGTACGACGGCGACCCGGTTGAGCCGATCGCCGCGCTGCCCGAGGTCGCCGACCGCGTGCTCGCGCTGTCGACGCTGTCGAAGATCGCGGCACCGGGGCTGCGCATCGGCTGGGTGCGCGCGCCCGCGAGCGTTCACCGGGCACTGGTCATCGCCAAGCAGGCGGCCGACCTGCACACCTCCACCGTCGACCAGGCCGCCAGCGGCATCTGGCTCGGCGAGGTCGACCTCGCGCGGCACATGGGGCGCCTGCGTGAGGTCTACCGCGAGCGCCGCGACGCGCTGCTCGGCGGGCTGGCTGAGGCGCTGCCGGCGGGAAGCACATGGAACCGGCCCGCCGGCGGGATGTTCGTCTGGGCGCGACTGCCGGACGGCCATGACGCGAGTGTGTTGCTGCAGGCGGCGCTCATGCGAGATGTCGCCTTCGTCCCCGGCGCGCCGTTCTTCTGCGGGGAGCCTGATGTGGCGACGTTGCGGTTCTCGTTTGCGACGCATTCGCCCGCTGAGATCGGGGAGGGGCTGCGCCGCCTCCGCGCCGCCTGGGCTTAGGCTTTGGTCGCGGATCTCGTGGCGCCTGGGTCCGCCCGTCTGCGGGGGGCAGTGCTTGCGCACAGCACCCCCTTGACGTGCGGCCCCAGGCATCCACGATCTCTCGCTCCTGGTCTGGCCAGCGGGGTCCTTGTAGACCGCTGCTGGGTGCGTTGGGCTCACGCGTGCTGGTCGGGGTGTCGGAGCGCCAATGCCGAACCCGCTGCACCCCTGGGCGTTGGGGGAGGCGCTCGGCGGGGCCGAGCGCCTCTGCCACCAATGGAACGGCCGGCGGGCGGGTAGGGATCGACAGAACGCGCCGCAGGCGCGTTCTGATGGGCGTCAACGCCACGCCACCTCGCCAAAAGCCACCGCCACCCGCGCCCGAGCACTTCCCGCCACCACGCACACCCCGCCACCGCTATATTTCGTGAAGCGATGAGTGTTCCTCCGCTCGAGTCGCGCCCCTGCGGGGGGCGCTACACGAACCTCATCGAGGCGATCGGCAACACGCCGCTGGTCGAGCTTCAGCGCCTGTCGCCGAAGCCGGGCGTGCGCATCTGGGCCAAGCTCGAGTCGCGCAACCCGACCGGCTCGGTCAAGGACCGCGTCGCGAAGGCGCTGATCGAGGACGCCGAGGAGAAGGGTCTGATCCGTCCGGGTCAGACGATCCTCGAGCCGACCTCCGGCAACACGGGCATCGCGCTCGCGATGATCTGTTCGCGCAAGGGCTACCCGCTGAAGGTCGTGATGCCGGAGAACGTCACGCCGGAGCGCACCCAGCTGCTGAGGATGTACGGCGCGGAGATCGTCTATTCGCCCGGTGACCAGGGCTCGAACGGCGCCGTCGCGATGGCGGTCGATATGGCCGGGGCGGACGACTCGTACTACATGCCCTACCAGTACGGGAACCCGGCCAACCCCGCGGCGCACTACAACGGCACCGCGGTCGAGATCCTCGACGAGCTTGACGGCCAGGTCGACGCGTTCGTCGCCGGCCTGGGCACCGGCGGCACGCTGATGGGGCATGCGCGGCGCTTCAAGGAGGAGCTCGGCGACCGCGTCACGATCGTCGCCGCCGAGCCGATGCAGGGCGAGCCGGTGCAGGGCCTGCGCTCGCTCGACGACGGCTTCATCCCGCCGATCATCGATCTGTCGCTGCTGGACCGCAAGATCTTCGTCACCAATCGCGACGCGGTGATCTGGACGCGCAAGCTGCTTGACGAGGAGGGCCTGTTCGCGGGCGTCTCGTCCGGCGCGATCGCTCGCGTCGCGCACCGGATCGCCGGGGAGATGGACGAGGGGAACGTGGTCTTCGTCGTCTGCGACGACGGCTGGAAGTACCTCAGCAGCGGCGTCTACACGCTGCCGGTCGACGAGGTCGCGAACCTCGAGTCGACCGTCTGGTGGTAGGACCCGGCGTGCCGTTCGTCCAGCGGGCTTGCACGGCCGGCCGCGTGAAGGCGTAGTCTCCATGCATGCCCAACATCGGCCCCATGGAGCTCGTCGTCATCTTGGTGATCGCGCTCATCGTTCTTGGACCGAAGAAGCTGCCCGAGGTCGGGCGCTCCGTCGGCAAGGGGATGCGCGAGTTCAAGGAGTCGCTCACGGGTGAGAGCGACACGAAGGATGAGGAGCGCCCCGTCCTGCGGTCCAACACGGACGCGTAGGCCCGCCGCCCTGCAAGCCGTCGCTCGCAGCACCCACGAGATTCGCCGGATGCGGCTCTCCCGCGAGCAGCGCGACGCGATCATCGCTCACGCTCAGGCCGAGCACCCGGACGAGTGCTGCGGCGTCGTCTCCGTCCGCGACGGCACCGCGGTCGCGGTCCACGAGCTGGAGAACACCGCCGCCAGCCCGCTGCGCTTCGAGGTCGACGGGCTGGCGCTGCACAGCCTGATGAACACGATCGAGGATTCAGGCGAGGAGCTCGGCGGGATCTATCACTCACACACGCGCTCGGAGCCCTACCCGTCGCAGACGGATGTGAACTTCGCAGCACACTGGCCCGGGGTCGAGTGGCTGATCGTCGGACTGGCCGGTGGCCAGGAACCGTCGCTGCGCAGCTACCTGATCGAGGGCGGCGAGGTACGCGAAGTCGCCGTCGAGCCGCTCGATGACTGATCCCGGCCCGGCAGTCTGTCCCTCGTGCGGGGCGCAGGCGGCCGCGGGCGAGCACCTCTGCCCGGCGTGCTCGATGCCGCTGGCGTTCGTCGCGGGCCCGCTGGAGGAGACGGGAGAGCGGCACGAGCGTGCGAGGAAGGTCAACCGCCGGTACAGCGAGGGCGAGCTCGTCACCGTGGCGACCGGTCGCAACCAGGCCGAGGCGGACTTCGTGGCGAACCTGTTGCTGGAGGAGGGGGTTCCGAGCCTCGTGCGGCGTTCGCGCGGGTTCGACGTTCCCGACATGCTCGCGGCGGGGCCGCGCGACGTGCTCGTGCCCCAGTCTGGTGAGCAGGCGGCACGGGAGATCCTGCTGCAGGCCGACCTGCACGACAGCGGCGGCGCCGCGGGTCCCGCGCCAGGACTGCTGCTGGCCGGCCTGCTGATCGGGATCCTCGTGGTCGCGCTGATCGTCTGGATCGGCTCGCTGCTCAGCTGAGCGCCCTACGTGCCGGCGAGCCGCGCGAGATGGGCGCGCCAGGCGCCCTGCGTGTGGACGAACGAACGGCCCCGGAATGCGCGCTCCAGTGTGCGCCGGATGTCTCCCGGCGGCTCGATCGCGAGCCGCACCGCCGCCGGCTCGCCCTCCTCGCGCGCCAGCAGGTCGAGGACCGATCCGCCCAGCAGCTGGGCGTCGCGGATGCCCGGCGGGAACGATGGCTCGCCGCCTTCTCGCAGACGGCGCGCGATCGCAGGGCGGGCATGGGCGGTCTGGCCTGAGAACCACTGCCCGGCTCCGGCGGCGAGCCAGGAGAACCGCGCGTAGCGCGTGATGGTCCGTGGCCGGAGCGGCGGCGGGAGCGCGGGGTTGCTGAGCCCCGCCGCCAGCTGCGCGTACAGCGCGGCCGGCGTCAGCATCAGCATCTCGCGTGACCCGGGCACGTTCGATGCGCGAGCCTCCAGCAGCCGTGGGGCGAGCACGTGGAGCTCACGCGGGGTGAACCACCCGGCCAGGTAGCGTCGTGAGGCGGGCGCCGTCAGGCGGCGCAACAGCGGCACGACCGGCTGTGCGAGGTCGAGCTGTGCGACGGTCGGATGGACGACCACCCCGAGGCCCTCGGGCACGACCGGCAGGACGCCGGCGAGCCGTTCGCGCGTGCCCTCCAGCAGCTCCAGGATGCCGACGACGTCGTCGGCGTCACGCTCGGCGTGGCGCGCGCAGAAGCTGGGGGACGTCGTCTCGAGCCACGACACCGCAGTCGCCTCAGCTGCCGGTCGCGGCGGCGTCGAGCTCGTACGCGAGCTCGGTGCGGATGCCGCGGGCGGTCAGCACGTCGTGGGCGGCCTGCAGGCTCGCGGCGTGCTCCACGGCGGCGGCGAGCCGCGCTGCGCTGGCCATCGCCGCGGCGGGATCGAACCAGAGCAGGCGGCCGCCCAGCGGCGAGAGCTCGACGGTCCTGCGGCCGCCGCGGATCGCGACGGTCCCGGTCTCGCCGCGCGCGCAGCGCAGCGCCATCGCGCTCGCCTCGGTCGGGACGTGCGGGAGCGCCGCCTCGAGGCGTGCCAGCGCCGCCGGTGGGGGGTCACTTTCGCCGCGGGCACCTCCGGCGGCGGCCACCTCGTCGTAGCGCGCGCGGACCTCAGCCGGGGTCAGCTCGCCGTCGCAGCCCGCGCCGAACACGACGGCGATGGTGGGGAGGCCCGCCGCAGCCGTGCGCGGGGCTGCCGCCAGCAGCACCGCGTCGGCCAGTGGGCTGGCGAGCCCGGGCTCGTCGCCGTGGGCGAGGACGTCGCCGCCGACATCGAGCAGGACCAGCAGGTCGCAGCCCAGGTGGTCGGCCGCCGCGAGCAGCCCGGCGGCGATGGCGCCGGGACCGCCGTCGGGGTCGATCAGCGCGACAGGGCGCCCCAGGACGCCGGCCATCCGGCTCTCGGCGAAGTGAAACCCGCCGGGCCCGGTGGTGTCCGGCCCGGCGAGCGCGGCCGCCGCGTGGATCCGCTCGGCGCCGCTGACCTCGTCGAGGCGTCGCGGCCCCGGCAGCGGATCGATCGGCCGGCGCTCCCAGGTGATGCCACCGAGCTCCGCTGGGGTGCCGGCGTCCTCGGCGACGCCGGCGGCGGCCAGCGCCCCGGCGACGTCACCGCCCCCGCCGATCCCGACGCACAGCACGCGGCGCGCATCCGCGAGCAGGGCGTGGGCGGCAGGGTCGGGAATGGGCGTCGTGGCCGGCTCAGACGAGCTCGGCGACGCGGCCCGAGCAGATCGACTCGATCGTCTCGCGCACATGCGCGAACTCATCGTCCGCGAGTACGGGCGTGCCCTCGAACGGCAGGTCGCGCGCAATCTCGAGCCACGAGCGGCAGCCGGCGTAGTCGCCGCGCACGCGCACCGTCACCGGCCGCGGGATGCGGTAGGTGCGCAGGAGCACGACGTGCAGCGGGTGCCGGGGCTTCCAGCTCAGGCGCTTCTGCGCGTAGTCCGTCGTCCAGATGTAGAACGGTGACAGCTCGCTGACGACGCGCGGGTCGGTGACCGTGTAGTGACCGGCGACCTCGGCCCAGGCACGGACGCGCACCCGGTCCGGCTGCGGAATGCCGCCATCGCGGGTGAGCGCCTGCGTCGGCGGTTCGCCGTCGGGCCAGACGCCCTCCTCGAGCGCTCGGCGCAGCTCGGGCGTGTGGGCGTTACGCACGACGTCGTTGCGCTGGTGGTCGAACGTCGGATACAGGAAGAAGCGCTCATGCTCGAGCTCGAAGTGCTTGTGCACTTCGCGGATCCCGCCCTTACGCAGGGTCAGGAGCTGCTCGCCTTCGGCGAGGGCGCGGACGGTGACCGCCCATTCCTTCAGGGCAATTGGCATAGGGGATTCAGACCTGCTGGAGAGTGACGACAGAAAACGACCCGCGCCCGAATCCGGTCCTGGGACCGTTGGGGCGGCGGGGCTTGGTCATTGTGTCAAAGGGACCGGCGAAGGGCCAAATTACGCTGCAAATACGCAGGTTCCGAAAGGCCGAATCCGTCGCATCGGCGCTCACCGGGTACCGATTCGGCGCACCGCGACCCGGTTCAGGGCCGCTCGGTGCGCCGCTGCGGCACATCACCGGGGTGCACAGCGGTTCTGTGTGCGGGATCGCACACAGCGCGCAAGGGGCTCGTCGGCGCCGGTGGGGGTTCTAGCCGAGGGCGGTGATGCCCGTGCGGCGCTCGGCCGGCACGAGGTCCAGCTCGACGGCGATGCCGATGTCGAGCTGACCGTAGGACCCGCCCGCCATGCGGTGCTCGGTGAGCAGGTCCTCAAGATGGAAGCGGCCGATCAGCGCGTCGCACTCGGGGCAGCCGTTGGCGATGTATCCGCCGGCGACGCCCGGGCTCTCGCGGTGACGCAGTTCGCCGATGCCGCGGCGGGACAGGTGCTTGGGGTCGAGGGCGCCGACGAGCTTCTCGTCGACCTCCTCGAGCGGGAGGAACCCGCTGCCGTCGGCAGTGTGACGTGCCTCGACGACGATCCCCACGACTGCGCGGACCTTCTGGCGGCAGCACCAGCAGGTGTCGGTCACGGCCGCGACCCGTGCGCGTACGGCGCCCGTCGGGGTCTCGGTGACCTGCGACGGAGCGGGAGTGGCATCCTGACGCGCACGCATACGGTCCGCGAGGGAGATCACTGAGGCGCCGGGGGCGGGGGGCTGTCCGAACGGATCTGTGGCCATGGGGTGCACGAGGTTTTACGGCCGTACGCAGGCATTCCGGAATGACGCGAGCATTTGCGCACGTTGAGCGCCCAAAGCTGCGCACGGACTGCACGTTTCGTCCATGAATGCCTCGAACGCATGGACGCTTGCGGTCGCCCGGCGGCAGGGGCGTCGCGCCGAGTGGGGGTTCTGGAGGCCGGGCGGCGCGCTACAGCTTCAGCCCGGCGAGGCCTTCGAGTGCTTCGATGACGGCTGCGTAGTCCGCGTCACCGAGGCCGCGTCCGACGGTCGCGACGAGCAGCTCGCGGGCGTCCGCCGCCGCCGGGAACGGCACGCCCTGGGCGCCGACCGCGTCGAGGCAGTGCTGGACGTCCTTGAGCATGTGCTGCGCCTTGAACAGCAGCGGGTACTCGTGGGTGCGCATCGGCCCCGACTTCAGGTCGAGCACGACGCTGCCGGCCGCGCCCGAGGACAGCACCTCGACCATCGCGTCGAGGTCGACCCCGAGCGCCTTCCCGGCGATCAGCGCCTGCCCTGCGGTGATCGTGTTGGCGATCGCGACGACGTTGTTCACGAGCTTCACGCGCTGGCCGTGACCGAGCGGGCCGACGTGACGGATCAGCGTGCCCATCGCCTCGAACGCCGGCATCGCGCGCGCGACGTCCGCCTGCTCGCCGCCGACCATGATCGTGAGGGTCCCGGTCTCGGCGCCCGGGGAGGACCCCGTCACCGGAGCGTCGACGAACGCCAGGCCGCGCTCGCGCAACCGCGCGCCGAGCTCCTCCGCCGCATGCGGGGCGATCGTGGACATGTCCGCGACCAGCGTGCCGGCGGCCGCCGTCGTGGCGGCGCCGCCCGGCCCGAACAGCACGGCCTCCACGTCGGGGCCGTCGACGACCATCGTGATGACGAGCTCGGCCGCCGCCGCGGCCTCCGCGGGAGTCTTCGCGACGGTGGCACCCGGATTGGCCTGGGCCCAGGCGGCGGCGGTCGCCGCGGTGCGGTTCCAGACCGTCAGCTCGTGGCCGGCCGCGAGCAGGTTCGCGGCCATCCGCGAGCCCATGATCCCCAGACCCAGGAAGGCGATGCGCATCAGCCGATCCTACGCCGGGCCGTGACCGCCCCCGCCGGGGGTCTCGATGCGCACGCGGTCCCCCGGCTGCAGCGGCGCGCGCACCTTGGGGCCGACCTCCTCACCGTTGATCAGGTTGCGGCCACGGGCCCCGTCCGCTCCGCCGGCGGCGCCGCGCGGGGCGTGGCGGCGCCGTTCGGTGATCAGCGAGAGCTCCATCGCCGCGAGGATCTCGAGCTCGCGCACGATCCCGTCGCCGCCGCGGAAGGCGCCCGCGCCGCCCGAATCCCTGCGGATCGCGTACTCCACGACCTGCAGCGGGAACTCCAGCTCGAGCGCCTCGACCGGGGTGTTGAGCGTGTTGGACATCGCGACGTGCACCGCCGACGGGCCGTCGGCGTCCGGGCAGGCGCCCTGTCCGCCGCCGAGCGTCTCGTAATACGTGAAGTCCTCGTTGCCCATCGTCAGGTTGTTCATCGTCCCCTGGCCGAGCGCGCGACCGAACGCGCCGAGGACGAGATCGGCGACGCGGCTCGACGTCTCGACGTTGCCGGCGACGACCGCCGCGGGCGGCTCGGCGTTCAGCAGCGATCCGCGCGGTGCGATCACCGTGACCGGTCGCAGCGCCCCGGCGTTGGCCGGGATGTCCGGGTCGGTGAGCACGCGCACCGCGAACAGGCAGGCCGACACGGTGACCGCCAGCGGGCAGTTGAGATTCCCGTGGTGTTGCGCCGCGCTGCCGGTGAAGTCGAGCGTCAGCTCGTCGCCGTGGACCGTCGCCGTCACGCACAGCTCGATGTCGCCGTCGAGTCCCTCGAGCACGTCCGTGGCGCGGTGCTCCCCGTCCGGCAGCGCGGCGAGGCACGCGCGCGTACGCCGCTCCGCGTAGTCGATGACCTCGTCGCCGGCGGTGTGCAGGGCCTCCTCGCCGATGCGGGCGGCGAGCTCCGCGAGCCGTTGTGTGCCGACGCGGTTGGCGGCGAGCTGGGCGCGCAGATCGGCACGCCGCTGCTCCGGCCGGCGCATCAGCGCTACGACCCGTTCGATCAGCTCGTCGGTCAGCTCGGACGGGGGAATCACCACGCCCTCGTCGGCGAGCGTCGTCGAATCGGCCGGCATCGACCCGGGGGTCGGCCCCCCGACGTCGGCGTGATGGGCGCGGCTGGCGGCGAACCCGAGCAGTCCCCCCGCCGGCGCAAATGCCGGAGTCACGACGGTGATGTCCGGCAGATGCGTGCCGCCGGAATAGGGATCGTTGAGGATCCACGAGCGGCCCGGCGCCTGGGCGCGCTGCGCGACCGCCGCCACGGCCGCCGGCATCGCGCCGAGGTGGACGGGGATGTGCTCCGCCTGCATCAGCATGGCGCCGCCGGGCGTGAACAGCGCCGTCGAGCAGTCGCGGCGTTCCTTGATGTTCGCCGAGTGCGCGGCGCGCACGAGCACGGCGCCCATCTCCTCGCATGCGGCGTGCAGCGCGCCGGTGATGACCTGGAGGGTGACCGGGTCGAGCGCGCTCACCAGCTGCGCTCCAGGACGAGCGTGCCCGTCGCGTCGGCCGAGCCCGACCAGCCCGCCGGAACGGCGACGGTCGTCTCGGGCAGGTGGAGGACGTCCGGGCCGCGCACGGTGCGGTCGCGCCCGCCGACCGGTCCGGCCAGATCGAGCGCGGGTCCGGGGTCGATGGCGGTCACCCGCACCGTCACGATCTCGATCGGCGTCGCCGGCTCACGCCAGCCGTAGCGGCGCTCGTGCTCGGCGGCGAACGCGGCACCGATGTCCGCCGCGCGCTGCAGCGCGGCCTCGCGGACGGTCAGCTCGTGCGACTGGCCGCTATAGCGCACGTCGTACGCGAGCTCGACCGCCGACTCGGGGGCGCCGAGCGTGGCCCGCGTCTCGTCGAGCAGCGCCGCCCGGACGGCGTCGAGGTCGTCGTCGGCGGCGGGCAGCGCGTGCAGGAAGACCGATTGCTGCCGCGTCGCACGCCGGTCGGCTGCGGCGAGCCCGAGCGCGCTGAGCACGCCGGAAGCCTCGGGGACGAGGATCCGGCGGATCTCGAGCTCCTCGGCGATCGCCGCCGCGTGCAGCGGCCCGGCTCCGCCGAACGCGAGCAGCGCAAAGCCGCGCGGATCCAGGCCGCGCTCGACCGTCATCACCCGCAGCGCGCGGACCATCTCGGCGTTTGCGACCCGCAGGATCCCGCGGGCGCACTGGTCGACGGACATGCCGATCTCGCGTGCCAGCCGCCCGACCGCCGTCAGCGCCGCGGCCGCGTCCAGGTGCACGCCGCCTGCAAGTGGCTGCGCCGGATCGAGCGTGCCGAGCACGACGTGCGCGTCGGTCACGGTGGGCTCCGCCCCGCCGCGGCCATAGGCGGCCGGTCCCGGGACGGCGCCGGCCGATCGTGGACCGACGCGCAGCGCGCCGCCCGCATCGCGCCAGGCGATCGATCCGCCGCCCGCGCCGACCGTGTGGATGTCCACCATCGGGAGGGCGACTGGGCGGCCGGCGATCTCGCGACCGGCGCTCTCGCGAACGCGTCCGCCCTCGACGACGCAGACGTCGCACGAGGTGCCGCCCATGTCGAAGCACAGCAGGTCCGGCTCCTGGCACGCCCGCGCGATCAGCGCCGCGGCTGCTGCGCCACCTGCCGGCCCCGACAGCACCGTCAGGACGGCGTGACGCTCAGCCGTCGGCGCGTCCACGAGGCCGCCGCTGGACTGCATGATCTGCGCGTCCACGAGCCCCGCCGCGCGCGTGCGCGTGGACAGCCGGCGCAGATAGTCCGAGAGCAGTGGCGAGAGGGCCGCGTCGAGCTCCGTCGTCGCGGCGCGCTCGTACTCCCTGAAGGTGCCCACGACCTCGTGGGACAGGGACACGTGGACCCCTTCGCCGAGCCGCTCGCGCAACGCTGCCAGCAGTGCGAGCTCATGCGCCGGGTCACGCCAGGCGTGCAGGAGGCAGACCGCGACCGCCTGCGGCGACGCGAGCGCCACGGCATCGGCGACCGTGGCGGCGCCGGCGCTCGACAGCGGCTCGAGCACCTCGCGCGCGCCCATCCGCTCCGGGGCGCCGAAGCGCAGCTCCGGGGGAGTGAGCGGCGCGGGGCGGGCGGCGCAGAGGCGGTACAGCTCGGGCCGGTTCTGCCGCGCGAGCTCGACGATGTCGGTGAAGCCGCGCGTCGCGATGAAGGCGGTGCGCGCGTGCACCCCTTCGAGCAGCGCGTTTGTGGCGACGGTCATCCCGTGCGCGAACGCACGCACCTCGCCCGCCTGGGCTCCCGCCTCGCGCAGGACGGCGGCGACGGCCTCCATGACGCCCGCGGACTGGTCGCCGGGGGTCGTCGCCGCCTTGGCCGTGACGATCCCGTCCGGCGTGGCGAGGACCGCGTCGGTGAAGGTGCCGCCGACATCGACGCCGAGGAGCATGAGCGTGCCGGACGCTATCGCCCGGCACACCGCGTTGCGGGAAACACATGTAGGTTCTGGCGCGTGTCGAGCGGCCTGTCCAGGGTGTCGTGGATCGTGGCGAGCACCGTGGCGGTGCTCGTCGCCAGGCTGACCGTCCCGGAGGCCGTTCAGGTTGGCATCGGGTTTGTCTTCCTGATCCCGGTCGGGTTGAGCGCTTGGTGGTTCGGGCGCGCTTGGGGACTGGTCAGCGCCGCTGTCTGCCTGGGGCTGCTGATCATCGGGGTCCTCGTCGAGGGTGTCGAGCACCCTGTGGTCACGATCGCGGTGCGGGCACTGGTGCTTGTGGCCGGCGTGCTGCTGATCAGTGAGATGCGCGGTCGCACGTTGCGGTTGTCATCGGTTCGCGGGGAGCTTGAGTGGATGCAGGCGGCCCTCACCCCGACAGCCCTGCCGCAGCTGCCCGGCGTGGAGATCGGGGTGAGCTACGTCGCGGCCGAACGGGGCGTCTCCGGTGATTTCTACCTCGTCACCAACTCCGTTGACGGGTCCAACGTGACCATCCTGGGCGATGTTTGCGGGCACGGGCTGGAGGCGGCGCGCATGGCGACGTTCGCTCGCGCGACGCTCGCGTCGCTGGCCGCGAACACCAGCGAGCCGGGCGAGCTCTTGACGCTCGCCAATCAGACGCTGACGGCTCGCTGGCCCTCCTTCGAGGCGTTGCTGACCGCGGTGTGCCTGTCGCAGCATCCCGAGCAGCGGACGTTGCGTTGGGCGCTTGCCGGTCATCCACCGCCGATCCGGCTGTCCGATCTGGCACAGCTGGACGACCGTCAAGCGCGGGGCGTTCCGCTCGGCGCGTTTCCCGGCTTCGAGTACCAGCAGGCCGAGTGCGCCTTTCCGCTGTCCGAGTGTGTCGTGCTCTACACCGACGGGGTCACCGAGGCGCGCAGCCAGGACCAGCTGTTCGGTCAGCAGCGCTTAGCC
>JBBQKR010000005.1:0-79029 GCA_038327125.1 Solirubrobacterales bacterium
GGGCGGTGGTTTGGTAAACCTTTCGCCGCCCGCGGCTGCCGCCGGGGGGGGGGGGCCGGGGTGGGCGGGGGGGCGCCGCCGCGGCGCCCCCACGCCAGGGCTCCTACCGCTTCTTCTTCTTCTTGGCCGGCTTGATCTTCAGCACGACGTTGATCTTCGCGCCGGCTTCAAGCCGCGTCCCGGACGACTTGCTCTGGGACTTCACGACGAGGGTCTTCCTGCCCGTCTTCCTCGGCTTCTTCACGGTGCCGAGAGCGCAGCCTGCGCTCTTGAGCCGCTTCGTCGCGGCCGCGACCGTGATGCCGCTCAGAGCGGGCACGGTGCACGGCGGGGGCGGATCGCCGACCTGGACGACGGTCTCCGAGAATGCCGCCGGCGGCCCGGTGTTCGCCGCCGCGTCCGCCGTCTGCCCGACCTCGAGGTAGGCGCAGATCCGGTACGCGCCGTTGGCCGCGAAGAGCACCGTCGAGGTCAGCGTGTAGGGCGCGGGCGACTCGATGAACCCGGTGCCGGCGAACTTCGCGTCCGGCCGCGTGCTCTGGGCGGCCGCGGTGGCCTCGCAGTTCGACGCGTTCCGCTCGGTCCATGTGCGGAGCGTCATGTTCGCGCCGGTGCCGTCGACCGCGGCGGTGCCGGGGGCATCCGCGAAGCCGGAGAAGGTCACGTCGATCGCCTTGTCAGGCTCGGTCCGCGCGGGCGCCTGCACGGTCAGCGTGGACGTCGCGAGTGCCGGCGCCGCCACGACGAGCGAGGCGAGGACGGTGCAGGCTCCGATGAGCAGACGAGATCGCAAAATCATAGGTCCAGACTGTGTCAGTGGGAGGAGTCGGGCGCGCCGCCTGATCGGCGCGTCTCTTCACCAACACGACAGGTTCGCGTTTGTTTCGTCACGGCGCCGGAAGCGTCGCCGGCTGCCCGCCGGCCTTCGGCGGCTGCACGCGACCGCGACCGTGAAGGTCGCCTGCCCGCAATGGCGGACTACCGGCCGAGCGTCCGCACGAAGCGCTCCGCCGCGCCCGCCACCCCGGCGATCAACTGGCGGATCTCCGCCAGGCCCGCGCGCAGCTCCGGGTCGCCGACCTCGATCGGCGCGAGCGAGTCCTGCAGGTCCGCGAGGCGCTGATCGGCGAACGCCGCGGCCTCGACCGCGACCTCGACGAAGCCCTGCGCGCCGGTCGACGGCGCGCCCTCGACCGCGTCCTCGAAGCCGCGCACCGAAAGCTCGTAGCGCTCGGCGAACGTCGTGTAGGTGCGCTTCGCGCGCCCGTAGGCCGTCTGCACCGGCCGGAACAGCGTCTGCTCGAGCACTTCGGCGTTGCGTTCGTCGAGCTGCTCGTAGGCGGCGCCGAGCGCCGTGATCGCCACGCTGAGCTCGTCGATCGCCTCGGCGATCGTCTCGAGCAGTGCCTGGCGCGTCTCGGCGGCGTCGTACGTCATCCCCGCAAGCGTAGTCACCGGGCCATTGGGCGCCCGCGCGGCGATCCGGTCAGGATGGCCCCGGTGGCACCCCGCAACCTCGTCAACCTGAAGGACGTCGACAAGGGCTACGGCAGCCGTTCGGTGCTCCGCGACATCACGCTCGGCGTCGCCGCCGGCGACCGGATCGGGGTCGTCGGCCGCAACGGGGACGGGAAGTCCACGCTGCTGAAGCTGATCGCGGGAATCGAGCAGCCGGACCTCGGCGTCCTCACGCGCGCGGGCGACTCCGACCTCGCGCTGCTGGGCCAGGGCGACGAGCTCGATGACGCGCGCACGATCCGCGAGGAGCTCGTCGGCGGGCGCGCCGACCACGAATGGGCGGGTGACAGCGGATTTCGCCGCGTCCTCGACGGGCTGATGGGCGGCGTCGGCATCGAGCGCTTCCCCGACGGGCTCGACACGCCGATCGCGCCGCTGTCCGGCGGCGAGCGCCGGCGCATCGCGCTCGCCAAGCTGCTGCTCGACGGGCCCGAGCTGCTGCTGCTCGACGAGCCGACCAACCACCTCGACGTCGAGGGCGTCGACTGGCTCGCCCGGCACCTGGCCGCGCGCCGCGGCTCGCTGCTCGTGGTGACGCACGACCGCTGGTTCCTCGACGCCGTCTGCACGCTGACCTGGGAGGTCGCTGACGGCACGATCCACCAGTACGACGGCGGCTACGCGGCCTATGTCCTGGCCCGCGCCGAGCGCGACCGCCAGGACTCCTCGCGCGAGGACCGCCGTCGGCAGCTGCTGCGCAAGGAGCTCGCCTGGCTGCGGCGCGGCCCGCCGGCCCGGACGACCAAGCCGCGCTTTCGGATCGACGCCGCAAACGCGCTGATCGCCGACGAGCCCGAGCCCCGCGACCGCGCCGAGCTGCTGCGCTTCGCCTCCGCGCGCCTGGGCGACAAGGTGCTCGAGGCCGAGGGCGTCTCGGTGTCGTTCGGCGACCAGCAGGTGCTCGCGGGCGTGACCTGGAGGCTCGGGCCGGGTGACCGTGTCGCGCTCGTCGGCGTCAACGGCTCCGGCAAGACGACGCTCGTCAACGTCCTCAGCGGCGAACTGGAGCCGTCGTCGGGACACGTCGACCGCGGCACCACGGTGCGGCTCGCGCACCTCTCACAGGACACCGCCGAGATCCCCGGCGATCAGCGGGTGCTCGAGTCGCTCGAGTCCGTGAAGGGCGAGGCGACGCTCAGCGACGGGCGCGAGATCACCGCGAGCCTGCTCTGCGACCGCTTCGGCTTTCGCGGCGAGCGCGCGCGCACGCTCGTGCGCGACCTGTCGGGCGGCGAGCGACGGCGCCTGCAGCTGATGCGGCTGCTGATGGACGGGCCCAACGTCCTGCTGCTCGACGAGCCGACCAACGACCTCGACATCGACACGCTCACCGCGCTCGAGGATCTGCTCGACGGCTGGCCCGGGACGCTCGTCGTGGTCAGCCACGACCGCTACTTCGTCGAGCGCGTCTGCGACGACGTCTACGCGCTCGGCGAGTCCGGTGGGATCCGTCACCTGCCGGGAGGCATCGAGGAGTACATCGGGAACGGCCCCCTGGCAGGACAGAACGCGCCGAAGGCGCGTTCTGATGGTTCTCCCCGCACCCCCACCCACACCCCGACCCCCGGCGCCGCGCTGCGGACCGCGCGCAAGGACGTGCAGCGCCTCGAGCGCGACCTCGCCAGGCTCGAGGCCCGCGAGGGCGTGCTGCACGAGGACATGGCCGCGAGCGCCACCGACCACGCCCGGCTCGGCGAGCTGCAGCAGGAGCTCGACGCGCTGCTGGCCGAGCGCGAGCGGCTGGAGGCGGCGTGGCTGGAGGCGTCCGAGCTGCTCGAGGGGTGATCAGGAGGCGAGCAGCCGCATCTCGGGCTGCCCGCCCAGGGAGCGCTCGAGCTCGTCCGGCAGCGCGGGCCGCGCGAACAGGTACCCCTGGCCGTGCTGTGCGCCGAGGCGGCGAAGCGTCTGCGCCTGGTGCTCGTGTTCGATGCCCTCGGCGACGACCGGCACGCCCAGCGCGCCGGCGAGCGCGAGCACGGCGCCGGTGATCGCGTCCTCGCTCCCGCCGTGACCCAGGCCCGACACGAAGCTGCGGTCGAGCTTGAGCTCGTCGAGCGCGAAGCGCTGCAGGTAGGACAGCGACGAATAGCCCGTCCCGAAATCGTCGAGCGAGAGCCGCACGCCCCGGCGGCGCAGCGCTGCGAGCGTCTCGGCGGGCCCTGACTCCTCGTCCATCAGGATGCTCTCGGTGAGCTCGAGGGTGAGCCGGTCGGGAGCGATCCGGGCGCGGGCGAGCGCGGTGTCGAGGTTCGCGAGCAGCTCGCCGTGCGGGAGCTGACGCGCAGAGAGGTTGACGCTCAGCGAGATGCCGGCGAGCGGCCCGCCGGAGGCGTCCCACGCCGCGAGCTGCACGCAGGCGCGGTAGAGCACCATCCGCCCGATCGGCACGATCAGGCCGGTGTCCTCGGCGATCGGGATGAAGTCGCCGGGCGAGATCAGCCCGCGCACCGGGTGGCGCCAGCGGACCAGTGCCTCGACGCCGACGATGTGCCGGTCCTCGAGCGTGACGATCGGCTGGTAGTGGATCTCGAACTGGTCGCGCTCCAGCGCGGGCCGCAACTCGTTCTCGATCTCCAGGCGCTCGACCATCTTCTGGCGCAGCGAGTCACCGAACAGCTCGCAGCGCGCACGCCCGCGGGCTTTCGCCGCGTACATCGCTGCGTCGGCGTCGCGCAGCAGCGTGCCGCTGTCACAGCCGCCGGTGCCGGAGATCGAGACCCCGACGCTGGCCGAGATGTGCAACTCGTGGTCGCCGACCTGAAAGCCCTCGGTCAGCGCCTCGTTGATCCGCTGCCCGATCGACAGGGCATCGGCCTCGTCGTCGACGTCGCGGCACAGCAGCGCGAACTCGTCGCCTCCGAAGCGCGCCGTCAGGTCGTCCGGGCGGGCCGTCGCCCGCAGGCGATCGCCCACCGCCGTGAGCAGCCCGTCACCGACGTGGTGGCCCAGCGAGTCGTTGACGTACTTGAAGCCGTCGAGATCGAGGAACAGCACGGCGACCGACGGGGGCCGCTCATCCTCGTCCGTGACCGCGAGCGCCTCGTCGAGCTTCTTGAGATACAGCGTGCGGTTCGCCAGGCCGGTCAGCGGGTCGTGCAGGGAGCGGTGGCGCAGCGTCCCGGTCAGGAAGCGCACGAGCAGCCCGGCCGCCATCGTCGAGCCGATGACCATCAGCCACCGGGCCCACTCCTCCTGCCAGACGTCGCGCTGGATGAACAGCACCGCGCCGAAGGCGACGCCGACGAACGCCGTCTGCAGCAGCGCCTGACGCAGCGTGAAGTAGGAGAACGCGTAGACCGTCGCCCAGAGGTAGAAGAAGACGTAGACGCTGCCGTTCTCGTGGTTGGAGAAGATCGCGCCGGTGATCACGACCGTCGCCGCGGTCACCGACCCCTTCAGCACCCACTGCGGCAGGTGGTCGAACCCGAAGAACAGCAGCAGCCCGACCGCGTAGGCGCCGGCGGTCATCGCGATGACGCCGGGATCCTCGGTGCGTTGCTCGTGGGGAAGCATCAGCCACACCACCGAAAGCGTGGCGCCCGCGAGGAACAGGAACGCCAGCGAGCGCGCGATCAGCGCGCGATCCTCGGCCGGGTCGTCAGGGGTGTGGAGCACCGCCCTGCCCACGCCGAGACGCCCCGCAAGCCAGTTGGGGAGCGGGACCTGCCGCCTGCCGCGCTCGATGGACCGTTGAGCCATCGCCTCCGTATCGGCCGTCGCGCCCGTTGGGCTTGAGCCTCGCAACAGCCCGGTGGACGTGGCCGTGCGAGCGCCGATCACCCGCCGTGCGGCCTACTCTGGCCCGGTGACGCTGCTCGAGGCTCTCGCCATCGTCGCCGCGGGCCTCGCCGCCGGAACGATCAACACCGTCGTGGGCAGCGGCTCGCTGATCACGTTCCCCGTCCTGCTCGCGTTCGGATACTCCCCCGTGACGGCGAACGTCTCCAACAACATCGGCCTGGTTCCGGGCTCGGTCTCCGGCTCGATCGGCTACCGCGCGGAGCTCCGCGGCCAACGCGAGCGAGCGGTGTGGCTGGGGCGCGCATCCCTGCTCGGCGGGGCGCTCGGAGCCGGCCTGCTGCTGGCGCTGCCGCCCTCCTGGTTCGAGGCGATCGTGCCGGTGTTCATCGCCGTGGCGCTCGTGCTCGTCGTGCTCCAGCCGCGACTGGCGGCGATGCTCGCGCGCCACGAGAGCGAGCCGCACGAGCACGGCGGTCCGCTGGCGCTGGCCGGCGTCTTCGGCGCAGGCGTCTACGGCGGCTACTTCGGCGCCGCGCAGGGCATCCTGCTGCTCGCGATCCTCGGGCTGACCGTCAGCGAGAGCCTGCAGCGCATCAACGCGCTGAAGAACGTGCTCGCCGGACTGGTCAACGGCGTGGCGGCGATCATCTTCGTGTTCGCCGCGGATGTCGCCTGGGCGCCCGCGGCCCTGATCGCGGCCGGCTCGATCGCCGGCGGACAGGTCGGAGCACGCTACGGGCGCCGGCTGCCGCCGGCGGCGCTGCGTGCGGCGATCGTCGTCGTCGGCCTGGTCGCGATCGTCGCGCTGCTGGTCGATCAGCGCTGAGCAGCGCTGCGGCGCGCGCGCAGCGTGGCCGGATCCAGCAGCGCCGCCGGGATCGCCGGGAACGCGCCGGCGTCGCCGGCGTCCGTCGCCGACCTGGCCCGCTGCTTCGCCGCGGCGAACGCGACGCGCCGTCCGCCGAGCCGGCCCGAGGCCGCCTTCGTCGAGCGCAGCGTCAGTGAGCCCGAGACCGGGCCGTCGACCCGGATGCGGCCGGTGACCTTGCGGCCATCGACTTCAACGGTGCCCGAGATGCGAACGCCCGGTACGTAGCTGTAGTTGCGCAGCTTCAGCGCACCTTCGAAGGCATCGGTCGCCGCGAAGCTCCCGCCGCGCAGGCCTCCGCCACGCGGCGAGAAGCCGGCGTAGACCGCCTCCAGCGCGCTGAACCGCGCATCCTCCACCGAGCGCAGGGCGGCCAGCAGCGTGCGGCCGCGATCGCCCGGGATGCGCGACGGCGCGGGCAGCTCCGACAGCGAGCGCGGCGCGCGCGAGATCGGCGGCACGAGGTTCGAGGTGTTCCTGCACGGCTGCCCGACCGGCTTGCGCGCGGTGAAGCGGGTGAGCGCCTTGGCGACGCAGCCGGTGCCGTCGCTGTCGACCTGGTCGTGGCCGTTGCCGGGAACGGTGACGAGCTCCGAGCGCGGGAGCAGCGCCTTGACGCGCAGCGCGTCCTCCAGCGGCGTGCGCATGTCCAGGCGGCCCGACAGCAGCAGCGACGGCACGTCCGGCAGCCCTCCGGCCGAGGGTCGCGGCCGATCGTCGCGCGGCCACAGCAGGCAGTCGTCCGCGGCGCTGGTGTCGCGCACCGTGTCCGCCGACCACGGCGCGTACGCCGCCGGCGGGACCGCGGCCAGCGCGCTCTGCACGAGCGCCGGGCGCGTCGACGGGTCGCTGCTCAGCGAGTACGGCAGCTGCGAGTCGAGACAGGTCGTCGTGGTCGTCAGGCCCCAGCTGAACTCGCCGACCTTCGAGGTCGGGCCCTGCCCCACCTTCTTCAGGCGCAGCAGCGGCTCGACGTCACCCTTGGCCGCGGCGTTGATCGCACCCGGCATCCGCGCCTGCATGAACGGGTTCAGGTCCCCGCTCGTGACGAGGAAGAAGAGCTGGCTCTCCGCCGTGTAGCTCGTCGTGCGCGCGCCCCCGACGACGTCGAAGATGCGCCCGCGCACCGGTCCCTGCCGCAGCTTCGCGGCGACCTGCCCGATGTCGGCGGTGAAGTCGGGCGTCGCCCCCTTGCAGCGCCCGCGCGCGCACAGCTCGTTGAAGACGCGCGGCAGGCGCCGGAAGCTGTCGATCGAGAAGGCGTCCTGCGGCTCGGGCCCCACGATCGAGTCGAGGATCAGGCTGTCGGTGTGTTTGGGGTACCTGCGTGCGTACTCCTGCGCGACCCAGGTCCCGTAGCTGATGCCCATCAGCCCGATCTTCTTCACGCCGAGGGCCTTGCGCAGCGACTCGAGGTCGTCGACGGTGTCGGTCGTGCGATGGAAGGCCCGGCGCGGCCCGGTGCGCAGGGCGCAGCGCCGCACGGCGGCCGGCGTGAACTCGTCGAGGCCGCCGACGCGCTGCAGCTCCGGGCAGCGCAGCGGGCCGGACAGCCCGGTTCCGCGCTGGTCCAGGACCACGAGGCGATAGCGCCGCAGCACCGGCTCCAGGCTCAGGGCCCACGAGCTCACGGCACCGACCGAGTTCTGCCCCGGCCCGCCGGACAGCGCGACCATCACCCCAGCATTCTTCGGGTAGCTGCGCTGCGCGGCGACCGCGAGGCTCAGCGAGCCGGGCGTCGCACCGCTGTGATCCACCGGTACGCGCAGCGAGGCGCAGCCGAAGCTCGTGTCCGCGCTGCACGGATGCATCTTGAGCGCCGACGCGCCGGCGGGGAGCCCCAGGAGCGCCGCCGCAGCGAGCGTCGCGGCCATGACGGCCCGCACGTACCGGGCACCCGGTACGCGACGCGACCGGGAACGGGCACCGGAGTCGACCATCGTCGGCAACGGTACCGGCTGGGAAGCGCTCACGCGCCCGTTACCCTGCGCCGACGATGCCCGCCGAGGACCAGTTCGAGGCTCCAGAGCCACCGGCGCCGAAGCAGCCCGCGGAGCCCGCCGCGGCCCCGGCCGGGTGGCTGCCCCCACAGCCCCCGCAGACCGAACCGGACCTGCCGGCCGCGGTCCTCGGTGCCGAGGCCCCGCACCCTCGCCGCGCGCGGCTGCCGATCGTGGCAGGCGTCGTGCTGGCCGTGGGCCTCACCGTGCTGCTCGTCGGCGGTGCGTTCCTCCTGAGGTCCGGCGACGGCGACTCCGCGGTCGACGACGGGCCGCCGTGGTCGGCGTGGCGGCCCTCGGCGTCCGGGGACGGCGCAGCCGACCAGATCGCCGCACGCATCGGCAGCCGCTATCGCGGATCGCGTGGGGGGCAGCTCGTGCGCGTCGAGGGCGGCCCGCTCGAGGTCGCCGGCCTGCCACTGAGGGTCGCGCTGCGAGAGCCGGGCGGCGCCCCCGGCACCGTCAGCGTGCTCGCCGGCGAGACCGTTCTGTACCGCCTCTGCGGGTCGGGCCCGGACTGCGCGATCAGCGGCGGGAAGCCGTCGTTCGACCGGCATCTCCTGTTGCGTCGCGAGGCGCTCGAGCTCGCGCTCTACAGCTTGCGCTACGTGGACGGGGTCGGTCAGGTCGTCGTCTTCATGCCGCCCAGGCTCGGCGACCAGCCCAGCCAGGCGCTCCTGTTCCGCCGCAGCGCGATCGGCGCAGAGCTGCGCAAGCCGCTCGAGGCGACGCTCGTTGACCGCGCGCCGAGCGTTGCCCGCGTGCGCAAGTCGCCCGATGCCGGACTGGTTCAGCGGCTGACGCTCCCTGCGCTGTTCCGCTTCAGCCTCACCCCCGCCCGCGCGGGTGAGCGTGCGCTGCTCGTCCTGGAGCCGTTCGCCGCCCCGGCGCCGGCACCCGCGCCGCGGTCGCAGGGCCTTCCCAACTCGTCGCTCTCGTGAGGCCGGCCGGCGGCGACCCCTCCACTTCGGCGGCGCTCACGATGCCGGGCGCACAGGCGGCTCGGCCGCCCGCTGTGTGAATCCCGGACACGCGCCGACCGGCGCCGGCGGGTACTTCGGGTACGCCGGCTCGGCGAACGAGCGCTCACAGAGCGAGAACAGCGAACAGCGGCCCGAGCGCACGAGGCGCTGGTGCTGACAGCGATCGCAGAGACCGAAACCGTGGTCCGTCACCGCCACGCAGTATCGCTGCCGCGCGGCCTGCAGGACTCATGCTTTTCCGCGCCGCGACCGTTGCTCCGGCACATGGCGCGTTCCCCACTCGTCCGTCCCGCGCTGCTCGTCGTGCTTGCAGGGCTCCTGCTCGCGCCCGCCGCTGCGCGCGCCCAGACGCCGGCGACTGCCTCCGTGCCTGCGACCTCACGTGCTGAGCAGGTCGAGCAGCTGTGGGCATTCGTCGACCGCCGCGCAGCTGAGCTGGAAGGCCAGTGGCGCCCGGAGCGCGGCGCCTACGTGACGCGCGGCGGCTCGGTCAGCACACGGATGAACGCGAACATGACGGCAGTCCACGCGCTCGCCGCGATCGCCGGGCACATCGGGCCGGCGCGTCGCGACGAGCGCCTCGCGCCGATGGTCGACGCGCTGACGCGCGCTCCCGCGTTCCGCGAGGTCGCGCGGCGGCCGGCGCGCGCGACCTCCCAGTTCCACGTGCCCGGCTGGACACCTGACGCCGGCAGCTACCTGCCGCTGCGCGAGCACGTCTCGCTGGACCCTCAGGCCGCCGAGGGGCTCGCGCTCGCCGTCCGTGCACGCGACATCGTCGGGCTCCCCGAGCCGCTCGTCGGACGCGTGCGCCACGCGGTTCATTCGACGGCCAACTCGGAGTTCTACACCTGGCCGCGCCAGAAGCTCAACCAGTTCAACTGGCCGGCCGACATGGCGCTCGCCGACTTCAGCGTCTCCGGTGACGCGACGCTGCTGCAGCGCGACTTCCCGCAGTACCTCAACCACTTCCTCGATCACGCTCACCGCCGCGGCGCCAACCGCTCGCCGAACCTCAACGACGGGCTGGGCTTCCTCTACCGCCCCGACGTGCGGCCGACGGCAGCCGGGAACCGCGTGGGCACCTCGGAGTACGCCAACATCGTCTTCCACGGCCTGGACGACTACGCGCCGGCCGTCGCCGCCGGGATGCCACCGCTCGACGGCAAGCGCATGTGGGTGCTGCAGGCGTGGGCCCGGCGGATCCTCACCGGTGATTGGACACACGCCGGCTACCTGAACTGGGACACGGGCCTGGCCTACCGCCGCTGGCACCTGACGCGCTACTGGGTGTTCGCGCTCGGCGGCCTCAGCACGCTCGCCGAGGCGCCGGTCCTCGATGAGCAGGCCCAGCGCTGGGCGCGCTGGATGTTCGACCGTGCGCTCGGCTACTACGAGCGCCTGCAGGCAGGCCGGCACACCCCGTCGATCCCGTCGACGCTCTACGGCATCCGCTCCTCGGAGTCCGACCCCGAATCGGACCCGCAGTTCGTCGCTGCGCGGATCGCCGGGCTGGTCGCCCACCAGGCGCTCGCACGTGCCGCCGACGCGCCCGCCGAGCAGCCGCCGCCGCTGTTCGCCTACGACCCCGGCAGCCGGCGGCTCGCCGTCACCACCCCGGCCTACAGCGCGGCCGTCCTGGATCAGACGATCCGACTGGGCTACGGCGGCGTCGAGCTCGCCCGCCTCTACGACGGTCGCGGTCACCCGCTCGGCAGCATCGGCAGCCATGACCACTCGGGCTTCGGCGTGGCGATCGCGCGGCGCCAGGGCCGGCGGCTGCTGGAGACCCAGGGCGGCCACCGCAGCGCCCGCACGTTCCGTTCGGGCAAGCCGCTGCGCGGCCCGTTCACGGCGCGCACGATGACGGCGCGCGTCCATGGCGCGCGCAGGACCAGCGTGCAGCTGCGCCGGACCTTTCTCGCCGACCGGATCGTGACGACCTACGTGCTGCGCGGCCCGCGCAGCGCGATCGCGCGGATCCGCTTCCCGGTCTGGTCACGGCTGAGCCGGGCGCGGCGTCCCGTCGTGACAAGTCCGCGCCGCGGCACGCTGGCGCTGCGGGTGCGGCAGCCGGCGGGCGGCTACCGCGTGATCGTCCGCTCGCGCAGCCGCCTGGGCACGCACTGGAGGGTCATCCGCCATCCGCCGCGCTCTTCGCCAGGCACCCGCGGCGTGCTCGAGGTGCGCCTGCGGCTCGCCCATCGCCGCGCGACCGTGCGCGTCACGATCATTCCCGACTGAGCTCCGGCGGGCGGTCGCCGCCCCGTGCCGACACGGCACTACACTTTCTGAAGTGAGGACGTTCGGGCGACTTCTGGGCTTTCTGCGCCCCTACCGGCGCAGCGTCGCGCTGTCCGGGATCCTCGCAACCGCCGCGATGGCGATGACCGTCGCGATCCCGGCGCTGACCGGCCGCGCGATCGACCAGATCAACAAGGGCGACGAGGCCGGCCTCAAGCTGATCGCCGGAGCCGTCCTGCTGGCAGGCATCCTGCGCCTCGCGCTCACGACCGTGCGCCGGCTCGTCGCGGGCCGCGTCTCACTGGGCGTCGAGCGCGACCTGCGCGGCGGGATGTATTCCCATTTCCAGGCACTGGAGCTCGCGTTCTTCGACAACCAGCAGACCGGGCAGCTGATGTCGCGCGCGACGGTCGACCTGCAGGCGGTGCGGTTCTTCCTGGGCTACGGGCTCGTCTTCATGCTGCAGTCCGCGCTGACGATCGTGCTGTCGGCGATCGCCATGTTCATCGTGAATCCGCCGCTCGCGGCGATCTCGCTGCTGCCGGTTCCGCTCGTCGTGTTCGTCGCCGCGCGCTACGGCCGCCGCTCGCGGCCCGCACTGCAGGAGGTCCAGCAGCGCATCGCCGAGCTCACCGCCGAGGTCGAGGAGAACGTCTCCGGCGTGCGCGTCGTGAAGGCCTTCGCCGCCGAGGCCCGCCAGCGCCGGCGTTTCGAGCGCCAGGTCGACCGGGTGTTCGAGCAGGCGATGATCTCGACGCGGATCCAGGCGTTCTACGGCCCGTTCATCGGCTTCCTCCCCCAGCTCGGGCTCGCCGCCGTCCTCTTCGTCGGCGGCCGCCAGGTGATCAACGGGACGATCACACTCGGCCAGTTCAGCGCCTTCTACACGTACCTGCTGATGCTGATCGGCCCGATGCGCACGCTCGGCATCTCGCTCGGCATGGCGCAGCGCGCGACCGCCTCCGGCGCGCGGCTCTTCCAGATCCTCGACCGTGAGCCGCAGATCACCGCGAAGCCCGGCGCGGGACCGCTGCCCGCGGGACAGGGACGCGTGGAGTTCCGCAACGCCACGCTGCGCTACGACGGCGCCAACCGCACCGCGCTGAACGACATCTCGCTGACCGTCGAGGCGGGCAAGACGGTCGCAGTGGTCGGCGCCACGGGGTCGGGCAAGACGACGCTCGTGCAGCTCGTCCCGCGGCTCTACGACGTGACCTCCGGGGCCGTGCTCGTCGACGGCGCCGATGTGCGCGACGTGGACCCGGCGGCGCTCCGCCGGCAGATCGCCGTCGTGACCGACGATCCGTTCCTGTTCTCGGCGACCGTGCGCGAGAACATCGCCTATGCGCGGCCGGACGCCACCGCCGACGAGGTCCAGGCCGCGGCCCGCCGCGCGCAGGCCGACGGGTTCATCCAGCAGCTTCCCGACGGCTACGACACGCGCGTGGGTGAGCGCGGCATGACGCTCTCCGGCGGCCAGCGCCAGCGCCTGGCGATCGCGCGCGCGCTGCTGGCCGACCCGCGGATCCTGGTCCTCGACGACGCGACCTCCAGCGTCGATGCCTCGACCGAGCAGCAGATCAAGGACGCGCTGCGCGAGGCGATGATGGGCCGCACCACCTTCGTGATCGCCCATCGGCTGTCCACGATCTCGCTCGCCGACGAGATCGTCGTGCTCGAGGACGGCGAGCTGATCGCGCACGGCACCCACGACGAGCTGCTGCACGAGTCCGACCTCTACCGCGAGATCGTCGAGAAGGGCCTGCCCGATCAGGTCTTCCTCACGCGCAAGCCGCTCGAGCCGGAGGTGGCTGGGCTGTGACGCCGCACGGCCACTGGGGCCCGCCCACCGACGACCGCCCGCCGGTGGTGCCGCACGACGCCGGCTTCCGCGAGCGCCTGCGCCTGCTGTGGGCCGACTCGCAGCGCCGCCTGCGCGGCACGGGCGATCGCGGCCGCAAGGTCCGGGGCCTGGCCGCGCTGCTGCGCCCCTACCGCTCGCGCTCGATCCTGATGCTCGTCGCGCTCACGCTCGGCGTGGCGGCCTCGCTCGCGCCGGCGCCGCTCGCAGCGCGGGCGATCGACAAGGGCATCATTCCCGGCGACGTCGGTGAGCTGAACCTCGTCGTCGCGCTCTACGCGCTCAGCGTGCTGATCGTCTGGGGCACCTCGTTCGCGCAGACGTGGCTGACCGGCTGGGTCGGCCAGCGCGCGCTCTCCGACCTGCGCCAGCGGATTTTTGCGCACCTGCAGCTGCAGCCGATCGGCTTCTACGAGCGCCGGCCGGCAGGCGTCCTGATCAGCCGCATGACGAACGACGTCGAAGCGCTCGACTCGCTCGTGACCGACACGGTCGTGACGCTGTTCCAGGCCTCGCTGACGCTGCTCGGTTCGATCGTGATCCTGCTGCTGCTGGACTGGCAGCTCGCGCTGCTCGTGTTCCTGATCTTCCCGATCCTCGCGGTCTTCTCGCTGATCTTCCGGATCGTCAGCGCCGACGCCTACCGGCACACGCGGGAGACGATCGGGTCGATCACCGCCGACCTGCAGGAGACGCTCTCTGGCATTCGCGTCGTCCGCTCGTTCGCGCGCGAGCCGTTCCACCGCGACCGCTTCGCCGGACTCAACGAGCGCAACCGCGAAGCGAACATGAAGACCGTCCACCTCAACGCGGCCTACTTCCCCGCGGTCGAATTCGTCGGGTCGCTTGCGACCGTGCTCGTGATCGTCTTCGGCGGGATCCAGGCGATCAACGGCAACGTCGAGATCGGCGTCCTGGTCGGCTTCATCGCAGCGCTGAACGGGTTCTTCGACCCGATCGGGCAGCTCAGCCAGGTCTACACGACCTACCAGTCCGGGATGGCCGCGCTCGACAAGATCTTCGAGCTGCTCGACACCGAGCCGGACCTCGTCGACGCCCCGGACGCGACCGAGCTGCCCCACATCCGCGGTGAGATCGAGCTGCGCGACGTCTCCTTCCGCTACCGCAAGGCGGGCGAGGAGGGCGCCACGGCGCTCGCGCTCGACGACGTCTCGATCACGATCCCACCCGGTCAGACGGTCGCGCTCGTCGGAGCGACCGGCGCCGGCAAGTCGACGATGGCCAAGCTCGTCGCGCGGTTCTACGACCCGACGAGCGGATCCGTGCTCGTCGACGGGCACGACCTGCGGACCGTCACGATGGCCTCGCTGCGCTCGCAGATGGGCATCGTGCCGCAGGAGGCGTTCCTGTTCAGCGGCACCGTCGCCGACAACCTCTCGTTCGGCCACGAGGAGGCATCACGCGAGACGCTGGAGGACGCCGCGCGCGCGATCGGCGCATGGGACTTCATCGAGGCGCTGCCGGCCGGCCTGGACACCGAGATCGGCGAACGCGGCGTGCAGCTGTCCGCCGGTCAGCGCCAGCTCATCGCCTTCGCTCGCGCGCTCGTCGCCGACCCGCGCATCCTGATCCTCGACGAGGCCACCTCGAACGTCGATCTGCAAACCGAGGGAACGATCGAGCACGGCCTGCGCCGGCTGCTCGGCGGGCGCACGGCGATCGTGATCGCCCACCGCCTCAGCACGATCCGGCAGGCCGGCCGCATCGTCGTGCTCGAGCAGGGACGCATCGCCGAGCAGGGCACGCACGATGAGCTGATCGCCGCCGACGGGCGCTACGCGGAGCTGTACCGCGACTGGGCCGAGACGGCCGCCGCCTGACGGGCCGGCCCCGCAGCGCCGCACGATCACCGCCGACGGCGCACCTGCACAAACACGAAGCAGCACTTGGGATTCCCTGCGTAGCTGCCGACAAGTGGTGGGACGCCTCTCCGACGGCGTCCATCCCGCCACTCTCATCAGGAGTTCACTGTGCACAAGTCCCGCAAGGTCCTGCTGTCGCTGCTCGTCGTGGGCGCGATCGGCAGCGTCGTCGCGCTCGGCGCCTTCTCGGCGTTCTCGAGCACGACGTCCAACCCCGGCAACACCTTCACCGCCGGCACCGTCACGATCGGCGACAACGACGCGAATGCCGCGCTCTACACGCTGACCAACCAGAAGCCCGGCGTCACCACCGACCGCTGCATCAGGGTCACCTACACCGGCTCGCTGGATGCTGACGTCAAGCTCTACTCGTCGGCGATCGCCGGCGTGGGCGCCAACTACGTCAACCTGACGGTCACCCCGGGCACCCAGGGCGGCGCCCCGGTGTTCCCGAGCTGCACCGGCTTCACCGCCGATGCCGGCCCCGCGCTCTACAACGGCGTCGCTTCGGGCTTCCCGACGACGTACGGCACGGGCATCGCTGACAACCCCGGCACGGTCGCCACGAAGTGGGCCACGGGCGACTCCGTCGTCTACCGCTTCAGCACCAGCGTCCAGGACAACAACCTGGCGCAGGGCGCGACCACCGGCACGCACTCCTTCACCTGGGAGGCACAGAACCAGTAACCCCGCCCGAGAGCGGACGGCGCAACACGGTGGAGCGGGAGTCCCCGCTCCCGCTCCACCACTGCGCCCCGTCCAGGCGAGCACGGTGCCCACACTCACCATCACGAAGGTCGCCGGGCTGATGCTCGGCGCCGCGGCCTGCGCGGCGCTCCTGCTGGGAACGCACATCACACGGCCGCCCGGAGCGCTTGATGCGGCGCTCACGCTGACGAGCTCCCCGACCGGGGAGCTTGCCGTCGAGCCGACCGGCGCGGTCCTTGCGGCCCGCGACCTCCAGGCCGATCGCCCGCCGGCTCGCGGCGGCCTCACGGTCCGCAACCAGACCGGCGCACCGCTCGACGTCAGCCTGCGCGCCAGGCCGGCCTCCGGCGATCTCGACGACGACGTCCGCCTGCGGATCACCGCGGGGGCGGCGACGCTCTACGACGGCACGCTTGCCGCGCTGCGCGCTGGATCGCGGTCGTTCCTCGTCCAGCCGGGCGCGTCACGGCGACTGAAGCTGCTCGCCTCGCTCAGCCCTGGCCGCGGCGAGAACGCGCAGGGCCGCAGCGACGAGGTCGCGCTCGAGCTCACGTCCACCCCGCGCCCACTGACGCCATGACCCCCGCTCGCCGGATCCTGCGCTCGCTCGTCGTCCTGGCGATCGTCGCTGCGTTCGTCGGCAGCGCGACGTTCGCGGCGTTCCGCGGGACGACGGCCAATCCCAATGACTCCTTCACCGCCGGCACCGTCGCGATCGGCGACAACGACGCCGCCGCAGCCGTCATGAACCTGACGGCCGCCGCCCCGGCGCAGAACAGCACGGGCTGCATCGCCGTGACCTACACCGGGACGCTCGACGCGGGCGTGCGGCTGTACGCATCGCTGACCGGCACGCTGGGCCCCTACCTGACGCTGACCGTCACGCGCGGCAGCATCCCGACTCCGTCGTTCCCCTCGTGCACCGGCTTCACCGCCGATGCGACCGACTACCTCGGCCTCGGCGCCGGCGTGATCTACAGCGGCCTGCTGTCGGCGTTCCCGACGAGTTACGCGACGGGCATCGTCGACCCGCTGGCCGCCACGCCCGAGACCTGGATCACGAGCGAGAGCCACGTCTACCGCTTCAGCGTCACGCTCGTGAACGACAACCAGGCGCAGGGCAGGTCGCAGTCAGCCGACTTCACGTGGGAGGCGCGGAACCTGTGAGGCGCCACCTGACCGCCCTGCTGACGTTCGCCGCGATCGGCGCGTTCGCCGTCGTGCTCGTCGCCGTCGTCGCGCCGTACGCACTCGGCGGGCGCAGCTACACCGTCATGTCGGGCAGCATGGAGCCGCGGATCCACACCGGCGACGTCGTCGCCGAGGAGCAGATCGCCCCGCGCGACATGCGCAGCGGCGACATCGTGACCTTCGAGGACCCCGACGTCGACGGGCGCATGATCACGCACCGCGTGCGCAGCACCCGCGAGCACGACGGGGTCGTCAGCGTCGTCACCAAGGGCGACGCCAACAACACCGTCGAGCGCTGGACGATCCCGGTGGACGGAGAGCTCGGGCGCGTGCGCTACCGCGTCGCGCACGTCGGCTACGCGCTCGCGTTCACGCGCACGCCGACCGGCAAGCTCGCGCTGATCGTGGTGCCCGCGCTGCTGCTGGGTCTGCTGGAACTGCGCCGCATCTGGCGTCGTCCACAGGAGGCGACGGCATGAGGCCGCGTGTGCTGCTCGCGACCGTCACCGCGATCGCGGCCTGCGTCGCGGCCGGGCAGATCGCAGGCTCGACGCTGTCCGCGTTCAGCGCGTCGACGGCGACCTCGAGCACGATGTCCGCCAAGGCCGTGTTCCCGGCGACGCGCTCGTGGAACGCCTGGGACATGCGCGACGCATCAAGCGGCGCCGAGACGAACGTGTCCGACGCCGAGGCGTTCACCGGCGTCACGACGACCACGTCCAACTGGGCCACCACCTGGTCGTCCGCCCGCTACCTGACCTTCGACATGAACACGCCGCTGCCCGACGGCGTGGCGACGTCCGGCGTGACGTTCGATTTCGACTTCGCCGACAACACGAACGGCGCGACCACACAGGTGTGCTTCTGGTTCGAGGTCATCCTGCGCTCTACGAACGTCGTCATCGGCACGCACGGCAGCACGGGAAGCCCGATCGCCTGCCAGGCGACGACGGCCGTCCAGAGCACCTCGACGCCACTGCCCGAGGTCACGAGCAGCGACATCGCCAACGATGTGCGGGTGAAGGTCTACGGGCGGCGCACCACCGCCGCCGGGCCGATGCGCGTGGATCGCGCGGTCGTGTCGGGCTCCACCACCGTCGCCCCGTTCACGCTCTACGAGACGACCTACACCGACGCGGCCGACACCACGCCCGCGACCACCCCGTGGTCGATCGCCACCGCTGACGCGACGTCGTACCTGACCACCAACAACTGGCCGACGGCGTTCAACACCGCGCGCTACCTGAAGGTCACCTTCCCGGACTACCTGCCCGCGACCGCGACGGTCACCTCCGCACAGCTCGCCCACACCTACCGGCCCAACACCGCGGCGCAGACCCTCTGCTACTACTTCGACGTCCTGCAGGGAGCGACCGTGATCGCGACCTACGGCAGCGCCGCCGTCCCGTTCTGCGCGACCGGCGCGGCATACACGACGGACACGATCCCGACGCCGGCGCTGAACTCCGCGGCGCGCGTCAACGGGGCGATCATCCGGATGTACGCCCGTGCGTCCGGCGGCGGCCGCAGCCAACACGACCGCTTCCGCCTCGAGGTGGGGTACTCCGTTGACTAGGCGGCTGCTGGCCTCACCCGTCCTTGCGATCCTCGCGCTGGTCGCCTGCGCCGCCGTCGCACTCGCGGTGACCGACGGCTCCGTGCTGCGCTCGAAGCGTGCCGCGACGGCGCACACCGCCGCGGCGTCCGGAGTGTTCGCCCAGACCAACTCGCGTGACGGCGCGGCGATCCTCGGCGCCGGCGCGATGCGCCCCGGTGACGCGGTGACCGGCGACGTGACGATCACGAACTCCGGGGACCTCGCCGGCGCCTTCCACCTGCGCCGGACCGACCTGGGCGAGCAGCCGGGTGCGAGCGGCGGGCTGCTGTCCGAGCGGCTGCTGCTGCAGATCCTCGACGTGACCGACCCGGGCGCCCCGGCGACGCTGTTCGCGGGCGGCCTTGGAGCATTCACCGACCGCGACCTGGGCACCTTCCAGTCGCGCCAGGGCCGGACGTACCGCTTCACGGCGACCTTCCCGAACGGCGGCCCCGGCGCGGACAATGCATTCGCCGGAGCGTCGACGACGATGGGCTTCGTCTGGACGGCGAGCGCCGACGAGCCCGTCACGCCGGTGACCCCCGTCACGCCGGTCACGCCCGTCACGCCGGTCACGCCCGTCACGCCGGTCTCACCCGTCACTCCGTCCGGCAGGGCACGCGTCGTCAAGGTCAGCGTTCCGGGCGCGACCGTCTCGCTGTCGATCCCCGGCGCATGCGTCCCGCGCGGCGGCAGCTTCAACGCCAAGCTCAGCTGGAAGAAGCAGAAGCGCAAGGGCAACGTCTTCGTGAAGGTGCGCCGCACGGACTTCTTCGTCGGCTCCAGGCGCGTCAAGCTCGACAAGCGGGCGCCGTTCACGATGCGCTTCAAGGTGCCGCTGAAGGCTGCAAGTGGCTCGACCCTGACCGTCCGCGCCCGCGCGTTCATCAAGGTGCGCAAGGGCAAGAGCCCGACGAAGTCGATCCGCGCAGGCGTCAAGGTCTGTCGCTGAACGGAGCCTCAACGCGCGGACGCCCCCGGCCTGGAACTCGGGGGCGCCCACTGCGGAAAGGTCATCCGCGAGCACATCGGTACATCTGGCAGGGGTACAGCTCTTGACGTGCTCGCGGTATCTGCTTCAACTCAGCACGGGCGCAAGAGTTGCGGCGCCTGCGCGGAGGAGTTTCGAACCTCGCGGCATGCAGGCGAATCGCGCTGCCGGGCGGTCCGGCGCGGAGTCGTCGACGTCACGAGCGCTCCCCCCGAATGCGCTACCGCCTGGCCCGTGCGCTCGTGACGTCGCGAACAGAATAGTCAGCCTGGAAAGCCGCGGGACTGGTCGAAAGCCCAGTTGTCTCAGGCCACGCCGCGATCCTAAGGTCGGCTTCACGGCGTCGCCTGCCTCCAGAGTCCCCCCGTTGGCGGCTGGGCGGCGCCGTGCAGAGAAGCGCACCATCGCCGCCAACCGGGCATTTGCGGGAGTTCACGGATTGCAACCCCAGCCGGGCCAGGCGTACCCTCGGTCGTGAGTTTGTGGCGGCGCTGCAACGGGAGCTACTCCTCCAGAACAACGCTCCTCCTGGCTGGACCCCAGGGCCGCCGGCGCGGTTGCGAACATCGAGCGTCACGAGCGGGCTCGCCGGGACGAATTCCCGAGGGGACCGCTCGTTTCGTCCGCTGACGCTCTACGTCACTTGGGCTCGTGCCCGAAGCGGCACGGGAGCGCATCGCCGCAGCGCCAGCACGTCGTCGCGGGCTCCTTCACGACCTTCGCGACCGGCTTCTTCGCTGCGGGCTTCTTCGCTGCGGGCTTCTTCGCGGCGGGCTTCTTCGCGGCGGGCTTCTTCCCTGCGGGTGGCTCGGCGGGGTCCTTCGGACTGGTGGCCATACCCCGACCGTACCGTGCCAAGGCTCCCCGCGAACCACCGAGCCCCCGTCAGAAGGGGAGTTTTGCGTACTGCGGGACTAGGACTCGAACCTAGAATCCCTGCTCCAGAGGCAGGTGTGTTGCCGATTACACCATCCCGCACCGGCGACGACGCCGCAGTATAGGAGGTCGCTTCGCGCTGTTCGCCGCCGTCAGAAGCCGACCGCGGACTGGTCGGCAGGCGGTGGCCGCAGGCCCGCTTCGGCGTACAGCGCAGCGACCAGCGGGTCGAGCCGCCCGGCCTCCAGATCGCCGATCGGATCGGCCGAATACGGCCTCAGATCGGTCCACGGCAGACCGAACGCCGCGCGCATCGCGAGCAGCCTTCGGCGCTCTGGTCCGACCGTGCCGTCGAGTGCCCGGCGCGCCGCGGTGAGGCCGCGGATCTGGAGCGCACGCAGCGGGATGAAGAACACGAGCAGCACCAGCGTCGGCAGCAGGAACGTCACCCAGCCGAGGACGCGCGCCGTGTCGTTGACCGCCTCCTCCCCCTGGCGCCCTGCGGCCAGGACGTTTCCGCCGGTCGCCTTGCCGGCTGTGCCGAGGCTGTCGCTCAGCGCGCTGCCGACGAGCGGGATCTGGCCGACGGCGCCGGCGACGTCCGCGAACCCGGTCTGCACCGAGGTTCCCGCCTCCTGCACCCCGCGGGAGATCGAGTTGAGGTCCTGCACGGTGCTGTGGACCTTCAGGCCCGACCACGCGAACAGCGTGATCAGCAGGACGACGATGAGATCGAACGCGATCGTGCGCGTCCGCGGGCCGGCGAGCTGCGGGTAGAAGTGCATCCGCGCATGCTCCCCCGCCGCGCAGACGGCTGCGCGTCAAGTCGTCGCTGGCAGGCGGATCAGCCGGTGAACAGCGGCGTCACGTCGTCCTCGAGCCCCGGATCGAGGCACACCAGCACCTCGTCGCCGGGCTCGATCACCGTGTCCGCCTTGGGAACGAAGCCGCCGTCCTCGCGCAGCACCGAGATGACGAGGCTGCCCTCGGGCATCGCGATGTCCTGAACGGCCTTGCCGGCTGCGGCCGCGCCGGGGACGACCTCCATCTCGATGATCTCGAGCTTCTCGCCGGGCAGGTCGAGCAGATGGACGGTGCCGTACTGCGGCACCTCGTGCTCGATCAGGCGCAGGATGAGGTCGGTCGCCGAGACCGACGGCTGGATGCCCAGCAGGTCGAAGTACTGCTTGTTGCGGGGGTTGTTGACGCGGGCGATGATCCGGTCGACGAGGTACTTCTCGCGCGCGATCTGGCAGACGAGCAGGTTGTCCTCGTCGTCGCCGGTCACCGCGACGAGCAGGTCGGCGCGCTGGATGCCGGCGCGCTCGAGGACCCACAGCTCGGTGCCGTCCCCATACTGGGCGACGTACTCGAGCTCGGCCTCGATCGCGGTGTAGCGGTCGCGGCGCTGCTCGATCAACGTCACCTCGGAGCCCTTCGACAGCAGCTCTCGGGCGAGGTTCAGGCCGACCTTGCCGCCGCCGACGATGATCGCGTACATCAGCTCGGCGCTCCGATGCGCGCCAGGCGCTCCTCGAACATCGAGATCGCGTAGCGCGTCGGGCAGATCGTCTGCAGCCCCTGCGCCTCGTACCACTCGGCACGCGCGGGGTCCATGACCCGGACGAGGACGTTGGGCACCTCGAACATGCGGCGCGCGATCTGCGCGATCGTCAGGTTCGTGTTGTCGCCGTTGGTCGAGGCGATGAACACGTCCGCCTGCTCGATCCCGGCCTCGACCAACGCGTCGCGCTCGAGCGCCTTGCCGATCGTGAAGCGCCCGCCGGCGTCCTCCCAGGTTGTGGGCATGCCCGCGTCGAGGCGCTCGTGCGACAGCGGGTCCTCGTCCACGACCGAGACCTCGTGCCCCGCGGCAAGCATCGAACGCGCTACGGCCGAGCCCACACGGCCGGCGCCGACGATCAGGATGAAGGACATCGCGACGCGATGCTAGCGATCGGGCTCGGCCGGCTGGACCGTGCGCGGCACCGGATCTTCAGGTGCGCCCGAGGACACGGAGCGGTCGTCCATCGGCGGCGCGGTCAGAATCACCGTGCACGGCGCCTTGGAGATGACCGTCTTCGTCGCCTCGCCAACGTAGTTCTCCGAGCCGCCGAGCCCACCCAGCCGGGTCCCGCCACGGATCTTCGACGGCTCCTCGGCGGCCAGGACGATCGCCTGCACCCCACGCCGGCGTGCCTCGTCGACGATCGCCTGGCCCGCGCGGCGGGCCCGGACGGTCGCCGTGGCGACCTCGACCCCGTCGTACTCCTCCCCCACCGCCTTTGCGCGGCCCAGCGCCGCCCGTGCGCGGGCGAGCTCGCCATCGGGCAGCCGCGCGTCGATCGGCAGCGACATCGGGATCTCGAACACCCAGATCGCCTCGATCGTCGGCCCTTCACCGGCGTCCAGTCCCTCCTCGGCGGCGAGCCGTCCCGCAGTCTGCACGATGTCGTCGTCCAGGCTCGTCCCGAAGATCGGCACGAGGATCGAGCCGTACTGGACGCCGTGGTGGTCCCCGAGCAGCGCCTCACGCGGCACGGTGACGCGCCGCAGCAGCGACTTGCCGCTGCCCTTGCGGTAGGCGACGTACAGCACGAGGCCGCCGAGCATCCAGCCGAACCCGACCCAGCGCGCCGACTCGTGCGTGATGACCACGCTGATCCACGCCAGCGAGCTGAGCGCGATCCCGATCAGCGTCGGGACGGGGATCGAGCGGCCGCCGATCGTGATGTTGGCGGGCGTCGTGTACGGGCGCGGCCGATCGGGCTCGGTGATCCGCAGGCGCACGATCGAGGCGTGCGCGATCGTCAGGCCCAGCAGGGCACCGAACGCGTACAGCCCCAGCAGCATGTCCAGGTCGCGGGGCAGCGCCAGCACCGCCGCGATGATCGTCGCGAGCACGATCAGCACCCACGGCGTGAAACGGGTCGGATGCAGGCGGCCCAGCGCGCTCGGGATCTGCCGGTTGGTCGAGAGCTGGTAGGCCAGGCGCGAGAGGCCGAGCATCGCCGCGTTGGCAGCAGCGATCAGCGTCACCGCCGCGACCGCCGCGACCGCGTACTTGAGCGAGTCGCGCAGCCACTCCTGCTTGAACGCGGCCACCACGCCGAGCATCGGCGCGTCGCGGTACTGCTCGCCGAGCGCGGTCTTCCCGTTCACGACCGGCTGCGCGCTCATCGCCACCAGCGCGATGCCGGTGTAGACGACGAACACCGTCATCGACGACGCGTTGACCAGGCGGCGCAGGTCCTTGCGCGAGACGCCGACCTCGCCCGCCAGCCCCGCGGCCGACTCCAGGCCGGTCGACACCACCGTCGCGATGCCGAGCGCCACGATCACGTCCTCGACCGTCGGCGTGGTCCCGAGTTCGATCGTGCTGGTGATCGCCTCCGCATCGAACAGCAACGCCAGGCCCAGGACGATGATCAGCAGCTGGATCCCGACGTCGGCCACGACCAGCAGCCGGATCCGCGAGGAGCGCGTGGTCGAGAAGCCGCGGATGTTGCGCGCGGCGACGTAGACGAGGATCCCGAACATCGCGAGGATCTCGACCGCGCCGTCCCCCAGCGGCTCCCAGAACGCACCCAGGTAGTTCGTCGCGCTGAACGCCGTCGCCGCGATCAGGATCACGTAGTCCAGCAGCACCGCCCAGCCTGCGATGAAGCTCCAGAGCTCGTTGAAGGCATAGCGCGCGAAGACCGTCGAGCCACCGCGGTCCTGGTGCAGCGAGGACCCTTCGACATAGGTCATGGCGGCCAGCAGGAACATCACGCCGGAGGCGAGGAACACGACCGGCGTCAGGCCGAGCGCGTAGTCCGCGACGACACCGAGCGCGAAGTAGACCGCGCTCGCGAGAACCGTCCAGACGATGCTGAACAGCATCGGCGAGCCGAGGCCGCGCCGGAAGAGCTGCTCGCTGCGCTGCTGGCGCTGCTCGCTCACTGCGTCCTCCGCGCGACCCACAGGCGCCCGAGCCCGGCGGCGACGAACAGCACGCCGATCAGGATGCCGGTCGCGAGCGGGCCGCCGCCGGCGCTGACCGTGCGGATCAGGATCGCGAGGCCGACGAGGATCAGCACCACCGACATGGCCTTCGTCATCTGGCGGTGCGCATCACGGCCGGACATGCTGCGCGCCGATGCTACGCGGCCTGCGGCGGCTTCGGCCGCTGCGCCTGGGGGTCCGTCTGGATGATCACGCGGCACGGGCGGTCCTGCAGCACCGTCTCGAGCGTCTTGCCGAAGACCGAGCCGGCCTGGCGCGGTGGGAGCGGCATGACGATCGCGCGCGCGCGCAGCACGCGTGCCTCCTCGACGATCAGGCGGCCGGCCTGCCCGGCGCGGACCTTCTCCCAGTGTCCGGTGACGCGCCGGCCGCCCTGCAGGCGGGCCTGCTCGATCAGCGCCTGCGCGGCCGACTCCTGCTCGGGCATCGACGCGTTCACGGGCGCCGATGCCGGCACGACGATCGGCACGAGCACGTGGATCCCGCGGCGCTTGCGGGCCGCCATCCGCACCGCCGTGGAGACCGCCCCGGGCGAGTAGCTGCGCGGGTCCAGCGCGACCAGCACCGAGTCGTACTCGGCCTCGTGCGCCACAACCGGTTTGGGGACGGCGACGCGCACGGTCTCCGTCAGGTTCAGGTCGTGCCGGTGGCGGTACCAGACGTAGAAGCTGCAACCGAAGGCCAGCCACGCGACGCCGACGACCGCGATGTCGAGGTGCAGCGCGGTGACGACGACGAATGCGAGCCCCGTGCCCAGCAGGCCGAGGATCGCGAAGACCGGGATGCTGACGCCGCCCGCCTGGATGTTCATCGGGCCGGTCCACGGCCGCTCAGCGTCCGGGTACTTGAAACGCAGCCGGATCAGCGCGAGGTGCGCGATCGTGAACGACAGCATCGCCCCGAACGCGTACATGTTGCCCAGGAACGCGGCCTGGCCGGGAATCATCGCCAGGCAGGCGACGGCGCCGAACACCAGGATGCCGATCCAGGGCGTCCCGTACTTCGGGTGCAACTGCCGCAGCCGGTCGGGCACCTGGCGGTGGATCCCCATCGAGTAGACGAGCCGCGAGACCCCGATGATTCCGGCATTCGTCGCGATGAAGAGGATCGTCGCCGCCAGCAGGCCGACATACAGCTCGGCCGCCCCCTGGAAGGCGCCGAGGTCGATCTGCTTGACGACGCCGAGGATCGGGTCGCCGGCGTACCCGCCGGCGTCCTCCGGCTCACCGAGCAGCGTGGAGTAGGTCCCGTCGGCGCCCTGCGTGACCGGCAGCGCCGACAGCGCGACGGCGGGCAGCGCCGCATAGATCGCGAACACGGCGATGACGACGCGGTTGATCGCCTTGGGGATCGTCTTCGTCTCGTCCTTGGCCTCCTCGGCCATGTTCGAGATCGTCTCGATGCCGGTGTAGGCGATCATGCCGACGGGTATCGCGAGGAAGAAGTCCTTCCAGGTCGGCGCGATACCGAAGTCGATGTTGTTGGCGAGGACCTCGGGCGAGAGCACGAGCACGGCGCCGACGAGCACGAGCAGGAGCTGCGTCGCGAAGTCGAGCACCGCGAGCGTGATGTTGACGCCCGCCGACTCCTCCACGCCGACGACGTTGATCGCGCAGAGGATCAGCACGACGACGATCCCGAAGATGATGTCGCCGGGAGAGCTGCGCAGCGGGTCCCAGAACAGCCCGCCGATGTAGTGCGGGACGAAGAACGCGGAGATCGCGATCGTGATCGTGTAGTTGAGCATCTGCGCCCAGGCGGCGAAGAAGCTCCAGAACTCGTTGAACGCACGGCGGGCAAAGCTCGACGAGCCCCCCGCCTCCGGGTACATCGACGTCGCCTCGGCGTAGGTCGAAGCGGTGAGCCAGAAGATGAAGCCGGTGATGACGAAGACGACCGGCGTGAGCCCCAGCGCGAACGACGCGACCAGGCCGAGCGCGTAGTAGATCGACGAGCCGACGTTGCCGTAGGCGGTCGCGAACAACGCGTTGACGCCCAGCACCCGCTGGAGCCCGTGGAGCCGGCGCTCAGCCATCTATGCGCGTTCCGCCATCAGCGCCGCGGCAGTCTACGCTCGCGGCCCGGCCGGGGCGCAGCAGCACTCATATGCTGCCGGCGGCGATCCCCAGGTCCGCGGCCACGGCGGCGACGGCCTCGCCGATCGCCTGCGCCGCATCGTCGATCTGCCGGCGCGTGGCGATCAGCGGCGGGGAGATCGCCACGGCGTCGCCGAGTGGCCGCACGAGCACGCCGCGGGCCTTGGCCTGGGCGAACGTGCGCGCCGGCAGATCGGGGTGCTCGGCGAGCGCCTGCGGATCGAACGCGACGGCGCCGAGCGCGCCGATGCCGGTGCGAATCTGCCCGACCAGCGCGCCGCCCTCGAGGCGCCCGAAGGCCGTGGCGATCTCGTCCTCGAGCTCGCGCGCGCGGTCGAGCAGCCCCTCGCGCTCGATGATGTCGAGGTTCGCCATCGCCGCCGCGCAGCAGGTCGGATGACCGGAGTAGGTCTGCCCGTGGCGAAACCAGAGGCCCGGACCCTCGGACGGGGTCCAGAACGGCTCCGCCACGCGCCCGCTGATGACCACACCGCCGAGCGGCAGGTACCCACTCGTGATCCCCTTGGCGAACGTGATCATGTCGGGCTGCAGGCCGAAGCGCTCGACGCCGAGCCACGTGCCCATCCGGCCGAACGCGCCGATCACGCTGTCGGCGACCAGCAGCGCACCGTGGCGCCGGCAGAGCTCCTGCAGGCCCTGCAGGTACGTCGGCGGGACGCGATGCACGCCGCCCGCCCCGATCACGGGCTCCGCGAAGACCGCGGCGATCCGCTCGGGCCCGACGTGCAGGAACTCGGCTTCGAGCGCCTCCAGCGAGTCCCACGGCACGTGCGAGGTGTCGGGGTCCAGCGGGCCCATGCCGGCCTGGTTGGCGGCGATGCCGCCGATGCTCGTCCCGAGCCCGTGCGTCCCGTGGTAGCCCTGGGTGCGGCCGATGATGTGCGTGCGCTCAGGCTGGCCGGTCGCGCTGAAGTAGCGCCGGGCGAGCTTTGCGGCGGTGTCGATCGCGTCGCCGCCGCCGAGGCAGAAGAAGATCCGCGGATCGTCGACGACGCCCTCGGCATAGCCGGCGAGACGCTCGGCGAGGTCCAGCGCGGGCCGGTTGGCGAACGCGCCGAACGCGGAGTACGTCGCGATCTCGCGCATCTGCGCCGCGGCCGCGTCGCCGATCTCCTGGCGACCGTGGCCCGCGTTCACGCACCAGAGGCTCGCGGTGCCGTCGAAATAGCTGTTGCCGGCGGCGTCGGTCACTGTGCAGCCGTCGCCGGAGGTGATGACGATCTCCGCTGAGCGCACCTGCGCCATGTCCGCGAAGGGATGCCAGAAGCGCGTATCGCTGCTCATGACCGTCACGGTAGCCCGCGCGCCCGGCTCAGGCAATCGTCACAGCGGCAAAGGCGCGGGCGGCGCGTACGCCGGACCAGCACGTCCGGCCGGAACCTGCGGATGGATGTACTAGACCTGCCGGAAGGCGAGCGGATGACCGTCGGCGTCGAGCACGCGCACGAGAAACCGGTAGTTGCCCGCTGCGAGCGCGCCGCCGAGCGTCGCGCGCCAGCGCCAGCCGGCGGCCGTGCGGCGTAGGGCGGCGGTCATCCAGTGCGGTGCGGAGCAGCGGCTGCGCCGGGCCGCGGTGAAGCGCGCGGTGTGCGGAGTCCACCAGGCGCAGCCGTGCCGCTGGCCGCCGCGGCGGATCGCGACCTGAACGAGCTTGGCGCCGGGCGCGGCGTGCAGGCCGCCCGCCAGCGAGCGCGGCGCAAACGGCGACGGTGCGTCGAAGCTCAGGCGCGCAACCCGGCGCGCGCCGGAGTCACGCTGCGCAGCGGCCTCGCCCGTGGCGCTCGCGGCGCCCGTCACGCCACCGACCGGCCCGAGTGCCGTCCCGATCTCGATCTGCGGCGCGGCCGCGGGCTCCGGTGCCGGCGGCGCCGGCTCGGGCGGGTCAGTGGACGGCGCTGGAGCTGGAGGCGGCGTCTGCCCGTCCTGCGCAGCGGGGTCCCCCCGAACCCCGTCCGCCTCCCTGCCGTCCGACTGCCCGTGCGTGAGGCGTGCCGGGTGGCCCTCCCCCCGAGGACCACCCGCATGCGCCTGTGAACCGCCTGTGTGGTGCACGTGTGCCAAAGCGGTCGGCGTCACCGGCAGAGCCAGCAGCGCCACGACCGCCCATCCCCCCAAGGCCACCTTTCGGAGCGCGCCTCCTACCGCTCGTCGCATCACGGCACGGAAGCTACGGGGCACGGGGGCTCCTGCATAGATCGGCAATCCGTCTGTCAGGGGCTCGCTCGGCGTCCAGAACGCCCTGGACGCAGGCCCCTGCCCGGCCGGGCCCGCTCAGCTGTAGAGCGCCTCGATCTCGGCCGCGTACTTCGCCCCGATCGGCTTGCGCTTGAGCTTCATCGTCGGCGTCAGCTCATCGCCCCCGGGCTGCCACTCGCCGGCGAGGATCGTGAACTTCTTGATCTGCTCGACGCGGCTGAGCTGACTGTTGGCAAGCTCGACCGCCTGCTCGATCAGCGCCCGCGTCGCGGGGCTCGCGGGGTCGTGGCCGGCGGCGCCGTCCGGGTCCAGCGCGATCAGCGCGACGTTGTACGGGCGCCCGTCACCGATGCAGACGGCCTGCCCGATGAGCGGCGAGGCGGTCTTGATGCGCGCCTCGATGTTCGCCGGCGACATGTTCTTGCCGGCCGCGTTGATGATCAGCTCCTTCTTGCGGTCGACGATGCGCACGAAGCCGTCGGCGTCGATCTCCGCGATGTCGCCGGTGGCGAGCCACCCGTCAGCCGACAGACACTCGGCCGTCTTCTCCGGCTGGCCGCGGTAGCCCTTCATGACGTTCGGGCCCTTGACGAACAGCTCGCCGTCCTCGGCGAGGCGCAGCTCGACGCCCGGGATCGGCTTGCCGACGGTCCCAAGGCGGATGTCGTCCGGCGCGTTGAACGTCGAGATGCAGGAGGTCTCGCTCATCCCCCAGACCTCGCACGGCGGCAGCCCGATCGCAGCGAAGAACTCGAGGACTTCGAGCGGCGTCGGCGCCGCGCCGACGACGTTCCATTGCACCTTCCCAAGGCCCAGCCGCGTCCGCAGCGGTGCGAACAGCTGCTCCTCGGCCTGTGCGACGCCGGCGGCAAGCTCGGCGGGAACCGGCTCGCCGGCCTGCTCGAGCTGCACCTTCCGGACGACCGCCTGGATCGCGCCCTCCATCTTGGCCCTGACGGCCGGGTCGTCCTGACCGGCGATCATCGCGGTGATACCGGCCTTGAGCTTCTCCCAGATCCGCGGGACGCCGCCGAAGAACGTCGGCTCCACCTGCGCGACGATCTGCATCAGGCTCTTCGCATCGGCGCACGTCGTCACCGTGTAGCCGTACGTCAGCATCGAGGCGTAGTAGAAGCCCCAGCGGTCCGCGACGTGGGCAGTCGGAAGGAACGAGACGGCGCTCCCGTCTGCGGGCCACGAGTAGGCCCGGTCCATCCCGCCGATCATGCCGAGCATGTTCGCGTGCGTGAGCATCACGCCCTTCGGCGGGCCGGTGGTGCCCGAGGTGTAGATGAGCGTCAGCACGTCCCCGGGCTCAATCGCGGCGACGGACGCCTCGATGTCGAAGTCCGGGTCCGCAGCCTGCTCGGCCTGCGCGAGCGAGATCACGCCGTCGGGCAGGCTCTCGCCCGGCTCGGCGTCCACGAGGATGACCGTCTCCAGCGCGGTGCCCGCGTCACGCGCCGCGAGCACGCGCTCGATGAACTGGCGCTCGACGAGGGCGATGCGCGTCCCCGCGTCACCGAACAGGTACTCGATCTGCTCGGGGGCGGATGTGTTGTAGATCGAGAACGGGGTCGCGCCGACGTGCAGCGCAGCCAGGTCCACCACGTGGAACTCGGGCCGGTTGACGAGCATGATCCCGAACGTGTCACCACGCCGCAGCCCCAGCCCGTGCAGCCCGGCGGCAAGCCGCTCCGCACGCTCCTTCAACTCGGAGAACGTGTACGAGACGGAGTCGTCCGGCGCACGCACGGCAACCTGATCCGGCCGCGCCGCAGCCGTCAGCCGGAACGCCTCCACCATCGTCGCCGCACCAAGCGCGGGAACCTCAGAAGCCGAAGTCGTCATCGTCATGCCGCGCAGTATCCGCGGACGGCAAGCCCGCCGTCAAAGAGCACCACCACAGCGCAGGAGCCCGAGTCAGTGATCCACCAGCGCAGGAGCGAGAGATCGTGGATGCCTGAGGCCACACGCGGCCGAGGAGCTGTGCTGGAGGCACTGCCCTCGGCCGGCGGGTGGTCTCAGGCGCCGCGAGATCCGCGACCGATCATCCCGATCATCAGGTGATGATCGGGATGATCAGGATCGCGACGATGTTGGCGACCTTGATCATCGGGTTGATCGCCGGGCCCGCGGTGTCCTTGAACGGGTCGCCGACGGTGTCGCCGGTGACCGACGCGGCGTGAGCCTCGGAGCCCTTGCCCCCGAACGCGCCGTCCTCGATCAGCTTCTTGGCGTTGTCCCAGGCGCCGCCGCCGGCGGTCATCATGACGGCGAAGAAGAAGCCGACGACGATGACGCCGATGAGCAGGCCGCCGAGCGCCTGAACGCTGATCAGGCCGACGATCGTCGTGAGCACGATCGGGATCAGCGACGGGATGATCATCTCGCGCTGCGCGGACTTGGTGACGATGTCCACGCAGGCCGCGTAGTCGGGCTGGTCGGTGCCCTCCATGATCCCCGGCTTCTCGCGGAACTGCCGGCGCACCTCCTCCACGACGGCGCCGCCGGCACGGCCGACGGCCTCCATCGAGAGCGCGGCGAACAGCGTGACCATCATGCCGCCGATGAGGAGACCCATCAGCACTGCCGGGTCGTCGACCCGGAACAGGGTGCTGACGCCCTCGAGGTCGAGCTCTGCCTTGAAGCCCGCGAACAGGACGATCGCGGCGAGGACCGCCGAACCGATCGCGTAGCCCTTGGTGACGGCCTTCGTGGTGTTGCCGACCGCGTCGAGCGGGTCCGTCACATTGCGGACCTCTTCGGGCATGTCCGCCATCTCGGCGATGCCGCCGGCGTTGTCCGTGATCGGCCCGAACGCGTCGAGCGCGACGATCAGGCCCGTCAGCGAGAGCTGGCCCATCACTGCGATGCCGATGCCGTAGATGCCCTGGTCGGGATTCTCCGCGGAACCGCCGGCGAGCTTCCACGACACCAGGATGCCGAGCACGAGCACGAGCGCCGGGAGCGCCGTCGCCTGCAGGCCCTGGGCCAGGCCGGAGATGATGTTCGTCGCGTGACCGGTCTGCGAGGCTTCCGCGGTCTTGCGGACGGGGCCGAAGCGCGTCGACGTGTAGTAGTCGGTGATCACGAAGAGCAGCGCGGTCACGACGATGCCGACGAGCGAGCAGAGGTAGAGATCGGTGACGCTCGGGACGCTGATGGAACCTTCAGCGGTCACGTACGAGAGACCGTCCATCATCCAGTAGGTGATCGGGTAGAACGCGATCGCGGCGATGACGCCAGACACGATCAGGCCCTGGTACAGCGCGCGCTCGACGTTGCCCGTGGTGGTCCTGACCGCGTACGTGCCGATGATCGAGGCGATGATCGCCGCGCCGCCGAGCACGAGCGGGTAGAGCGCGACCGCGGTCGACTCCTGGAAGGTCAGGACGCCGAGCAGCATGACCGCGACGGCCGTGACCGCGTACGTCTCGAACAGGTCGGCCGCCATGCCGGCGCAGTCGCCGACGTTGTCACCGACGTTGTCGGCGATCACCGCGGGGTTGCGCGGGTCGTCCTCGGGGATGCCCGCCTCGACCTTGCCGACGAGGTCGGCACCGACGTCGGCGGCCTTGGTGAAGATGCCGCCGCCCAGTCGTGCGAAGACGGAGATCAGCGAGCCGCCGAAGCCGAGGCCGATGAGCGCGTCAACGGCCTCCTTCTGCGTCTGATCGAAGAACGCTGTGAGGATTCCGTAGTAGCCGGCGACGCCGAGCAGCGCGAGGCCGACGACGAGCATGCCGGTGATCGCACCACCGCGGAATGCGACCTTGAGCGCCGGGCTGATGCCGCCGCGAGCGGATTCGGCCACGCGGCAGTTGGCCCGCACCGACACGTTCATGCCGATGTAGCCGGCCGCACCGGACAGGATGCCGCCGATCAGGAAGCCGACGGCGACGTAGCCGTCCTGGATGAAGAGCAGCGCCACGAACAGGATCGCACCGACGGCCGCGATCACCATGTACTGGCGATTGAGATAGGCCCGCGCGCCCTCCTGGACGGCTCCCGAGATGCGCTGCATCTCTGCGTTGCCGGGCGAGAGCGCCAGCAGCTGCGTCGTCGTCAAGACACCGTACGCGACGGCGATCAGGGCGCAGACCACGGCCACGATGACCCCGTGGTCGGTCAGGAACTCAGTCAACGGTCGATCCTCCGAAGTAAGGTGTCGCGGCTCGGGGCGCGACGACATAAAGCGGGGCGCACGTCAGCGTGCGCCCCGGCTGGGAAAGCGCGCCGGATGGTAGCGGGAACCGCAGCGGAATGGCTTTTCCCGCTTGGAGGCCTTTCTACTGCCCTGGAACCCAGAGCCGGCCGGAGCTCTGGGCCGGTCCGGCGCCACCCTCGCCCTCGGGGCCGGCGGGCTCGCCGGACCCGGGCGTCCCGGAGCCCTCGGCCCCGCCGGAGCCCTCGGCCCCGCCGGAGCCCGTCGCGCCGGCGAGCTGGGCGTAGGCCATCTGCAGCTGCGACAGCGCATCACGCAGCGGACCCGCGTTGGGGCCCAGCGCCGGCTCGGCGACGGGCATCAGCGCTCGCGCGCCCTCGATCGCCAGCTGCACCTGCGCCAGGTCGCGCTCGGCCTCGCTGCCAGGCACCAGGCCGGCCTTGCGGGCACCGAGGTTCAGCAGCGAGACGATCGTCTGGATCAGGACCTCTTCGATCCGCAGCTGCGCGAGCTCCGCCTCGTAGGCGGCGCGCAGCTCCTCCTCGGTGGGCGGCCGGCCTGCGTCGGCGCCGGGGATCAAGGGCTCATCGGTCATGGTGCTGGGACCTCAGGGTCGGTTGCGGGTGCGTACGTCCGGGCGGTCTCCTCGACGGCCGCGGCGAATGCTTCGGGGAGGGTCGCCCCGGCGGCGAGCGCCGCGCGCTGGCGCTGGGCGCCGTTGAGCTCGGGGAGGATCGGGTTGATCGCGTACTCGCCGCGGACGGGGGCCGTCCACGACATCAGCCGCTCGATCGCCCCGCGCGTCGGCTCCTCCGCGAAACGCTCGAGGTCGATCATGCGCCCGTCGAGCCCCCAGCGGATCGCTCGCCACAGGTTCTCCTCGATCAGGCGCGGCTCAGGATCGCGGAACGGCACGCCGTCGGAGACGTCGCGTGATGCCTGCAGCACGCACGCGGTGATCAGCTCACTGAGTGCCTCGGACTCGCCCGCGGTGCCCTGGACGTCGCAGATCCGGACCTCGACCGTGCCGAACGCCAGGTGCGGGCGCACCGACCACCAGACCTGCGTGGACTCGACGATCGAGCCGGTGGCGACGAGCATCTCGAGGTAGGCGCGGTAGGCCGCCCAGCTTCCGTAGGCATCGGGCACGCCGCAGCGCGGGAACGACTTCGTGAAGACCTGTGAGCGCGCTGAGTGCAGACCGCTGTCGAGACCGTCGACCAGTGGCGAGTTGGCGCTCAGCGCCAGCAGCACCGGCAGCACGGGGCGCAGCCGGTCGCAGGTGCGGACGGCACGGTCGAGGTCGCGGACGCCGACGTGGACGTGCAGCGAGAACGTGTTGTTGCGCCGGGCCACATACTGGAGGCCGTCGACGACCCGCCGGTAGTGCTCGGTGTCGATGTTCGGCTGCTCGCGGAAGTCGGCCCAGGGGTGCGTCCCGGTCGCGCCGAGCGCGACGCCGTGGTCGGCTGCGTGGGCGAACAGGAGCCGGCGCATCTCACGCTGGCGGCGGATCGCGTCGTGGACGTCGTCGCCTGGGCCCGAGCGGATCTCGATCTCCGAGGAGATCAGCTCGCCGGCGATCGATGTGGCGAGGACCGGATCGTCCTGGGCGTCGTCGCGCAGCTCCTCGAAACGCGGGACGAGGTCGAGCGAGTCGCAGTCGAGGATCGCGAACTCCTCCTCGATGCCGACCGTCCCCTCGGTCGACTCGGCAAAGGCCAGTTCAGCCCCATCCAGGTCCAGCGCGCTACTCACGACAGGTAGAAGTACAGCGCATGCAGCAGGTCGACCGCGGGGCTGGACGTGTGCACCGTCACGTCCGGCGGCACCTGGAGCAGCGCGTCGGAGTAGTTGAAGATGATGCGCACGCCGGCGGCGACGAGCTGATCGGCCAGCGGCTGGGCGGCGACCGTGGGGACCGCGAGCACGCCGACGACGATGCCCTCGTCCTCGACGACCTGGCCGAGATCGCCGACGTCGCGAACCTTCTGGCCGCCGACCTTCGAGCCGACCTTGCGGGTGTCCGCATCGAAGATCGCGACGACGTTGAATCCGTGGTCGGCGAAGATGTCCGACGAGGCGATCGCCTTGCCGAGGTGGCCGGCTCCGAACAGCGCGATGTTGTGCTGGCCGCCGGTCTGCAGGATCCGCCGGATCTGCGTGACCAGCGAGTCGACGTTGTAGCCGACGCCGCGCTTGCCGAACTTCCCGAAGCCCGACAGATCGCGGCGGATCTGCGTCGAGTTCACGTGCGTGTAGTCCGAGAGCTCCTTCGAGGAGATCGTCTCGCGGCCCATCTTCTTCGCCTGCGTGAGCACCTGCAGGTAGCGCGACAGGCGCGCTGCGACGCCGAGCGACAGCCGCGCGACCGGCGGTTCGCCCTCGACCCCGTTCTGCTCGGCGCGCTCGATCTCCCCGATGCTCATCTCAATCCGACTCTACCGCCCGCAGGCGCCGCATCAGGTCGGGCTCGTCGACGACGAAGTCGTAGAGCTCCTCGCCGTCGAGGACGATCACGGGGATCCGCTCCAGATAGCGCGCGTGCAGCGCGTCATCGGACTCGATGTCCACGACGTCCAGGGCGAAGGCGTGACCTGGCTGCAGCGCGCGCAGCCTGTCCAGCGCGATGCCGCAGAGGTGGCATCCGGTACGGACGTAGACGGTGAGCTGCGGCGTCACAGCCCGCGCTCGCCCGTCGCGAACACCTCCAGCGCCAGCGCAGCAGGGGCGGCGAGCGGCTCGAGGTCGAGTGCCGCGAGCGCGATCATCGCGGCGTTGTCGGTGCACAGCTCCGGCGCCGGCACGTGCGTCACAGCCCCGAGCGACTGCAGGCGCTCACGCAGCGGCCCGTTCGCGGCGACGCCGCCGCCGATCGCCAGGCGCTCAAGCCCGGTCTGCGCCAGCGCCCGCGCGGCCCGCTGCGCGAGCGCGTCGACGATCGCCTCCTGGAAGGAGGCGGCAAGGTCCACGCGCCGGCGCTCGGACTCGTCCCGGCCGAGATCGCGCAGCGTGTACAGCAGTGAGGTCTTCAGCCCGGCGAAGCTGAAGTCGAGGCCGGGAACACCCGCGGCGCGGGGAAAGTCGAAGGCCGCAGGGTCGCCGTCCTGCGCGAGGCGCTGCAGGTGCGGACCCCCGGGGAACGGCAGGCCGAGCATGCGGGCGCCCTTGTCGAACGCCTCGCCGGCGGCGTCGTCGAGCGTCGCGCCGAGCACCTCGAACCCGTCGTGATCGTCCACGCGCGCGAGGAACGTGTGCCCACCGCTGGCGACCAGGCAGACGAACGGTGGCTCGAACGGGTCGGGCGACGCGAAGTTCGCGGCGACGTGCCCCTGGAGATGGTCGACCGCGATCAGCGGCAGCCCGCGCGCGGCGGCGATCGACTTGGCACTCGCGACGCCGACGAGCAGCGCGCCGACCAGGCCCGGCCCGGCCGTCACCGCGACCGCGTCGACATCGTCGAGCGTGACCTGCGCCGCGCGCAGCGCATCGTCGATCACCGGCCCCATCAGCGTCAGGTGGTGGCGCGCGGCGATCTCCGGGACGACGCCACCGAACTGGTCGTGCACGCCCTGCGAGGAGACCACGTTCGAGCGCACCTCGCCCGCGCGCGTGACGATCGCCGCACAGGTGTCGTCGCAGCTCGTCTCGATGCCCAGGACGACGCCGGCGCCGCTCACGTGGACGCCACCGGCCCGGGGTTGGGGACGTCGTCGAGGCGTCCCTCCCGGGTTGCGGGCGTGCGCCACATGATCAGGGCGTCCTCGCCGTTGTCCTGGTAGTAGCGCCGGCGCGTGCCGGCGGCGAGGAACCCGAAGCGCTCGTACAGCGCGATCGCAGGGTCGTTCGACGGGCGCACCTCCAGCGTGATGCGCGCGTCCTCGCCGAGCCGGGCGATCAGTTCGTCGAGCAGCGCGGTCGCGATCCCCTGCCGCAGATCGCGCGGATCGATCGCCACATTCATGATGTGCCAGACGTCCTCGTAGCGCGAGCAGATCACGTAGCCGGTCAGCGTCCCGCCGCGCCGCGCCGCGAGGCAGTGGCCGCCGGGCTTGCTCAGCTCGAGGACGAACATCGCCAGCGACCACGGCGTCGGAAATGCGCGCCGCTCGATCGCGATCACCTGCGGGAGGTCCGCGTAGGTCAGGCGGCGGATGTCGAGAGCGACGTCGGTCACGGCCCGGCTGCGACGCGACGGTGCTGGACCTGCGCGTCGGGAAGGCGAACGTAGTCAGGGACGAGCGTAGCGACGGGGATCGGCGTGCCTGCGGCGGCGAGCCCAGCCAGGGCGGCGGCGCTGACGCGGTGACGCGGATCTGCGTCGGGGGGAACCTCGATGCCGGCCGGCTCCAGCTCGCCGCGATAGCGCACAGCGCCATCCCCGACCGCCACCCAGCCCGCACCGCCGAGCCCCGCCAGCGCCGGCGGCTGCACCGCTGCCGCCGCGGGCGGCGGGTGGTCGCCGAACGCCGCGACGAACGCCTCACCGCGGCGCGCGTCGAGCACGGCGAGGACGTCGTGCGTCGCCGGGCCGGCACTCATCGCACCGCGGGCGAGGGCCTCCAGCGTCGAGACGGCGACGACCTCGATGCTGCGTGCCTGCGCGAGCGCGCGCGCCGTCGCCACCCCGATCCGCAGCCCGGTGAAGCTGCCGGGGCCCACCCCCGCGCCGATCCTGCCGACGTCCGCCCAGGTTGCGCCGGCTGCCCTGAGCGCGTCCTCGCAGAGCGCCAACAGCATCTGTGCGTGCCGCGGCCGCTCGCCGGCGACCGGATCGTCGCGACGCTCGATCGCCGCGCCGCCGGGCTGCAGAAGGCCGACGACGGTCGCGCTCGTCGCCGTGTCGAACGCGAGGACCAGGCTCATGCCCGCGCCGCACGCTCGATCGTGACGATCCGCCGCTCGGGCCCGTCGTGGTCCAGCCGCACGTGTGCGACCACCGCGACGCCCGCCAGCGGCTCGGCCGCAGCCTCGGGCCACTCGACGAACGCGGCGCGATCGGGTCCGAGCTCGTCGGCGAGCAGGTCGGGATCGCCGCTCTCCCCGCCGGCCAGCCGGTACAGGTCCAGGTGCGACACCGGGATCCGGCCGGTCTCGTAGCGGCGCGCGAGCGTGAAGGTCGGGCTCGTGACACGGTCGGTCACGCCCAGCGCGCGGCACGCACCGCGCACGAACGTCGTCTTCCCGGCACCGAGCTCCCCGGAGACGAGGACCACCTCACCCGCGCTCAGCGTCGCGGCGAGCTGCGCCGCGAGGCGCTCGGTGTCGGCGGCGCTCTGGGTCACGTGCCGTGCCACGCTGACAGGCCCGGGCATCAGAAGAGCCCGAGCTGGCTGTCCGCCGGATCCGGCTGCTCGTCCTGCGCGCCGGTGGCCGGCGGCGCCGGAACGGGTACCGGCTCCTCGGGCTGGGGCGCGGCCGCCTCCTCAGCGAGCGCCGCCCGCGCCTGCGCGATCAGGTCGTCGGCCTCGGCCGTGGCGGCGTCCGGCTCCGGCTGCGGCGGCGCGCCCAGCGCGAGCAGCGCGGGGATCAGCGCCAGATCCCGGGCCAGGACCTCCCGATTGGACGGCGTGTAGAGGGCGGCGGCAGGATGCAGGACCGGCAGCAGCCGCACGGCCCGCGGGCCGATCGTGCGCACCTCGACCTGACCGTGGATCCGCGTGATCGACGTCTGGTCCTCGCGCAGCAGCCGGGTCGCGAAGTTGCCGAGCGTGACGACGACGGTCGGCTGGATCAGCTCGAGCTGGCGGTAGAGCCACCCGGAGCAGTTGGCGATCTCGGGACCCGCCGGATTGCGGTTGTCGGGCGGCCGGCACTTGAGCACGTTGGCGATGAAGACGTCCTCGCGGGCGATGCCGATCTCCGCCAGCAGCTGGGTCAGCAGCTTGCCGGCGCGCCCGACGAACGGGATGCCGTCGCGGTCCTCGTTCTCGCCCGGAGCCTCGCCGACGAAGAGGATGTCCGCATCGGCGTTGCCGGCGCCGAAGACGACCTGCGTGCGCGCCGCGGCGAGCTGCGGGCAGCGGGTGCACGCGCGCACGTCGCGATAGACCTCCGCGAGAACATCGCGACGGGCTTCGGCGGTGTCCGGAACGGCCATCCGGCGCGATGCTACCGGCCGCCCGGTGCCGACCCGCGCGGGTGATACCGTTCCGTATGACGGGGCCGTCACCTTCGGGGCCGGACCCCGGACCACGACAGTCCTGGAAGGGCACGGAGCAGACCGCGACCGGTATCCCAATGGGGAACTGGACCGACATTCCACCGCGCATCGCCATCGTCGGTGCTGGCCGACTCGGCTCGGCACTCGCGGGCGCGCTCGATGCTGCCTCGCTGCCCGCCGACGGGCCATTCGGTCGCGGATTCGACGGTGCGGATGCCGATGCCGTGCTGCTCTGCGTGCCGGACTCCGAGCTCGCCGCTGCCGCAGCTGTCCTGCGCCCGGGCATGCTCGTCGGGCACTGCTCCGGCGCGACCGGACTCGGTGTGCTCGCGGGCCATGAGGCGTTCGGCCTGCACCCACTGATGACCGTGACGCCCGCAGGCGCCGTGTTCGCGGGTGCCGGCTGCGCGATCGCCGGCACGAGCGAGCGGGCACGCTCGCTTGCGGAGCACCTGGCGCTGGCGCTCGGGATGTCGCCGTTCACGATCGCCGACGAGGACCGGGCCGCCTACCACGCCGCCGCCTCGGTGGCGTCGAATCTGCTCGTCGCGCTCGAGGCGGCCGCGGAGCGCCTCGCCGCAACCGCCGGCGTGCCGCGCTCGGCGCTCGCTCCGCTCGTCCGCGCAAGCGTCGACAACTGGGCCGAGCACGGCGCGGCCGATGCGCTGACGGGCCCGATCGCCCGCGGCGACGAGGCGACCGTCGCGCTCCAGCGCGAAGCGATCGCCGAGCGCGCGCCGGACCTGCTCGGCGTGTTCGACGTCCTCGGCGAGCAGGCTCGCGCGATCGCCGGCCGTCCCGTCGCCTCGCCTGCGCGCCTCACACGGACCGTCGCGGAGCTGCGGATGCTGCTCGACGATGCGCGCCGCAGCGGTCGTTCGATCGGGCTCGTGCCGACGATGGGCGCGCTCCACGGCGGCCACCTCTCGCTGATCGCTCGCGCTCGCGCCGACCACGATCTCGTCGTCGTCTCGCTGTTCGTCAACCCCGCTCAATTCGATGACGCCGACGACCTGGCGGCCTACCCGCGTGGCGAGTCCCGCGACGCCGAGCTCGCATTCGCCGCCGGCGCCGACGTGCTGTTCGCACCCGCGCCGGGCGAGGTGTACCCCGAGGGGTTCAGCACGACCGTCGCGGTCAGCGGCCCGCTGACGCACACGCTCGAGGGCGCCCACCGCGGCAGCGGTCACTTCGACGGCGTCACGACCATCGTCGCGAAGCTGCTGGCGATCGTCACTCCCGACGGCGCGTACTTCGGTCAGAAGGACGCCCAGCAGCTTGCCGTGATCCGGCGCATGGCGGCCGACCTCGATCTGCGGACCCAGATCGTCGCCTGCCCGACCGTCCGCGACGCCGACGGCCTTGCGCTGTCGAGCCGCAACGCCCGGCTCTCGCCCGCAGAGCGCGAGCGCGCACTGTCGCTTTCGCACACGCTGCGGTCGGTCGCCGGCGCCATCGCCGCAGGCGAGCTGCGTATCGGAGCCGCGGTCACGCGGGCCGGCATGGCGCAGCTGCGCGCCGGCGGCGCCGACCCCGAGTACTTCACGGCCGTCGACCCGCAGTCGCTGGCCCCGGTCGAAGAGATCAGCGGCGCCTTGCTGCTCGTCACGGCCGCCCGTATCGGCGACGTACGGCTGATCGACAACCTTCCGGCCGCTCCCGGGCAGCCGGCAACACCCGCAACCCGCTCCATCAACGGCCGGGCGGAGACCGCACTCGCGGCTTCGACCCGCGCGACCTAGGAGAACCTCATGTCCACGATGCCCTCGAACATGCCCGTTCCGCCCGACGCGTCGAGTCTTCCGATGACGCTCCCGCGGCTGCTGGAGAAGAAGCGGCTCGGCGAGCCGATCGTGATGGTCACGGCGTACGACTATCCGAGCGCGCTCGCCGCGGAGGCCGCTGCGGTCGACCTCGTGCTGATGGGCGACTCCGGCGCGATGACGGTGCTCGGGTACCCCTCGACGGTCGCCGTCGAGCTCGACGAGCTGCTCGTCCTGGCACGCGCCGTCCGCCGCGGCCTGAAGATGCCGTTCCTGGTCGGCGACCTGCCGTTCGGGTCCTACGAGGTCAGCGACGAGCAGGCCGTCCAGACGGCGATGCGGTTCGTCAAGGAGGCCGGCTGCGACGCCGTCAAGCTCGAGGGCGGCGGTGAGACGCCGGTCGCCCGCGCTCGCGCGATCGTGCGTGCCGGGATCCCCGTGATGGGCCACGTCGGTCTGACGCCGCAGACGTCCACCGCGCTCGGCGGCTACACGGCACAGGGCCGCAGCGCGGCCGCCGCCAACCGCATCGCGCGCGAGGCGCTGGCGCTGCAGGACGCAGGCTGTTTCGCGCTCGTCTTCGAGGCGATCCCGTCCGCTGTCGCGCAGGAGCTGATGCCCCACGTGCAGATCCCGGTGATCGGCATCGGCGCAGGGCCTGCGGTCGATGGCCAGGTCCTGGTGTTCCACGACCTGCTCGGGATCCGTGAGGGCCTCGGCGCGCGCTTCGTCAAGCGCTACGCGAACCTGCTCGACGAGATGGTCGCGGGCGTGAGCGCATATGCAGACGACGTGCGCGACCGCACCTACCCGGGCCCCGAGCACGGATATTCAATCGACGAGTCCGAGCTCGAGGACTTCCGGGCGACGCTGGCAGAGCACGATCCGGGCATCGCGCACCCCGTCTAACCGGGCGCCTCGAACTGGATCTCCTTCAACACCTTCGCCGGTGAGCCCGCCGCGATCGTCCCTGGCGGCAGGTCGGTCGTCACGACGCTGTTGGACCCGACGACACAGCGGTCGCCGATCGTCACGCCGCTGGTGACCACGACGTTGGCGCCGAGCCAGACGTTGGAGCCCAGCCGGGTCGGGCCCTTGGACGTGAATCCCTGCCAGGTCACCGGCTTCGTGGGGTCGGCGAAGCGGTGGTTGCCGTCGGTGATCATGCAGCCGTTGGCCGCCATGCAGTGGTCGCCGATCTCGACGAGGCCGACGGCGGCGACCATCACGCCCTGATTGAGGAAGACACCCTCCCCGATCCGGATCCGTCCCTGCTCGCCACCGGTGAGCCAGACGTTGCGCTCCAGCAGCGTCCCCTCCCCGATCTCCAGGCGGCCTGCCTCAAACAGCTCGAGGACGTCACCATTCAGCGGCCATTTGCAGAACGCGCGGCGCGCCGCGAACTCGCGGTGCAGGCGCGCGCGGTTCCATGGGAGCCCGGCGCGCTGGTACCAGCGCCACTTCTGCCACCACAGCCGCGCGTCCGCGAGGGTCATGCGGTTAGGCGGCGGCCTTCTGCGCCGCGGCCTTGCCGGCGGTCCGCCGGGCGGTCGTGCGCCGCGCCTTGGGGGTCGCGGGCGTGACCAGCTCGGCGAGGAACTCGCCGGTGTAGGAGCCGGGCGTGCCTGCGACGACCTCCGGCGTGCCCTGAGCGACGACGGTGCCGCCCTCCTCGCCCCCTTCGGGACCCATGTCGATCACGCTGTCGGCGGTCTTGATGACGTCGAGGTTGTGCTCGATCACGACGACCGAGTTGCCCGCATCGACGAGTCGGTGCAGCACCTCCAGCAGCTTCTGCACATCGGCGAAGTGCAGCCCCGTGGTCGGCTCGTCGAGGATGTACAGGGTTCGTCCGGTCGCGACCTTCGACAGCTCGGTCGCGAGCTTCACGCGCTGCGCCTCGCCGCCCGACAGCGTCGTCGCGGGCTGCCCCAGCCGGATGTAGCCGAGGCCGACGTCGTTCAGCGTGTCAAGACGCCGGTGGATCTTCGGGATGTGCTTGAAGAACTCGACCGCCTCCTCGACCGGCATGTCGAGGACATCGGCGATCGTCTTGCCCTTGAAGCGGATGTCGAGCGTCTCGCGGTTGTAGCGCTTGCCGTGGCACTGCTCGCACGGCACGTACACGTCCGGGAGGAAGTGCATCTCGATCTTGATCTGCCCGTCGCCCTTGCAGACCTCGCAGCGCCCGCCCTTGACGTTGAACGAGAACCGGCCGGGCTTGTAGCCGCGCGCGCGAGCCTCCTGGGTCTTGCTGAAGATGTCGCGGATGACGTCGAACAGGCCCGTGTAGGTCGCGGGGTTCGACCGCGGCGTGCGCCCGATCGGCGACTGGTCGACCTGGATGATCTTGTCGAGCTGGTCAAGACCCAGCACCGCCGTGTGCGCGCCGGGGCGCTGGCGCGCACGGTGCAGGCGGTTGGCGACGGCCTTGTAGAGCACCTCGTTGACGAGCGTCGACTTCCCGGAGCCCGACACACCCGTGACGCAGGTCAGCACCCCGAGCGGGACCTTGACGTCGAGCGAGCGCAGGTTGTGCTGGCGCGCACCGCGGATCTCCAGCCTGCCGGACGGCTTGCGGCGGTTGGCGGGGACCTCGACGACGCGCGTGCCCGACAGGAACTGCCCGGTCAGCGACCCACCGACCTTCTCGACCTGCGCGGCCGTGCCCTGCGCCACGACGCGTCCACCGTGCTCGCCGGCACCGGGCCCCATGTCGACGAGGTGGTCGGCGGCGCGCATCGTCTGCTCGTCGTGCTCGACGACGAGCACGGTGTTCCCGAGGTCGCGCAGACGCTCGAGCGTGCCGATCAGCTTCGAGTTGTCGCGCTGGTGCAGCCCGATCGACGGCTCGTCGAGGACGTACAGGACGCCGACGAGGGCGGAGCCGATCTGGGTCGCCAGGCGGATGCGCTGCGCCTCCCCACCCGAGAGCGTGGCCGCCGCGCGGTTCAGCGAGAGGTAGCCGATGCCGACGTCCTCCAGAAAGCGCAGCCGCTCTTCGATCTCCCGGAAGACGAGCCGCGCGATGTGCCGCTCGGTCTCGGTCAGCACGACCTCGTCGAGCCAGCGCCGCGCCTGGCGCACCGACAACGCCGTGAACTCGTGGATCGCCATCCCGCCCACGAGCACGGCCCGCGACTCCGGCCGCAGGCGCGAGCCCTTGCACGCGGGGCACGGAACGACCGCCATGAACTCCTCGATGCGCTCGCGCATCATGTCCGAGTCCGTCTCGCGAAACCGCCGCTCGAGGTTCGGAACGATCCCCTCGAAGCGCGTCGAATACGAGCGCTCGCGCCCGTAGCGGTTCTTGTAGGTCACGAGGATCCGCTCGCCGCCGGTTCCGCCGAGGAACAGTTCGCGGTGCTCCGGCGGCAGGTCCTGCCACGGCACGTCGAGGTCGACGTCGTACTGCTCGGCCAGTGCCAGCGTGATCTGCCCGTAGTACTGCGAGGCGCTCGCCGCCCAAGGCGCCAGCGCGCCCTCGCCGATCGAGAGCGTCGGATCCGGTACCACGAGCTCGGGGTCGATCTCCATCTGCGAGCCCAGGCCCGTGCAGCGCTCGCACGCGCCGTGGGGCGAGTTGAACGAGAAGATCCGCGGCTCGAGCTCCGGCATCGACGTGCCGCACTTCAGGCACGCGAACTTCTCCGAGAACGTCAGGACGCGCGCTTGCTGCTTGTCGCCCTCGCGCGGGACGAGCTCCACCTCGATGATCCCGTCGGCCAGCCCGACGGCGGTCTCGACCGAGTCCGCGAGCCGCTTGCGCAGATCGGGGCGCATCACGAGCCGGTCGACGACGACCGAGATGTCGTGCTTGTACTTCTTGTCGAGCGCGATCTCCTCGTCGAGCTGGCGCAGCTCGCCATCGACCTTTGCGCGCGCGAAGCCGTCGGCGCGCAGTTCCTCGAAGAGCTTCCCGTACTCGCCCTTGCGCCCGCGCACGACCGGCGCGAGCACCATGAAGCGCGTGCCTTCCTCGAGCTCCATCACCTGGTCGATGATCTGCTCCGCCGACTGGCCGGCGATCGGCGCACCGCAGTTCGCGCAGTGCGGATGCCCGACGCGCGACCACAGCAGCCGCAGGTAGTCGTAGATCTCGGTGACCGTGCCGACCGTCGAGCGCGGGTTGCGCGAGGTCGTCTTCTGGTCGATCGAGATCGCCGGCGAGAGCCCTTCGATCGAGTCGACGTCGGGCTTGTCCATCTGCCCCAGGAACTGGCGCGCGTAGGCGCTCAACGATTCCACGTAGCGCCGCTGGCCCTCGGCGTAGATCGTGTCGAACGCCAGCGACGACTTACCCGATCCGGACAGGCCGGTGATGACCACCAGCGCATCGCGCGGCAGCTCGAGGGAGACGTTCTTGAGGTTGTGTTCGCGGGCGCCGGAGACGACGATCGCGTTGGAGGGCGGCATTACGATCTAGGCTACACGGGCGAACAGACGTTCGCACGCCGCAGCCGACGGCCCCGCCCGCCACACTGACTGCGTGCGCGCCACGGTCCTCGCCATTCTCGTCTGTGCAGCCATCGGCGCCGCCGCGTTCGCGGTGGCCGCCCCCGCCGATCCCCGCGACGCGTCCGCAGGCGCCAAGCGCGCCACAACGGTCTGGGCGGTCGGGGACGCCGACCGCGGCGCCAACGCTCGCCGGGTGGCCGCACGCGTCCGCGGCGAGCGGCCGGACCGCTTCCTGTACCTCGGCGACGTCTACGAGCGCGGCACCATGAGCGAGTTCCGCGAGGGCTACGACGCGCTCTACGGCTCGCTCGCCCGCCGCACGATCCCCACGATCGGCAACCACGAGTCGGCCAACCGCGCGACCGGCTACCGCCCCTACTGGCGTTCGAAGCTGGGGCGCGCGATGCCGGACCGGCACCGCCATCGCCTGGCGGACGGCTGGGAGATCATCTCGCTAGACAGCGAGAGCGCGCACGGGACGGGCTCCCCTCAGCAGCGCTGGCTGGCCGGCGCGGTGCAGCGGCCTGGGACGTGCCGGATCGCCATCACCCACCGCCCCCGCTGGAGCGCCGGCTGGCACGGCGACCAGCCCGACATCGACCCGCTGTGGCGCACGCTGCGCGGTCACGCGCGCATCCTGCTGTCCGGCCACGACCACGACCTGCAGCGGTTCGCCGACCGCGACGGCCTGCGGCAACTCGTCTCCGGCGGCGGCGGACGCCCGAACGTGCCGCTGCCCCGCCCCTCGCGCGCAGCGCCACGCTTCGTCAACCGCGTCAGCCCCGGCGGTGCGCGCCTGCGCCTGACACGCGGGCGCGCGACGATCGAGTTCGTCTCTGCCGGTGGCCGCGTGCTCGACCGCAGCTTCGTGACCTGCAGGCCAGTGAGCTAGCGCCCGAGGCTCTCAGCGGCCTCGTCGAGCAGCCGCACCACGTCGCTGCCCGGGAAGCTCGCCTCAAGCTCGCGCTGCGCGTCGGCGCGCGGGACGTCGCGGAGCACGAGGTCCAGCGCGACGAGGCGCGCGCCGTCGTCGGCCGGCCCGGACCCGGGAGCGTCGCCGCCGACCGGCGGCTCGACCGCCGCGGTGGGAGCAGGCGTGAGCGCGCTCGCGTGCAGGTCGTGCACCGCGGCGCGGGCGCGCGCGACCTCCGCGTGCAGCCGTGTCGCGGTGTCACGAACCGTCTCCTCGAGCTGGGCGATCTCGCGCTCGACGGCATCGAGGCGCTCGAGCGCCGCGGCGCGGCTGTCGTCTGGCGTCTGGCTCATCGGCGCCGGAGCCTACGCGAGCCGGGCGGCGCCGTGCTCCACCACGACCAGCCGGTCGCGCACGAGCGCGTCGAGCGCGGGACCGAGGCGCTCCTGCGGGATCGAGCCGGGCAGCTCGTCGCCCCCGGCCAGCGCGGCCACGATCCGCCCGCGCACCCAGCGCGTGGAGTCCTCGAAGCGTTCGCGTGTCCCGTCCGGCGCCCGCGGCGGGATGACGACGCGTCCGCGCGAGGCGCACACGTGCGCGACCGGACAGGCGCCGCAGCGAGCGGCCCGGCCCCACAGGTCGTAGCGCCGAGCTCCATCATCGCCTGGTTCCAGTCGTGCGCGCGACCGGCGGGAAGCAGCTCCTGCGGAGAGCCGCATCCCAGGCGCGCGGCCACGCGCCGGACGTTGGTGTCCACCGCCGCCACCTGCTCGCCGAACGCGAACGACGCAACCGCCGCGGCGGTGTACGGCCCGACGCCCGGCAGCGCCTGCAGCCCCCTTGCCGTCCGCGGCCACCCGTCGCGGACGACGATCCGGCAGGCCTCCTGCAGCCGCACCGCGCGCGTGTTGTAGCCCAGGCCGACCCACGCCGCCAGGACCTCTGGACGCCGCGCGCCCGCGAGCGACGCCTCGCCCGGCCAGCGTTCCAGCCACTCCTCGAAGCGCGGCGCCACGCGCGCGACCTGCGTCTGCTGGAGCATCACCTCCGAGACGAGGATCGCGTAGGGATCGCTCGTGCGGCGCCAGGGCAGATCGCGGCGCTCGCGGGCGTACCAGGCGAGCAGCGCGTCGTGGAGCACGCGTCAGTCCTCGGTGACGGCCTCGAGGCCCATCGAGCGGACGGCCTCGAGCTCACGGCGCAGGTCGCGCAGCTCGTCGCGCAGCCGGGCCGCGTACTCGAACCGCAGCTCGTCGGCGGCAACGAGCATCTCCTCCTCGAGCTCGACGATCGTCCGCTCCAGTTCGGTCGGCGCGAGGTCCTTCGCCTTCACGCGCTCGCCGCGCCGCCGGCGCTTTGGCGTCTTGCTCTCCGACGTGAGGAACTCGGCGATGTCGCTGACGCCCTTGACGATCGATGCGGCCGTGATGCCGTGCTCCTCGTTGTAGGCGAGCTGGATCGCGCGGCGGCGGTCGGTCTCCGACAGCGCCGCGCGCATCGCGGCGGTCTCCTTGTCGGCGTACATCAGGACCGTGCCGTCGACGTTGCGCGCGGCGCGGCCGATCGTCTGGATCAGCGAGGTCTCCCCGCGCAGGAAGCCCTCCTTGTCAGCGTCGAGGATCGCGACCAGCGAGACCTCCGGAAGGTCGAGGCCCTCGCGCAACAGGTTCACGCCGACGAGCACGTCGTACTCGCCGAGCCGCAGGTCGCGGATGATCTGGATGCGCTCGAGCGTGTCGACCTCGCTGTGCAGGTAGCGCACGCGGAAGCCCATCTCGAGCAGGTAGTCGGTGAGGTCCTCGCTCATCTTCTTCGTCAGCGTGGTGACGAGGACCCGCTCGCTGCGGTCGACGCGGACGCGCACCTCGTTCATGAGGTCGTCGATCTGGCCCTTGGTCTCGCGGACGTCGACGTGCGGATCGACGATCCCCGTCGGACGCACGATCTGCTCGACGACCTTCGCCGAGCGCGAGCGCTCGAAGGTGCCGGGTGTGGCCGAGACGAACACGATCGTCGGCGTGATCGAGAGGAACTCGTCGAACGTCTGCGGGCGGTTGTCGAGCGCGCTCGGCAGCCGGAAGCCGTAGTCCACGAGCGTGGTCTTGCGACTGCGGTCGCCCTCGTACATCGCGCCGATCTGCGGCACGGTCTGGTGGGACTCGTCGAGGAAGCAGACGAAGTCGTCGGGGTAGTAGTCGATCAGGCAGTACGGCCTGTCGCCCGAGTTGCGGCCGTCGAGGATCCGCGAGTAGTTCTCGATGCCGTTGCAGAAGCCCATCTCCCGCAACATCTCCATGTCGTACTGCGTGCGCTGGCGCAGGCGGTGCGCCTCGAGCAGCTTGCCCTCGGCCTCGAGCTCGCCGCAGCGCGTGTTCAGCTCGGCGCCGATCTCCTCGACCGCGCGCTCCATCACGCCGTCCTTGACGTTGTAGTGCGTCGCCGGCCAGACCGCGATGTGCTCGAGGTCGTCCTCGAGCAGCTCACCGGTGAGCGGGTCGAAGCGCTGCAGGCGCTCGACCTCGTCGCCGAACAGGGTCGCGCGAAAAGCGGTCTCCGCGTCGGCGGGGAACACCTCGAGCGCCTCGCCGCGGACGCGAAAGCTGCCACGCCCGAGTGCGACGTCGTTGCGCGTGTACTGGATCGAGACGAGCTTGCGCAGCAACTCGTCGCGGTCGATCGACTCGCCGCGGCGCAGGATCTGCACGTTGGCGTCGTAGGTCTCCGGCGAGCCCATGCCGTAGATCGCCGAGACGGAGGCGACGATGATCACGTCGCGGCGCGCGAACAGGGCCGCCGTGGCCGCATGCCGCAGCCGGTCGACCTCCTGGTTGATCGCCGAGTCCTTCTCGATGTAGAGGTCCTTGCTCGGGACGTAGGCCTCGGGCTGGTAGTAGTCGTAGTAGCTGACGAAGTACTCGACCGCGTTGTCCGGGAAGAACATCCGGAACTCGTTGCAGAGCTGCGCGGCCAGCGTCTTGTTGTGCGCCATCACCAGCGCCGGCCGCTGCAGACGCTCGATCGTCGCCGCCATCGTCATCGTCTTGCCGGTGCCGGTCGCGCCGAGCAGCGTCGTATACCGCTGCCCCGCCGTCACAGCGGCAGAGATCCCATCGATCGCCCGCGGCTGATCAGCCGCCGGAGCGAAGGCACTGTCAAGGCGAAACGGCGGCACGACCAGACAGACTAGACGGCAGAGTGGAGCCCAATGGAAAGCGACACAGGGAGGCGTCCGCGACCACTGGAGCGAGAGATCGCGGATGGATGACGTGGCGGGTGGGCCGGGGCCAGTACAGGTGTACGGCCCCGGTTCACACGGCGCGTCAGGCGCCGCGAGATCCGCGGCCAAGCCGGCGCGAACCGCGAGCGCTAGAGCCCAAGCTCAGAGGAGTACTTGCGTCGATACTCATCCCGGGCGTCGAGCACCTTCTGGACGTACGCGCGCGTCTCGGCGTACGGGATGTCCTGCACGCGCAGCGATGCGCCGCCCCACTCGTCCGCCTTCCCCGGGCCGGCGTTGTAGGCGGCGAGCGCGGCGGCGACATCGCCGTCGTAGCGGTCCAGGTGCTCGCGCAGCAGATAGGAGCCGTAGGCGATGTTCACCTGTGGGGTGGCGAGATCCTCGAGCACGAACGCGGTGCCGCCTGAGCGCTTGGCGATGCCCTTCGCCGTGTCGGGCGTGATCTGCATGAGGCCTTCCGCACCGGCACTCGACGTCCGGCCGGAGACGAAGCGCGACTCGGCGTAGATGACGGCTGCGATCAGCGCGGGATCGAGCCCCTTGTCCGCGGCCTGCTGACGGATGATGTCCTCGTGGCGCAGCGGCAGCGCGATCTCCTTGACCGCGTGGTGGAACGCACCCCAGAGCAGTGCGACGAGCGCGCCGGCGAACAGCAGGCCGACGATCCCCCAGCGCAACCGGTGTGAGCGCCGGCGTGGGTGCGCGCGCGCTGTGACGCGCGTGGAACGGGCGGGTCGGGCGGCAGTCTGCGTGCGCTGGCTCATCGTCGCAGTGCCGCAAGGATGACGGCAAGGTCGGACTGCAGGTCCTCGACGCTCCCGTCGTTGTGCACGACGTACGTCGCGCGGGCGGCCTTCTCGGCCTGGGTGAGCTGGCGGGCAGCGCGCTCGTCGACGGCCTCGTGGCCGCGATCGGCGGCGCGCCGGGCCCGCACGTCCTCCGCCGCAACGACCGCGATCGTCGCGTCATAGGCGGCTTCCAGCCCGGCCTCGAACAGCAGCGGCGTCTCCACGATCGCGGCCGGCGGCGTCGGCTCACTCACGCTCGCCTGATCGCGCCAGGACGCGACGCGCGCGGCGACGAGCGGCCAGAGCAGACCCTCGAGCCACGCCCGCTCGCCGGGATCGGCGAACGCGTGACGGGCGATCGCCGCACGGTCGACGACACCGTCCGGCGCCACGTCCGCGCCCCAGCGCGCGACGACCGCGTCGCGGACCTCATCGCCCGCGTACAGCTCGTGCACCACCGCGTCGGTGGAGAGCGTCGCCGCGCCGAGGCGCTGCAGCGCGGCCAGCGCCGTGGACTTGCCGGAGCCCAGGCCCCCGGTCAGTCCGACGAACGGGATCCTGGGCTCGGCAGCAGCATGCACGGCTTGCGCCGCAGTCGCGTCAGGCCTGCTCGGGCTCGGCGGGAGCCTCAGCTGCAGGCTCTTCCGCCGGAGCCTCGGCTGCGGGCTCTTCCGTCGCAGCCTCAGCCGCGGGCTCTTCCGTCGCAGCCTCAGCCGCGGGCTCCTCCGTCGCAGCCTCAGCCGCGGGCTCCTCCGCGGTGGCTTCAGCCTCCGCCGGAGCCGCGATCTCGGTCAGCTCGACGTCCGCGTCGACGACAGCGCCGATCGCCGCCTCGTCGGTGATCGTCTCAGCCTGCGCGACGGCCTCACCTTCGGCCGGCAGCTCAGCGTCCAGCTCGGCGAGCGGCGGGGCCGCCGCGAACACGTCTTCGCTGAGGCCCAGCTCCGGCACGTCGTCCAGGTCGCCGGCGGCGACCTCACCGACGTGCGCCGAGAGGATCTGGCCCTCGACGCGCTTGACCGACAGCGACAGACGGCGGCGCTCGGAGTCGATCTCGAGGATCTTCACCTTGATCTCGTCGCCGGGAGCGACGATCTCACGCGGGTTCTCGACATGGTGTGAGGCGAGCTCGGAGATGTGGACGAGGCCCTCGACACCGTCGAGGATCTCGACGAACGCGCCGAACGTGACGACCTTCGTGACCTTGCCCTCGAGGTCGTCGCCGATCCGGTAGGTGTCGACGACGCGCTGCCACGGATCGGCCTGGGTCTGCTTGAGGCCCAGGGAGATGCGCTGGCGGTCACGGTCGATGTCGAGCACCTTGACCTGCACGGTGTCGCCGATGTTGAGGATCTCGCTCGGGTGGTTGACCTGCGACCACGACAACTCGGAGATGTGGATCAGGCCGTCGATGCCGTTGAGGTCCACGAACGCGCCGAAGTCGACGATGTTCGAGATCTGACCCTCGACGACAAGGCCGGGCTGCAGCTTGTCCAGGATCTCCTGGCGCTGCTCCTTGCGCTCCTCCTCGAGCACGGCACGACGCGACAGCACGACGTTGTTGCGCGAGCGGTTCAGCTCGATGACCTTGCACTCGATCATCGTGTGCAGGAACTCGTCGAGATTCGCGACGCGGCGGATGTCGACGAGCGAGGCGGGCAGGAAGCCGCGCACCCCGAGGTCGATGATCAGGCCGCCCTTGACGACCTCGATGACGTGACCCTCGACGGGCTCGCCGGACTCGGCGGCAGCCTCGATGCGGCGCCATGCCTTCTCGAAGCGCGCGCGCTTCTTGGACATGATGAGGCGACCGTCCTGATCCTCCTTGATGAGGACCAGCGCGTCGACCTCCTCGCCCATCTCGACCTCGTCGTGCGGGTCGACGTTCTTGCGGATCGAGAGCTCGTGCGAGGGGATGACGCCCTCGCTCTTGTAGCCGATGTCGACGAGGATCTCGTCCTTGTCGATGCGGACGACGTGGCCGGAGACGACCTCGCCCTCCTTGAAGGATGTGAACGTCGCGTCGTAGTTGGGGACGATATGGCCGTCAACTTCGAGTAGCAGGCCGTCACTACCGGGGACGACCTTGGCCTCGGGAGGCGCTTCGGTTGGAGTGGTTGTCATTGGACCGGCAAGGGTAGCGCGATCGGGCCCGCCTAGAATCCAGCCGAAATGCCGGTCCGCGCGACGAAACGGGGCGCTGAGCGCTCCCCCCTGTCCGGCTCGGCCGACGTCATCGTCTGCGGCGCGTCGTTCGCCGGCCTGACGGTCGCGCGTGAGCTGGCCGGCTCCGGTGCCGACGTCCTCGTGCTCGACCGCTACGAGATCGGCGAGCGGCAGACGTCGGCGTGCGCCGCGCCGACGGCCTGGCTCGAGCAGATGGGCCTTGGCGCGTCGATCCTGCAGACGTTCCCCGACATCGTCATCCACACGCCGCTGCGAACGCTCCGCTGGGGCCTCCCGTGGACGTTCTCGACGTTCGACTACCGCCACCTCTGCGCGCTGCTCTGGGACGGCTGCGGCGACGCGCGCTTCGAGACCGCGACGGTCAGCGGCCGCTCACGCGAGCACGGCGGCGACATCACCGTCCACACCGATCGCGGCGATCTCAGCGGCCCGCTCGTCGTCGACGCGCTCGGCTGGCGGCGCGTGCTGTCGGACTCCCCGCGCGCGATCCAGCCGCCGAAGGCGAGGCTCTCACGCGGGCTCGAGGTCCACCCGCCGGCACGCAGCGACGACTTCGAGCTGTGGCTCGATCCCGCGTACGTGCGCGAGGGCTACTCCTGGAGCTTCCCCGCCGGTGATGAGGTGCGGATCGGCGTCGGCTCGTTCGAGCCGCGCGATCACGTGCGCGAACCGACCGTGCGACTGACGCGCGATCTCGGCCTGCCGGCCGAGGGCTTCCAGGGCAACTGGATCCCGCACGCGCTGCGCAGGGCCACCGGCGACGCCGTCTTCTTCGTCGGCGACAGCGCCGGCCACTGCATCCCGGCGACGGCCGAGGGCATCCGCCCCGCGTTCTACTTCGGCCGGGCCTGCGGACGCGAGCTGCGGCTCGTCATCGAGCGCCGCCAGACGCGCGAGCAGGCGCTCGAGCGCTACGACGCGTCAAGCGAGGACAAGCGCTACGCCTACCGTGGGATGCTGCGCGCACAGCGCTTCGTCGGCCGCGCGACCCCGTATCCGCTGATGACGAGCGTGCTCGAGCTCGCCGGCCACCCGCGCTTCGTGCGCTGGGCGTTCGAGCACTACGGCGACATCTGCCCGCCGCCGGAGACGAGCATGGCCGGCGGGGGCGCGCTGCGCTCGCGCACGATCAGGTAGACGCCGACCGCGAGCAGCGCGATGCCGATCAACTTGCCGGTCGTGATCGGCTGCTGCGTGACGCCGAACAGTCCGAAGCGATCGATCACGACGGATGCGGTGAGCTGGCCCGCGACGACCGCCGCCGTCACGCCGCCGGCTCCGAGGTGCCCGACCGCGAAGATCGACGTGGTCACGATGGCGACGCCGCCGGCGCCGCCGAGCAGCGCCCACCACGGCGCGTTCGGGATCTCACGCAGCCCGCCGAACCCGCCGCCCGCGACCGCGAGGATCACGGTGAGCAGCGCCAGACCCACGGCGAAGTTGACGAACGCGGCCTGCCAGCTGCCGACGTAGCGGCCGAGGTGCCCGTTGATCGGAGCCTGCGCACCGATCGCAGCGCCGGCCGCGACAACGAGGATCGCCGCCGTCGTGCGATCCATCACTTCGCCTCCAGCCACGTCTGGCCGATGCCCGCCTCGACGCCCAGCGGCGGCTCGCGGTCACCCCACGGCGCGACCATCTCGCGTTCGGCCAGCGCGCGGACCGCGTCCATCTCCTCCGGCGGACCCTCGAACAGCAGCTCGTCGTGGATCGTGAGGATCTGGCGCGTCTGCAGACCCTCGGCGCGCAGTGCCCGGCCCGCCCCGATCATCGCGAGCTTCATCACGTCGGCGGCGGTGCCCTGCACGACGGTGTTGACGGCGAGCCGCTCGCCGAGCGACCGCACCTGGTGGTTGCGCGCCCGCAGCTCGGGGATCGTGCGCCGCCGCCCGAACAGCGTCGTGACGTACCCCTGCTCGGCCGCCTGCTCGATCGTCTCCGTCATGAACCTCTGCACGCGATCGAAGCGCTGCAGATAGGCGTCGATGAAAGCCTTGGCCTCCTCGCGTGAGATGTTCAGGCGGTCGGCGAGGCCGAAGTCCGTCAGGCCGTAGACGATCCCGTAGTTGATCATCTTCGCCTTCGAGCGCATGCCCGCGTCGATGTCCTCCTCGGCCACCTGGAAGACCTCACGCGCAGTGGCGGTGTGCACGTCCTCGCCGCGGATGAAGATCTCCTTGAGCACCGGCTCGTCGGCGACGTGGGCGAGCACCCGCAGCTCGACCTGCGAGTAGTCGGCCGCGAGCAGGACGTTCCCCGGAGCCGCTTCGAAGCAGCCGCGGATCTCGCGCCCCAGCGGCGTGCGCACCGGGACGTTCTGCAGGTTGGGGTTCGTCGACGACAGGCGACCCGTTGAGGCGACCGCCTGCACGAACGTCGTGTGGATCCGGCTGTGCTCGTCGACCAGCGCGGGCAGCACATCCAGGTAGGTCTTCGTGAGCTGGTTGAGCTCCCGCCAGCGCTCGACCAGCGGGATGATCTCGTGCTCGCCGCGGATCGACTGCAGCACCCGCGCGTCGGTCGAGAAGCCGGTCTTCCCGCGGCGCTTCTTCGACAGGCCGAGCTTCTCGAACAGGATCGCGCCGAGCTGCTGCGGCGAGCCGATCACGAACTCGTCGCCCGCGAGATCCCAGATCTGGCGCTCGAGCCCGGCGATCTCGTTCGCGACGCGCGTCCCGATCGCGCCGAGCCGCTCCACGTTCAGCCGCACGCCGGCGATCTCCATGTCGCGCAGCACGCCCACGAGCGGCAGCTCGATCTCGTCGAGCAGCTCCTCCTGCCCGCGCTCGGCGAGCTCCTCGCGCTGCAGGCGCGCCAGCTCCTGCGCGAGCACCGCGTCGGCCGCCGCCCCGTCGTCGAGCCCGGTGGCGAGACCGCGCTCCCGGCAGAGCTCGTCGAACGGGAAGGCGCGGCGCGCCGGATCAAGCAGGTAGGCGGCGAGCAGCGTGTCGTGGGCCAGCTGCGCCGGCACCGTCCCGAGCGCCTTCGCGTCGTGGGCGATGACGGCGCGCTCGCCGAGCGCCGCGATCAGTTCGGCCGGGTCACCCACCTCGCCCTCAAGCGCCTCGCCGCCGCAGACGACGCCGAAGGCCCATGCCTGATCACGCGCGAACAGCTCGCCCTCGGCGAGCGCCGGAGCGCGCACGGCGACCGCCAGCGGGAGTGCGACGTCGCCGAGCCGCGCGGCGTCGGACGGGGATCCCGCACGCAGCCGCACAGCGATCTTCACGTCCGCGTCCGGCGCGTCCGCGGCCTCCTCGCCGAGCGCCTCCTCCAGGCGCCGCAGCGGGTCGCGCAGCTCGAACTCGCGGAAGGTCTCACGCAGGCGCGAGCGGTCGGGCTCGCGCGCGGCCTCGGCGAGCGGATCGATGTCGACTCCCGGAACCGCGCGCTGCATCGTCGCGAGCACCTTGCTCACACGGGCGTCATCGGCGTACTCGCGCAGGTTCTGCTGGCGCTTGGCGCCGGAGATGTCGTCGACGTTGGCGAGCACCTCCTCGAGCGTCCCGAAGCGCTGCAGCAGCTGCGCCGCCGTCTTGTCGCCGATCCCCGGAACGCCCGGGATGTTGTCCGACGTGTCGCCCTTGAGCCCGTAGAAGTCGGGGATCAGCTCCGGGGCGATCCCGTAGCGCTCGATGACCGCGTCGTAGTCGTAGAGCTTGGTCTCGGTGATCCCGCGGGCGGTGGCCATCACGCGCACGATCCCGTCGGGGTCGATCAGCTGGAACGCGTCGCGATCCCCGGTCACGATCACGACGGGGACGGGCGGGTCGGCTGTCCGCGCGCGCTCGGCGATCGTCGCGATCACGTCGTCGGCCTCGAACCCCGGCACGGACACGTTGCGGTAGCCGAACGCGTCGACCAGCGGCTCCAGGTGCGGCCACTGCTCCGCGAGCAGGTCCGGGCGCGAGGGACGGTGCCCCTTGTACTCCTCGTACACGTCCTTGCGCCCCGACGATCCGGCATCCCAGGCGACGATCGTCGGCTTGACGCCGTGCTCGGTGAGCAGCTTCACGAGCATCGAAGCGAGTCCGAAGATCGCGTTCGTCGGCTGCCCCTTGGAGGTGGCGATCGACTCCGGCAACGCGAAGAACGCCCGGTAGGCGAGGCTGTTGCCGTCGATCAGGTACAGCTCGTCGGGCACGGGCGCCTGACGCTACCGCAGCGTCGGCTCAGGCCCCTTCGACGTAGACTCGTCCATGGTGCCCACCCCGTCCGCGCAGTACAGCCTCACCATCCGCGTCGAGATCGACGATCGCCCCGGCATGCTCGGACGCGTCGCCGGCGCGATCGGCGACGCCGGCGGGACGATCGGCGCGATCGACCTCGTTGAGGTCGGCGAGCGACTCGTCCGCGACGTCACCGTCGACGCGACCGACGCGCATCACTGGGACCAGATCCTCGAGGCGATCAACGGCGTCGACGGCGCCAAGGTGATCGAGGCGACCGATCGCACGTTCCTCCTGCACATGGGCGGGAAGATCGAGCAGCACAACAAGCATCCGCTGAAGACGCGCGATGACCTGTCGATGGCCTACACGCCCGGCGTCGCCCGCGTCTGCACGGCGATCGCCGAGGATCGCGACAAGGCCTTCCAGTACACGATCAAGCGCAACACGGTCGCCGTCGTCAGTGACGGCACCGCGGTGCTCGGGCTCGGCGACATCGGGCCTGAGGCGGCGATGCCCGTCATGGAGGGCAAGGCGATGCTCTTCAAGGAGTTCGCCGGCGTCGACGCGTTCCCGATCTGCCTCGACACCAAGGATCCCGAGGAGATCATCGAGACCGTCATCCGGATCGCCCCGGGGTTCGGCGGCATCAACCTCGAGGACATCTCCGCTCCGCGCTGCTTCGAGATCGAGGACCGGCTGAAGGACGCGCTCGACATCCCGGTCTTTCACGACGACCAGCACGGCACCGCGATCGTCGTCCTCGCCGCGCTGCTGAACGCGTGCAAGCTCACGGGCCGCGACCTGCCGGACCTCAGGGTGCTCGTGACCGGGCTCGGCGCTGCGGGGATGGCGGTCTCGAAGATCCTGTTGCAGGCAGGCGTCACCGAGATCGTCGGCTGCGACTCGCGCGGGATCCTCGGCACCAGCCGCGCGGACTACCAGGACGACTCGATGCCGGCGATCAAGCGCTGGTACGCGGAGACGACGAACCCCGAGCAGCTGACCGGCTCGCCGGCCGACGCGATCGCGGGGATGGACCTCTTCGTCGGGCTCTCCGGGGCGCGCATCATGCCCGCCGAGGCGCTGGCCGGGATGCGTCCCGACGCGATGGTCTTCGCGATGGCCAATCCAACGCCGGAGGTCAGCCCCGAGGAGGCTGCGCCGTATGCGCGGATCATCGCGACCGGCCGCTCGGACTACCCCAACCAGATCAACAACGTGCTCGCGTTCCCCGGAATCTTTCGTGGCGCGCTCGACGTCCGCGCCGGCCAGATCACCGAGCCGATGAAGATGGCCGCGGCCAACGCGATCGCGCGGATCGTCCGTGACGACGAGCTGCGCGAGGACTACATCATCCCGTCGGTCTTCAACCGCGACGTGGCACCGGTCGTCGCCCAAGCGGTCAGCGACGAGGCCCGCGCATCGGGAGCAGCCGCCCAGGAGCAGCACGCGATGGGGTTTGCGACGTCGGACGTGGAAGCGCTCCGCGGCGGCTGAGCGGCTCCTGCACGATTGCTTGCACCAGCACGAAGCGCAAGCGCTCGTGCAGGACGCGAGCGGTCGCGCGGCTACGGTGGCCGAGCCGCCGCCGGGGGGACTCCGCGCGCGGCGTGATGCGACCCCTCCGAGCCCTGCACCCCCGCGCGCGGCTGCTCGCCGCCGCGCTCCTGCTGCCCATCCTGCTCTGGGCGTTCAGTCCCATGCCCTCGCAGGGCGCTGATCCGGCGACGCTGCAGGACCGGATCGACTCCCAGCGCAGCACCGAGCGCCAGTCGCGGTCGGCCGCTGCGCGGCTCGGCCGGCTCGAGCAGCTCGCCGCCCGCGAAGTCGCTGTGCTCGAACGCCGGCTCGCAGAGCTCCAGGCGCAGGCGCGCTCCTGGGAGCAGCGGCTCGCGGCGACCAGGGCCGAGCACCTCCAAGCCCGCGAGCATGCGCTCGCGCTGCGCCACCGGCTGGGACGCGACCGCGCGCTGCTCGCCGACACGCTGCGCTCGGGATACATGAGCACGCCGCCGGACATGGTCGCCGTCGTGCTCGGGTCGACCAGCTTCGCAAACCTCGTCGAGCGCGCGGCATTCCTCAAACGCGCCCAGCAGCGCAACGCCGACGTCATCGCCGCGGTGCGCGACGCTCGCGCGCAGACACGTCGCGAGGCCCGGCGGCTGGCATCGCTGGTCCCGCGCCAGCGCGCGGCGACGCAGGCCGCGCAGCGCGAGCGCGACGCTGCCGGCCAGGTGGCTGAGGCGCTGCAGACACGCCGGGCGACGCTCGCGCGAGCGCGCGACGCGCGGCTCGCCGTCGCGCGTGGCGCCGCCGCCGGCCGCCGCCGCGCCGAACGCGAGCTGCGGCGCCTGGAGGCGCAGCGGCGCCAGGCGATCGCACAGACGGGTCCCGGGGGCCCGTGGGCGATCCCTTGGCCGATCGTGCAGTGTGAGTCCGGCGGCCAGAACCTGCCGCCCAACAGCGCCGGCGCGTCCGGCTTCTACCAGTTCATGCCGGCCACGTGGCGTGCACTGGGCGGCAGCACCCCGCATGCCTATCTCGCGTCCAAGGGCGAGCAGGACCGGCTGGCGGCACGCCTGTGGGCCGGCGGAGCTGGAGCGGGCAACTGGGTGTGCGCCTCGCTGGTCGGCGCCATCTGAACAGCCCGCCCGCCCGTATCCCCAGAATGAACGTCACCCTGACCGGCGCCACCGGCCTGATCGGCACCCGCCTCGTCGCCGCATTGCGTGAGCGCGGCGACACCGTCGCGGTGCTCTCGCGCAACCCCGGCCGTGCCGGCGAGGCGCTCGGCGTCGAGGCGCACGCCTGGGATCCCGTCGCCGGCCCCGCTCCCGCCGCGGCCCTGGCCGGACGTGACGCGGTCATCCATCTCGCCGGCGAGCCGGTCGCGCAGCGCTGGAACGCCAAGGTCAAGCAGGCGATCCAAGCGAGCCGCGAGCTGGGGACCCGCAACCTCGTCGCGGGACTGCAGGCCGCCGACCCGCGGCCCGGCGTGCTCGTCTCCTCGTCGGCGGTCGGCTACTACGGCAAGCACGGCGACGAGCGCGTCACCGAGGACTCGCCGGCCGGCACGGACTTCCTCGCACAGGCGTGCGTCGCCTGGGAGCACGAGGCGCAGGCGGCGGCCGCTCTCGGCATGCGGGTCGTCGTGATCCGCACGGGCGTCGTGCTCGACCCCAGCGGCGGCGCGCTGAAGACGATGCTGCCACCGTTCCGGGCCGGGGTCGGCGGGCCGGTGGCCGGCGGTGCCCAGTACATGCCGTGGATCCACGTGGACGACATCGTCGGCATCTACCTCGCCGCGATCGGAGACGCGACGTGGAGCGGACCGGTCAACGCGTCCGCCCCCGAGCCGGTCACCAACCGCGAGTTCTCCAAGGCGCTCGGTCGGGCGCTGCACCGCCCGGCCGTCGCGCCGGTCCCGGCGCTGGCGCTGCGCCTGCTCTACGGCGAGATGGCCGAGATCGTCACCGAGGGACAGCGCGCAGTGCCGGAGCGCGCGCTGGCGCTCGGCTACGGCTTCCTCCACCCCGAGCTCGACGAAGCGCTCGCTGCCGCGCTCGCCTGAGCGCGGGCGTCAGTTCTCGAACAGGACCTGGTCGAACACCGGCACGCCTTCGGCCACGCGGTAGCCGCTGAAGCGCCGCAGCGTGGTATCGCCGTTGGAGCGGATCGCGTAGGTGCCCAGGACCGACTCGCGGTCGCGCGTGCGGCGGACGAGCTCGGCGACGTAGGTGCGCTCGTTGGCGCGGTCGCCGGCGCGGCGCAGCGTGTGGAGCAGCAGCGCCATCGCCTCGTAGCCATAAAGCATCTCCTGCGGCGCTGGTGCCGCGAAGCGCTCGCGGTAGCGCCGCATCACATCGCGCGCACGCGCGTTCAGCCGGCTCAATGGGAGTGTCGGCTGCGTGAGCCGCGTGGCCGCCTGCTCAGCGGGTGACAGGCTTGCGAGCGCGACGGGGCGCGCGAGATCCGCCGGGCCGAACAGCAGCGCCGCGGGACTGGCCGCGTGCAGCGCCTGCCAGAGGCTCGCCGGCATCGAGCCGGACCCGGCGCCCACGAAGACGCAGTCGGCGCCCGTCGCGCGCACGTCTTCGGCGATCGCCGTCTGATCCGGCTGCTTCAGGTCGACGCCGTCCGACCCGGCCACGGCGATCCGGACAGCGGGCAGCGACTTGATCACCGCCCCGGCGAGCGCGCGGCCCTCGACCTGCTTGTCGTTCAGGACGAACGTGCGGCGGCAGCCTTCCGCGCGCTGGTAAAGCGCCTGGGCCCGTCCCTCGATCACGTCCGAGGGAATCACGCGAGCGAACGTCGGAATGCCTGAGGGCTGGTACTTCTGCGGCTCGCCCTTCTCCGTGGCCCCGGCCCCGCTCGTGAACCCGGGGTAGGTGCTCGCCGGCGAGATCTGCGCGACGCCCGCCTCGTTGAGGATCGGCAGCGAGATCGCGGTCGCGCCGAAGTCCGCATCGCCCAGATAGCCGATCGTCGTGGGGTCCTTGGCCGCCGTGCGGGCGTTGTCGACGGTTGCGGAGGCATCCCAGCCGTCGGGGCCGGCGGCGTCGTCGAGCGAGGAGTACCTGATCGTCCAGTCCCCCACCTTGCCGCCGGCGTCGGCGATCGCGAGCTTCTCACCGTCGACCATGGCCCGCATCCGTTCGGCGAACGGTCCGCGCAGCGGCAGGCTCGAATAGATCGTGAGGCTGTCGCCGATGACCGAGCCACCGCGCGCGGCGTCCTTTGCGGACGAGCCGCACGCCTGCAGGCCGAGCACGGCTAGGACTGCGAGGACGACGCCGAGACGAACCCGATTGAGCACCACGCGACCGTCGATCCTACGCAGGCGCGGCCGCTCGCGCCGGAGCGCTCAGGCGGTCGGCTCTTCGGGGCGCAGCCGGCGCATCAGGACCCTGGTCCCGGCTCCCACCACGAGGATGGTCAGCGCCAGGACGAAACCGTCAAATGACCGGTAGCCCAGGGCGTAGACGACGACCCAGGCGCAGAGCGCGAATGTGAAGGTGACGACGAGGCCCATGACGGCGCTGGACTCTACCGAAGGGCCTGGGCGAACGCCGCGACGAGCGCTCCGGCGGCCGCGGCGGGATCGGCGGCCTCGGTCGCCTCGCGCACCAGCCTGCTGCCGACGATGACTCCGTCCGCGCCGGCATCCGCGGCCGCCGAGGCCTGCTCGGGCGTGGCGATCCCGAAACCGAGCGCCACGGGGACACCGGTGTGCGACCTGGCGCGGGCGATGACCGCCGCGAACTCGTCCGCGAGCGCCGCGCGCTCGCCCGTCGTCCCCGTCACCGAAACGGTGTACAGGAAGCCGCGAGCGCGCTCGCCGATCCGCGTCATGCGCTCGTCGGTCGTCGTCGGTGCGACGAGCGGGACGAGCGCGAGCCCCGCCCCGTCGCACGCTGCGAGCGCCTCCGGCGCCTCCTCGAGCGGCAGGTCCGGGATGATCAGGCCGCTCGCGCCCGCGGCAGCCGCGGCAGCCGCGAACGCCTTCACCCCGCGCGCGAGCACGAGGTTCGTGTAGGTCATCAGGATGACCGGCACCTGAGGGCTGATCGCCGCGCAGATCCCGAGCACGTCGTCGACGCCGGCCCCGCTGGCGAGCGCCCGGGTTGCAGCGGCCTGGATCACGGGGCCGTCGGCGATCGGATCGGAGAACGGCACGCCGAGCTCGATCAGGTCCGCACCGCCGTCGACATACGCCTGCGCGATCGCGAGCGAGGTCGCGACGTCCGGATACCCGCCCATGAGATAGGGCATCAGCGCTGCACGCTTGCCGCTGCCGGCGAAGGCGGCTGCGATGCGCTCGGCCCCGCTCAGCGTGGTCTCGGTGCTCATCGGCGCGCCAGTCCCGCCATGACCTCGGCGAGGTCCTTGTCACCGCGCCCCGAGAGGCAGACGAGGTCCAGGCTGCTCGTCGACGGCTCGTGCAGCACGAAGTGCAGGGCGTGCGCGGTCTCCAGTGCGGGGATGATCCCTTCCAGCCGGGCGACGTCACGCACGGCGCTGAGCGCGTCGTCATCGGTGACGGCGACGAAGCTCGCGCGCCCGCTGTCGCGCAGCCAGGCCAGCTCGGGGCCCGCGCCGGGGTAGTCCAGGCCCGCCGAGATCGAGTGCGCCTCGACGACCTGGCCCTCATCGGTCTGCAGCAGCGCGATCAGCGCACCGTGGAGGACACCGGGCCGGCCGCCGGCGGTCAGCGGCGCGCTGTGGCGACCGGACTGAAGGCCCTCGCCCGCCGCCTCGACGCCCAGCAGCGCCACGTCCGGATCGCCTGCGAATGCGGTGAACGTCCCGATCGCGTTGGAGCCGCCGCCGACGCAGGCGACGACCCGGTCCGGCAGGCGGCCTTCGCGCGCGAGAATCTGCACACGCGCCTCGTCGCCGATCACCCGCTGCAGCTCGCGCACGATCGCCGGATAGGGCGCCGGGCCGACGGCCGAGCCGATGACGTAGTGCGTGGTCTCGACGTTCGTGACCCAGTCGCGGATCGCCTCCGACGTCGCCTCCTTGAGCGTCCGCGTGCCGGCCACCACCGCGCGGACCTCGGTGCCCAGGAGCTCCATGCGCTGCACGTTGGGGCGCTGACGGCGCATGTCCTCCTCACCCATGTAGACGACGCACTCCAGCCCGAGCAGCGCGCATGCGGTCGCGGTCCCGACCCCGTGCTGTCCGGCACCGGTCTCGGCGATCACGCGCCGCTTGCCCATCCTGCGCGCGAGCAGCGTCTGGCCGAGCGCGTTGTTGAGCTTGTGGGCGCCGGTGTGCAGGAGATCCTCGCGCTTGAGCCACACCGCCCGGCCCGCGACCTCGCTGAGGCGCTCGGCCAGGTAGAGCGGCGTCGGGCGCCCCGCGTAGTGCTCCAGGAGCTCGTTCAGCTCGCCGCGGAACGCCGGGTCGCGCCAGGCGTCCAGCCACGCGGCCTCGAGCTGCTCCAGCGCCGGCATCAGCGTCTCCGGGACGTACTGACCCCCATAGGGCCCGTAACGGTGCTCGACGCCGCTCGCGATGCTCACGTGATGGCCTCCGCGCCGGCGTTCGCCGCCGCGACCTCGGCCTCGATCTCGATCTCGATCGCCGCCGCGGTGCCCTGCACCGCTGCCGTGAACGCCGCCACCCTCACCGGATCCTTGCGGCCCGGCGCTGCGTCCGTGCCGCTCGCGGTGTCGACCGCGAACGGTCGCACCGTGCGGATCGCCTGGCCGACGTTCTCCTGCGTCAGGCCTCCGCTGAGGATCAGCGGGACCTTCGAGCGCCGGCGCTGGATCAGCTCCCAGTCCCAGGTCTCGCCGGTCCCGCCGCGCAGGTTCTCGTGGAAGCTGTCCAGCAGGTGGAAGTCGGTGTGGAAGGGCTCGAGCGCCTGGACGTCCGCGCCCCCGCCGACGCGCGCGGCCTTGATGATCTTCAGCCCGGTGCGGCGGCGCACCTCGTCGCAGTAGGCGGGTCCCTCTTCGCCGTGCAGCTGCACCATCGAGAGTCCGAGCGCGTCGGCCTGCTGCGTGAGCTCGTCGAGCGGCGCGTTGACGAACACCCCGCAGACCTCCGCGCGGCGGCGCAGCGTGCGCGCGATCAGCTCGGCCTGGTCGAGGTCGCAGACCCGCGGGGATCCCGGCCAGAGGATCAGCCCGACGGCCCAGGCACCGGCCTCGACGGCGTACTCAGCGTCGCCGAGGGCGGTGATCCCGCAGATCTTGATGCGCGGCGTGTACGGCACTCCGCCATCGTGGCAGATCGTGCGCGCGCCCTCGGCGCCCTGCTACGGAGCCGGCGTCTGCGGCTGGGCCTGGGCGGTGGGGGCATCCTGCGGACGTTCCGCCAGCACCACCGTGATCGTTCGCTCCTTGTCATCGCGGATCAGCGTGATCTTGACGCTGTCGCCCTTGCGCTTGTCGGCGATCGCCGACGTCAGGCTCTGGCTCGTGGTGATCTTCGTGCCGTCGACCTTGACGATGATGTCGCCGCCGAGCCGCACGGTCGCGCCGTCGACCTGCGCCGGGATGTCGCCGCCCTCGATGCCGGACTTCGCTGCCGGGCTGCCCGCCTGGACGGTGTCGACGAGCACGCCGGTGGTGACCGGCAGGTTCAGGCCCTTGAGCATCTCGTCGATCGTGATGCCGGAGATGCCGAGGTAGCCGGTGCTGACCTGCCCCTTCTCGAGCTCGGGGAGCAGCTTGCGCGCGGTGTCGATCGGGACGGCGAAGCCGATGCCGACGTTGCCGTTGTTGCTCCCGCCGGTCTCGATCTGCGAGTTGATCCCGATGACCTCACCCGTGGAGTCGATCAGCGGCCCGCCGGAGTTCCCGGGGTTGATCGCGGCGTCGGTCTGGATCACGTGATCGATCGAGAAGCCGTTCAGCCCGCTGATCTGACGCTGCAGCGCCGAGACGACGCCGGTCGTGAGCGTGCGGTCCAGGCCGAACGGGTTGCCGATCGCGACCACTGGATCGCCGACCTGGGCGTCCTTGGCGGACCCGAGCCGGAGCGGCTCGAGCGCAAGGCCCTTGGGATCCACCTTCAGCAGCGCTATGTCGGTCGAGCGGTCGGTGCCGATGATCTTCGCCTCGATGGTCTTGTCGTTGGCGAACGTGACCTTGACCTTCGTGGCGCCGTCGACGACATGCGCGTTGGTCAGGATCTTCCCGTCCTTGGCGATCACGAAGCCCGAGCCGGTGGCCTGCCCCTGCTGGTCCTGCGGGAAGCCGAACTGGGACTGCCTCTGCTGGACGACGTTGGCGCGGATGAACACGACGCCGGGTGCGTCGCGCTTGTAGATGTCCCGTGCCGTCAGCGCGGTGGAGTCCTCGCCATCGCTCGCTGTGCGCACGTTCGCCAGCGGCGTCTGCTGCACCACGGTCTTCGTCGTCTCGCTGCCGCCGACACCGAGCACCGCGGCAAGGCCGACGGCGATCACGGCGCCCAGCAGCGAACTGAAGATCGCGACAGGCCAGATCGAACGGGATTCTTCCATGAGGGTCGAGGATGGAGGGGGTTCTTGAAGCGCTCGTAAACGGGGTGCGAAGATCCGTTCAGCGGGGGTCCGGCTCGACGCCGGGGCCCATCAGCGCCCGCAGCGCGGCGCCGGGATCGGGCGCACGCATGAGGCTCTCGCCGACGAGGACCGCGTCGACGCCGACCCGCTCCAGCTCGCCGAGCTGGTCGGGGTGGTGGAATCCGGACTCGCTGATCACCGTCTTGCCGGCCGGCACGTCGGTGAGCAGCTCGAAGGTGCGCTCGATGTCGACGCTGAAGTCCGACAGGTCGCGGTTGTTGATGCCGATCAGGTCGGGGTCCACCGCCTCCAGCGCGCGCGCGAGCTCCTCGTCGTCATGGACCTCGACCAGGACGTCGAGGTCCAGCTCGGCCGCCTGTGCATGCAGCGCCGTGAGCGCCGCGTCGTCGAGCGCCGCGACGATCAGCAGGATCGCGTCGGCGCCGGCGACCGCCGACTCGACCACCTGGTAGGGGTCGATGATGAAGTCCTTGCGCAGGATCGGCAGCGTGCTGGCCGCGCGAGCGGCGCGCAGATCCTCGAGCGACCCGCCGAAGTTGCGCTCCTCGGTGAGCACCGACAGTGCGGCGGCGCCCGCGTCCTCGTAGGCGCGGACGACCTCCTCGACCGTCGAGCCGGGACGAATGTCGCCGGCACTGGGCGAGCGTCGCTTGAACTCGGCGACGACGGCGACACCGGGGTGCATCAGCGCCTCGTGGAACGGGCGCTCGGGCCCGCGCGCCTGGAGCCGGTGATCCAGCTCGGCCAGCGGCAGGTCACGGCGGCGGCGCGCAACGTCCTCACGCGTGGCGTCGACGATGCGGTCCAGGACGGTCATCGCGAGGAACTCCTTCTCAGAGTGACCGGGACGACCGCCGAGCAATGGCGCGCAGTCATCGCGAGGAACTCCTTCTCAGAGTGACCGGGACGACCGCCGAGCAATGGCGCGCAGTCATCGCGAGGAACTCCTTCGCAGAGTGACCAGCACGACCGCCGAGCAATGGCGCGCAGTCATGTTGTCGCCGTCAGCTCCGCCGTCAGTGCGAGGTAGGCGTCGAGCGCCCGCTCAGCTCCGCCGCCGTCGACGGCGGCGCGCGCGGCATCGACGCCTTCGGCGAGGGTGTCGGCGCGCCCGGCCGCATAGATCGCGGCGCCGCCGTTCAGCAACGCGATGTCGCGTCGGGGTCCCGGCTCGCCGGACAGGATCGAGCGGACGATCACGGCGTTCTCCTGCGGTGTCCCACCGGCCAGCGCCTCGTGCGGCGCGAGCGCGATGCCGACGTCGGCGGGCTCGACGACGTACCGGCTCAGGGTGTCTCCCTCGACCTCCACCACGTGGGTCGGGCCGGACGTACTCAGCTCGTCCAGGCCGTCGGCGCTGGACACTACCAGCGCACGATCGGTGTCCAGGCGCGCGAGGGCTCCTGCGACGAGGTCAAGCGCTGCGGGGTCGGAGACGCCCACGAGCTGGCGGCGCGCGCCGGCCGGATTCGTGAGCGGGCCGAGCAGGTTGAAGATCGTGCGCACGCCGAGTGCCTTGCGGACCGGCACCACGTGCCTCGTGGCGGCGTGGTGGGCGGGGGCAAACATGAAGCCGAACCCGGTCTGGTCGATCGCGCGCGCGACGCCATCGGGGCTCACGTCGAGCCGCGCTCCGAGCGCCTCGAGGACGTCCGCCGAGCCGCTGAGCCCGGTCGCCGAGCGGTTGCCGTGCTTGGCGACGGCGCAGCCGGCGCCCGCGGCGATCAGCGCCGCCGTCGTGGAGACGTTGAAGGTCGTGCGCCCGCCCCCGGTGCCGGCCGTGTCCACGAGGTCCGTGCGCTCGGGCCGTACAGGCGTCGCGAGCCGCCGCATCGTCTCGGCCAGGCCGGCGACCTCATCCTCCGTCTCGCCCTTCGTGCGCAGCGCGATCAGGACCGCCGCGATCTGCACCTCGGACGCCTCGCCCCCCATGATCTGCTGGAGCACGGCGGCGGCCTGCGCGCGCGTGAGATCGCGCCGCGAGGCGAGCGTGTCGATCGCTGCTGTGAGGACGTCCTGCGTCACGAGGGGGAGCGTAGAGTCTGGGGCCGTGCGCGGGGAGGACGCGGACGATCAGTCGGCGCCGGACTTCGGGGAGCGGCCGAACATACCGTTGCGCTTCCAGCGCGAGTCGGCCTTCGCCGGCACGAACAGCCACAGGATCGGGCCGAGCGCGCTGAGCAGCATCCCCGTCGCCAGCCCGGGCTTCTCGCCGTAGCCCTTGCGGTTGGAGAGCCACGAGGCCGCGATCGCACTGAGCAGCCAGATGTAGGTCAGCCACAGGGCCTTGGCGCCGAGCAGGGCGAAGACGAACGTCATGCCGCACCTCCGAGGTAAGCCGCCTGCACCTGCGGATTCTCGCGCAGCGCCTCCGAGTCGTCGGTCAGCGCGACGTGCCCGGTCTCCAGCACGTAGGCGCGCTTGGAGACCTCGAGCGCGTAGTTGGCGTTCTGCTCGACCAGCAGGATCGTGGTTCCCTGCCGGTTGATCTCGACGACGGTCTCGTAGATGCGCTCGACGAGGATCGGCGCGATCCCCATCGACGGCTCGTCGAGCAGCAGCAGCGTCGGCCGGCCCATCAGCGCGCGGCCGATCGCGAGCATCTGCTGCTCACCGCCGGACATCGTGCCCGCCTTCTGCTTCTCGCGCTCCTTGAGGCGCGGGAAGAGGTCGAAGACCCGGTCCATGTCCGAGGTGATGTCGCTGGTGTCGCGGCGCAGGTAGGCGCCGAGGTCGAGGTTCTCGCGAACGGTCATCCGCGGGAAGCAGTGCCGGCCCTCGGGCGACTGTGCGATGCCCATGCCGACGATGTCCTGCGGCGCGCGGTTGGTGATGTCCTCGCCGGCAAAGCGGATCGTGCCCCGGCGGGCCGGCGTCAGCGCCGAGATCGACCGCAGCGTCGTGGACTTGCCTGCGCCGTTGGAGCCGATCAGCGTGACGATCTCACCCTTCTCGACGCGCAGCGACACGCCCTTCAGCGCCTCGATGTTGCCGTAGTAGGTGTGGATGTCCTCGACTTCGAGCAGGCTGGCCTCGGTCATACGCCGTGGTCCTCCTCGGACTCGCGCTTGCCGAGGTATGCCTCGATCACCCGCGGGTCGCGGCGAACGGTCCCGGGGTCGCCCTCGGCGATCTTCTCGCCGTGGTCGAGCACGGTGATCCGCTCGGAGACGCCCATGACGACCTTCATGTCGTGCTCGATCAGCAGCACGGTCAGCCCGCGCTCGTCGCGCAGCTTGCGGATGAAGTCGGTCAGCTGCGCCGACTCGTTGGGGTTCATTCCCGCGGTCGGCTCGTCGAGCAGCAGCAGCCGCGGGTCGGACGCGAGCGCGCGAGCGATCTCGACGCGGCGCTGGTCGCCGTAGGCGAGGTTGATCGCCAGCTGGTCGTAGACCTCGGGCTTGAGCCCGGCGTACTCGAGCATCTCGCGCGCATGCTCGAGCGACTCGCGCTCCTCGCGGCGCTGGCGCGGCGAACGGAAGATCGACCCGACGAGGCCCGCCTTCATCCGCGCGTGCTGGCCGACGAGGACGTTCTCGACCGCGGTCATGGTGCCGAACAGGCGGATGTTCTGGAAGGTCCGGGCGATGCCGAGCGTCGTGATCCGGTCCGGCCGGCGCTCGGTGATGTCCTGACCGTCGAAGCTGATCCGGCCGACCGTCGGGCGGTAGAGCCCGGTCAGCATGTTGAAGAACGTCGTCTTGCCGGCGCCGTTGGGCCCGATGATCGAGACGATCGACCGTTCGGGGATGTCGAACGACACGTTGTTGACGGCTGCCAGGCCACCGAAATGCTTGGAGATGCGGTCCGCGACGAGGATCGGCGGACCGAGCTTGGCGCTCGGCGCGGGCGCCGCGGCTGGGGCCCGGTCGGTCATAGCCGCTCCTCGTCGTACATCGACTCCTGCACGTCGATGTCCTCGTGCATCTCGATCCGGTGCCGGCGTTCGGGCAACAGCCCCTCGGGCCGCAGGATCATCACGATCACGAGCAGGAAGCCGAAGATGCCGAAGCCCAGGTCCGCAAGCTGGAAGTCGAGGTTCAGCTTGCCGGGGACGCCGTTGAGGACGTCGGGAATCAGGCGGTTGTTGATGAACGACAGCAGCACGGCGCCGAGGACCACCCCCCAGACCGAGCCCATGCCGCCGAGGATCACCATCGCGAGCACGAAGATCGAGAATGTGAACGCGAACTGGTCCGCGTTGACCGTGTTCAGGTAGGCCGCGAGGAACGCGCCCGAGAGCCCGCCGATCGCGGCGCCCGCCGCGTAGGCGAACAGCTTCGTCTTGACGAGCGGAACGCCCATCGAGGCGGCCGCGATCTCGTCCTCGCGGATTGCGACCCATGCACGCCCGATGCGCGAGTCGCGCATCCGGATGACGATGAACAGCGTGAAGAAGACGATCCCGAGGATCAGCCAGTACCACGGTCTGAGATTCAGTTGGTTGAACGGCTCGACGAACGGCAGGTGGACCTGATCGACCGGGGTGATGCCCTGGCGGCCGGCGGTCAGCGGGTAGCGGTCGCCGAAGATCTTGATGCCGTCGCCGTTGACGGCGAACACGTGGATGATCTCGCCGAAGGCGAGCGTCACGATCGCGATGTAGTCGCCGCGCAGCCGCAGCGTCGGCAGGCCGATGAGAATGCCCGCGATCGCGCATAACGTGGCCGCGACGACGAGGATGATCAGGAAGTTGATGTGGATGCCGGGCAGCTTGTCCGCGTTGCCCGTGACGAGGATGTGGATGTTCGCGTCGGAGTAGAAGCCGGAGGCGAACCAGCCGACGGTGTATGCGCCGATCGCGAAGAAGGCGACGTAGCCGAGGTCGAGCAGGCCGGCGAAGCCGACGACGACGTTGAGGCCAAGCGCCATCACCACATACGCGAGCGCGATCACGCAGTCGTCGATGAATCCCGAGATCGGGTCGAAGAACAGCGGCATCAGGATCGCCAGGATGCCCAGCGTGATCGCAGCGGCACGCCCGAACCAGGGCGGCAGCTCCGGACGCCGCGACCGTGCGGCAGGTGTGGGCTCGGCTGCGGGGACGCTCGTCATCCGGCCTCCCTCGTCTCCTCGCCGATCAGACCCTGCGGGCGGAAGACCATGATCAGGATCAGGAACGCGAAGACGATCGCCGGAGTCCACTCGGGCCCGATCCGGTTGTCGGACGTCTGCTGGATGACCCCGATGATGAGCCCGCCGAGGACCGCCCCGCGGAGGTTCCCGATCCCGCCCATGACGGCGGCTGTGAAGGCGATCAGGCCGGCCTGGAAACCCTGGAAGTACCAGACGGTCGTCTGGTAGAGCGCGTAGATCAGGCCCGCGGCGCCGGCAAGCATCCCGCCGAGCGCGAACGTCGCCGAGATCGTCGTGTCGACGTTGATGCCCATCAGCCGCGCGGCGTCGGGATCCTGCGCCGTGGCGCGCATCGCCTTGCCCAGGCGGCTCTTGGAGATGAAGAGCGTGAGCCCGGTGACCAGCGGCACCGTGACGCCGATCGCCAGCAGGTCGGCGCGCTGAACGGTGACGCCCCAGATCGTGAAGACGTCCTGCTGGGCGCGGATCAGGTCCGGCACGCTGGCCGGCGAGCCGCCGAGCCAGAGCAGGCCGACGTTCTGGAGGATGAAGGAGAACCCGACCGCGGTGATCAGCGGCGCGAGCTTGGGGGCGTTGCGCAGCGGCCGGTAGCCGACCTTCTCGATCATGACGTTGAGCGAGCCGCACGCGACCATGCAGATGATGAGGACGATCAGCAGGCCGCCGACGAGCCCGGCCGGGCCTGTCGTCAGCGTGAGGCCGATCGTCCCGAAGATGCCGGCGGCGACGAACGAGCCGATCATGAACACGTCGCCGTGGGCGAAGTTGATCAGCTCGATGATGCCGTAGACGAGCGTGTATCCGAGCGCGATCAGCGCCCAGATCGAGCCGTTCGACAGTCCTTCGAGGATGTTCTGGGCGATGCGCGAGAGCCCTTCGCCCTGCGACACGTCCTTGACGCCGTAGACGACCGGCAGGAGCGCCAGCAATGCCCACAGGCCCCAGCCGGAGATGGCCGCGCGCACCTTGCTGCCGAGCGACGGACCAGGTCCGGCGGCGACTGCTGGGGGCTCGATGGGAGTGTCAGCCATGAGTGCGACTGGTCCGCCGGTGGGGGTGGCCGCAGCCACCCCCACCGGCGAGGCCGGTCTTGTTCAGCTGCTCTGCTTGATGGCCTTGACGAACGCCGGGTTCCCATCCGGGCCGACGTCGTAGAGGCCGTAGTCCGTCAGGGTCGTATCGCCGTTCGCATCGATCGAGTACGACCCCAGCACCGACTGGCGGTCCTTCGTCTCGAAGACCTTCGTGATGAAGTCCTCCTTGGTGGTGCCGCCGGCGGCGATCGTGTCCAGCACGAGCTTCATCGCCTCATACCCGTAGATCGCGTACGGATCCGGGTTGGAGACGTTGTACTTCGCCTGGAACGACTTCAGGAACTCGGCGCCGCCGGGGGTGTCCTTGATCGCGAGCGTCGCAACCGTGCACTTGAAGCGCGGTGCCAGCTCGGCCGGGATGCCCTTCTGCTTCGGGTTCGTGAATCCTGACTCGCAGGTGCCATCCGGGCCGTAGAGCTTCGCGTCCGGAAGCGCTGCCGCCACGTCCTTGGTGATCTGGACCGCACCGTTGGCGGTCACGCCCGAGAACAGGAAGCAATCCACGCCGTCGGCCTTGAGGCCATCGGCGTAGGAGCGGTAGTTCGGGGAGTCCTTCTGGACGCCCGTGTTGCTGAGCTTCAGGCTGATCTCCTTGGCGTTCAGCACGATGATGCGTGCGAGCCCGGCGCCGTAGGTCTCCTTGTCGTTCGCGACCGCGACCGAGGTGCAGCCGTCGTCCTGGAACTGCTGGACGAGCGCTGCGGCCTGGATCTTGTCGCGCGGCACGATGCGCGTGTAGTTGCGCTTGCCGGTCGGGTAGTACTTGTCCGGCTCGCCCGGCTCGGTGCCCGGCTCGCTGGTCGTCAGGCCCGGGTACGTGTTGGCCGGCGAGACCATGCCGATTCCGGCCTGGTTCAGGATCGGAATCGAGATCGCCGAGGCCCCGGAGTTGAACTCACCGATGTAGGCCACGGCGGCCTTGTCCTGTGCGACCTTGCGGGCGTTCGCGGCGACCTGGGCGGGATCCCAGTTGCCGGCCTGCGCGGTCGAGTCGTCGAGCGACTCGTACTTGACGGTCGTGTCGCCGGCCTTGTTGCCGGCTTCCTCGATCGCGAGCTTCATGCCCTGCACCATCGCCCCCGTCTGCGCCTTCGACGCACCCTGGAGCGGCAGCGACGAGTAGATGTCGACGGTGTCGCCGCCACCACCCGAACTTGAATTGTCGTCAGACCCGCACGCGGCTACACCGAGTGACAGTGCTGCGACGAGGCAGCCGGCGGCTGCCTTGGAACGCAATGACAAAGTGATCCCTCCTCAGAGATGCTCTTTCGCCGCGATCCTACATGGGGGTTCGGCGACGTGCGAACAGAAAGCGTTGTTTGCGGTCAAGCACCGCTGAGCAGATTCGCGAGCATGCGCATCCCGGACTCGGTGAGGACGGATTCCGGGTGGAACTGGACGCCCTGGGCCGGAAGCTCGCGGTGGCGGATCGCCATCACGACGCCGCCGCCCGTGGCGCTGACCTCGAAGCAGTCCGGAAGATCCCGGTCGTCGACGATCAGCGAGTGATAGCGCCCGACCGTCAGCGGCGAGGGCAGGCCCGCGAACAGCGTCCGGCCGTCATGCTCGATCGTCGTCGTCTTCCCATGCACCGGTTCATGGCGCACGACGGTGCCCCCGAACGCCTGGGCAAGCGCCTGGTGGCCCAGGCAGACGCCGAGCAGCGGGATCCCCGCCTCCGGGAACCGTCGCACCGCCTCGAGGGAGATGCCGGCCTCGTTCGGCGTGCAGGGCCCCGGTGAGACGACGACGAGATCGGGCGCGCGTTCCAGCAACTCGTCGACGGTCGCGGCGTCGTTGCGGACGACCTCGAGCACCCCGCCGAGCTCCCCGAGCTCCTGCACGAGGTTGTAGGTGAACGAGTCGTAGTTGTCGATCACGAGGATGCGCGGCACGCGATCACCCCCAGTCCGGCTGGGTGGCGGCGAGCTCGATCGCGCGGCGCATCGCCCGGGACTTGTTGACGGACTCCTCGTACTCGTAGTCGGGCCGCGCGTCGGCGACGGTCCCGCCGCCGGCCTGCATGTGCACCTGCCCGTCCTTCGCCACGACGGTGCGGATGTGGATGCAGGTGTCCAGGTCGCCCGTGTAGCTGAGGTAGCCGATCGCACCGCCGTAGCCGCCGCGCTTGACCGTCTCGAGCTCGTCGATGATCTGCATCGCGCGGACCTTCGGCGCGCCGGACAGGGTCCCCGCCGGCAGCATCGACCGCAGCGCGTCCATCGGCCCCACCTCGGCACGCAGCGTGCCCGAGACCGACGAGACGATGTGCATCAGGTGCGAGTACGTCTCGACCGCCATGAACGTGTCGACACGGACGGTGCCGTACTCGCACACGCGGCCGAGGTCGTTGCGCCCCAGGTCGACGAGCATCACATGCTCGGCGCGCTCCTTCTCGTCCTCGAGCAGCCCGGTGGCGATCGTCACGTCCTCCTCGGCGTCGGCGCCGCGTGGACGCGTGCCGGCGATCGGCCGGGTCGAGACGTGACGCCCGGTGACCGTCAACAGCGGCTCGGGGCTGGCTCCCGCGATCTGGAAGTCGCCGAAGTCCAGGAAGTACATGTACGGGCTGGGGTTCACGACACGCAGGCCGCGATAGATCGAGAACGTGTCGATGTCGGTTTTCGCCGACCAGCGCTGGGACGGAACGACCTGGAAGGCGTCGCCGGCGTGAACGTACTCGACGATCCGCGCGACCATCGCCTCGAACTGGGCCCGCTCGAGGTTCGACGTGAACTCAGGCAGTGCACGCGGCGGATGCGGCGCCGCAGGCCGCGGGACCGGGCCCGCGAGCAACTCGCGGACCCCGGCGATCGTCGCGGCGGCGTCGCGGTACCCGCGCCCGACGTCCTCGCCGGCCTCGGCGAAGACGTTCACGAGGATCGTGATCGTGTGCTTGAGGTGGTCGAACACGACGAGCACGTCGCTGAGCATCAGCGCCATGTCCGGGAGCCCGAGGGTGTCCGGGTTGGGCTCGCCGAGCGGCTCGACGGTGCGCACGAGGTCGTAGGCGAAGAACCCGACCGCGCCGCCGGAGAACGGCGGCAGGTCGGGCAACGGCGCCTGCCGCCAGCGTGCGACCTCGGCGGCGGCGAGTGCGTAGGGATCGCCGTCGTCGCCCAGCGACCAGCGCAGCACCGAGCGCGGCCTGATCCCGATGAAGCTGTAGCGGCCGACGCGCTGACCCTGCTCGGCGGACTCCAGCAGGAACGCCGGTTCGTCGGGCGCACTCGCGCGCAGCTTCAGGAACGCGGAGACCGGCGTCTCGCAATCGTCGATGAACGAATGGCGCAGCGGCACGAGCGTGTGCTCGCGCGCGAGGTCGCGGACCTGCTCCAGTGAGGGCTCGACGGCGACGTCGGCGGGCGCGCTCATCCGCCGCGGCGCTCCGTGAGCACCCGCTCGGCGTCGGCGAGCGCCCGGCCGCGGCTGTGGAGCAGGACGGTCAGGTGGTAGAGGACGTCGGCGGCCTCGTTGTCCACGCGCTCGTCGCTCTCCTCGCGCGCGGCGCGCGCGACCTCCTCGGCCTCCTCCTGCACCTTCGCGCCGATCAGCGGCGGGTCGTCGAGCAGCGTGACCGTGTACGAGCCGGCCGGGCGCTGCGCCGCGCGGTCGCTGAGGGTGCGCTCGAGGCCCGGCAGCGCCTCGTGCGGCGCGGGGGGCTCGAGCTCCCCGTTGTGAAAGCAGGTCCGCGCGCCGGTGTGGCAGGCGGGCCCGGCGGGCTCGACCAGCGCGAGCAGCGCGTCGCCGTCGCAGTCCATCCGCAGCGCGCGGACGCGCTGGACGTTGCCGCTCGTCGCCCCCTTGTGCCACAGCTCTTCGCGCGAGCGCGACCACAGGTGCAGCTCGCCCGTCGCACGCGTGCGCGCAAGCGCCTCGGCGTTGGCGTAGGCGAGCGTCAGCACCTCACCCGTCGTCCAGTCCTGGATCACGACGGGCACCAGCCCCCGCTCGTCGAAGACGATGTCCATGGGGCTGATTGAAGCAGCGAGGCTCAGGCGGCGACCGCGAGCCCGGCGTCGGCGACGGGCCGCTCGGCGTTCGCGCGCTCGGCGAACGCCGGGTCCGCCTGACGCAGATACCACCCGAACGCGCGGTCGACGATCCGCTGGTGGCCGATCACGCGCAGCGCCAGCGTCAGCACGCGCGGGGGCAGCGCCGGAATCAGCCGCTGCAGCCGCAGCGCGAGCCCGAAGGCCCGCGCATGCGCGGCGCTGAACGCGGCGTAGCGCCGCACCGCAGCGTCCAGCTGCGCCTCGCCGGCGAGCACCGCGCGGATCTCGCGGCCGGCGGCGATGCCGAAGTAGAACGCCGTGCGGATGCCCTCACCGGAGAGCGGGAAGCAGTGGCCGGCGCTGTCGCCGACGAAGAAGACGCCGTCCTCGCCCGCTGGACGCAGGCGGTGGGGAAACCAGTTGCCCTGGTAGCGCACGGCGTCCGCGCCCAGGCGCTCGGCCAGCTCGACGGTCTGCTCCTTGACGTGCTGGTGGGGGTCGTACGAGCCGATGCCGATCCGCGCTTCGCGACCCGCGGGAACGCGCCAGGCGAAGCCGCGACGCGCGAGCCCGCGCTCGACCCACACGTCGAGCGCGTCACCGGACCCGTCGTGGTCGGGATGCACCTCGAGCCCGCGTGAGAGCGGCGCGTCGGGCGGCTGATAGTGCGGGCTGGAGAGCACGCGCCGCCAGCCGAGCGCATCGACGACGACCGCTGCGCGCACCTCGCCACGGTCGGTCTGCACGACGAAGTCGCCGTCGGGCCCGCGCAGGCCGCGACCGTCGACCTTGGCGGTCTCGAAGCGGGCGGCGCCGCACTGCTCCCACAGCAGCGCACAGAGCGTGCGGTAGTCGAACGCCGACCACGACCACGGCAGCCGGTACTTCACGCTCCCGTGCGGCGTCGTGAACGTCATGTGCGGGAGTTCGTGACGGATCGCGCCCTCCACGCCCATCGCGCGCAGCCACGGGGTCGGGCACGCGCATGCGGAGGTCTGCCGCTCGCCGATCTCGTAGCGGTCGAGGACCAGCACGTCAGCGCCGCTGCCGGCCAGCTCACGCGCGACCGCGAGACCGCCGAACGACGCTCCGCAGATCAGGACGTCGGCGCGGGTCCCGTCGAGGGATGTGCGCTGCGCGCCGCGGGTGGTCGCGCGGACGGTCATGGGACGAGCGCCCCCGTCACGGCCCGGACGGTCTCCCACGGCCGCAGGCCCGCAGGCCGTGTGACGACGTCGTAGCCGTGGCGTTCGACCCGGTCGAGCACGCGGGTGTACACGGTCGCCGCGACGCGCACGCCTGGCCGCATCCGGCCGGGAAGGATCTGCGCGAGCGCGTCGCTGTCGCGGAACAGCTCGCGGGCGCGGGCGACCTGGACGGCCACGTGCTCACGCAGGCGGTGCGTGGCCGCCCGGCGGACGAGGTCCTCCTCGTGCAGCCCCGGCAGGTACACGCGCCCCATCCCCCAGTCCTCGCGCACGTCGCGGATCAGGTTCGTCAGCTGGAATGCCACCCCCAGCCGCGCGAGCAGCGACTCCGATCCGTCGGGAGCGTCGAGCAGCGGCGCGACGATCGGGCCGACGGTGGCGGTGCCGTCCATGTAGCGCTCGAGCTGCTCCTGGGTCTGCATCCGGACCGTGTCGGCGCAGTCCGCGCGCATCGAGTCCATGTAGGCGCCGAGCAGGTGCAGCGGCAGGCCGTGGCGGGGGCCGGCGTCGACCAGCGCGGCGATCACGGGGTGGTCCGAGCGTCCGGCCTGCAGGCCACGCTCGAGCTTGGCCTGCCAGGCGTCGAGCGCTGCGCGGCGCTCGCCGTTGCGCATGTGGTCGTCGGCGATGTCGTCGGCGCCGCGGACGAAGCCGTAGAGCGCATGGAAGGCAGGGCGCCGATCGGCGGGCAGCAGGCGCACCGCCCAGTAGTACGTCGGGTCGCGACGCCGTTGCATCCGCGCGCACGTCCTGTACGCCTCGCCGACCGTCTCCTCTGCTGCTCCTGACACGAACCACGTACCGTAGTCGCAAGGCCTGTGGACCACCACCCCGAACTGCTGGATCGCCGGCTCGTCGTCGTCACGGGCAAGGGCGGCGTCGGCAAGACGACCGTCGCTGCCGCGATCGCGCTGCTCGCTGCGCGCGCCGGACGCAGGACGATCGTCTGCGAGGTCGCCGGCCAGCGGCGCATCCCCAGCCTGCTCGGCCACCCCACCGCCGGCCCTCCGGGGACCGAGGAGCCGGTCGCGCCGGAGCTGTGGGCGACGACGATCGACCCCGAGGGCGCGCTGACGGAATGGGCCGGGCAGATCATCCGGCCGCGGGCGCTGCTCGAGCTGGCGCTGCGCTCGCGCGCGTTCTCGAGCTTCGCCGACGCGGCGCCCGGCGCGCGTGAGCTCGTCACGATCACGAAGGCCTGGGAGCTCGCGCACGACCCGCGCTGGCGAGCCGGGCGCAGCGCCTACGACCTCGTGATCCTCGACGCGCCGGCATCGGGGCACGGGCTCGCACTGCTGCGCACGCCACGAACCTTCGCCGAGATCGCCCGCGTCGGGCCGATCGCCTCGCAGGCGCGGCTCGTGGCCGACGCGCTGAGGGATGCCGCGCGGACCGCCGTCGTCACCGTCACGACCGCGGAGGAGACACCGGTCAACGAGACGCTCGAGCTGGAGCAGCGCGTCGACGGGCTGCTCGGCCACGGTCCCTCGGTGATCGTCGCCAACGGCGTGTTGCGCGATGCACTCAGCCGCAGCGACATGGACGCGGTCGACGCCCACATCGGACCACCGGTCGCCACCGCCCTGCGCCGGCGCCACGAGCGTGCCGCGCTGCAGGCCGGGCAGCTGCGCCGGCTGCGCCGCCATGCACACGCGCCCGTCCTCACCGTGCCCTTCCTGCCGACCCACGCGATCGGGCCCGACGAGGTCGAGACGATCGCCGCGACGCTGGCGAAGCGACTGCCCTAGTCGATGCCGAGGCGGTCGAGCAGGCGGTCGTCGCCGCGCCAGCCGCGGCGCACGCGCACCTTCAGGTCCAGGTGAACCTGCGTCCCGAGCTCGCGCTGAAGCTCGCGGCGGGCCGCCGTTCCGATCTGCCGGATCATCGTGCCCCCGCTGCCGATCAGGATCCCCTTCTGGGACTCGGTCTCGACCCAGACGCGGGCCATCACGATCGTGAGATCCTCGCGCGGGCGCTC
>JBBQKR010000006.1:0-78173 GCA_038327125.1 Solirubrobacterales bacterium
GCTGAACAGCCAGGGGTTCCCGAGCGCTCCGCGGGCGAGCATCACCGCGGCGGCCCCGGTCTGCTCGTAGCCGGCGAGGACGCTGTCGTCGTCGCGCAGCCCCCCGGACAGGATCACCGGGACGGGGAGCTCGTCGACGAGCCGTGCCGCGAGCTCGTAGTCGGGTGTCCCCTTGTGCTGCACCTGGGCACTGCGCGGATGGAAGGCGATCGCGCTGACGCCGGCCTCCTCGACCAGCCGGACAGCGAGCGCGTACCCGTCGCTCTCACCTGTGCGTGCGCCCGAGCGCAGCTTCACGGTGACCGGAAGACCGCTGCCCTCGCGGGCCGCGCGCGCCACCTTCACGGCCGTGTCGGGATCCCTGATCAGCGCGGCGCCGGCGCCCGTCTTGCAGACCTTCGGAACCGGGCAGCCCATGTTCAGGTCGATCAGGTCCGCCCCACGCTCGGCGACCGTCGCCGCGGCTGACCGCATGACCTCGGGGTCGGGGCCGAACAGCTGGATCGAGACCGGGCCGGCGACGTCGTCGACGACGCGCTCGCGCGGATCGATCCGCAGCAGCTCGCTCAGCGTCTTCTCGTTGCGGTGATGGATCGCGTAGCTGGAGACCATCTCGCTGACCGCCATGCCCGCCCCGTAGCGACGGGCCTGCAGGCGCACGAACCAGTTCCCGATGCCCGCGAGCGGTGCGAGCAGCACGCGGTTGGGAACGCGGATCCCGCCGATCTCGAAGGGCTCGGTGAGCGCAGGCTGCGGCACGCCCCGAAGGGTAGGGCAGGGTGCCCGCGGCGCCGTCAGCTGTTGTGCTCGTAGAGCAGGCGCAGCCCGGTCAGCGTGAGCAGGTCGTCGACCCCGTCGATCGTCGTCGTCGAGGGGACGACGGTGCCTGCGAGGCCGCCGGTCGCGACGGTCGGCGCAGGTGTACCCAGCTCCTCGCGAATGCGCGTGACGATCCCGTCGACCTGGGCGGCGAAGCCGAAGACGATGCCGGCGCGGATCGCGTCGACGGTTCCCTTGCCGATCACCGAGCGGGGGGCGATCAGGTCGATTCGCGGGAGCTTCGCCCCGCGCGCCGTGAGCGCGTCGAGCGAGATCTCGACGCCGGGTGCGATCACGCCGCCCACGTATTCGCCCTCGGCGGACACGACGTCGTAGTTGACGGCCGTTCCGAAGTCCACGCTGATGCAGGGACCGCCGAGCCGGGCGTGGGCCGCCACGGCGTTGACGAGCCGGTCGGCCCCCAGCTCGCGCGGGTTGTCGATGCGGATCGCCATGCCGGTCTTCAGTCCCGGGCCGACCGTCAGCATGCGGTGGCCGAGGTAGCGCTGTGCCATCCCCATCCATTCGGGCTCGAGCTGGGGAACGGTCGACGAGACGATCGAGGCGGCGAGGTCGGCGAGGCCGACGCCGCGCAGCTCGAGCAGGTTGCGCAGCGCGGCGCCGAGCTCGTCCGCGGTCGAGTCGCGGACGGTGGCAAAGCGCCAGTGCTCGACGAGCTCGTCGCCCTGGAACGTGCCGAAGTGCGTCTGGGTGTTGCCGACGTCGACGACCAGCAGCATCGGGGCAGCAGCCTACGCCGCGGTCGGCGGCTGCGGCGGGCCGAGCTGTTGCTGCTGCAGGACGGCGAGCTGCTGGCGCTGGAGGAACGCGATCTCGCGATTGGACTCGAGGATCCGGAAGATCGCCAGGATCACCTCGAGGAGCACGCGCGCGTAGATCACATACAGCAGCGCGACGAGCGGGCCGACGACCAGCGCCAGGACGATCGACGTCGCCGAGCCGCTCGCGATCGCGGCAACGATGAAGACGAGCAGCCCGATGGCCAGCAGGACCAGGAGCAGGATGTAGAGCCAGCGGATGACCCGCGTCGTCACCAGCGTGGTGAACGAGGGGTCCAGGAGACTCGCGAAGAAGCCCCTGCGAGGGGCCGGGATCTGTGCAGGTGGGGTGCTCACGTCCCCAACGGTACGCCCGCGGGCGGATCGCTTGCTGTGCGCCCTGCCCGCCGGGCGCCGGCTGCGTAGGATGAGCGCATGAGCGCCACCCTGTACGTCGTCAACGGTTCCCACCCCTGCGCCACCGTCGAGCGCGCGCTGCAGCTGAAGGGGATCCCCTACAAGGTCGTCGAGTTTCCGCCGCCGATGCACATGGTCGCGATGAAGATCCTGTTCGGCCAGCGCACGGTGCCCGGGCTGAAGCTCGACGGCGGCGAGAAGATCAGCGGGTCGCGGGCGATCCTGCGCCGGCTCGACGTGCTGCAGCCCGAACCGGCGCTGCTCCCGGCCGACCCGGCCGAGCGCGCGAAGGTCGAGGAGGCCGAGGCCTGGGGCGACGAGGTGCTGCAGTCGCTCGTGCGGCGCGTGCTGTGGCCGACGTTCAAGGCCCACCCCGAGGCGATGGCGACGTTCTCCGGCGGATCGAAGCTGCCCGCGATCCCCGTTCCCGTGCTGAAGCTGATCGCGCCCGTCGCGACGCGGATCGAGATGAAGGCCAACGACGCCAGCCCCGAGACCTATCCCGCGGACCTGCGGATGCTGCCCGAGCTGCTGGACCGGATCGACGCGTGGATCGCCGACGGCGTCCTGGGCGGCGAGCAGCCGAACGCCGCCGACCTGCAGATCGCGCCGGGCCTGCGCCTGCTGATGGCGCTCGGCGACCTGCGCCCGATCATCGAGCCGCGGCCCGCGGGGCAGCTCGCACTGCGCCTGTTCCCGGACTTCCCTGGTGACGTCGCGGCCGGATCGATCCCGGCCCGGTACCTGCCGGCGACGCCGGTCGCGGTCTAGGTCGCCGGCAGCGCCAGCGGGTCGCCCGCGCGGCGCACGCCCTCGTCGAGCGGCAGGCGCACGAGCGCGTCGCTCAGGCGCGCGCCGTCCGGCGTGGCCAGGTCGAAGTCGAGCTCGAGCAGCGGGATCAGGACGAAGCGCCGCGCTGTCACCTGCTCGTGCGGCAGCGTGAGGCGCTCGCTCGCGTAGGCGAGGTCGCCGAGCACCAGCAGGTCGACGTCGATCGGCCGCGGTCCCTTGAGGACGTATCCGTCCTCGCCCGGGAGCGCGCGGCCGAGCTCGTGCTCGACCGCCTTGCACGCGTCGAGCAGCGCCTCGGCGTCAAGCGTCGTCGCGATCCGCACGCACGCGTTGAGGAACGCGGGCTGGTCGGCGACGGGGCCGACCGGATCGGTGTCGTAGGTCGACGAGGAGGCCGTCACCCGCACGTCGTGGGCGGGAAGCGCATCGACTGCCGCCTGCAGGTTCACGCGCCGGTCGCCGACGTTCGACCCCAGTCCGAGATAGCCGATCACGCGCCGTCCAGCGGCAGCAGCAGCATCAGCTGGCGCGAGTGGGCGAGCAGCACGCCGCCGGGCGACCACAGCTCACCGTCGGACTCGGCCAGGCCGTCAGCCGCGTAGTCCGTGCGAAAGACGCCGAGCACCGGGCGGTCCGGCGCAAGCGCACCAGCGGCGGCCGGGTCGCGGAAGTGGATCGTCAGGTCGATCGTCGGCGCCGCCAGCGGCGTCTCGAGGCGCGCGAAGATCGGCGGCAGCCAGGCATCGGCGAAGAACGCGAGCGCCGGCGCGTCCAGCGCCTGGGGCTCGTGCAGCGACATCCAACCGCCGGAGAGGGCCTCCTCCCCACCGCTGAACGGCTCGGAGCCGATCGCGTGACGCATGTTGAAGCGGTGCCTGATCGGCGGCGCTCCCGGATGCGGCTCGCTGAGCGGGACCTCGCTCGCGGGGGGCACGATGGGCATCGGCGCCGCGAACCGGGCGCTGACGGGAAAGGCGCGGGCGAACGCCCCGATGGCGATCACGCACAGCTTCCCCTCCTGCATGAGGCGCGCCGACAGCGTCGTCAGCGTGCGCCCGGACCGCTCGACCACGACGTCGACCCGCACCGGCCCGGCCTGCGGGGGACGCAGATAGTGCAGCGTGATCGACCGCGCGGGCCGCGAGGCGTCGTCGAGGTGCGCCTCGATCGCTCGCAGCACGATGGCGGCCAGGAAGCCGCCGTTCGGGCCGCGCGGGGTGTCCCAGCGGGCGTCGCTGGCGGCGGCGAACGAGCCCTCGCCCAGCGGCGTGACCGCCGTCGCCTCGTCGAACGCCGTCACGTCAGTCGAGCGATCCGGTCCGCCAGACCTCGACCGAGACCGACTCGACCGGCAGCGCGATCGGCGGCTCGGGCTTCGTCGCCTTGACCCAGACCTCGGAGGCCTCGAAGTCCGCGAGCATGCGATCGGCGATCGCCGTGCACAGTGCTTCGAGCGTCTTGTAGGAGCGCTGCTGGGCGACCAGCGCCACGACCTCGCAGACGCGCGCGTAGTCGACGGTGTCCTCGACGCGATCGGTGACCGTCGCGTCGCACGCACCGGCGTCGAAACGCAGATCGAGGATCAGCCGCTGCCCGATCTCGCGCTCGGCCTCGGTGACCCCATGGTGGGTGTAGAGCGAGAGGCCGGTGACCTCCACGGTGACGGCCGTGCGCTCCAGTCCCTCGTCGAACTCGTCATCGTCGTCGTCGAGCTCGTCGTCGTCGAAGTCCTCGTCCGGCTCGCGGTCGTCCTCAGCGCTCATCGCCGGGCAACGTACCAGCAGCGACCTTCAGGCCATCGACCGTGGGCGGCACGTCGTGGACGCGGAAGACGGCGGCCCCGCGCTCGAACGCGATGACGTTCGCCGCCACGGTCGCGGCGACGCGGTCGGCCGGGAGCTCGCGACCGGTCAGGGCACCGAGGAACGCCCTGCGCGAGACGCCGACGACGACGGGGAACCCCAGGCCGGCGATCTCGTCGAGGCGGCGCAGCAGCGTGACGTTGTGCTCCAGTGACTTGCCGAACCCGATGCCGGGATCCACGTGGATGCGCTCCGGCGCCACCCCCTCGGCGATCGCGAACGCCGCCCGCTCCTCGAGGAAGGCGCGAACGTCGTCGACCACGTCGTCGTAGCGCGGCTCGGCCTGCATCGTGCGCGGCTCCCCCTGCATGTGCATCAGGCAGCAGTCGCAGCCGGCCTGCGCGACGAGCGCCGCCATCTGCGGTGCATGGCGGAACGCGCTCACGTCGTTGACGTATGTGGCCCCGGCCGCGATCGCCGCGCGGGCGACCCCGAGCTTGGACGTGTCGATGCTGAGCTGCGCATCCGGAGCGCGCTCACGCAGGCCTGCGAGCACGGGGACCACGCGTCGCAGCTCCTCGGCCTCGCCGACCGGCTCGGCGCCCGGGCGCGTCGACTCGCCGCCGACGTCGAGAATCTGCGCGCCCTGGCCGTGCAGCTCGGCGCCGTGGGCGATCGCCGCGCCGGGGTCCAGCCACAGCCCGCCGTCCGAGAAGGAGTCCGGCGTCACGTTCACCACGCCCATCACCGTCCAGTCGCGGCCCATCGCCGCAGGCTACTTCGCTACGGCTCCGGGGTCCGCCGTGGCGGGGATCTCGGCGGGCAGATCGCGCCCGTACGCGGGGTCGTGCTGGAACGGATGCCGGTGCAGGGCCTTGTTGACGACGTAGTGGGCGCGGCCGCGCGCGTTCTCGACGTACCAGATCGCATGCACGCTCACCGGCATCGACGTCAGCCAGAACGTCGGCGGCACCGGGTCGCGCGGTCGCGGATCCTCCCAGGCGACATCAGCGCAGACGTAGCCCTCGCCGTCCTCGTAGGCCAGCCGCTGCAGGATCCCGCCGTCGGCGTCGGTGATGATCGTCTCTCCGACCATGATCGTCGGCCACGGGAGCCAGGGCGCGAACGGCGTCTCCATGACGACGTCGCCGACGTGCGAGGCGTGGACGGCCGGCGCTCCGACGACGCGCGCCATCCGCCCGGGCGTCTCGCGGGCGAGCTGCAGCATCGTCTGGTGCTCGCGGTTCCAGAAGTAGGGCCTGGTCGCCTTCCACTGCGGGAACGACGGGAAGCACATGCCACCGGCCACGATCCGCACCCTCCCGCGCAGCCGCGCCGCCGTTCGCGAGCGCGCCCACTCAAAGCCGTTGGGAGTGCCGATCGCCCCGCCCGAGTGCGCGAGGATCCCGGCATCGGCCCCCGGCCCGTAGGTCGCGTTCTCCCACATCGTCGGCTGATCCTTGTCGTGCAGGTGCACGGCCCCGTCCGGCTCGCAGACGAAGTACGTGTTGCGCGCATCGCGGCCGCGGATCGCGAGCGCTCCGGCGCCGACCGTGCATCCGTATTCGCGGGCGAGCCGGCGGTAGAGCGCCAGCGGCTCACCGTCGACCGGGCGCACGCAGTCCCGCATCACCCGGTGGTTGACGTTCGGGGTGGTCGAGGCCTCCGGAAGGAAGATCATGTCCGGGCTGTGCTCGCGCGCGGCCTGCCCGACGATGTCCTCGATGTGCGCGAGGTTGCGCTCCACCTCGCCGAGGCTGACGGCGAGCTGGACGGCGACGACGCGGCGCGTCTCGCTCATCACGCGGCCACGGACGAGGCCGGCTCGGCGCTCGCCGGCTGAGCGTCCGCGGAGGGCGCGCCGGGCACCTCGAAGCCGGGGCGCTCGGATGCCCACATGCGCTTCGGGCGAAACGGCGCCATCAGCTCCTCGCGCCAGGTGTCGGCGTCGATCCGCAGCTCCTCGCGCAGCTCGCGCAGCAGCGCGCGGCGATCGGTCCCGCGCCGCAGCGCGGCGCGCAGCGCAAACGCCGATCCGCGCACGGGATTCATGACGCGGTGCGGCGCCTGCACGCGGTCGAACATGCGCATCAGGTGCGGCGTCTCGGAGTTGTGGAACGCGCGCAACGCCTCGTCGACGAGCGCCGACGGCGGCGTGATCCGCGACTCCTTGTTGCCCCAGTGGTAGCTCGCGCGGCACTCGTCGTCGCGGCGGCGCTCGGCCGCCAGGCAGGCGCGGTCGATGCCGCGCGGATCGCCGACGACCGGCGCCACGGCCTCGCCGAGCAGGCGCCCGAAGCGCATCGCGTCGCGCATCCCCTGACCGATGACCGGGTCCTTGAAGTGCCCGGCGTCACCCGCGAGGGCCCAGCCCGGCCCGCTCGAGCGCCGGTAGAAGGCGGACACGCTGCCGGTGCTGCGCAGCTTCGTGCGGTTCGGCGCGTCGCCGACGCGCTCCGCGGCGAGCGGGTTCTCGGCGAGCATCCGCTCCCACATCAGCTGCGGCTCCTTGCGGAACAGCGGGATCTCCTCGGCGGGCCCCATGAACAGCACGAGCATCCGGTCGTCCGGGCACGGGAAGACGAGCGTGTGCGTGTCACGTGCACGCAGCTGGATCACGCGGTTGCGCCAGACCGTGCCGACCTGCGGATCGTCGGCGTAGACGAACGCCAGCCCGCGCCCATTGCGCGAGCCGCGGTAGGGACGTGCCGCGCCAACCTTCGCGGCCGTTGCCGAGCTGCGGCCGTCGGCACCGATCACGAGCTCGCAGTCGATCTCGTACTCGCGGCCGTCCTGCTCGCGCACGCGCACCCCGCTCGCGCGCCCGCCGGTCCAGCGCACGTCGGCGAGGCTCGTCCGCTCGCGCACCTGCGCACCCGCGTCGCGCGCGGTCTCCACCAGCGCCAGGTCGAATGCCGGCCGCGGATTGCAGAGCGCGAAATCGATCCCGTCGACCGGCTCGAAGCGGCTGACCGCCTGTGCGTTCTGCGTCGCGACCATCCCCTCCCGACATTCCGGCGCGCCGCTGCGGCGGATGCGGGCCAGCGCGCCGAGGCGCTGCATCTCCGCGACGGCGGAGGGGAAGTTCAGGTGCGTCGAGAGGGTGTCCGACGGAAACGGCGAGCGGTCGATCGCGATCACGCTGCGGCCGGCATTGGCGAGCGCGATCGCCGCCGCCGCGCCGGCGCAGCGCGCGCCGACGACGACGACGTCGACGCGTTCACGGGCGGGAGTCACGGTCATCGCGCAACCGTACGCCCACCGGCGGCCGAGGGCTACCCCCGGAATGATCCAATCCGCCCCCCTTCCGGATGAACCTCCTTCACGTGCGGCCGCCACGGTGGTTGGATGGCCGCATGACGCTGACCGAAGCTGCCGTCGCCGCCCCCGGCCTGCCGCCGGAGCGCAGCGGCAACAACCTGCTCGACGGCGACCGTGCGCTGCTCGAGGGCCTGCGCCGCGAGGGCGCCGGCGAATTCGAGGACGGCTGCCGCGAGCTCGGCTCGGTGCTCGGCCGCCCCGACGTCATCACGTGGGGGTTTCAGGCCAACGACGAACCGCCGCAGATCGTGCGTCACGACCGTTCGGGCCGGCGGGTCGACGACATCGAGTTCCACCCCTCGTGGCACCGGCTGATGGAGCTCGCCGTCGAGCACGGGATCGCCGGCGCACCCTGGGCCGATCCGCGCCCGGGTGCGCACGTCGCGCGCGCAGCACGCTTCATCATGCTCGCGCAGGTCGAGGCCGGCATCACGTGCCCACTGGCGATGACGTACTCGTGCGTGCCCGCGCTGCGGCTGGATCCCGCCACCGCCGAGCGCTGGGAGCCGCTCGTGACGAGTGGGGTCTACGACCCGCGTGCGATCCCCGCAGGCGGAAAGCGCGGCGCGCTGATCGGCATGGCGCTGACCGAGCGCGGAGGTGGCTCCGACGTGCGTGCCGGGACCGCGACGACGGCCACCCCCGCGGGCGACGGCAGCTGGATCGTCGACGGCGCCAAGTGGTTCGTGTCGGCGGCACAGTCGGACGCGTTCTTCGTGCTGGCGCAGACCGGCGGCGGGCTGTCGCTGATCCTCGTGCCGCGGCTGGCGCAGGACGGCACGCTCAACGGGCTGCACTTCGACCGGCTCAAGGACAAGCTCGGCAACCGCTCCAACCCGACGGCCGAGGTCGAGCTGAGCGGCGCGCGCGGTGTCCTCGTCGGCGAGGAGGGGCGCGGCGTACGCTCGATCATGGCGATGATCGGCGGAACCCGGCACGACTGCGTGCTCGGCTCGACGGCGGTCATGCGGCTCGGGACCGCGGAGGCGATGCACTGGGCCCGCGGTCGCCGCGTCTTCGGCCGTGAGCTCGCGGCCCAGCCGGCGATGCAGGCGGTGCTCGCCGACCTCGCGCTGGAGTCCGAGGCCGCTACAGCGGGAGCGCTGCGGCTGGCCCGCGCACACGATCAGGCCCACCGCGGCGACGCGCAGGCCGAGCTGCTGCGCCGGATCGCCGCACCGGTTCTGAAGTACTGGACGTGCAAGCGTGCGCCGCAGCACGCCGCAGAGGCGCTCGAATGCCAGGGAGGCTTCGGGTACATCGAGGACTCGCGGCTGGCCCGCGCCTACCGCGAGGCGCCGCTGATGTCGGTCTGGGAGGGCTCGGGCAACGTACAGGCGCTCGACGTGCTGCGCGCGCTGGACCGCGAACCCGAGGCGCTCGCGGTGCTGTTCGACGAGATCGACTTGGCGGCCGGCGCGGACCGCCGCCTCGACGCCGAGTGCGCCGAACTGCGCGGCGTGGCCCGCGCCGACGCGGGCGAGGCCTCCGCGCGGCTGCTCGCCGGCCGGCTCGCGCGCGCCCTGCAGGCCTCGCTGCTCGTGCGCGGCGCGCCGCCCCAGATCGCCGACGCGTTCTGCGCCACACGGCTGGGCGACCAGGCCGGGCGCACCTTCGGGGAGCTGCCGGCGGGCCTCGACCTTGCCGCGATCCTCGAGCGCGCCGAGCCGGGCGCATGAGGGTCGTCGCAATCCAGCCGGACGTGCCGATCGGCGAGGTCGAACGCAGCCTCGTGCATCTCGAGGACCTGATCCGCCAGGCTGCGCGGGAGCACGCACCCGACGCGATCTTCCTGCCCGAGTCGATGACGACGAAGAATGCGTACGACCGGCGCATGCGCCACGTCGCGCGGCCGATCGACGGCGCGCCGCTGCAGATGCTGCAGCGCGCCGCGCGGGAGCACGACTGCGTCGTCGGCGGCGGCTACATCGCGATTCGCGGGGAGGACACGCGCGGGACCTACGCCGTCGTCGAGCCGGACGGCACGGCGCGCTTCCACGACAAGGACCAGCCCTCGTTCTGGGAGAACAACTACTACGCGGCGGGCACCGACGACGGCGTGATGGAGACCTCACTCGGCACGATCGGCGTCGCCAACGGCTTCGAATGGGGCCGCACCCGAACGGCGCGGCGCATGCTCGGGCGCGTCCAGCTGCTCGCCGGCGGCATGCACTTCCCCTCCTTCCCCACCTGGAAGGCCACGAAGCCGTGGTTCTGGGACCGCGACCACTTCGCGCTCGTGCAGTACGCCCGCGAGACACCGCCGCGGATGGCGCGGCTGCTCGGTGTCCCGGCGGTGCATCCCTCGCACGTGGGCGACTTCGTGATGGAGACGATGCTGATCCCCGGCCTCGCGTGGCCGTCGCTGTGCGTCGGCGAGACCGCGATCTGCGATGCCGACGGAGTCGTGCTGGACCGCCTCTCCTACGACGACGGCGAGGGCTGGATCTGCGCCGATGTGGACCTCGACGGGGAGCCGCGGCCGCGCGACCCGCTGCCGCCAGGCTTCTGGAACTCGCTGCTGCCGGTGTCGGTCCACGGCGTCTGGCACGTGGGCAACATCCACGGCCGCGTGAAGTACGAGGGCATGAAGCGGCTGCGCCGCCACAGCTGGCAGCAGTAGATTCGCCTGCATGAGCAGGCAGGAGCTCGAGGTCGCGCTCGCGCGCGAGCAGGAACTGCGCGAGCGGTTGCGCGTCTTCGGCCGGATCCAGGAGGCGCTCGTGCGCCTGCGCGAAGTCGGATCGGTCGACGCGATGATCACCCGCGCAGCCGCCGAGGCGGCGCACGCCTGCGACATGGACCGCGCCGTCATCTATCGCGTCGACGCCGACATGATGGTCGCCGAGGCGTTCTTCATCGAGGGCGACGAGGGGCGCGGCGCGGAGCTGCTGGCATTCAGCCGCGAGCACCCGCTGTCACTGCGCGAGCAGGTGCTCGAGCGCGAGATGCTGCGCCAGCGGCGGCCGATGCTCGTCGAGGACGCGCAGAACCATCCGCAGTCCTACAAGCCGTTCATCAGGCGCTACGGGACGCATGCCTACGTCGCGGCGCCGATCATGCCCGAGGGCCGCGTGATCGGGTTCATCCATGGCGACAAGGGGCTGCGCAGTCCGCGCGACCCCCACGGTGTCGACGAGCTCGACCGCGACGCCCTCTGGGCGTTCGCCGAGGGCTTCGGCTATGCCGTGGAGCGGATGCAGATGCTCGAGCGGATGCGCGCCCAGGGCGACGAGGTCCGGCAGCTGATCGCGCGCACCGAGGCGGTCGTCTCCGAGCATCTGGCGGCGCAGGTCGAACTGGCGTCCGCGCCGCTCGGCGAAGCCGGCACGGCGCGCGCGGCGGCCGCGCTGCTCCCCGCCGCGAACGGCCCCGTCAGCACGCTCACCCGGCGCGAGCTCGAAGTCCTCGCGCTGATCGCGGAGGGCGCGACGAACAGCCAGATCGCCGACCGTCTCGTCATCGCCGAGAGCACGGCCAAGTCGCACGTCAAGCGGATCCTGCGCCGCCTCGGAGCGGCGAATCGCGTCGAAGCCGCCTCGATGTACCTGCGCGGCGCTCCCTGAGCCGCCGCGACGGGCCGCTAGGCCAGCTCCGGTTTCTCCGGAAGGTCGAGGCCTCGTGCTTCGAGCCCTCCGCCGGCGAGGCCGGGGCGCGGCAGCGGGCGCGGGCCTTCGCGGCGCCCGTCATCGACCGGCTGCGCCTGGCCGGGAAGCTCCGGCGGAGTCGTCGGCTCGTCGGGGCCCCAGATCTCTTCCTCGGACTTCCCGGCGAGCAGCGCGGCGAACTCTTCTTTCTCGATCGTCTCGCGCTTCATCAGGCTCAGCGAGAGCACCTCGAGCGAGTCGCGGTACTCGTTGAGGATGTCCTTGGCGCGCTGGTGCGCGGATTCGACGATGCGGCGGATCTCGTCGTCGATCTCACGCGCGATCTCGTCGGAGTAGTCGGGCTCGGAGGAGAACTCGCGGCCGAGGAACGGCTGACCGTGGTCGTGACCGAAGACGCGCGGGCCGAGGCGCTCGCTCATGCCGAAGCGCATGACCATCTGCTTGGCCGTCTGCGTGACCTTCTCGATGTCGTTCGAAGCGCCGGTGGTGATCTCCTTGAAGACGATCTCCTCTGCGGCGCGGCCGCCGAGCGTCATCGCCATCGTGTCGAGCAGCTCGGCGCGCGTCGTGAGGAACTTGTCCTCCTGGGGCATCGAGATCGTGTAGCCGAGCGCCTGGCCGCGGCCGACGATGGAGATCTTGTGGACCGGGTCGGCGTGCTCGAGGTAGTGGCCGACGATCGCGTGGCCCATCTCGTGGTACGCCGTGATCAGCCGCTCCTTCTCGCCCATCACCCGGGTCTTCTTCTCCGGGCCGGCGATCACGCGCATGATCCCCTCTTCCAGCTCGTGCTGGGTGATCTCGCGCTTCCCGCTGCGCGCCGCCAGGAGCGCGGACTCGTTGATCAGGTTGGCGATGTCGGCGCCCGTGAAGCCCGGCGTCTGACCGGCCAGCGCGTCGATGTCGATCTCCTTCGCCAGCGGCTTGCCGCGCGTGTGGACCTCGAGGATCTTCGCGCGGCCCTTGCGGTCGGGACGATCGACGACGATCTGGCGGTCGAACCGGCCGGGACGCAGGAGTGCGGGGTCGAGGATGTCCGGACGGTTCGTGGCGGCGATCAGGATGATGTTGTCCGTCATCGTGAAGCCGTCCATCTCGACGAGGAGCTGGTTCAGCGTCTGCTCGCGCTCGTCGTGACCGCCGCCCATGCCGGCCCCGCGGTGGCGCCCGACGGCGTCGATCTCGTCCATGAAGATGATGCACGGCGAGTTCTGCTTGGCCTGCTCGAAGAGGTCGCGCACGCGGCTCGCGCCGACGCCGACGAACATCTCGACGAAGTCCGAGCCGGAGATCGAGAAGAACGGCACGCCGGCCTCACCGGCGACGGCGCGAGCGAGCAGCGTCTTGCCGGTCCCTGGCGGGCCGAACAGCAGCACGCCCTTGGGAATACGCGCGCCCAATGCCTGGAACTTCTTCGGATTCTCGAGGAATTCCTTGATCTCATGGAGCTCTTCGACCGCCTCGTCTGCGCCCGCAACGTCGCGGAAGGTGATCTTCGGCGAGTCCACGCTCATGCGCTTCGCGCGCGACTTGCCGAACGACATGACCTTCGAGCCGCCGCCCTGGACCTGGTTCATCAGGAAGATCCAGAACCCGATGAAGATCAGGAACGGCAGGACATACGTCAGCAGGCTGAGCCAGCCGTTCGTCTTGCGCCCCTGGATGTTGTAGCCGCCCGGCGGGAGCTTGTTCTCCTGCACCGCGGTCTGCAGCTGGGCGTCGAGGCGGTCGGCGCCACCGTCGGTGTAGCCGGTCTCGTACGTCTTCCCGTCGCGCTGCGTGACGATGACGGTGTTGTCCTTCGTCTTCAGCTGCACGGACTTCAGCTGCCCGCGCTGGAGCTGCGTGATGAAGTCGCTGTACGTCGGCGGCTTCTCCTGCGTGCCCGTGTTGATCAGGCGCTGGGCGAAGAACGCCAGCACGACCACGATCAGGATCGGGAACGCGGCGCTTTTGAAGAACCTGCTCATGCCAGGCCCGTGGCGCATCCTGCGCCGGAATCGGTGAGACCGGTCAAGCGCTTGAGACTACCAGTACAAGCGGGCTGTTCCCCCCGGTATGGACACCCTGGCGCCATGGCGCCAGGGTCCTTTCACGGCTGGTCGGGCGGTGGCCTGTGCGCCGCGACGTACGGCAGGTTGCGCCAGCGCTCCGCATAGTCGAGCCCGTACCCGATCGCGAAGCGGTTCGGAATCTCGAAGCCGACATAGCGGATCGGCACGTCCGCCTTGCGCCGCTCGGGCTTCGTCAGGAGCGCGCAGACCTCGAGCGACGCCGGGTCGCGGGCTCCGAGGTTGCGCAGCAGATACTGCAGTGTGAGACCGGAATCGACGATGTCCTCGACGATCAGCACGTGCCGGCCGGCGATCGGCGTGTCGAGGTCCTTGAGGATCCGCACGACGCCGCTGGAGTCCGTCGCCGATCCGTAGGAGGCGACGGCCATGAAGTCGACCTCGCAGGTGCCGCTGATGTTCCGCATCAGATCGGAGAGGAAGAACATCGCGCCCTTGAGGACGCCGACGAGCAGCACGTCCTTGCCCTCGTAGTCGTCGGCGATCTGGCGTCCCAGCGCGCGCACCCGCTCCTTGAGCTGGTCGGGCTGGACGAGGATCTCGCCGATCGGTGGGGCCTCCGCCATCGCGCGGTGAGCCTACGGGTTTGCGGGCCCGACCCGCTGCTCGCGCGCCGGCGTGCGCTCGAACCGCAGCATCCCCGCGTCGACGACCGCGCGGGCGCCGTCGCCGACGTCGAGCATCGCGGGACCGGGCCCGGCGGCGTCGCCGAGCGCCAGCAGCTCGGGCAGGCGGGCGGGGGCGCGCGCGCACAACGCCCCGGTGGCGTCCTCGGCCAGGCGCCGCACGACCAGCCGCGCGAGCGCCGCGGGCAGCGCGGCGAGGTGGCCCAGCTCGATCCGGTCGCGGCCGGCGAGCGCCGTGTCGATGACGATCTCGAGCACCTGCGCCTCGTCGCGCAGCAGCTCGGAGGTGCGCAGGATGTTCGCCTCGGCGGCCGGGTGCAGCTCCCGCATCGCGGGAAGCACGCGCTCGCGAACGCGGCCGCGCATGAACGCAGCGGAGGCATTGCTCGCGTCCTCCACCCACGCCAGCCCGCGCGCCGCGCACCAGGCCGCGGTCTGCTCTCGATCGATCCCCGCGGCGAGCAGCGGACGGATCAGCAGCCCGCGCTGCTCGGGCATCCCCAGCAGCGCCCGGCGCCCCGGCGAGGCCGCGAGCCGGTAGACGATCGTCTCGGCCTGGTCGGTCGTGGTGTGGCCGGCGGCGAGCCGCGCATGACCGGCGGCCGCGAGCCGCGCGCCCGCGGCGTAGCGCACGTCGCGTGCCCAGGCCTGCAGGTTCCCGGCGTCGCGCGGAGCGGCGACGCGTTCGACATGCAGGGGCACCTCGAGGCGCCGGCACAGCTCCTCGCACGCCGACTCGTCCTCGCCGGCCTGGGCCCGCAGACCGTAGTTCACGTGCAGCGCGCTGACCGCCCCGGGCCCTGCGATCAGCACCGCGAGGTCGAGCAGGCAGACCGAGTCGCGGCCGCCCGACAGCAGCACGATCACCGGCGCCTGCGGGGGCAGGAGCCCGGTCGCGCGCACACGCTCGGCGAGCCCCGCGGGCGCATCGGACACGTCAGCCCAGCTCCGGGATGACCGCCAGGTAGAGCTCCGTCGCGTTCGAGAAGCCCTTGAGCTTGACCTCGCCCAGGCGCTCGAACTCCTGGTGGCTCTCTGCGATGTCGACGATCTCACGCGTCACGAGCACCTCCCCCGCCGCCGCGCGCGCGGCGACACGCGAGGCGAGGTTCACCTCGCGCCCGTAGTAGTCGCCGTCGCGGTAGAGCACCTCGCCGGCGTGGATGCCGATCCGCGGCAGCGGCCGGCCGGACGCGAGCGCCTGGAATCCCACCGCCCAGTCGGTCAGCGCGGCCGGATCGCTGGAGACGAGCATCACCTCGTCGCCGATCGTCTTCACGAGCCGCGCCTCGTCGGGCAGCGTGTGCGTCACGTCGGCGACGAACCGCTCGACGATGCTCGCCGCCTCCTCGTCCCCCTGCTGCTCGGTCAGCTGGGTGTAGCCGGCCAGGTCGGCGAAGGCGATCGCCGTGCGCATCCGGCCGAGCTCCGCGCCGGCGGCGCCGAGATCGGCCTCCATGTGCCCGACGATGTCCTGCTCGACGAAGTGGTGCAGGAGCCGGCGGTGGACGTGATCCATCACCGGCGAGGAGAACGGCAGCAGCCGCGCGGTGAGCTCGCCCATCTGCTCGGCGACCTGCAGGCCCTGAACGCCGTCGCGCATCAGCGGCTCGTGCACGTAGAGGTGGAACAGGCGCACCTCGGCGTCCGCGATCTGGGCGAGCGCCTGTCCGTACACGCGCATCAGCTGCAGGAAGGCCGCGAGCGGGAACCCGGCGTCGAGGATGTCGGCCATCTGCTCGAGCATCACGACGTCCTGCTCGCCGAGGCGTTCGGGCCGGGCGAAGCCGAGCATCCCGAAGATGCGCTCGACGAGGGCGGGCTCGAGCCCGCTTCTGCGCGCCGCCTGGCGAAGCGTGAACGACGCGTCGATCGGCGGCATCAGCTCCTCGACGTAGCCGAAGGCGAGCCGGCCCTCCTTCGTCGCGCGGCGGATCTCCTGGAGCGAGTGGCCGCGCTGACGCAGCCGCGCGACGATCCGCACGTGCGCGATCGCGATCGGCGGCCACTCGGCACCCGCCGCGCGTGGCGCCCCGAGGACGAGGCCGTCCTTGACCCAGCGCCGCAGCGTCGCCGTGGTCACGCCGGCGCGGCGCGCGACCTCGGCGGCGTTCACCCGCTCGGGCGTGGGCGGCGGAGCTCCCCGGGGCACGGGACGACGGACGCCGGCGGCCGGGGCCCCTACGCCACCAGGTGCGGGTAGCGGTCCTCGAGCAGCCCGCGGAACTGTGCGTAGATCGGCTTCGTGATCGGGATCAGCGCCAGCGCCGCCTTGACGTCACCGCCGGTCTTGATTCGCCGGCGAGCGATCGCGACGGGGACGTTCTCCTTGCCCTGGAAGTAGCGGACGGCGACCTCCGCGCTCATCTTCATCTTGACCTTGGGCTCCCAGGAGATGTCGTCGGTCCACTCCCAGTGGAGGTTCACGCCCTCCGCCTCGGTACCGGAGCGCACGTTGACGACCATGTCGACGTCATCGAACTCGAAGCGCTGGGGGACGTCGGCGTCACGCAGCTTCGGGCCCATGTCGTCGTCCTCGCTCATCAGCGTGAAGACGGCGTCCATGACCTGCTTGAACTCCTTGGGGGACTCGATGTCAACGCCCATGCTCGGCCGGCCTCAGCTCGCGGGCTTCCTGGCGGCCGGCTTCTTGGCCGCCTTCCTGGCAGCCGGCTTCCTGGCAGTCGTCTTGGCAGCCGGCTTCCTGGCAGTCTTCTTGGCAGCCGGCTTCCTGGCAGCCTTCTTGGCTGCCGGCTTCTTCGCCGCCGCCCTCTTGGCTGGGGGCTTCCCCCGGCCGGGGATCTCGAGCGCCGCCACGCGCCGCTCGAGCGCGCCGAGGCGGTCGAGCACCTTGCGCACATCGTCACCCGAAGGTGGACGGATCTGCTCGAGTGCCTCACGCACCCGCTCGGCCGCCGAGGCGAGCTCGTCGGCGATCTCCTGCGCTCGCGCGCTCGTGAGCTGTGCGCTCGCGCTCTGGAATGCCTCCTCGACGGCGGAGCGGACCTGTTCGGCGCGCTCGGCGGCCTGTCGGCGTGTGCTTGAACCCTGCTGCGGCTTGGCCATGACTGCAGACTATCCTCGCCAGCCGATGCCGGGGCAACCGCGCCACGTACATCCCACCGCCCCGCTCGCGCCGCGCGCGCTGCTGCCCGGTGATCCGGGGCGTGCGCTGCTGCTCGCGCAGGAGCTCACCGACGAGCCCAAGATGTTCAACCACAACCGCGGATTGTGGGGCTATACGGGCATCGCGAGCGACGGCGCGCCGCTGACGATCATGAGCCACGGGATCGGCGGGCCGAGCGCGGCGATCGTGCTCGAGGAGCTGTGCGACCTGGGTCTCGAGCTGCTCGTGCGGGTCGGCACCTGCGGCGCGCTCGACGGCGACCTCGCGCTCGGCGAGCTGATCGCCGTGACCGCAGCGATCCCCGCCGACGGGACGAGCGCCGCGCTCGGCGCCCGCGAGCCGCTGGCGGCGGACCCGCGGCTGACCGCGCGGCTCGCCGCGGGCGCCGACCACGCCGGCCCGGTCGTCTCGACGGATCTCTTCTACGACCCCGACCCGTCGCGCCCCGTGCGCTGGCGGGCGGACGGAGCGCTCGCCGTCGAGATGGAGGCCGCCAGCGTCTTCGCGGTCGCGGCGCGCCGGGGCGTTCGGGCCGCGTGCCTGCTCGCCGTCACGGACACGCTCCCCGGGGCCGGTGAGCGGATCGGCTCCGCAGCGCTCGAGCAGGCCTCCCTGCGGCTGGGCCGCGAAGCGCTTGCCGCGCTCGTCGCGGACGCCGCCTGACGCTCAGTCGACCGGCGGGCGCGGCTTCTTGGCAGCGGGCTTCTTGGCCGGCTTCTTCGCCGCCGGCTTCTTGGCCGGCCTCTTCGCCGCCGGCTTCTTGGCCGGTCCGGGCGGCGTGCCGGCGCGCAGCGCGGCGAGCGATGCGACGACGTCATTGAGGACCTGGTCCATCGCCGCGAGCCGCTGCTCGATCGCGCCCTCGGCGCCGGACACGGGGCCCCGGAGGCGCTCGTCCAGACGGTCGACGGCGTCCTCGATGCCCTCGAGCCGCTGGCTGACCGAGCGCAGCCGGCGCGTGAGCCGCTCCAGGTCCGCTGCGGACGGCAGGTTCAATGCGCCCATCGCGGCCTCCTGCGCCTGCGATGCACGCTCACGCGCGTCGAATGCCTTCGACAGCGCACCGCTCACCAGCGGATTCTCGAGCAGGTCCTGCGCAATCTTCCCGAGCGTCTCCTCGCTCTGCCGGGCGATCTTGTCGCGCAGGCCGTCGGCGCTGGTCTCGTCGGTCATCGTCGTGTCCTTCCGGCCGGGTTCGGGCGGCGAACCGTACCGCAGCGCCCCCGAGCCCTTCACCACGGGCAATACCTGACCATTTCTCAATCTCTAGTCGAGCCTTAGTCTCACCCCGCGGAACCGGCGTTCGGCACAATCGTCCCAACGGGGGTCAAGCGGGAGGACCAATCGGCCGAAGGGGAAAAGAAGCAAGTGCTGACAGCGGCGATTGCCGCGTATTCCTCCAGACCCGTGCACCGAACCCCCCGATCCCTCCCCATCGCCCTCTGGCGTGCCCTGCGCGCGCGCGTCGCCGAGCGGATCGATCGGTCCGCCACCGCTGCTACGTTCGCGCTGCTCCGGTGGCTCCCGCGTCGGACGACCGTCGCGGGACAGGCTCCGAGCGTCGACGACGTGATCTACGCACGCGCGCTGCTCACCAGGCTCATCGCCACCTTCTTCGCGCTGGCGGTCCTGTCGATCGCTCCTGCCTTCGCCACGGCCGAGGGTGAGCAGGCCGCGCCGCAGGGCGACGCCCCGGTCCAGTGCGTGACGCCCGACGGCGCGCTCGTGCCCGCTCCGGCCGGAACGCCTCCCGGTGCGCCCGCGCCGTGCCCGCAGGCAGCACCCGAGACGCCTCCGCCCCTGCCCCCCGCTCCGCCCGAGCCGACACCCGAGCCGGCGCCCGCCACGCCCCAGCAGACGCCGCTCGACACGCCCGCACCGCAGGTGACGCCGGACCCGGCCACGACCGGCGGCACCCCGACCGCCGGGGGCGTTCCGCCGGCCACGAAGCCCAAGGGCGACAAGACTCAGGTTCAGCCTAAGGGTGAGAAGAAGCCCAGGTCGAAGCGCGAACGCGGCACCGGGCCCGACGACAAACGGCCGCCCGCCCCGCCGAAGTCGCTGCTGCAGCCGAAGCCCGTCGCGGCGACCGGCCCGGCGGCCGGCGGCGCGAGCGGGCCCTACGTCCTCCCCGCCCCCACGACACGCGGCGTCCCGAACATCCTGCTCGACGGCTTCCGCGTGCCGCCGTTCCTGCTCCCGATCTACCAGGCCGCCGGCGTGCAGTACGGCGTGCGTTGGGAGATCCTCGCCGCGATCAACTCGATCGAGACCGACTACGGCCGCAACCTCAACGTCTCCACCGCCGGTGCGCTGGGCTGGATGCAGTTCATGCCCGGAACCTGGGCCGGTTACGGCGTCGACGCCAACAACGACGGGCGTCGCGACCCCTACAACCCGGTCGACGCGATCTTCGCCGCCGCCCGCTACCTGCGCGCCGCCGGCGCCTCGACGGACCTGCGCAAGGCGATCTGGGCCTACAACCATGCCGACTGGTACGTGAACGACGTCCTGCGCCGCGCGCACGCGCTGAGTGCGCTGCCGCCCGAGGTGGTCGCCTCACTGTCGGGTATGACGCTCGGCCGCTTCCCCGTCGCCGCGCCGGCGACCTACGCGGGGCGTCTGAGCACGAAGGCCGCGCGTGCGCGGATCAGCTCCGGCAACGCATCGATCCCCGTCGAGGGCGGCACCCGCCGCGGCCGCCGCATCTTCGCCCAGGCCGGCGCCCCCGTCGTCGCCGTACAGGACTCACGGGTGATTGCGCTCGGGACCTCCCAGCGCCTGGGCACGTTCATCCGCCTGCGCGACTCCTACGGCAACACGTACACCTACGGCCACCTCGCGAAGCTCGCGACCGTCTACCCCGTTCCGAAGCCGCGCAAGCAGAGCCTCAGCTCGATCCGCCGCGAGCTCGGCGTCGCCGCCAGCGACCCGGCGCCGCGTCGCGCCGCCAGCGCAGGTGGCCAGGCCAAGCCGGACGACGGCGTGCCGGAGCTGCCCAAGCCCCCGCTGCGGGCGCTGCACCCCGACCTCGCGCCGTCGAGCCCGTTCACGCCGGCCGCGAAGCCCGCCACGTCCACAGCGGCACCCGTCGCGACGACACCGCTGGTCCTCGCCCCGAAGGAGCCCGAGCTGCCCTCGGTCCAGGTGCTGACGGCGACCGCGCCCGGGCTCACGCTGCCCAGGTTCACGCCGCTGCATCCGGACGTCGCGCCGAGCGCGACGCCCACCGCGACGACCGCTCCGGTGTCCGTCACCACCACCCTCCCCGCCGGCGTGAGCGCGTTCCGCGCCGTGTTCTCCGAGCCCGAGGCGATCGACCGCCGGGACATCGTCCTGAAGCCGCTGCGACGCGGCGCCAAGGTCATCGGCGGCACCGTCATCGGCCGGATCGGCGCGGCCTCACTGGACTTCGCGCCGCCGCAGGGCGCCGACGCCGAGGCCGAGCAGCGTGCCGCGAGCGCCGCCGCCACGAACCTCAGGGCCGACGCGGCACCGCACCTCTACTTCGAGGTCCGCCCCGCCGGCGACAAGACCCCGCGCATCGATCCCAAGCCGCTGCTCGACGGCTGGCGCCTGCTCGACTCGACCGCGATCTACCGCGCACAGAACCCGGTGCTCAGCGCCGAGGGGACCGAGCGCCGGCTCTCGATCGGGGAGATCATGCTCATGAGCAAGGAACAGCTCATGCGCCATGTCCTCGACAACCCCGACATCGAGATCTACGAGTGCGGTCGCGCCGACATCCGCGCGGGCATCGTCGATCGGCGGGTCCTCGCCGCGCTCGAGTTCCTCGCGGCGCGCGGAATGAAGCCGACCGTCACGAGCCTGCGCTGCGGCCACGGCTACCTGACCGCGAGCGGCAACGTCTCCCAGCACTCCAGCGGCGACGCATTGGACATCGCCGCGATCAACGGCGTCCCGATCTCCGGGCACCAGGGCCCGGGGTCGATCACCGACCGCGCCGTCCGTGCTCTACTGACGCTGCAGGGCACGATGAAGCCGAACCAGATCATCACGCTGATGCAGTACGCCGGCACCGACAACACACTCGCGCTTGCTGACCACTGGGATCACATTCACATCGGCTACCAGCCGAACCAGGACGCCGTCAGCATGCTGCGCCCCGACCAGTGGGACCGCCTGGTCTCCGGGCTCGGGCGCATCCGCAACCCGGTCGTCCCGATCCAGCCGAGCCGCTGGTCGATCTCGGTCAACAAGCGCGCGCCGAAGGCTGTCGCGCAGGCCCGCCGGCACGACGCCGCCGACCGCCCGCTCCAGGGCTGACCGGCCCGCGTGAGCGCGCCGGCGCTGTTCGCCTTCGTCCAGGTCGAGCTTCCGTGGGTGCTGGGACCGGCGGACGGCCGCTACGTCGTGCGCGGCCATGCCGGTGAGCCCGAGCACGTACTGGTCCTGCGGACGCTGGCGGTCCCCGTCGCGCGCGGGCGCCTGCGCCGGCGTCGCAGCCGGCGGCCGCAGCCGATCGCGCCGACGACGACGCCCGCGACCGCGGTCGCGACGCGGGCGACGCTGATCCGGGCCAAGCCGCTCGGCGAGCCCGGTGAGCGCTGGCTGCGCTCCGCCGACCTGGCGGCCGAGGCCGACCGCGCGATCAGCGTGCTCAACCGGGTGCTGCACGCGCAGCGCGTCGCCACGGGCGATCCCGCGCTCCCGCTGGTCTCCCGCGCACTCGCCCTGGCAGTGCGTGTGGGCGTCGGTGGCGGCGACCAGGTGGCCGAGGGCCGCTGGGCGAGCGCCGCGCTGGTCCCGCCCCCGGTCCCCGGGCGCGGTTCGCGCTCTGCGGGCCTGCGCCCGACCGAGCGCCTCGCCGCGATCCTCGCAGGGCGCGACGTCGTGCTGGCGTGCGAGGAGCTGACCCTGCGGGCGCGCGCGGACGCCGACGTCGCGCGCTGGCGCGACTGTGCCTTCCAGCTGCGGGCGGCCTTCGACGCCGCCCTGGCCGAGCTGCTGCCGTGGAGCGGGCAGAGCGACCTCGACGCGCGTGTGACCGAGCTGCGCGGGCTGCAGCCGACCGTCGCAGCGGCCGCTCAGGCGGCGCTGGAGGGCGGGCTCGACGACGCCCAGATCGCCGCGCTCGGCCAGGCGCTCAGCCGGCTCGAGGCTGCACTGCGCGCGCGGACGAACGCTCAGCTCGGCGGCTGAGAAGGCGTCACAGCGCGGCGACGAGCGCTTCGAGCTCTGCGACGACGTCCCCGTCCAGGCGCACGTCCGCGTACGCGTCGAAGGGCGTCAGACCCTGCGTGATGATCGCGACCGAGCCCCCTGCAGCCTTGGTGACACCGGGAAGCTGAGCGACCGGATGGACCTCGAGCGAGCTGCCGATGCAGAGCAGGACGCCGGCGCCGGAGGCCAGCTCGTGCGCTCGCCCGAGCGCGCCGCTGGGCAGAAGCTCGCCGAACAGGACGACATCCGGCTTCAGTGGCGACCCGCAGTCGCAGCGCGGCACGCCGTCCGCGTCCGCGCTGAGCCGGCGCCGCGTCTGGGCGAGCGGGTACTGGGCGCCGCACTCCAGACACGAGCTGTGCTCGATCGTGCCGTGCATCTCGACGACGTCCTGCGACCCCGCCTTGCGGTGCAGCATGTCGACGTTCTGCGTGATCACGGCATCCAGGGCGCCCGCCCGCTCGAGCGCGGCGAGCGCGCGGTGCGCGCCGTTGGGCTGCTTGTCCTCGAGCGTCTGAAAGCGCGCGCCGTAGAAGCGCCAGAAGCGCTCGGGGTCCTCGCGCCAGGCGTCGATGTGGGCGACCTCCATCGGGTCGACGCCCGCCCACAGCCCCGTGCCGGGGGTGCGGAAGTCCGGGATGCCCGATGGCACGGAGATCCCGGCGCCCGTCAGGGCCACGACGGACCCCGCCTGCCCGACCAGCTCGGCGAGCCGCGCGACCTGCTCGCGCTGCGCCGGCGCCACGCTCACGCGCCCGTCCAGTTCGGCTTGCGCTTGCCCAGGAACGCGCCGATGCCCTCGCGCGCGTCGGCCGAAGCGAAGATCTCGATGAAGGCGGCCTTCTCGGCCTCGATCCCCTCGTCCAGGTCGCCCTTCGCCGAGGCGTCCTTGATCGCCCGCACCGCCAGCGGCGCCTGTCCCGCCAGCCGCCGCGCCCAGGCCAGCGCCGTGTCCAGCAGCTCGTGGTCGGGGATCACGCGATTGACGAGGCCGTAGTCGAAGGCCTCGTCGGCGCCGATCGGATCGCCGACGAGGTTCAGCTCCAGCGCCTTGTTCTCGCCGACCAGGCGCGGCAGCCGCTGCGTGCCGCCGAAGCCGGGGATGATCCCGAGCTTGATCTCGGGCTGGCCGAACGCCGCCGACCGTGCCGCCAGCCGCACGTCGCAGCTCATCGCGAGCTCGCAGCCGCCGCCGAACGCGAGCCCGTTGACCGCCGCGATCGTGACGATGTCCGAGCGACCGAAGCTGCGCAGCAGCGCATGGGCGTCGTCGACGAGCTTGCGGCCACCGGTCTCGTCCAGCTGCGTGAACGCCTTGATGTCAGCGCCGGCGCAGAACAGCATCGGGTTCGACGAGGCGATGATCAGCGACCGCACGCCGGCGCCGGCGGCTGCGTCCCAGACCTTCCCGAGATCCTCGATCACCTGCGGTGAGATCGAGTTCATCTGACCGTTCGCCAGCCAGGCGATCGCGATGTCGCCACGCGACTCCAGCTTGACGACCGCGGCCTCGCCCGCCGGCTGCTCGGCGTCCGGCTGCGGGTAGGCGTAGAAGCCCTGCCCTGACGTGGCTCCCACGCGCCCCTGTGCGACCAGGCGCCGCAGGATCGTCGGCGGCTCGAAGCGCTCGCCGTGACGCTCGGCCGCTGCCTCGAGACGCTCGAGCATCGTCGCGAGCCCGGCGACGTCGGCGCCCATGAACGGCGGGAACAACCCCCGGCGCGGGTCGATCCCGGCGCCGGCCATCATCCCGAAGTCGATGTCGCGGTGGCTGGCGACGCCCTCCTCCAGCACCAGGCACGCCTCGACGAAGGTCTTCAGCGACAGCAGCTCGACGAGCTCGGCCACGTCGGGCTCTGCGTCTCCCGGGAGGTTCGCGCTGCCATCCGGCGCATAGAAGCCGTCGCCGCCGGTCTTCGCGCCGAGCTTGCCGTCCGCGACGAGCTTCTGCATGCCCGCCGGGACGTAGAAGCGCTCGGGCCCGTAGGACTCGGCGAGGTGCTCGGCCACGTGCAGGACGGTGTCCAGTCCCAGCAGGTTCACGAGGTGGAACGGCCCGACGGGGACGACGTTGGCCGCGCCCACGCCCTCGTCGATCGCCTTGATCGACAGGCCCTGCTCCTCCTGCGCCTTCCAGATCTCGCTGATGCCGGCGTTGAGGATCCGGTTGACGACGAAGCCCGGCACTTCGAGGCACGTGATCGGCTGCTTGCGGATCGCCTGCGCGAAGGTCACCGTCGCCTGCAGCGTCTCGGCCGAGGTGTCATCGCCCTCGACGATCTCGATCAGCGGCATCACCGAGGCCGGGTAGAAGTAGTGGAAGCCGACGACCTTGTCCGCGCGCAGCGTCGCGTCACCGATCTCGGTGATCGACAGCGACGAGGTGTTCGACGCGAGGATCGCGTGCCCGGGCGTGCAGGCGTCGAGCTCGGCGAAGACCGCCTGCTTGATCTCCATGCGCTCGGGCACCGCCTCGACGACGAAGTCGACGTCGCCGAAGCCGTCATAGGTCGTCGTGCCCTCGATCAGCTCGACGATCGCGTCCACCTGCGCGGCACCCTGCTCCGCGGTCAGCTTGCCCTTCTCGACGAGCTTGCCGGCCTGGCCCTCGGTGACGCGGCGCGCCTCCGCGAGGCCTGCGTCGACCAGATCCTGGCGGATGTCCTTCAGCACCACGGGGATGCCGGCGGCGGCGATCGTCTGCGCGATCTGGCCACCCATGGTGCCGGCGCCGACGACGGCTGCCTTGAACACGAACATGGCTCGAGTCTCCTTGGGGTGAGCGTGGGCGCGGCGCGGGCCGGCCGGAACGGCGAGAGGCAGAACGGTAACGCCCGCGCGTCAGAGCAGGCGTTCCGCCTCGAGCTCATGGGCGAACCGCACGAGCGTTCGCCGCAGCGCGTCCGCCTGCGCGCGGCGGATGAACAGCGCGTCCGTGATCACCCCGAGCGGCCCGGCGTCGTTCAGCTTGTACTCGAGCTGAAGCGTCAGCTGGACTCCGGGCTCGGTGTCCGGGGACCCCGTCGGGGCGAACGTGATCCGCTGGCGTCCGCTGATCCGCGGGTCCGCGACATCGGACGACTGACCCTCACGCTGGACGTACGACGTCACGGTCTCGCTCACGCGGCCGCGTCCGTCGGGCACCGACTCCCAGATCAGCCGTGAGCCGGCCGCCGGCCAGTCACCCTCGATCCGCTCGACGTGCTTGAAGCCCTCGACGAATGCGGGCCAGCGGGCGACGTCATACCAGAGGGCCTCGGCGTCGGCGACGCGCACGCCGGGGACGGTGATGGTGGCGCTCGCGCGAGCCATCAGGCCAGTTCGTCCCGCAGGCGGCCGACGGCGCGGGCGACCGCGGCCAGGCGCGGCGCCACGTCGGCGCGCAGACGCTCAAGCTCCGCCCGGCCCTCAGCCGTCAGTGCATAGAAGCGGCGCGAGCGGCGCTCCGGGTGCTCCCACTCGCCGGCGAGCAGACCGCGGGCCTCGAGGTCGCGGAGCAGCGGGTACATCGTGTTCGCGTTCACGACCAGCAGCCCGTCGCTGACCTCGGCGATGCGCTCGATCAGCCGGTTGCCGTACGAGCGGCCGTCGGCGAGCAGGTGCAGCACGAGCAGCGGCAGAACGCCCGCGCGCCGCAGCTCGCCGGCGATGGGGTCCGCCGAGCCCGCGCCGGCGGCCGGTGGCGTGCCCGTGGCGGCGTGGGCCGCCTCCAGGGGCGCGGCCTCGGCGACCGCCTGCTCGGTGTCCCGTCGCGGCATCGACGCCAAGTATGCCGTCAGCGATCGAGCAGATCGTCGAGCGAGCGCTGCTCGGGGTTGACCTCGCGCTCGGCCTCGGCGCGCGGACGCCCGCGCTTGGCCCAGTGCTCGATCACGTCGCGCGCCTTCACCTGGCGGTACGTGATGTTCTTCTCGATCGGCTCGACCGCGAGACCGCCGGGCTGCGTTCCGCGCACAAGCGCGTGGAAGACGCGCCCGCGCACGGACGCGCGGATCAGGTCGCCGGGGTTGATGCCGTCAAGCCGCACGAGCGCGGATGATCGCGCGACCGGCGGCGGCCTGTCAGCCGGTGAACAGCGGCGGCCGGCTGGCGCGCGACGGGCAACGCACGAACTTGAAGTTCAGGCGCCGCGGCGCCAGGCCGCTGGCCGCCCGGAAGCGCACGTCGGCCGTTGCGCGGCTGACGCCGCGCGGAAGGCTCGCAGCGGGCACCCGGAGGCGGAACATGCCGGCGACGTTCGCGTCGTTCAGCGTCCGGACCACGCGGCCGTTGACCTTGAAGATGACCTTGACGATCCCGCGTCCGCGAACGTCGGCGATCGCCGAGGCGCCCCGCACGCAGCTGGTCTGACCCTCGACGCGCGCAGTGCCCGCGACGGGCGGAGCGCTGCTGGTGACGGGCCCGCCCGGCGGCGGCGTCACGCCGGTGGTGGGACCGGAGGTCTCGACACCGGACGGAGGCGGGGTCGTCCCGCCCGCGGGAGGCGGCGTCCCGCCCGGTGGAACGTACGTGTTCGTGAACGTGCACGTCGTGGTCCACGGACCCCGGTACGCGAGTGCAACCTCATCCGGGAGGAAGCGCAGCGTCGTCTCCGCGCCGTCCGCCGTGGTCGTGGCGCTCCACGCGCCCCACGCCGGATCGAGACCGGAGTCCCAGCCCGCCCCCGAAGCATCGTTGCGCACGCTGCAGGCGACGGACGTCGTGTAGTTCGCGGGCTTGGCCGTCTCGGTGATGCGGAAGCGGCGCCAGTCGCGCACGGCGGGAGCCTGAGCCGGGTTCTGGCCACCCGAGTCGAGTTCGGTGAAGCGCGCCGCAGTGGGGCTCGCGCCGGTCAGCGTGAACGGCCCGGCGGCCGACGGCGCGCCGACCAGCGAGAAGGGGTTGTCCGGCTTGGCCTGGTCCTTCCATGGCGCGCCCGCGTAGTCGCTCACCGGGACGAGCGCGAAGTTCGGCTGCCCGTAGGGCCCGGCCTCGACCTTGAAGCCGAAGCTGTCGGTTGCCGGACCGCCGATGTTGACCTTGCGGACCTCGAGGGTCCCGTGCCAGGCGAGCGCCGCCGGCGCAGTGGCGAGCAGCGCGAGCGCGCCGGCGAGGACGGCGAGGACGGCGTGACGGCCGCGCCTGTGCGCGCGCAGCGGGGACAGGCGTGAAACCTTTGAGAACGGGCGATCCTGCGGCATGTGATCTTCCCCATTGCCGGGTGACCCGGCAGCGCATTCGTGCTTGGAGTTGTCATCCGCGCGTCCCAGGCCCCCCAGGCAACGCGAACGCGTTCACCGTAGCGGTTCACGCCGAACGGTGCCGCATACGCGCCGAGCGGTCGCAGGGGAACGACGAAGGGCCGCGCGCTGGCGGCCCTTCGGTCCTGCTCAGGTTGATCGGGTCTAGGCGGCGGTGGGGGCCTCGACCCGGCGCGGCAGCAGCGTCTCGCGAGCGATCACGAGGCGCTGGATCTGCGACGTGCCTTCGTACAGCTGCATGATCTTCGCGTCGCGCATGAACTTCTCGACCTTGTACTCCTTGATGAAGCCGTAGCCGCCGAAGACCTGGACGGCCTCGGTGGTGACCTCCATCGCGGTGTCCGCGGCGAACCGCTTGGCGTGCGAGGACTCGATCGTGTTGCGCATGCCCTGGTCGAGCAGCACGGCGGAGTTCCACGTGGCCAGGCGCGACAGGTGGATCTTCGTCGACATGTCGGCGATCAGGAACTGGATCGCCTGGTGCATCGCGATCGGCACGCCGAACTGGACGCGCTCCTTCGAGTACTCCGTCGCCATCTCGAACGCACCGCGCGCGATGCCGGTCGCCATCGCGGCGACGCCCGGACGGGTGCGGTCGAGGGTCATCATCGCGAGCTTGAAGCCCTTGTTCTCCTCGCCGAGCATGTTCTCGGCGGGGACCTCGGTGTCGTTGAAGGTGATGGTCGCGGTGTTGGACGCCCGCTGGCCCATCTTGTCCTCCTTCTTGTCCACCGTGATCGTGTCGTCCTTCTCGACGACGAACGCGGTGATCCCACGATGACCGGCGTCCTTGTCGGTCTTCGCGTAGACGGTGAAGATGTCGGCGTAGCCACCGTTGGTGATGAAGCACTTGGAGCCGTTGAGGACGTACTTGTCGCCCTTTCGCACGGCAGAGGTGCGCATACCCGACACGTCGGAGCCGGCGTTCGGCTCGGTCAGACAGAACGAGGCCAGCTTCGGCGACTCGGTCAGCATGCCCATGTACTTCTTCTTGGTCTCCTCGGAGCCACCGACCATGATCGGAGCACCGGCGAGGCCGTTGGCGCCGATCGAGGTGGCGATGCCCGAGCAGCCCCAGGCGAGCTCCTCCTCGATCAGACAGCCCTCGAGGTAGGAGGCACCGGGGCCGCCGTACTCCTCGGGGATGTGGTTGTTCATGAGACCGAGCTCCCAGGCCTTCTCGATGATCTCCTGGGGCCACGTCCCGTGCTCGTCGTACTTCCAGGCGACGGGGCGGATCTCGTTCTCGGCAAAGTCGTGCGCCATCTCGCGCAGCGCCTTCTGCTCATCGGTCAGCGTGAAGTCGACCACAGCGATTCAGCTCCTTGTTCCGCGGAAGAGATATCGGCGCGGGCAGGACAGAACGAGTGGCCCTGACGCCGTAGATTGACTCGTCAGTCAATGATACTCCGTGACGCAGCGAAAAGCACACGACTTTCGTTCTGTCACCCTCCCGGTGAGAATGCAGTCGGCCTTCGGAACCGTGCTCTTCGCCGTCGTCGGCGTCTCCGCCGTCGTCGCGCTGCTGACCTTCGCCGGGTCGCGCCGCGCCTATGACGAGATCGGCAAGGGCCTGCTGTCGCTGCGCGACGGGACCGACCGGCCGCCGGGGCCCGTCCACGCCGGCGCGAGGATCAACCGCGCCGAGCAGGAGGCAGAGCTGCGACAGATGCTCGGCGCCCGCAACGCCGTCCGTGAGCGCGCCGGCCGGCCGCTCCTGGACGTCGAGGCCGAGCTGGTTGCACTGCTGGCGCCGGTGACGACGGTCGACCCGACGCTGGAGCGCGAGGTCCGCGACCTCGTGCTCGCACGCAACGCGCGGCGCGAGCGGGCGGGCAAACCGCCGCTCGATGTCGACGCCGAGGTCGCCCGTCAGCTCGGCGAGCTCGGCTGAGTTCCGGCCGGCACACGCAGCGAGAGCAGGATCCCGGCAGCGAACAACGCGACGACGACCGCGAGGCTCAGGGGTGCCGTCACATGCCACAGGTCCTGGATCAGCAGCTTCAGTGCGACGAACCCGAGCACGACCGCGACGGTCTGGTTGAGGTAGCGGAAGCGCTTGACCAGGGCCTCGACGAGCGCGAACAGCGCGCGCAGGCCCAGCAGCGCGAACCCATTCGCCGCCCAGATGACGAGCGCATCGTCGGTGATCGCGAACGCCGCAGGAATCGAGTCGATCGCGAACGCGATGTCCGCCGCCACGACCGCGACGAGCGCGAGCGCGAGCGGCGTGATCAAGCGCCTGCCGTCCTGCTTGACCGAGAAGTGCGAGCCGGCGTAGTCGCCGACCGGCCAGATCCGCGAGACGAGCCGCACGAACGGGTTGTTGTGCGGATCGGCGTGCTCGGTGCTGCCCTTCCACATCTTCCAGGCGAGGACCAGCAGGCCCACGCCGAGGACGTAGATGACGAAGTGGAAGCGCTCGATCAGCTCGACGCCGGCGACGATCGCCACGCCGCGCATCACGAGCGCGAGCACGATGCCCCAGAACAGCAGGATTCCGCGCTCGGGCTGGGGCACGCCGAACGAGCCGAAGATCAGCAGGAAGACGACGAGGTTGTCGAGCGACAGCGTGCGCTCGATCAGGTAGACGGTGGCGTAGTTGACACCGTCCGCGCTGCTCGAGAGCGCGATGATCGGAAACATCACGAGCAGCCCTAGCACGAGCCAGCCGATGCTCCACCAGATGCTCTCGCGGAAGCTCGGCTCGCGACCTCGGGCGAAGAGCAACAGATCCACGAGCAGCAGCACGCCGACGATCACGATCACGACGAGGATCGCCTTGGGATCGGTGCTGAGCGTCGCGCTGGGGTGTGCGGGGATCACGTTCGACCTACGGATTCAGGGCGTCAGGCGATGAAGAACGCGACACCGATGATGAGGTAGACGGCGAGCAGCTGCAGGCCCTCGAACCACGTCGACTCGCCGTCCTGGGTGACCTGGTTGGCGATCAGCGCCGCGAGGATCAGCGCGGCGAGCTCGAAGCCGTTGAAGACGAGCGGCATCGGGCCCGGCCCGATCACATAGCTCGTGAGCACGAGCGCCGGCGCGACGAACAGTGCGACCTGGGCGCTCGAGCCGATCGAGATGTTCACGGCCAGGTCCATCTTGTCCTTGCGGGCGACGAGCACCGCCACCCAGTGCTCGGCGGCGTTGCCGACGATCGCGACGACGATCGCGCCGATGAAAAACTCGCTGAGGCCGATCGACGCCGATGCCTCGCTGATCGAGCCGACCAGGACCTCAGACATGACGCCGACCGCGACGCCGGCCAGCGCGAGCATCCCGACCGCGCGCCGGACGCTCCAGGGCTCGTGCAGCTGATGCTCGACCTCGGCCTGCGGATTGAAGAGGTCGCGGTGCGTGCGCAACGAGAAGATCAAGCCGCCGACGTACGCCCCGATCAGCACGATCGCGGTGATCAGCGAGAGGGTCTCGACGCTGGAGCCGTAGTCGATCAGCTCAGCGGTCGGAGATGGCAGTCCCTGCCCCTCGACGAGCTCGAACACCGCTGGGAACGTGACGGCGACGATCGCCAGCAGCAGCATCGAGGACTGCGCGCTCGCGGCGGTCGGATTGAACCGCTGGCGGTCGCGGCCGAGACCGCCGAAGAACATCGAGGCGCCCATCACCAGCAGCACGTTGCCGATGATCGAGCCGACGATCGAGGCCTTGACGACCTCCTGCAGGCCCTGATTGAGGGCGAACAGGGCGATGATGAGCTCGGGCGCGTTGCCGAAGGTGACGTTGAGTAGACCGCCGATCCCGGGGCCGCTGCGCGCCGCGAGCTCCTCGGTCGCCCGCCCCATCAGCGCGGCGGTCGGGATGACCCCGAGCGCACTGGTCGCAAACAGGACCACCGGATCCGCGTGCACCAGCTCGAGCAGGATCGCGAGCGGGATGAACGGAACGAGCAGATAGGGCCAGCCGTCGGACCTCAGCAGGAACGACAGCAGCCCGCGCTTGGGGGGAGCGTCAGCGGACACGCGGTCCTGAGCATATGCAGCGGGGTCGGCGGCAGCTCGCCGTCAGCGCTGTCAGTCGAGCAGCGCGGCGCAGCGCTGTGCGCGCTCGAGATCGGTGCCCGCCGCCTGCACGCAGGCGTCGTAGCTCCCGGCGGGGGCGGCCGGAGTGCCCGACTGCGTGCTCGTGCCGCCGCCGGAGGACCCGCCCTGCGCCCGCTGCTGACCGAGAACCGCCAGCGCCGCGCTGAGCTCGGAGAGCGGTCGCGGGTTCGCCGGCGGGCCGATCGGCTGCGACTCGTTCAGCCCCGTGACCGCGAGGTCGAGCGCGACGGTTCCGTCCTGCTGCGCGGGGGTGTCGAGGTTCAGCTTGATCGTGATGCGCCGCAGCTGGTGGTCCTGCTCGCCGGTCCAGATGTCGACGCCGGCGCTCTTGACGCTCTTTGCGATGGCGCCGTTCTTGCCGATCCCGGTCGGCAGCCCGGCGATCGCGTTGAGGCCGGTTCCCCCTGCCGTCGAGAGCAGCTTGTCGAGGTCCTTGACGAGGCCGGGAACGTCGACGTCGGCGCTGAGGTGGATGACCTTCGTTCCCTCGAGCGTCTCGACCCCTTCGTCCTGCACGTCGCGGATCCAGCCGCGCGGATCGATCCCCAGGGTGCCGAGGTTCCCCGGAAGCCCGCCGGCGGACGCGCCGTCCTTCCCGGCAAGCTGCTTGAACTGGGCATCCGGCAGCGTGAACGCGCGCTGGCCGAGCTTCACCCAGCCCTGGCTGCCGGTGGAGATGATCCCGATCGAGAAGCGCCCGTCGCGCGTGGCGAGCGAGACGGTGAAGTCGAACTTCGGCGGCTTGTCGGCCGCGACCTTCTGGAACGGGCCACCGAGGCGGACGGTCAGCGGCGACGGCACGCCCTCGATCCCGTCGGCGCGCACGTTGATGCCGAGCTTCAGCCGGCCGCTGTTCACCGGCTTCGCCGCACTGAACGTGTCGCTCAGCAGCTTCCCGGTGTCAGCGCCCGAGCCGCCGTCACCGCCCGAGTCGCCGCAGCCCAGCGCGAGGACCGCCACCAGGAGCAGCAGCGCGAGAAGCGGGAGTCGGAGCGTGCGGCGCATCGTCATCGGCGGCTGCAAGCCGGAGTGCGACCGGCGAGCGGCAAGGACCGTAGCATCGGGATCGTGCCCCGGCACCCGGTTGCCCTGCCGGCGCTCACCCTGCTCGCGCTCGTCTTCGCGGGCACGGCGCAGGCGTCGGCGCCCGACGTCCTCGTGCTCGATCAGCACGGGCGAATCGCCGTGCAGCAGGACAGGTTCCTGCCGCCGTCCGGGGCCGCCGAGCTGCCGCAGGAAGCGAGCCGCACGCCCGCGCCACCACCCGCCGCCGCTCCCGGGCGATCGGCACTCGTGCGCTCCACGGTCCCGAGCCGGCTGCGCGCGCTCGCCCGCGCGGGCAGCCTCAGCGAGGCCGACGCGAAGGACTACGCGGCCGCGTATGCGCGTGCGCGGCGGACGGTCAAGCGCCTCAAGGGCAGCCCACGAGCCGAACTGGCGTCGGTGCTGCGCAACGCCGAGAGCCAGGCCGCCGACGGCCTGATGACCGCCTCGCGGGTGAAGGTCGTGCTGACCACCGTCAAGCGCAATGCGCAGTGGTGGGGTGAGAACGGCCCGCTGGCGTACGGCCGGCGCATCCGCTTCGACGGCAGCCGGCTCGTCTGGCAGTCCTACCCGGGACAGGGCGTCCAGATCCAGTGGCTGGGAACGTTCGGGCGGATGAACCAGCTGTTCCTCGCCAAGGGCTACGACAGCGAGCTCGGCGCGATGGCGCGGGAGATCGAGTCCTACGGGGTCCAGCGCGCAGGCGGGATCGCCTGGGAGTACCAGTTCGTCTTCGGCGGCGGGCGCCCGCCGTGGGTGAGCGGCCTCGCACAGGGCACCGCGATCCAGACGCTCTCGCGGGCGGCCGCGCGGCTGCAGGACCCGCATTGGTTCGACGTCGCGCGCGACGCGCTCGGGATCTTCCGCACGCCGCCGCCGTCCGGCGTGCGCGTGCGCACCAGCCAGGGTGCGCACTACCTGGCCTACTCCTACGCACCCGGCCAGCGCATCTACAACGCGTTCCTGCAGTCCGTCATCGGGCTGCACGACTTCGCCGCGCTGGCCAACGACCCCCTCGGCCGGCGCCTGTACCTCGACGGCGTGCGCCGCGCGCGCGTCGAGGTCCGGCAGGCCGACACGGGCTCGTGGTCGCTCTACCAGCCCGGCGTGGCGTCCGACATCGGCTACCACAAGGTCCTGCGCGACTTCACGCGCGGACTGTGCTCGCGCCTGAACGTCGACCGTGAGCGCGCGGCCATGCGCCTGCGCGAGCGCACCGCTGACCCGGGTGCGGTCCTGCGGTCCTATGACAGCTACCCCAGCTCGGAGCCGTTCTGCGTGAGCCAGCAGAACTTCAACCACTACCTGTACGCACGGCTGAAGGCGCTGGGCCTCCCCTCCCCCTGGGGCTGATGTGCCGTGCGGGCGTATCCTCGCCCGCGGTGACACCGAGGACGATCCTCTACACGGGCAAGGGCGGCGTCGGCAAGACGTCCGTCGCGGCGGCGACCGCACGGCGACTGAGCGCCGCCGGGACGCGGACGCTGCTCGTCTCGACCGATCCCGCGCACAGCCTCGCCGACATCCTCGGCGCGCGAGTCGGCTCACAGCCCACGCCGGTCGCGCCAGGACTCGACGTCCAGCAGGTCAGCGCCCAGGACGAGCTCGACCGTCACTGGTCGGCCGTCCAGGAGTGGCTCGGCGAGCTGCTCGTGAAGAAGGGCGTCGACCGGATAGCGGCGGAGGAGCTGACCGTGCTCCCCGGGATGGACGAGCTGTTCGGGCTGCTCGAGATCGGCCGGCAGCACGACGCCGGCGAGTACGAGGCGATCATCGTCGACTGCGCGCCGACCGGTGAGACCCTGCGACTGCTCTCGTTCCCCGATGCCGCGCGCTGGTGGCTGGAGAAGGCGTTCCCCCAGCAGAGCCGGATGGTCGCCGCGGCGCGCCCGTTCTCCCGCGGGCTGCCGACCGACGGCGCGCTCGACGACGTCCAACGCGTCGCGCGCGGCCTGATCGCGATGAACGAGGTGCTCCGCGACCACGAGCACGTCAGCATCCGCCTCGTGCTGACGCCCGAGCGCCTCGTCGTCGACGAGGCCCGGCGCACCTTCACCTACCTCTCGCTGTACGGCTTTCTCACCGACGCGGTGATCGCCAACCGGGTCCTCCCCGGCGAGGTCGGCGGCTACTTCGCGCGGCTGCGCGAGCGTCAGGCGCTGCTGCTGCAGGAAGCCCGCGAGGCGTTCGCGCCGGTCCCCGTGCTGGCTGCGCCCCACTTCCCCGACGAGGTGATCGGGCCGCAGATGCTCGACCGCCTCGGCGACGCCCTGTTCGAAGGCCTCGATGCCGGCGCCGTGCTGCACGACCGGCTGACACACGAGCTGATCGTCGGCGCGGACGCCGCCGAGTTGCGTCTGGACCTGCCCTTCGCCGACAGGGACGAGGTCGAGGTCAAGCGGATCGGGCACGATCTGATCGTGCGCGTCAACGGGTCGCGGCGCTCGCTCGCGCTGCCGCCGGCGCTGGCCGACTACCGTCCCAGGGGCGCCGAGCTCTCAGACGGCGTCCTGCACGTGATGTTCGACCGCGAGGAGTCCGGTGATGGCTGACGCGGCGCGCCCGCTGCGCGACCCGCTCGCCGACCTGCGCGAGCGCCTCGAGGCGACCCGCGAGGCGGCCGAGCAGCTCGCCGGCGAAGCGGCCGGCGCGGCGCGCGCTCAGAGCGCGGGCGAGGACCCCGGTCCCGGCTGGCGCACGGGTGAGGAGCGCGAGGCGCTGCGCGACGACCTCGCCGCGCTGGCGGGGACGCTCGGACTGCTCGGTGAGCTGATCCCGCCCGAGCTGCGTGCGCAGCTCGCCGAGGTCCTGCGCCAGATCCTGCTGCTGATCCGCGCCCTGATCGACTGGCTCGTGGAGCACCTGCCGCAGACCCGCGGCGCCGAGCCGGTGGTCGAGAACATTCCGCTCGTCTGACCCTGCTGGAGCAGGGAATCGTCACGAGCCGCGCGTACACTGCAGCCATGGCCCCTGAGCGCCCGACGACGTGGATCCTGACCGGGTCGCCGGAGAACTTCGAGACGACCCGCGAGCACGGTTTCACGATCATCGGCATGAAGCAGGGGCGTCGCAACCAGGCACTCCAGATGGAGCGCGGCGACCGGATCGTCTTCTACCTGACGAAGGTCGGGAGGTTCGGCGGCTCGGTGCGCATCACCTCCGAGCTGTTCGAGGACCGGGAGCCGCTGTGGCCGGGCAAGCCGGGCAGCCCGGATCCCTACCCGTGGCGCTTTCACACCGAGCCGGAGCTGATCCTCGATCCCGGCGATCAGCTGCCCGCCGAGGACGTCAAGGGCGATCTCGAGCACATCCGCAAGTGGCCGGCCGACCACTGGAAGCTCGCATTCCAGGGCCAGCTGCGGACCGTGTCGGATGCGGACGCCGACGTGCTCCTGAAGCGGATGCGCGCGGCGGCCGGCGCCACGGCATGAGCGCAGCGCCCCGCGAGGGCGACACCGCGCGGCTGCCGCAACCCGGCCCGCAGGGCATCGTCGCCCGCATCCGTGCCGCGTGGCGCGAGCTGTTCGGCGAGCAGCGCCTGGCCGGGGTCGCCGCGCTCGGCCTGATCGGCTCGATGTTCCTGCCGTGGTACCAGCAGACCGGCTTCCTCGTCCGGCGTGGCGCGACGCAGAAGGTCGAGGACTCGCTGATCGCCTTCCAGTCGTGGGGATTCGTCGAGGCGTCGATCCTGCTCGTCGCGCTCGCCGTGCTGTTGCTGCTGTTCCTGCGCGGCGAGCGGCGCGCCTTCCACCTCCCGTTCGGTGACGGCCTCGTGATCGCAGCCGGCGGGGCCTGGGTCATGTTCCTCGTCTTCTACCGCCAGGTGGACAAGCCGGACGGCAGCGACAGCGGCGCGCTGAAGACCACGATCGGCGTCGACTGGGGCATCTTCGTCGCGTTCCTGTTCGGGGCGATGCTCACGTACGCCGGCTGGCGGATGCACGCCCGGCACCGGCCCGAGCCGCGCGTCGACGGCGACGACCCGCGGACGCTGGTGCTCGAGGGTGACCCGACGTCGGTGGCGGGCGGTGAGGAGATCACGGCGGTCCGCGATCCGCTGGACCGGCCAACCGTCGCGATCCCGCCGGACGAGCGCCCCACGCGCATGCTGCGCCGCCGGCAGCCCGGTGCGCCGCGCCGCGGCGACGGGCAGTTCGAGGGTCAGCTGAGCTTTGATGACCCGGACAATCAGGAGCGGCTGGACACGTAGGTACGGCCTCCTGGCAGGACAGACCGCGCCGGAGGCGCGGTCTGATGGCTCAGGCCCACACCAGCCACGGCACGATCGCGGTGACTCCCGCGATCAGGATCCCGGCGAGGATGAGATCGCGCGATGCCGTCAGGTGACCGGCGATCGCGACGGCGAAGCCGAAGACGAAGACGGCCAGATAGGGCGCGATGTTGCCCCGGGTCTGATAGTCCAGGACGTCCGCCGCGAGCGACGTGAGCAGGGCGAGCACCCCAGGTACATATCATCCGCTGTCTCATGCTCGCCTCTCCCGCATCGGCCGACGACGTCAAGCAGGGCCTGCGCGACGTCGGGTATCTCCCCAGCGACGCGACCGCGCTCGTCGCGTTCCTCGCCGCCAAGCTCGGCAAGCCGATCCTCGTCGAGGGCCCCGCCGGCGTCGGCAAGACGCAGCTCGCCAAGTCGCTTGCCGAGTCGATGGGCCGCGAGCTCGTGCGGCTGCAGTGCTACGAGGGCCTCGACGAGGCCAAGGCCCTCTACGAGTGGAACTACCGCAAGCAGCTGCTGCGGATCCAGGCCGAGGCCGAGGGCGCCGGCTGGCAGGAGGTGCAGGACGACATCTTCGGCAAGGAGTTCCTGCTCGAGCGCCCGCTGATGACGGCGATCGCGAGCCCCGAGCCCGTCGTCCTGCTGATCGACGAGATCGACAAGACCGACCAGGAGTTCGAGGCGATGCTGCTCGAACTGCTGTCGGACTTCCAGATCACGATCCCCGAGCTCGGGCGCATCGAGGCGACGACGATGCCGATCGTGCTGCTGACCTCGAACAACACGCGCGAGCTGACCGAGGCGCTCAAGCGCCGCTGCCTGTACCTCTGGCTCGACTACCCGGACCTCGAGCACGAGCTCGAGATCGTGCGCCTGCACGCCCCGGAGCTGGACGAGCACGTCGCCCGCCGGCTCGTCGAGGTCGTCGGGCTCGTCCGTGACCTGGACCTCAAGAAGCCCCCCTCGATCGCCGAGTCGATCGACTGGGCGCGCGCGTTGCTGCTGCTGGGCGCGAACGACATCGACAGCAAGACCTTCGCCGACACGATGTCCGTGATCGTCAAGCACTGCACCGATCTGGACGTTGTCATCGAGCGCGTCGGCGTGAAGCTCAGCCTCCCGCGGGACAGTCTCGATGCCGCCTCCGCCGGCTAGCGGCGGCGCTTCGGTGCCTCCGCGCGGCACCTCGCGCCGCGCTGCCCTGTTCGGCGGGACACCGCAGGGCGAGCTCCCGGGCGGGCTCGCCGCGCACATCCTGGAGTTCGGCGAGGAGCTGCGCGGCGAGGGCGTCGCGGTCGGGACCAGCGAGCTGCTCGACGCCTTCAGCGCGCTGCCCGAGGTGCAGTGGACCGAGCCGACCGCCTTCCGCGGCGTGCTCGCGGCGACGCTCGCCAAGTCGCCCGACGACCAGCGGATCTTCAACCTCGTCTTCGACCGCTTCTTCTTCCGCGCCGTCGAGCTTGCCGCAGTCCAGGAGGGCGTCCGCGAGGGCGGCGTGGGCGGCAGCATGGACGAGGCCGGCGACGAGCTGAACCTCGACGCGCTGCGCCGCCAGATCGCCCAGATGATCGCCGACGGCAACGAGAGCGCCATGCGCGACCTCGCGCGCCTGGCGATCGCCGCGTTCGGCCAGCAGGGCGAGGGCTCCGGCGTGATCGGCGTCGACGTGCAGCGCATCCGCCGCCAGCTCGGCCTGCGCGGTGAGCCGCAGCCCGAGCTCCCGCAGGAGGACCCGCGCCGCGACGGGCTGCCGCGTGACGGCATCCGGCGCTTCGAGCAGCTGCTGCGCCAGGAGCTCGAGCGCCGGCAGATCGAGCGGACCGAGACGCTGCCCCCGGCGCGCCCGCTGAACGAGCTCGACCGCGCCCTGCCCAGCGGGCCGCTGTCAGACCTGGCCAGCGTGCATCGCGTCGTCGCACAGCTCAAGCGCCGCCTGAAGACGCAGGGCAACGAGCACCGCGGGCGCAAGCGCCACGCGCACGTCGACGTGCGCCGCACGATGCGCGCGTCGCTGGAGACCGGCGGCGTGCCCGTCGTCCTGAAGTACCGGCCCGTCCGCCCACGCCGGCCGGAGCTGTTCGTCGTCTGCGATGTCTCGACGAGCGTCACCAGCGCATCGGTGTTCTTCCTGTCGGTGATGCACGCGCTGCACGACTCGTTCCGCAAGATGCGCTCGTTCGTGTTCATCGAGCGCGTCAGCGAGGTCACCGACGTCTTCCACAAGGAGCGTGACTTCAAGGCCGTCAGCGAGGCGATCGGGCGCGACGCCGGCGTCGCCGACATCTCCGGGTACACGGACTACGGCCGCGTCTGGCGCGAGCTGCGTGACCAGATCGAGGACGAGCTGCATCCGCGCGCGACGCTGATCGTGCTCGGCGACGCGCGCACCAACGGGCGCGACCCCGCCGCCGACGTCTTCGCCCAGATCGCCGACAAGGCCGGCCGCGCGTACTGGCTGAACCCCGAGCCGCGGCTGTACTGGAACTACGGCGACTCGGTGATCAGTGCCTACGAGCAGCACTGCGAGGCGTACGAGTGCTGGACGGCGAACCAGCTCGAGGACTTCGTCAAGGCGCTGACCGCGCCGGACTCCGCGCGGCGCTGAGCGCGCCGGGGCGCGCCGGATAGTTGGAGCCGACATGAGCGACTTCGACACCATCCGGCTCACCCTCGGCCTCGGCGACGACGTCAGCGACGAGGACGTCGCCGCGCGGATCGTCCAGCTCCAAGCGGACGCTGACGCAGGCGTCACCGCCGCAACGGCACTCGCCGACGCGCAGTTCACGAGCGCGTGGGAGCAGGGTCTTCCAGCTGCGGCAGAACGTGAAGCTGCTGACGTCTCACCCCGAGCCTCGTGGGTCAACACGCTCCAGGTCTGGGCGCCCGGGACGGTCGATCTCTCGACCGGTCAGATCCAGATCAAGGGATACGCGGTCTGACCAACGCCCTGCAGCCCAACTGGAGGACTTTGTGAATGCTGCCGTCGGAACGTCTACGGCGCAGTCGCAGGGCGCAGGGAGCCGGCATACCGAGCGTCGTCGAGGATCGGCGAGGGCCTGAAGCCCTTGACGATCAGATAGATCGCAAACGACGCCTCGAAGGCGCCCTCGGGCACCGCGAAGAGGGCGTGCAGGCCGTCCTGCTCGTAGGCGCCGAGCAGGACCGCAATCGACGACGCGAAGATCAGCGGACCGCCGATGACGCCGAGCATCGCGAGCCGTGGCGGCATCAATCCAGTCCGGTACATCATCCAGCCGAGCAGGATGCCGTTGACACCGACGCAGAATCCCGGCCCGAGCAGGAACGTCCAGTCGTGGATCGCGACCAGGGCCTGCCCCGCGATGTCGAGCGAGGTTCCGTCCGCGCCGATGGACCCGGCCAGGTCGTCGCGCAGGGTGACGACGGAGAGCAGGCTGATCGCGCCGACCCCGATGATCGTCGCCTCGATTGTGCGCGAGGCGACGTAGCTGAGCGAGAGCGTTTCGCTGTATCGCCTGAGGATCGGAAACATCACGACCGCGGTGCCGACGTTGCCGATCATCAGGAAGATCTCGAGAAGGGCGCCCAGCGTGACGCGGGTGTCGTCTCCGCCACCGAGGATGTAGCCGGTCTCGTTGAGCACCGGGTTGTAGAGAATGAGCGCGGCGGGGATGGCCGTCAGGAACGTCGAGGCCATCAGCCACCCGGCGATACGAGCGGTCCTTCTCTGCTGCGGCGACTGCTCTGGCAGGGAAATCGTCGTCATGCCTTCGTGTACGTCAGGAGCAGCGGAAGTCCTGTCGCTGCCACGCAGCAACCGCAGCCCGGTGCCACCAAGACACAACATCCCGACAGGCCGCAACCTTGATGCGGCCACGACGTTCCGATGGTGTGAGGCGTGTCGCGCTCTCGGTGTCCCTCGTCGGACTGCTCGCGCTGGCCGCGCCTTCGTCGGTGCTGGCGGAGCTGTGTCGGGGCGGCTTGCTTGGCGGTTCCAACACCGCCGATACGGCGCTTGGCCCGGTGGTGGTCGTGCCGGGCAAGGGCATCGGGCCGATCTCTGTGTTGGCCACGAGCAGCCCGTGGGAGGCCTACTTGCCCGGGATGCCAGGCCCGGGGATCACAAGTTTCGGCTGGTACCCGCCCCAGAGTTACCGCGGCTCTCCATCACCTACGTGCGGATGCGACGGTGAACGACGGTCCAACCGGCGCGACGACCAGCGGTCGGGGGCTGGGTCAGGTGGAGCCGACGCCCTCCGCACCCCCGTAGTTTTCCGAGCCGGCGGTAGGAGCCTGGGCGGATGCGACCGCCGGTCGTTGCGCCATGGGGTCGGGTCCGTGCGGACTTCCAGTGCGACAACCAGCCGCCGCGGCGGCTACAGGTCCGACCGGCTGGTCGCTCGGCGATCCGGCCTGCTCCGCTGCCTCGTCTCGTCGAGGTCCGACTCCGTCCCGTCGCTTACGATGACGTGATGTACGTCTCGATGTCCCGGCTCAGCGTCGAGCCTGGCCGACGCGACGAGCTGATTCAAGCCTTCGGCGATCGTGCGCATCTGGTCGACGATGCGCCGGGCTTCATCGACCTCGAGGTCTGGCAGTCCGACCGTGACGTGACCGAGGTCGTGATGGTGAGCCGTTGGAGCAGCCGCGAGGACTTCACGACGTACATGCGCAGCGACGCCCACGCCGCCTCGCACGATCGGATCGACCCGGCGCTGCAGGCCGCGATCAGGCTGGCGCGCCTTGACCACCTCCACACCTACGACGTCGTCGCGCGGTGAGAAAGCAGCTGTCGCGCCCCGGCGGCCACCCTCCCCCGACGAAGGCAACGCTGGCGGACGGAACGGTGCTGGAACTCGAGTCACTCGCCGCGGAGGTGACCGCGCGCTACGCCCAGGCATTCCCGGATGAGGACGAGCGGTACTCGGTGGAATGGCGAGCGTGGTCGAACCACGACAACCAGTACGTCCTGTCGTGGGCGATCAACACGTGTAACGGAACCGTCGAACTCTGGGCTGAGATCTCATGGCTGGCGCACGTGCTCGAGGCACGTGGCTTTCCTTTGAGTCGCCTCGCCCGAAGCCTCCAGATCGCCGCCGACGTCCTCGCCGAACGAGCGGGAGCACCGACACACGCGCCCGTGCGAGAACTGAGAGCCGTCGCCGAGAGAGTCGCGTCGACTCCAACCTTCCTTGAGGCCCGCCCCTAGAACGACGGGCATCAGCACCCCAGAACTCCGATCTCGGCGAGCAGCTCGTGGCCGGCCCGGGATCGTTCCCGCAGGAGTTCCAGGACGCGCACCGGGACCGGGTGTCCCATCGTCCGGAAGAGCTCGGCCTCGGCCATCGCCGCCATCGCGCGGCCGCTGAGCACGAGCCCGACGTGCTCGACCTCGCACCAGGGTCCCCCGTCGCAGCACCGACGCGGTACAGCTCGAAGCGCCCCTTCACGAACTCTCGCGTCTCCGCGGGCTCATCGAACGCGATCAGCTCGAGGTCCATCGATCGAGCGCAACGACTGGGGCGCAAGCCGCCGAACATCGCAGTAGGGCACAATGTTCTGATCAAGAGTGACGCCTGCGTCACGATCCGCCCCCAGGGCAGCAACGAACCTCAAGGAGTCGAGATGGGAAGCGCTGAAGCGCTGGTCTTCGATGCGATCCGCACCCCGCGTGGCAAGGGCAAGTTCAATGGCTCGCTGCACGGGACCAAGCCGGTCGATCTGGTCGTGGGCCTCATGCACGAGACGCTCGTGCGCAACGAGACGCTCGATCCCAACCGGATCGACGACGTCGTCCTGGGCGTCGTGTCGCCCGTCGGCGACCAGGGCGCGGACATCGCCAAGACCGCGGCGATCAAGGCCGGCCTGCCGGACACCGTTGCCGGCGTCCAGCTCAACCGCTTCTGCGCGTCCGGCCTGGAGGCCGTGAACATCGCCGCCCAGAAGGTCGCCTCCGGCTGGGAGGACCTCGTCTTCGCCGGTGGCGTCGAGTCGATGTCGCGGGTCCCGATGGGCTCCGACGGCGGTGCCTGGGCGATGGACCCCGAGACGAACTACGACACCTCGTTCGTCCCGCAGGGCATCAGCGCCGACCTGATCGCGACGATCGAGGAGTTCAGCCGCGAGGACGTCGACGCGTACGCCGCGCGCTCGCAGGAACGCGCTTCCGCGGCGCAGGCGGAGGGACGCTTTGCGAACTCCGTGATCCCCGTCAAGGACCTCAACGACCAGGTCGTCCTGGACAACGACGAGTTCATCCGCGCGGGCACGACCGTCGAGACGCTCGGCGGCCTGAAGCCGTCGTTCGCCGCGATGGGCGAGATGGGCGGCTTCGACGCCGTCGCGCTGCAGAAGTACCACTGGGTCGAGAAGATCGAGCACGTGCACACCCCCGGCAACTCGTCGGGCATCGTCGACGGCGCATCGCTGCTGACGATCGGCAACGAGGCGACGGGCTCGGCGCTGGGCCTGACGCCGAAGGCGAAGATCCTCGCCACGGCCGTCTCCGGCGCGGACCCTACGATCATGCTCACCGGCCCCGCGCCGGCGAGCCGCAAGGCGCTCGAGAAGGCCGGCATCACCGTCGACCAGCTCGACCTCGTCGAGATCAACGAGGCGTTCGCCGCAGTCGTGCTGCGCTTCGTGCGCGACATGGGCCTGGACATGGAGAAGGTCAACGTCAACGGCGGCGCGATCGCCATGGGCCACCCGCTCGGCGCGACCGGCGGCATGATCCTCGGCACGCTGATCGACGAGCTGCACCGCACGGGCGGCAGGTACGGCCTCGCGACGCTCTGCGTCGGCGGCGGCATGGGCATCGCAACGGTCGTGGAGGCCATCTGATCATGGGTGAGAGCACCACCATCAAGTGGGAGCGGGGCGATGACGGGATCGTCGTCCTGACCCTCGACGACCCGAGCCAGTCGGCCAACACGATGAACGCGGCCTACGCCGCGTCGATGGCCGCCACGGTCGATCGGCTGGAAGCCGAGAAGGACGACATCACCGGCGTGGTCCTGACCTCAGCGAAGAAGACCTTCTTCGCGGGCGGCGACCTCAACGACCTGAAGACGGCCACCCCGGAGAGCTCCGCGGAGATCGCCGGCTTCGTCCGTGAGGGCAAGGCGCAGCTGCGCCGGCTTGAGACACTCGGCAAGCCGGTCGTCGCGGCGATCAACGGCGCCGCACTCGGCGGCGGCCTGGAGATCTGTCTGGCCACACATCACCGCGTCATCGTCGATGACCCGAAGGCCGTCGTCGGCTTCCCGGAGGTCCAGCTCGGCCTGCTGCCCGGCGCCGGCGGCGTCGTGCGCAGCGTGCGCATGCTCGGCATCGTCGACGCGCTGATGCAGCTGCTGCTGCAGGCGCAGCGCCTGCGCCCGGACAAGGCCAAGGAGCTCGGGATCGTCGACGAGATCGTCGCGACGCGCGAGGACCTCGTCCCCGCCGCGAAGGCGTGGATCGCGGCGCAGGGCGAGGACTTCGCCGGGCAGCCGTGGGACGTCAAGGGCTACAAGATCCCCGGCGGCACCCCGTCCAACCCAAAGCTCGCGCAGAACCTGCCGGCGTTCCCGGCCAACCTGCGCAAGCAGCTCAAGGGCGCCAACTACCCGGCCCCGCACCACATCATGGCCGTCGCCGTCGAGGGTGCGCAGGTCGACTTCGACACCGCGCTGGAGATCGAGGGCCGCTACTTCGTGGACCTCGTGACCGGCCAGATCTCGAAGAACATGATCCAGGCGTTCTTCTTCGATCTGCAGGAGGTCAACGGCGACCGCGGCCGCCCGGAGGGCATCGAGCCGTTCAAGGCCAAGAAGGTCGTCGTGCTCGGCGCGGGCATGATGGGCGCCGCGATCGCGTACGTGAGCGCGAAGGTCGGCATCGAGGTCGTCCTCAAGGACGTCTCACAGGAGGCCGCCGACCGCGGCAAGGGCTACTCCAAGGCGCTCGTCGACAAGGCCGTCGCACGCGGGAAGTCCACGCAGGAGCAGGCCGACGAGTTGCTCGGCCGCATCACCGCGACCGCCGACGCAGCCAAGGCCGACGGCGCCGACCTCGTGATCGAGGCGGTCTTCGAGGACCCGGCCGTCAAGGCACAGGTGTTCGCCGAGATCGAGCCACACCTCGCCGAAGGCGCCCTGCTGGGCTCCAACACATCGACCCTGCCGATCACCGAACTGGCGGAGGGCGTCTCGCGCCCGGCCGACTTCATCGGGCTGCACTTCTTCAGCCCCGTGGACAAGATGCCGCTGCTCGAGATCATCAAGGGCGAGAAGACCAGCGACGAGACGCTGTACCGCGCGCTCGACCTGGCCAAGCAGATCAAGAAGACCCCGATCGTCGTCAACGACAGCCGCGGCTTCTTCACCAGCCGCGTGATCGGCACGTTCATCAACGAGGGCATCGCGATGCTCAAGGAGGGCGTCCCGGCGCCGTCGATCGAGCAGGCCTCGGGCCAGGCCGGCTACCCGGCCCCCGTGCTGCAGCTCAGCGACGAGCTGAACCTCAACCTGATGGCGAAGATCCGCAAGGCCGGCAAGGAGGCCGCCGAGGCCGATGGCATCGCGTGGGAGGACCACCCGGCGTTCGGGATCATCGACCGGATGCTCGAGCTGGAGCGCGGCGGCAAGCTCGCCGGCGCCGGCTTCTACGAGTACGAGGACGGCAAGCGGACCGGCCTGTGGAAGGGCCTGGTGCAGGAGTTCCCGCCGACTGACGACCCGGCCTCGATCTCGCTCCAGGACCTCGAGGAGCGGATGCTCTTCATCGAGTCCATCGAGACGGTCAAGTGCCTGGACGAAGGCGTGATCGAGACGGTCGCCGACGCGAACATCGGCTCGATCTTCGGCATCGGCTTCCCCGGCTGGAGCGGCGGCGTCCTGCAGTACATCAATGGATATGACGGGGGTGTCGCGGGCTTCGTCGAGCGCGCCCGCGAGCTCGCCGCCACCTACGGCGACCGCTTCGAGCCGCCGGCCTCGCTCGTCGAGAAGGCCGAGCGCGGCGAGACGTACGCCGACGCGCAGACGCTCGTCGCCAGCTAGCGCGCAGTCCGCAGGCGCTCGCACCCCCGGCCGCGACCGGGGGTGCGCCGCTTGATCGCTCCCGCCCCCGGCCGGGATACTCGCCGCCGATGACCGACTGGCCCGCCATCGGCGAACCGGAGTTGCTCCGGCGCCTCGCGCTCTCCAGCGACGACTTCACGGCGATGATGCGCGGCTTCATCGCGTCGGTCGGGCCGCGCGAGTTCAGCGACGAGGCGTACGCGACGGCGCTCGGGTACCCGTGGCCGCGGCCCCCGTCGTCGTTCCTGCTCGACGGCGAGGACGTCGAGCAGCTCGCGGGCTGGGACGCGAGCCTGACCCACGACCGCTGGCCGCTGCTGGCGTTCGGCTCCAACGGCTCACCGGAGACGCTGAACCGCAAGTTCGGTCATCTGGAGTCCGAGCAGCGACGCCTCGCCGTCCTCGCCGGCGATCTGCACGACTTCGACGTCGGCGCGGCCGCGCACCCGACGGCGTACGCGTCATTCCCGGCCACGCTGTTCATCAGCCCCGGCACCGCCCTGCGCGCCTCGGTCCTCTGGGTGACGCCGGAGCAGCTGACGGCGCTCACGTGGACCGAGGTGAGCTACCACCTCGGGCGCCTGCGCGATATCCGCTTCGAGCCTGACGTCTCGAGCGCACCCGTCGTCACCAGCGCGCTCGCCTACTCGTCTCGGTGGGGATCGCACAGCGTCGACGGCGAGGTCGTCGCGCTCGCCGCGCTTCAGGCGACCGACCGCAGCGCGCTCGCGTTCACGCAGGAAGAGCTGCTGGATCGGCTCGCATGCGAGGCGATCGGTGAAGGAGCGAGCGCGCGCGACGTCGTCTCCTGGATCATCGAGGACTTCGCCGGCGCCGCCGAGCGCATCGCGCCGCTGACCCGGGCGGCGGCCAGACCCTTCGTCTCAGACCGCTGGACGCCCTACCGGGCGTCCTGAGCCAGCGAGCGCGACGCTCGCAACGCTGCGAGCAGCGCCTGCTGGGCGCTGGCACAGACCAGGAAGTCGAGCGTCCCGCGCTACGCGCCATGGGGCGCACTGCGGGACGTTCGGCGCGGCGGCTGCGGCGAGACCGCCCGCGTCGCGCTCCTAACGATTCTCCTGGGCCGAGTGGAAGTCGCCCGCGCAGCGCGCCCAGACGCCGAGCCCGGCGTTCTCTGCGCGCTCCGCTGCGCGCCGGTAGTCCGGGTAGCGCTGGAAGGGCTTGCGAAAGACATAGGGCTCGGCCCAGCCCTGCGCGACGAGCGTCTGCCCCAGGTCGCGGCCCCCGGCGTCCACGTAGGCGAGGACGCGTCCGTAGCGGTCCACCGCGTCCTGCGTCGGGTCGCCGACGAGCGTGACCGCACGCCCGCGAGCCCCCACGCCGCTGCCCTCCAGCGCGAGCCGCCGCATCGCCGCCGACGCCTGCGGACCGCCGCACTCGATCGGCGTATTGGGCTTCTTGACCTCCGGCGTGTCGATCCCGAGCACCCGCACCGTCCTGCGGCGCCCGTCCTGGAGGCGCACCTTCAGCGTGTCACCGTCCACGACGCGCACGACCCGCGCCGGGCCGCCCACCGCCGTACGCGCGGCCGCGGTGCCGCTGACCGGTCCCTCTGCCGCCGTGCCGCCGCAGGCGTGCAGGATGGCGGCGAGTGCCAGGACGAGCAGGACGGCGATCGGGGCACGGGAGCGGGTCACGGTCGCTGCGCATTGACCCAGCCCGGGCGGACGGCCTGCAACCACGCGTGCGAAGGGCGGCGCAATCGCGTCGCACCCCCGCGGCAGAGCACGTCCCGCTCGCATAGGCTTCGCGGCCGTGAGCCCTCGCCGCCTGCTCGTCCCGCTGCTCGCCGCCGCGCTGCTCGCCCCCGCGGGCCTCGCCGCCTGCGGGGGCGACGAGCCCACGCCTGCCAATGCCGTGCTCGACCGCGACCAGCTCGAGCAGGACATCAGCGCGCGCCTGCAGAAGGCCGGTGCCGGGACCCAGCCCCCGGTCACCTGCCCGACCGACCTGCCCACCGTGAAGAACGCCGCGATCCGCTGCCGGGCGCAGATCTCGGGCGAGACGTACGGCGTGACCGTCACGATCACCGGCGGCGAGGGCCAGAGCGCGGTCTACGAGCTGGCGGTCGACGAGAAGCCCAGCTGACGCAGGCCGTCGGCCGCGCCCGGGTAGGATGCGTGGACACGATCGTCCACCCGGGGAGCTGGCGGAAGCCGGCTGAGAACGCGCTCTGAAGCCCGCGCGGACCCGTCGAACCTGTGGGGTAATGCCCGCGGAGGGAGCGATGACCACGCGACTCGGGACACCACCCGGGCAGGCAGCATCCCCGGCAAAGGACACCGCGGGCGCCGAGCTGCTCGGCGCCGCCGTGACCTACCCGGCGCGTGGACGCGGAACCCAGCCGGTCGCGGCGGTCGCCGACGTGACCTTCGCCGCCCGCGCGCACGAGATCGTCGCGCTCGTCGGGCCCTCCGGCTGCGGGAAGACGACGCTGCTGGAGCTCGTCTGCGGCCTCCAGCAGCCGACCGGCGGCAGCGTCACGGCCGCCCCCGCCGTGCTGATGCCCCAGCGCGACCTGCTGCTGCCCTGGCTGGACGCACTCGACAACGCGGCGCTCGCGCTGCGGATCCATGGTGCGCCACGGGCGCAGGCACGCGAACGCGCCCAGCCGCTGTTTGCGGCGTTCGGCCTCGAGGGCTTCGAGCGCGCGCGGCCGTACGAGCTGTCCGGCGGCATGCGCCAGCGGGTCGCATTCCTGCGCACGCTGCTCAGCGGCAAGCCGCTGCTGTGCCTGGACGAGCCGTTCGGAGCGCTCGACGCGATCACCCGCGCCGAGATGCGCGACTGGCTCGCCGACGCCCTGGCCCGCGAGCCGCGCACGACGCTGCTCGTCACCCACGACGTCGAGGAGGCCGCCGTGCTGGCCGACCGCATCGTCGTCCTGACGCCGCGCCCGGCGCGCGTGCGGGCTGTCCTGGAGGTCACGCTGCCGCGACCGCGCCGCGTCACCGATGCCGCTCTCGTCGCAGTCCGCGAGCGTGCGCTGGAGGCGCTGCGGGCGTGATCGGCGCCCTCCTGATCCTGCTGGCGCTGGCCGGCGCCTGGGAGGCCTACGCGCGGCTGGGCGACGTCGACGACTTCATCCTCCCCGCGCCGACGCAGATCTCGCAGGCGCTCTGGGACGACCGCTCGCTGCTCTGGCACAACCTGCTCGTCACCGCGCAGGAGGTCGGCCTGGGCATCCTCGTCGCACTCGTGCTCGGGGCCGCACTCGCGATCGCGATCCACCTCTCCCCGACGCTGCGTCGCTCGCTGTACCCGCTGCTGGTCGGCTCACAGGCGGTGCCGATCGTCGTCGTCGCACCGCTGCTGATCGTCTGGTTCGGATTCGGCATCGCGCCGAAGCTCGCGATCATCGCGCTGGTCTGCTTCTTCCCCGTGGTCGTGACCACGCTCGATGCGCTCGCCGCCGTCGACCCCGAGCAGCGCAAGCTGCTGCGCACGCTCGACGCCTCGCGCCGCCAGGAGCTGCGCTGGGTGGAAGTCCCGGCCGCGCTGCCCGGAGCGCTCGCCGGCGCGAAGATCGCGGTCGCGATCGCGGTGATCGGCGCGGTGTTCGCCGAGTACGCCGGTTCCAGCGAAGGGCTGGGCAACGTGATCCTGCAGGCGATCCCGCAACTGGAGACCGCCCGCGCCTACGCGGCGGTCGCGCTGCTCGCCGTCCTGGCGATCGTCCTCTTCGCCCTCCTGGCCCTCGCCGAGCGCCTGCTCGTACCGTGGGCCCGTCCCCACCCCGAACGGAGCCGTGCATGACCCGCCGCAAGGCACTCGCCGTCCTGACCGCCGCGCTGACGGCCATCGCCGCGCTCGCCCTGAGCGCCTGCGGCAAGCGCGAGCAGCCGGCGAACAGCCCGCAGACGCGTCAGCTGACGCTGGTGCTCGACTACCTGCCCAATGCCGACCACGTCGGGATCTACATGGCGCAGGCCCGCGACGAGTTCAGCAAGGCCGGGCTCGACGTGAAGATCGTCACGCCGACCGATCCGGCAGCCCCGCTGAAGCTCCTCGCCGCCGGGCGCGCGGACGTCGCGATCAGCTATGAGCCGGAGGTCCTGCTCGCCCGTGACCGCAACGCCGAGGTGCTGAGCATCGGCGCACTCGCCCAGCGCCCGCTGACGTCGCTGATGGCCGTCAAGGGCCGCTCCGTGAACCCGAAGAAGCTCGAGGGCAAGACCATCGGGACCGCCGGAATCCCCTACCAGGACGCCTACCTCCAGCAGATCCTGCAGACGGCCGGGGTCGACCCGGCGAGCGTCAAGCAGGTCAACGTCGGGTTCAACCTCGTGCCCGCGATGCTCTCCAAGCGCGTCGACGCGACGCTCGGCGCGTTCTGGAACGTCGAGGGCGTCCAGCTGAAGCTGGAGCAGCGACGGCCCGAGATCGCCCCCGTCGACACGCTGGGCGTGCCGCCCTACGACGAGCTGGTGCTGGCGGCCCGCTACGACACCGTCCAGCGCGACGGCGCGCTGCTGCGCCGCTTCATGCAGGCACTTCAGCGCGGCACCCGCGCCGCGCGCAGCGACCCGCAGGCGGCGGTCGACGCGCTGACCTCGGCCGCCCCGGATCTGGGGCGGCGGTTTGCCACGGCGAGCGTCAATGCGACGCTGCCGGTGCTGTTCCCCGAGGATCCCGCGCGGCCGTTCGGCTTCCAGAACCTGCAGGAGTGGCAGGACTACGCCGACTGGATGAAGCGCAACGACCTGCTCACGCGGTCCGTCGACGTCGGGACGGTGGCGACGAACGAGTTCCTGCCGGGCGAGGGCCTCGGGGACGCGGGGACGGACCCGACCGGAAGCTGACCGGCGCCGTGGCCCGCAGCGAGCCCTGGCCGACGGGCGCCCCGAGGGCGTGGGCGCCGGCGAGGCCGGCCCAGCTGCCGTACGGGGCGAACAGCTCGCGCACCTGCTCCTCGGTGGCGCGTCCGCGTGGGTCGCCACCATTCAGCAGCCGCCCCGCAAAGCGCAGATAGGCCAGGTCGCCGGCGGGCAGGCGGTCGTAGCGCCCCTGGCCGTGCAGGGCCAGCACGTCCACGGTCCACTGCCCGATCCCCGGGATCGCCCGCAGCCGCAGCCAGCCACGCTCGTGATCAGGTGCGCGGAGGTCGACGCGGCCGGATGCGACCTCGGCCGCGGCCCGGCGCAGCGCCAGCGAGCGGCCGGCGCTGAGCCCCAGGCGCTCGAGCTCGGCGGGCGCGACCGCCGCGAGCGTCGCCGCGGCGGGCAGGTCACGTAGGCCGCTCTCGGCGCAGCGCCGGCCCAGGCGCCCGACGATCCCACGCTCGATCTCGACTGCCCGCCGATACTCGATCAGCTGCTCGCAGACCGCCCAGCAGAGCGCCTCGAACGGCTCGGGACGCCGCGGAATGCGCAGGTGCGGGCGGGCGCGGACCGAGCGCCCGATCAGCGGGTCGTCGCGAAACGCGTCGTGGAACGGGCGCAGATCGTCGTCGACCCCGGTCGCAAAGCGCATCCGCTGCAGCGCCTCCTCGGCGACGTCGCGGCGCTCGGCTCGCGCCGTGAAGATCATCGACGTCGCCGTGGGCGGCGCGACCCGGACGACCGCCGGGGCGCCGTCGACATGCAGCAGGCGCTCCAGGATGCCGTCGCGGCGGCGCGCGAGGCCGTCCATCCCCGGCCGCGGGAGGCGCACCGGCCACGCCGGGCGAACCTCCCGGCGGACCTCGATCACGGCTTGCGGTTGAGCAGGTGGACGTCCACCAGGAACGAGCGGCTGGCCGCGACGTCCAGTCCCTGCGCACGGCGCCGGCGCACGGCCTTCGTGCTCGCCCTGCGCGCCCGCCGGTGGGCGACGACCACGGCGGTCGCGGCTCCGACCGCGAACGACCCGGCGACGACCACCGCCTGCGTGCGGGCGGCCTGGGCAGCCGAGCGCGGTGCCGGCAGCGGGCGCGCCCCGCTCACGAGGACGGCGTCGACCGCCTCGACCTCGATGAGCTGCGATCCGTTCGGCGAGGCCTCGTCCATCGGGGAAAGGCTACTGCTGGATGGCGACGGGGCGCGGGCTCACGCAGCGACGTCGCGGGTCGGCGTCCACACCTTCGCGTCGGCCGGGTAGGCCGGGGCGATGCCGGGCTCCAGGCGCCGCTCGTACATGCGGTAGCGCTTGACGACCTGCCCGCCCATCGCCTCCATGCCGCGGTTCATCGCGACATTCGTCTCCAGGATCCAGCCCATCTCCCCGCCCTTGATCCGCGTGATCTCCGCCATGTCGAAATGCTCGATGTAGAGCAGGGCCGCGACGCCGGTGTGCTGGTACTCCGGCTTGACCCCGAGGAAGCCGACGCGGCATCGATCGATGATCCGCCGGCGCCACAGGAAGTGCCACCAGCCCAGCGGCAGGATCCGGCCGTTCATCTTCCTGAGCACCTGGTTGATGTCCGGAACGGTGATCGCTAGGCCGACCGGCTCACGCGTGCCGGCCTGCTCGGCGACCATGAACCAGTCCGGGTCGAAGACGAGCTGCAACTCCTGGGCATAGGCGTCGAGGTCCGCCTTGTCATAGGGGACGAAGCCCCAGTTGCGCGACCACGCGTGGTTGTAGATCGCGGCGAAGACGTCCATGTCCCTGCGCAGCCCGCGGCGGCGCATGTGCCGCAGCGTGATCCCGTGCTGGGGCTCGCACTGCTCGGCGAGCTGCGTGATGACCGGCAGGATGCTGGCGCGATCGGAGATGTGGAGCTTCCACATCAGCAGGTCCATCGCCTTCTCCAGGCCCGCCCGCTCGCAGAGCCCCCGGTAGTACGGCGGCTGCCACGGCTGGCGGATCATCGCGTCGTGCTCGCCGCCCTCGATGACGATGCCGCTCTCGTCGTTCATGACGAAGTCCATCGGACCGACCATCCGCTCGTGTCCGCGCTCGCGGTTCCAGGCCTCAGCGGCGGCGAGCAGCGCGTCGGCGGCCTCCTGGTCGTCCTCGCACTCGAAGAAGCCCCACATGCCCCAGCGCGAGCCGTGGAACGCGTTGTAGGCGCGGTCGACGTGCGCGCTGATGCGGCCGACCACGCGACCGTCGCGCCGCGCGAGGAACAGCTGCGCCTCGCCGTGCTTGAAGAACGCGTTGAAGCGCGGGCTGAGGAACAGCCGGCGCTCGATGCGCAGGGGGGGCGTCCACTGGGGCGAGGTAGCATGAAGCCGGTACGGGAGCTCGATGAACTCCTTTCTGTCCCGGCCCGAACGCACGGGCTGCACCTCCAGCGCCACGGCGGCGCACCCTACATGCCCGAGACCCGCATCGACGTCTTCGAGAAGGCCCGCACGCACGACCGCCTGGAGCAGCTCCGGGCGGCGCGCGAGGCGGACGTTCTGCCCTACTTTCGCACGCTCGACGGCCCGGCCCGGCCCGTCGTCGTGATGGAGGGAGCCGAGCGGATCATGCTCGGCTCCAACAACTACCTCGGCCTGACCGCCGACGAGCGCGTCGTCCAGGGCGCGCAGGACGCGCTCACGACCTACGGGACGGGTTTGACGGGGTCGCGCCTGCTGAACGGCACGATTCCGCTGCACCTCGAGCTCGAGCGCGAGATCGCCGAGTGGATGGGCACCGACGACGCGCTCGTCTTCACGACCGGCCATCAGGCGAACCTCGGCGCGCTCGGGACGATCCTTGGGCCGGGCGACACCGTCGTCGCCGACTCCGGTGACCACGCGTCGATCCTCGATGGCTGCCTGCTGTCGCGCGCCAAGCTTCGCGCGTTCCGCCACAACCGGATGGACAAGCTCGAGCGTGCGCTCGAGCGCGCCACGGGCGACGGCGGCGGTGTCCTCGTGGTCGTCGACGGCGTCTTCTCGATGGAGGGTGACCTGGCGCCGCTGCCGGAGATCTGCGACCTGGCGCAGCGCTTCGGGGCGCGCCTGATGGTCGATGAGGCGCACGGCGCCGGTGTCCTGGGCCGCCGCGGCGCCGGGACCGCCGAACTGCTCGGCGTCGAGGACCGCGTCGACCTGCGCGTCGGCACGTTCAGCAAGTCGCTGGCCGCCTGCGGGGGGTTCGTCGCCGGCCCGGCCGACGTCATCGACTTCCTGCGGGTGCAGTCGCGCGCCTACCTCTTCACCGCCTCGGCGGTCCCCGCAGCCGTCGGCGCCGCGCTCGCGGCGCTGCGGGTGCTGCGCTCCGACGAGGGGCCTGCGCTGCTCAGCGCGGTGCTCGACAACGCCTGGGCGCTGCGCGACGGACTCGAAGCCCTGGGCTTCGCGGTGATCCGCCCCCAGCAGCTGCGGTCACCGACCGCGCAGCTCGACGCCCCCGGCGTTCGCGACGGCGCGATCGTCACTCCGATCGTGCCGATCCTGGTCGGCGACGACTGGAAGGCCGTGCTGCTCTGGCGCGCGCTGTTCGACGCCGGCGTGTTCGTCAACACGGCGCTGCACCCAGCCGTCCCGCCGGGCGGAGCGCTGCTGCGCACGAGCGTCATGGCCACGCACGACAGTGCCACGATCGATCGCGCGCTGACGGCCTTCGCCGCGGTCAAGCGCACGTTCGAGGCCGAGCACGGGCCGCTCCCCGGGCCCGGCGAACTGCACTGAACGCCCCGCGCGAGCCGACCGGTAAAGGACTGTCCAGCGGACCTTCGCTCGCCCCCGGCCCGAACACGAAACGCACGCTCCGAGCGGCGATTCCGTTTAAACCCCGTTGACCTTCCGGTCACCCGTTTCGTAGTTTGGCGACTGCGCCGGTGAGGCGGCCGGGAGAGGGGACAGGGATCAGGTCGGTGGCAAGGTCGGACGTACGCCGCCGAGCCGTCATCACGTCATCCCCTCGGTGGGAACCCCGGCCCTGCATCGCCTTGCCCGGCCTCACAGTCCAATGTTCACGGAGAGCCGCCCCGGGCAGGGGTGGACGGGAGAAGCGATGACGCACACAGCGACGATGTCCCCAGCGCCGCAGCACCTGCAGGCGCTCGAGCGCGCGAATGCCGTGAGGCTCGCCAGGGCCGCTTTGAAGCGGGCGGTCGCCGCAGGGGAGATCTGCGCCGCGGACATCATCCTCGACGCGCCATGGGAGGCGGAGTCCATGACCGTCGCCGATCTGCTGACGAGCCAGCGCCGGTGGGGTCACACCCGCTGCCGCCGGTTCCTGCAGTCGATCCCGCTGTCGGAGAGCAAGACGGTCGGCTCGATGACCCAGCGTCAGCGCGAAGCCGCCGCAGCACTGCTGGCGTCGCAGACGGGCGACGTGCCCGCACGCGTTCCCGCGCTCGCAGCCGCCTGAGCTCCGGCTCTGGGAGGAGATCCGCGCTCAAGCGGCCTGAGCTCGCGCCCGGTGCGAGCTCAGGCCGCCGCGCAGATCTCGAGGATGTGCCCGTCGGGGTCGCGCAGGTAGACCGACTGCAGGCCCCCGCGCTCGAAGACCTCGGTGGTCGGCACGTCGCGTGAGCGCAGGTAGTCCCGCCACGCGGAGACCTCGCGTGGCGAGTCCACCGCGAGCGCGAGGTGATGCGTCGCGCCGGTCCCCTGGGTCCCGGTCTCCATCTGCGGGTACTCGAGGAACGAGATGATCGTCCCCGGCGCGCCGCTCGCATCTGCGGAGAACCAGAAGTGGCGGGCTCCGGGATCGTCGTCGTTGGCGCCCTCGCGCCAGAGCGCCAGCCCGAGCACGTCGCGGTAGAAGCGAGTGGTGCGCTCGAGGTCGGCGCTGATCAGCGTCGCGTGGTGCAGTCCGGTGATCCGCATGCGCTGCGGAGCGGGCTGCGGTGCCGGGATCTCGGTGTGTGGTTCGTCGGTCACGGAGGTGAATGCAACACGATCGGGCGGCGGGCCGTCACGCGCGCCAGCTTGTTCCGCCCGAGCGGCGCCTGAAGAGCTCGCGCAGCAGCTGCAGCACGAGCAGGAAAACGATCGCGGCCACGACGAGCACGACCGCCTTTGGCGGCTTCGCGATCGCCACCAGCGGGACCGCCACGGCGAGCGCTGCGATGCCGGCCATCAGCGCCGAGTGCGAGCGGTACCCGGCGAGATGCTCACGCAGTGCGAGCTCGCCGGTGGCGAGCACGACGAGCACGAGCCCGAAGGCCACGAGCACCACGCTCGGGCCGCCACCGAGGAAGGCGACGGCCAGGACGATCATGCCGACGAGGATGCACAGCTCGGTGAGCGGCACCGGATGCCACGGGGGCGGCGGCGCGTCGTCGAGCCGTGCGCGATGGCCGCCCGGCCGTGCCGGCGCGCGCCGCGCAGGCACGGCCACGTGCTCGCCCTCCTCGGAGTGCGAGCGCTCGACCGGCGCGGAGAGCACTCCACGCTTGCGGCTACGCCGTCCCATCAGGCTGTCAGGTGGCTAACGGGCAGCCCGAGGAGAGCTTGACGTGCCACCAGCCCATGAGCCGGCCGACGAGCCCGACACGCGGCTTGACGTGCCAGACGCCGCAGCCGCCCTCCCCCAGTTCGCGCCGGCTGATCCGCACGTGGCGGTGGTGTCCCGGATCAAGCAGCATCCGTTCCAGTCGCAGGCGCGCGTCCTCGCGGTGACGCGCGCGCTCCTCGAGCAGCGCGCGCGCGTCCGCGACGCGCATCGCCAGTGCATCGCGCAGCCGCTCCAGCTCGCCCAGGCCCAGGACGCGCGGGCCGCGCAGTGCCGGGACGGCGGTCTCGATTCCGCCGTCGGGCATCGAGTCCACGACGGCACACGACAGGCGATGCTCGAGCCGGCCGATCTGGGCGCGCAGCAGGCGCCGCGCCGCGGCCTCGTCGACCTCGGTGGCACGAGCTTCGGCGGCGGTCTCTCGCGTTGGGGCGTCGAGCAGGGTCATCGCACCTCTCTCCTGCTTGGAGTCTACTCCGCCAGACCGGCGGCGAGGGACTCCTGGCACGTCCACAATGCCTCCTCGGCGTGGATCGGTGGAACCCCCGGGATCCGCACCGCGACCAGCCGCAGACGGCTGCTGTGACGGTCGGGCATGGCCGCAGGATCGAGCTCACCGAACAGCTCCGCGAGCGGGCGCTGCTCGTCGGCGAGCACCAGCTGCCCGGAACGCAGCGCACGCGCCTCCCCCAGCCGTTCACCCGCTGCGGCCCCGCGGAGTCCCACCGGCCCGCCCACGGCCTCGGCGTCGAAGGCGTTGACGGGCACGGCGGTGTCGAGCAGTGCGAGCAGCAGCGCGTCGGCGAGCGGGCCGCGGCTGCGGTGGCCGCCCTCGACCAGCCGCGCCAGCGCCGCCGCCTCGACCGGGGTTCGCGCGCTGTCCGGATCGATCCCGATGTGGCGGAAGAAGACGCGGTAGGCGGCGGGGACCGGCTCGCGCCGCAGCTCGACGGCCCGCCCCCCGCGCATCCGCGAGGCCATCAGCTCCAGGCGCTCGCGGGTCCCTGGATCGGTCGAGCGAGCGGCGGGAGCGGGGACCTCACAGGAGAGCACCTGCAGGTCGGGGAACTCGGCGGCGATCGCCGGGGCGACGGGGCCCAGGTCGATCGCAGCGTCGCCGCTCACGCGCCGGATCCGGTCTGCTGCTCGCCGCCGGCGGCCGCCTGGAGCTCGCGCAGGCGTGCGGTGAGGGCCGCGACACCGAGCTCGCCGACGGTCGTCCCCTGCACGCGGCCACCGGGGAGCGCGAACGTGATCTGCGGGCAGACCGCCACGCCGTAGAGGTTTGCGAGCACCGCGTCACGATCGTAGGCGACGGGGAACGTCCAGCCGTGGTCACGGACGAGCCGCACGAGGTCGGACCGGTCGCCGCGCAGCGCGACCGCCGCGATCGTCACTCCCGGAACGCTGCGTGCAGCCTGCTGCAGGCGGTCGAGCTGCCGCACGCAGCGTCCGCGGCCCGGGGTGAAGAACGCGACCGCGGCCGGCGTCCCGCGCACCAGGTCGCAGGACCGCAGGATTCCCGCACCGCGGACCGAGCAGGCCGGGGTGTCCCCTGCCGCGCCCTGCCCAGCGCGCGTCGCCACATTGACGTCCCCCGTCACGGTCGACGCCGCCAGCGGAGCGGCGAACCGCGGCAGCGGGTCGCCGACGGCGGGGCCGCTCGATGATCCGCCCGGCGTGCTCAGCGTGTTCAGCGCGACGATCACCAGCAGCACGAACGCCGCGAGCATCGCGATCGTCTGCGGCATCCGCGACCCTGCCGTCGGCGGGCGCTCCGAGCCGCTCACCTCACGTGACCTGCGCCGGGGCGCGGCGTCGCAGGCGCGCGCGGCCCGGGACGAGCGCGCCGCGCTCGGCGAGCACGAGGACGGCCGGGAGCACGATCAGCACCCCCACGAGCGCCACCGCCAGGTCGATCACGGTCACCGCGCCGAAGTCGCGCAGCATGCGGATGTCGGACAGGACGAGGACGCCGAAGCCTGCGATCGCGGTCGTCCCGGAGGCCAGGACGGCAGCGCCGGTCGAGCGGTACGTGGCGGCGAGCGCCTGCGGAACGTCGAGCCCCCCCGCGCGCTCAGAGCGAAAGCGCTCGCTCAGGAGCACGCTGAACTCGGTCGCGATCGCGATCACCAGTGCCGAGAGCATGATCGACAGCGGATTGAGCGGGATTCGCACGAGGAAGACGACGAACGCCGACCAGCCGGTCGCGAGCACGATCGGCACGAGTGGGACGAGCGCGCGGCGCACGCTGCGCAATGCCACGAGCAGGACCACCGCGACCGCCAGGAGACCCGCCAGCAGCGTCACCAGCCGCCGCCAGGGGGACGCGATCCGGTCGTTGGCCTCCGCTGCCAGGACCGGGAGCCCCGCGAGGCGCGCCGTCACCCCCGGGGGCGGATCGAGCTCGCGCTGCATCGTCTTCAGCACCTCGTACTGACGCTCGAGCGGCATCAGCTTCAGCCCGAAGGCGAGCGTCGCCGTGCGCCGGTCGGGGGTGATCACGCTCTGGGAGAAGTAGGCCGGCACCGCATCCAGCAGCCCTTCGACGCGCGCACGTGAGGCCAGCGAGGCCTGCGTCGTGAACAGGTCCGGGAGCGAGAACGCCGGGCAGATCTCAGCCTTGCCGCAGCCGCGGCGCGAGTCGAACTTCAGCTTCTTGAGGATGCGGGCCTGGTAGCGGGTCATCCATGCGACGACCGCGGGATCGGTGACCCGCTTGCCCTCGACCAGCACGTTGACCTCGCCCCCGACGCCACTGATGCGCTGCAGGTCGCGCAGATCGCGCAGCGCGCTGAGTTGCTGCGGGACGAGCTTCTGCACGTCGGACTCGACCCGCGTCTGCGTCTCGAGCGCCCAGCCGCAGACGGCGATCGCGGCGCCGACGGCGAGCACGCGCCCGGGATGCGCCACGGCGGCGCCGAGCGCGCGCCGGCCGGAGCCGCGCAGCAGCCGGCCTCCCGCTCGCCACGGCGCTGAAGCGGTGAGGATCTCACCCGCGCCGCGCCAGGTCGCTGCGACGCCCGTGAGCGCCTTGGGGGCCGTCCGCGCACGGGGCCGCCAGGCCTGCGCTGCGACACCGAGCGTGAGTGCGCAGAGCAGGGCCACCACGATGCCGGCAACGAGCAGCAGGCCGAACCCGCGCACCATCGGGACCGGGGACAGCGCGAGCACAAGGAATCCCGCGGCAGTCGCGGAGGCGGCGATCGCAATCGTCGGTGCGCCGGTTCCTGCGACGCGCGTGACGGCCTCGTCGAGCGGGGCCTCCTGTTCCTGCAGGCGCGACTGGACCTGGATCGCATAGTCGACCGCCAGGCCGATCAGCACGGGGATGACGGCGATCGAGGCCATCGTCAGCGGCAGGCCCAGCAGCGACGTGACGCCGAAGGTGATCGCCGTCGCACAGAGGGCGACGAGCAGTGGCACGAGCCGCAGGCGGGCCCGGAAGACGAGCAGCAGCGCGAGCGCCATGACCAGCACCGCGCCGAGCAGCAGCACGGTCGTCGAGCGCGAGATCGACTGGGAGAGCTGCTCCACGACGACGGGTGCCCCGGTGACGGCGTACGTCCCGGCCGTGAGCTTCCAGTCGGGCATCCGCGTCGCCGCGCGGATGTCCTCGATCGCGCGCCTGCGCTGGGACTCGCTGAGGCCGTCGCGCAGCCTGACCTGGATCAGCGCCCCCTCACGCCCGGGGAAGATCGACGCGAACCGCGCCTTCGGCGTGTCGACACCGCGGGTGCTGTCGAACACCAGGCGCGCGATGAAGCGCGGATCGTTGAGGCTCGGCGGCGACGTCAGGCCGTAGCGCACCGCCAGCGCGAGGACGTCGCGGTAGAAGCGCGCGGTGACGACCTGCTTGGCCTGCGCCGCGTAGGTCCGCGACGCGCTCACGCTGAAGCCCTTCGCACGCGCGAGCTTGTACGCGGCCTCGGCGGCCTTGTCCGCCTCGCGCTCCTGGCGTGTGTTGGCGGCGTTGAACTGATCGGAGATCTGGCCGACGGCCTCGTTGAGGAACGTTCCGGGCCCGAAGACCACCTTCGCCGGCTTCGTCGCCGCCAGCCGTGCGCAGGGACCGCCCGGGCCGCCACGCGGCGTGCGACCCGCCGGGACATTCCCTGACAGGCAGCCCTCCAGCCCGAGCACGCCGCTGAGGTCCTCGGTGAGGACGACGCGTGAGACCGGCTCGCGAACGACGACGTAGACGGCATCGTCACCGAACGTGCGGTGCAGATCCTGCGTCGCGGCATAGCCGGGCGTCGAGCGGCCCACGAGCGTGTCGGTATCCGCGCGCGGCTCCAGCTGGGACGCGAGCGCCGCGCCCGCCGCGGCGAGCACGAGCACCGTCCCCGCGACGGCCAGCGGCCGTCGCGCGGCCAGACCCATCAGGCCTGCAAGCAGCCGCGTCAGCATCGGGCCGAACGGTACCGGCGCGCCTTCACGCGGCGCGCCACCGGAGCCTGAGTGGCTACGGCGCGCCGAAGATCGGCTTCGGCGGGTTGGCCCCGGGCGTGACCTGCGGGAACTGCTTGGCGCCGTTCCCGGCGTTGGCCTTGCCCTGCTGCGGGCAGAGCGGCGCGGGCACGTTCGCCGGGTTGCCGCCGAATCCGTACTTCAGGATCCGGTTGGTCGTCGGGGCGCCGATCACGTCGGCGGTGTTCGGCGCAAGCTGCGGCGCCGGCCCGGACGTGCAGCCGTTCGTGTTGTAGACGGGAACGTTGGCACCCGGCAGGCCGTCGAGCAGCGCGCGCGGGAAGTCGTACGGGGTGTTGCGGTTGGACTTGATCCGCGTCGGGTAGGCAGCGAGGCCCTCCGGGCTCAGCGGCGTCATCGAGCGCAGGTAGTTGGTGTTGACCCCGTTGGAGGCGCTCTTGGCCTGGCTTGCCGCGGTCACGTTGGCGAAGAACGCGGTCAGTTCGCCCGGGTAGGCCCCGAGGAACTGGAACAGCGGGTTGAGCTGCGTCAGCGCCGGGTCGAGAGCGGCGAAGAACGGCGTGGCGTCCTTGAGGAAGCTGTCGACCGCCGGCAGTCCCTTGACGGACGCGGTCTGCATCGGGCCCAGGCCCTGCATCAGCCCGCTGAGCTCGGGTGCGAACCCCTGCAGCGCCTGCATCGTCGGGCCGAGCTGCTTGGCGACGGGCGCCAGCTGCCTGAGCAGCGGGTTCGTCGTCTCGGCGAACTCCGCGGTGCGTTCCATCAGCAGCCGCGACTCGCGCTCGAACGCAGGGAACGCCACGAACGTCTGCGCCAGCTGCTGGTTGCGCTGGGCGGTGGTCTCGAAGACCCGGTTGGTGTTCGTGATCAGGCCCTGGAGCTGATCGCTGCTCACGCTCAGGGCGCTGAAGACCTTGCCGGTGTTCGACACCAGCGTGCTCAGGCCCGCCTGGTTGTCGTCGAGCACGGAGAGCAGGCGCGTCGCCTCCGTGACGAGCGGTGGGAGCTGGGCGAAGAAGTCGTTGATGTCCTGCCCGCGGCCGGCGCTCGCGGCTGCGAGGTCCTGCTGCCAGACGTCGAACGCCGCGCGTGTGCGGGCGTCGAAGGTCTGGACGATCTCGTCGAGCTCGACCGTCGGCCTGATGTTCCGGACGGGCAGCTTGCCGCCGTCGGGCACCGCCGGGCTCGAGGAATTGCCGGGTGTGATCTCGACGTAGGTCTCCCCGAGCAGTGTCTTGTAGCGCAGCATCACGCGTGAGTCGCGGCGGATCGGGGCGTACTTCGCGTCGACCTGCACGGTGACGTCCGAGTAGCCGGTCTTGGGGTTGGCCTCGATCAGCTTCACCTTGCCGACCGGCACCCCGGAGACCCGCACGTCGGACTCCTGGGCCAGCTGGCCGGCTTCGCGGAACTGGATCGTGTAGCGGTAGCCCTCCGCCCGCAGCGGCGTCGAGCCGCCGAAGGCGACCCAGAGGAACAGCAGCAGCCCGAAGCACGACAGCGCGAACAGCACCATCACGAGGATCCGGCCGAGGCTTGGAGCCTGCTTCTGCACGCGCGCTCGCCTCCTACCGGCCCGCCGCCGGTGTGGTCGCCGCGTCCTCGCCCATGACCTTCAGGACGGCGCGATGGATCGGGTCGCCCTGCGCGGCTCCCTTGCGCAGGACCGACATGGCACTCGCCGTCCCGGCCGCTGCAGCCTTGGCGCCGCAGACCGACTGGAAGGACGGTGCATTGAGCAGCGTGACGAGCGTGCCGAGGATCGCGTTCGCGCGCCCGACCGCCTCGAAGACCCGCAGCGAGTCGCACGAGCCGAGCACGACGCCACGCCGGGTCGGGCCCTGGCCATCCTGCGAGCTGAGCATCGACGCGGCGGTGTGGTTGGCCCAGGCCAGCCAGTACAGGTAGCCCTCCTGCTTGCCGGGCGGGTTGTAGGCGAGCCCGTTGAAGAGATCGTTGAGGACCTTGAAGCTGCTCGCGAGCTGCGGCTGCGTGGCGGCGAGGTCGGCGGCGGCGGGCCGCAGCGCCGCGGCCGACGGCTGCGCGATCTCCGTGAACGGGCCGATCTGATCCTCGATGACGGGCTTGGTCTCCGTGGCGAACTGCTGGAATGCCTCGAGCGCGGGCGCGAGGCCCTTCGCGGTCGGCAACAGCTCGTCGAGCGTCGGGCCCAGGACCGACGTCAGCTCCTGGGACTTCAGGGCTGCGTTGTTCGTCGCCTCGAGCGCGGCGGGGAGCTCGCGGATCGTCTCGCGCAGCCCCTGCTCGGTGTTCGCAAACGCACGGAAGACGCTGTTCGAGGAGTCCACGAACTGCGCGAGCTGGGTGTCCTTGTCGCCGAGCGCCTCGGAGAGCAGCCGGAAGTTGCGGATCGAGCGCTTGATGTTGCGCTGGCGCGCGACCAGCAGCTTCGTGATGCGCGTGACGTAGCGCGCGGTGGGATCGAAGCGCTTCAGCGTCGCCGAGAGGTTGGCGGCGTTCCCCTCCAGCCCGCGCCCCGCGCCGCCGACCAGCAGCTGGATGTAGTTGCGCGTCTCGATGTCCAGGCCGGCGAGGAACTCGTCGGGGTTGACGTTCGGCACCGTCTGGGAGATCGGGATGACCCCACCCTGCTTGAGCTTCCCGGCGCTTGGGTTGCCCGGGTCCAGCTCGATGGTCATGTCGTTCAGGCCGGTCTTCGGGCGCGAGAGGACCGTCGCGTCCTTGTAGATCGGCGTGTACTTGCGCTTGAGCTTCATCGTGATCTGCGCGCGGCCGTCGACGAGCGTCACCTGGCCGATCTCACCGACGGTCACACCGGCGACCATCACGGTCTGGCCCTGGCCGGCGGTGAACGCCTGCGCCGTCGCCATCTGGGCCTGGTAGTCGACGAAGTCGCTGCCGATGACCGGCACCCACGAGGGCGCGTAGAAGCGCTGGTTGGAGAGGATGTACCCACCGACCAGCACGCCGACGATCGCGATCGCGATGATCGCGAGGACGTCCCGGAGGTGCTTCTGGATCGCCCGTCTCATGCGCGCATCACTTCCCGGGCGCCGTGTCCGGAGGGCCGACGGGGGTGTTCGCGAAGTCGGGCAGCGCCTGCTTGTAGCACGGCTGGTCGAACGTCTTCGGCGGGAGGGCCTTCGGGCCGGGCCACGCCGGCTTCGTGCCGAGCGCCGTGCTGAGCGCGTTCCCGAACAGCGGCTGGCCGCCGGTCAGCGTCCCGCCCTTGAGGCCGACCTCGGCCGCCCCGCCGCCGCCCTGGGCGCGGATGTAGCGGCCGTTGCCATCGATGTTCTGACCCTCACCGGCCTGACCGGAGATGGCGTACCAGAACTCCTGGTAGTTGGGCTTGCCGGTCGAGAACGCGCCGTCGTCCAGCTTCACGTCACCGACGGGGATGATCACGTCGCTGAAGCAGCGCGCCAGCAGGCCGCCCTGCTTGAGCAGCGGGGTCGTCGCCGCGGTGAGCTTTGCGAGGTTCGCGGTCGCGGGCTGCAGGTCATCCAGCAGGCCGCCGAGCTGCTCCTGCGAGACGAGCTTGCGCGTCGGAGCGATCCACGGGGTGACCGCGTCGATCGTCGGCTGCGTCTGCTCGACGCCGGGGGTCAGCTCGAGCGCGAACGTCCGCAGGCTCGGCAGCGCGGCGTTGAGCGACCCGAGCGCGGCGTAGGTGTTCTCGACGGTCGGCCCGAGCTGGCGAACAGCCTGCCGCAGGGGCGCCTGCTCGGCGGCGAGCGCGGCCATCGTCGTGTTGAAGTTCTCGACCAGCTCGCCGAGCTGGCGCTGGCGCGGCGCGAGCTTGCGCCCCACGCCGCCGAGGCCCTGCACCAGCCCCGTGAGGTCGTCGGGCTCCAGGCCCTGGAGCGCGGTGTCGACGATCGCCGAGTCACGCAGTGCGGGGACACCCCAGACGATCGCCGAGTTCAGCGCCTGTGCGGCGGTCTTCCCCTGCGTCGACGGCGGCTGGTCGGCATCCTCGAGCGCCGTCGGCTTGGCGTTCAGCGCGGCGCCGAATTCCTCCAGGGTGAGCTGCAGGTTGCGCCGCGTGTCCTGCTGCAGGGACGTCAGCAGCTCGTCGAACTGCACCGGGATCGCGGTCTGATCGACGGGGATCGTGTCGCCGTCGGAGATCGTCGGCGCCGACGGCGTTCCCGGCTGCAGGTTCACGAAGAAGTTGCCCTCGAGGAAGATGCGCGGCTGGATCTTCAGCTCGGCGTCCTTGTGGATCGGGAGGCCCGAGTCCTTCATCTCCATCGTGATGACGGCGTTGTCGGTCCCGGCCTGACCCTCGATCTTCTTGACGACGCCGACGTTGACGCCGGCGATGCGGACGGGCGAGTTCAGACGGATCGAGTTGGCCGACGGGAAGACCGCTTTGAACTCGAACCCGCGACTGAACGGCAGGTCCTTCGTGAAGCCGAAGTACGAGATCACGATCACGCCCAGCACCACGAGCAGGCCCACCATGACCGGATTGGCACCCGTGCGGTTCTTGCGCAGGGTGCGCGGGCGCTCGCTCCTGGGTGTGCGTCCGAAGGCCATCAGGGCGCGGACGGGTCGTGGAGGGTGGTCGGCGTCTGGCCGGGGACATTGCCGATGACGGTCCTGCCGGCGAGGAACTGCTCGTTGCCGGCCGCGCACATCTTCGGCTGGCCCGGCGCGGCGGTGTACGGCATCGGGTTGGAGTGCAGGAAGTTGCTGCGGTCGTACCCCGGGCCGGCCGGGCCGTTGGCGGGCGCCGAGGACGGGCCGCCCTCGTTGTTGGGCGCGAGCAGCGTGTTGTCGATGTTCGGCTGGTTGGGCACCGGCTGGCCGCCCGGCGCGGCGACGATCGCCACGCGCAGCGCCTGGCCGTTGGTGCCGCCCTCACTGAGCGCGCTGGAGAGGTTGCGGAAGAACAGCGCGACGTAGTTGCACGTCGTCTGTGCCGGCGTCACGTAGGAGACGAGCGGGTTGAGGATCGACACGGTCGACGCGAGATCCTGCACGCCGAGCTTGACGACGGGATCGGTGCCGAACGTCTGCAGTGCCTTGAACGTCGTCGTCAGGCGCGCGTTGAACGCGGGCGACTGCTCCAGCGCGGGCGTGCCGACGCGGACGGCCGTGGCCAGGTCGGGGCCCGCGGCGGCGAACGCCTTGAACCCGGGCTGGAAGTCCGTGAACAGCTGCGCGCTGTTGTCGAGCAGCTCGGTGATCACCGGAAGGTCGCGGATCCCCGTCCGCAGGGTCGGCGGCCCTTCGGAGATCGTGTCCTGGATCGACGGCACGGCGATCTGCGCGAGCGCGCTGAACGTCTTGTCGAGATTGACGTACATCTGCCCCTGGACCTCGGCGACCGGCGCGACCGCGGCCGCGCTCTGCGCCAGGCCGTCCCAGAAGCCGCGCAGATCGGTCTTCGCGCTCGCGAGGTTGCGCATCACCGGCTCGAGATCGTCGAGCAGCGGGCCGAGATCGCGGATCGTGAAGTTCAGGTCTGCGCCGCGCCCGCTGAACCCGCTGCCGAACGAGGTCAGGTTCGCCTGGATCGCGCGCCGCGTCCGCGTCCCGAACATGTCGAAGAACTCATCGAGCTCGACGGGCTGCGGAATGGCCTGCTTGAGCGGGATCGTCGAGTTCGCCGGCAGCCCCTCGTTCGCGGTGCCGCGCGTCAGCTGCACGTACTTCAGTCCCAGCGCGGAGCGTGGCCTGATCTTGACCCGCGTGTCGGCCGGGAGCGGCTTCACCACCGTCTCGAGCTTCAGGCACAGGACCGCGGTCACCGAGCCGTCGGGACGCGTCTGCGGCTCGATGCACGAGACCGTGCCGACGCGCGTGCCGCCGACGCGGACCTCGTTGCCGTTGACCAGGCCGGCCGCGTTCGGGACTTCGGCCTTGAGGTCGTAGGTCGGCACGAACGGCAGGCCGGAGTTCGCGTTGTACGCGAGGTAGACCGCCACGACCACCACGAGCACGGTGACCGCCCCGATGAGCACCGGGTTCGCCGCGATCGAGCCTCCTCCGCCGCGCCGTCTCATTGACCGAGGAGGTAGTCGAGGAGGGACTGGGCGGACTTCGGGTCCGGCGACGAGGAGCTCGTGCCCTGCGCGGCCGCCGGGGCGGCGCCCGCACCGCGGCGCACGCCGGTGTCGCCCGGCAGCAGCGTCCCGGGAAGCTTGACCGTGCGGCGCGCGGCCTTCGCGGCGATCGCCTGCGCCGCGGCGACCTGCTTGGATGCCGCGCCGGCGGTGGCGGCGCTCGACGGCGTTCCGCCCGCGGTCGGCAGCGCCGGCGTCGTGACGGCGCCGAAGTCCTTGCGGAAGTTCGCGGTGCAGCTGAGCTGGTTGGCCGTCGCATATGTGGTGCAGGTGCCCAGGACCAGCCGCGTGCGCACGTAGTGGCCGTACTTGTCGTAGCCGTTCGTCGAACCCGACAGGTAGAAGACGACGTCGAGGAAGCGGTCGATGCCTCCCGAGAACTGCAGCGAGCGCAGCAGCGCGGAGAGGTTCGTCGCCAGCGGCTTGGCCTGGCTTGCGAGCGACCCGAGGTCCTTCACGAGCGGCAGCGACTGCTCCAGCGCCGGTCCGGCGGCGTCGGTCGTGTCGCCGAGCGTGGTCAGTGCGTCGGACCCGGCCGCCGCGAACTGCGGCGTCCCCGTCACGAAGGTGTTGATGCTCGACGCCGCGCCGCCGAGGTCCTTGGCGATCGGCAGCGTCGCCGTCGAGAAGTCCGCAAGGCTGTTCAGCGTCGGGACGAGCTCACGCAGGAACTGCGGCAGCAGGCGGAAGTTCTCCTCGAGGTCGGCGCTGCGCGACGCCGTCGCTGAGGCGGTCTCGGCGGAGGAGTTGATGAAGCCCTTCACGCTCACACGCTCGCGGGCGATCGGCGCCAGCGCCTTGTCGCCGTCGACGGCGAGCTGGGCGAGGGTCTTGTTCTGCTCGGCGAGGATCGCCAGCACGTTGTTGAACTGGCGCAGCGCCGGGTTGGACTTCTTGAGCGCCTGCTGCAGCGCCTCGCCGTTCCCCGCCAGCCCGGTGCCGAACTCGTTCAGGAAGATCGTGAAGCGCTGGCGGAACGGCAGCCGCATGATGTTGTTGATCAGGTCCAGGTCGACCGAACGCGTCGTGTTCGTCGCGGGCAGCAGGTACTCGCCCTTGCCCGGACCCGACTCGATCTGGGGCAGCGGCGGCTTCTTGGCGCTCGCCGAGAGATGTGGTTGCGTGGGCTCACACTCGACGAAGCGCTCGCCGATCAGCGACTGCGGGCGGATCGTGCAGAAGGCGTCCTTGCGGAAGTCGTGGTGCGAGCTGTTCGTGATGTTGAGGACGACTGCGGCCTTCTTGTCCTCCGTCAGATCGATCGCCGAGATGTCGCCGACGACCACGCCGCCGATCCGCACGTCCATCCCGGGGATCACGAAGGCGGCGTTGTCGAAGATCGCGCGCACCTTGTAGCCACCGCCGTCGTCGCCCGACCCGGTCGCGAAGACGACGAGCGCGATGCCCGCGAGCAGGACCGCTGCGATGGCGAGGACGCGCTTCATGATCCGGGAGGCACGATCGCGGGATCGCAGTCGAGCCGTCCGCTGACGTCGCGCCAGGGGGCGCTGCCGTCAGCCGGCGGCTGGGCGGCGCCGCCCGGGCAGCGGGCGACGGCGGTCGGGTTGGTGGGCACGCCGGGGACGCGATCGGCCGGGGACACCGGACTCAGCAGGTTCGTTCCCTGGTTGTAGCTGAAGGCGTTGAACTCGGCGCCGATGCGGGCATAGTGCCCGTTCGCGTCGTAGTTGGCGGCACTCTGGCCGAAGTCGCGGAACCAGCCGACGAGGTCGGGCGAGTAGGGCCGGAAGAACGACAGGACCGGGACGCCCTTGTTGAGCGCCTTGACCGACGCGGGGAACGTCTTCGAGGCCTCACTCGCCAGCGCCGGCGAATCGGTCAGCAGATCGGTGAAGTCGTTCTCGGACCCCGGCTGGCGGACCAGGCGCGCGAGCTGATTGACCGTCGGCTTGGCCTCGACGAGCAGCGGCTGCAGCGCTGCCAGGAACGGCGCCAGGTTCTTCGTCGCCGGCTTCGATGCCGCGACGAGCTTGTCGAGGTCGTCGAGCGTCGCGCGCAGGTTGACGAACGTCGTGCTGCCGCGACGCAGCGTCTGCGGCAGCAGGTCCAGCGCCTGCGCGAGGCTCTCGTTCTCGTCGGCGATCGCCCCGAGGCTCGTGTTCGTGTTCGCGACCAGGTCGGAGAGCGTGCCGCTGCGGTCCCCGAGTGTCTGGACGACCTGGGAGGTGTCCTGCACCAGCGCCTCGAGCGCCGGGCGATCGGCGGAGAGCTTCTCGACGACGCCGCGCACCGCCGCGAGCGAGGGCGCGAAGTACTTGGCGACCTGGTTGCCCTCGGGCCCGCGCCCGGCGTACCAGTCGCCGAACCCCTGGATCACGTCCTGCAGGCCCTTGCTGGTCTGCGGCGTGAAGATGTTGAAGAGCTGGTCGAGGTCGACGACCGGCGTCGTCTTGTCCGCCGGGATGACCGCGTCCTGCTGCAGCTCAGGGTTGCTGTCGGGCCCGGGCGACAGCGCGATGTAGCGGTTGGCGACGCCGGACAGCGAGGTGGCACGGATCACGGCGGTGGTGCCGGCGTGCAGCGGCGCGTAGGGCTCCTGCACCGCGATCGTGATCGTCACCTGGTTGTTGTCGGTCAGCTCGATCTTCTTGACCGAGCCGATCCGCCGGCCCCCGACCTGCACGTCGTTGTCGTTGACGAGCTGCCCGGCGGTCTGGAACGTCAGCCGGTAGCGGTGCTCGCCGCTGCCGCCCAGCAGGACGAACGCGAGCAGCGCAACGGCGACTGCGAGCAGCCCGATGACGACCGCGCGGGAAGCGGTCATGAAGCGCCTCCCGGTGCGGGAGACGAGCTGGATGTCGCGGAGCGGTGAATCGTTGCGGCTCGGTCGGTCTGCGCGGTCACTCCATGCCGAGCGGGCCCTGGGCCGCGCCTGAGAGGAACTGGCGAACGAAGGCGTTGTCGGAGTTGAACAGCTCCTCCGCCGGGCCCGCCTCGACGATCCGTCCCCGCCACAGCACCGCGATGTACTCGGCGACGCGGCGGGCGCTCATGATGTCGTGCGTGATGACGGTGTAGGCGCCGCCGTTCTCCTCGTGGATCTCCTGGATCAGCTCACACAGCAGCGCTGTGCGGACCGGGTCCAGGCCCGAATCCGGCTCGTCGAACAGCACGATGTCCGGGTCGAGCACGAGCGCACGGGCGAAACCGGCACGCTTGCGCATGCCCCCCGAGAGCTCATTGGGGAACTTGTCGCCGGCTTCCCCGAGGCCGACCTCCTGGAGGCGCCGGCCGACGATGTCGAGGATCTCGTCCTCGCCCTTGTCCGTGTGCTGGCGCAGCGGGAAGGCCACGTTGTCCAGCAGGTTCATGGAGCCGAAGAGCGCGCCGTCCTGGAACAGGACGCCGAACTTCTTCCGCATCTCGAAAAGCTCGGTGTCGCGCATCGACGGCACCGATTCGCCGTGGACGACGACGTCGCCGTCGTCCGGGTAGAGCAGGCCGACCATGTGCTTGATGCAGACCGACTTGCCGGTGCCCGACGGCCCGAGGATCATCGAGATCTTGCCCTCTGGCAGGCCCATGTTCAGGCCACGAAGGATCTTGTTGCGGCCGAACGCCTTGTGGACCTCGATGAACTCGACGGCGTCGGGCACACCCGTCGGGCGATTGAGCCCGGTGTGCCAGTGGTACTCATCGTCGGACTTGGGCTCGGGCTCGCTGACGACCTGCGCGCCGGGCGCGACCTCGGTCGCGGCCTCGCGCTCGGCGGCCCGCTCCTCGACGCTGAGACCCTCGAGCTGCTCCTTGGCGGGCATGTCCTGCGCCGGGGTGCCCGCCCCCTCGTCCATGTAGTCCGATCCGCTCGGTCCGTCAGTCACGACTCATCCTCCGATCGGAGCGCGTGGATTCGCGCCCCAGAACACCTGCGTGCCGAGCATCCCGACCAGATGCACGAGCACGATGTTGAGCACCATGGACTTCGCTGTCGCAGTTCCGACGCCGACCGGCCCGCCGCTCGCCGTGTAGCCGTAATAGCACCCGACGAGGACGATCACCGTCGCCATCGCCATCGCCTTGAGCCCACTGAACAACAGGTCCGGCGGGTTCTGGAACTGCCAGAAGATCAGCGAGTAGCCGCCCGCCGAGACCTCGCCGATCTGGACCACCACCGCGAGATAGCTGGCGAAGAAGCCGGCGCCGACCGCCGCGACGTACATGAAGGGCAGCACGATCCAGGCGGCGAGCAGGCGCGTGGCGCAGAGGAACAGCATCGAGTCGAAGCCCATGACCTCGAGCGCGTCGATCTCCTCGGAGATCCGCATCGAGCCGAGCTCGGCCACGATCCCGGTGCCGACCTTCGCGGCCATCATGTAGCCGAACGCATACGGGACGAGCTCGCGCAGGTCGCACCAGGCGGCGAAGACGCCGGCGTACGCCGGCGAGCCCACCGAGCGGTTGAAGTACGCGCCTTCGATGCCGCACTGCAGGCCGATGATGAAGACCAGGCCCCAGATCACGATCGTCGAGGAGACGATCAGGATCCCGGACTGCCGCAGCGCCTCGCCGAAGAACCGCAGGACGCGCAGCGTGTAGACGTCGCGCAGGACGCGCCCCGCGAATTTCGCGATCTCGCCGAACGACGCGAGCCAATCGCGCGGGACGCTGAGCCAGCTGCCGCCCATGAGCGCTCCATCCGCCTCAGCGGATGACGTTGATCTCCGGGTGGGTGGCGAGCAGCGTCTGCGTGAAGACGTAGTTGAACGCGAAGACGCCGAGGAACGCGATCACGACCGCCTGGTTGACGGCGCGTCCGACGCCGGCGGCGCCGCCCGAGGCGGTCATCCCCTTGTAACAGCAGACCACGGCGATGATCGCCCCGAACAACAGGCACTTGAGCACCGAGCCCCAGAGATCGGTGACCGAGGCGTTCGTGAAGAAGGTCGCCCAGAACGGCCCGAGCGGGGCGTGGTTCACGAGCGTGGTCATGATCCCGCCGAAGATGCCGAACAGCAGGGCGTAGATGTCGAACAGCCCCGTCACGAGCATCAGCGCGAGGAAGCGCGGGACGACGAGGTTCTTGATCGGGTCGACGCCCAGCACCTGCAGCGCGTCGAGCTCCTCACGGATCTTGCGGGCGCCGAGGTCGGCCGTGATCGCCGTGCCGGCGACGCCGGCCAGGACGATCGCGGTCACGAACGGCGCGAACTCGCGGATCGACGCGAGCACGAAGAACCCGCCGAGCCGGTCGAGCGCTCCGAACAGGACGAGGAAGTTCGCGGCCTGCAGACCCGGTGCCGCGTAGCCGAACGCAACCGTGGAGATGAGCAGGGGGAACCAGCACAGCCGCAGCGCGAAGAGGAACTGGGAGATGAACTCCCCGCCATATGGGAACGGCGGCCTGACGGCGGAGACGATCGTCTTCCCCGTCAGAATCATCATGTCGCCGATCTCTTCGAAGAACCCCCTTGCGGGAGCCGTTGCGCGATCGGCGGCGCTGCGAACCACGTCCTCCTCCTCTCCCTCTCGTAGCCGAAGGGGGACATCGTGCCCCCTCCTCGGCGATCGGAACACTACGCGACCTCGCGGATCACTCGCAAACCCCTTCGGATGCCCGGCGCGCAGGCGGTCTGCGGAGCGGCCGCAGACCGGTCCCTGTGGTAGCGTCGCCGAGGGTGAGGGCGAGGAGGGTCCGCATGATGCCGCGCGGGGCGGCGATCGCAGCCGCGCTGCTTGCAGCGACGGCCGCTGCCGGATGCGGTAGCGGCGAACGTCAGGACGCAGGCGAGCCCGAAGGCGACTACACCGTCCAGGTCTCCCAGGCGCGCTTCCCCCGGCTTCAGGCGGTCGGCGAGACCACGCGCTTCTCGGTGACCGTCCGCAACCCGGGAACCGAGACCGTCCCGAACGTCGCGATGACGGTCGACGGCTTCAACAACCGCGACGCCGTCCCCGGCGCCGCCGACCCCTCACGCCCGATCTGGGTCATCAACGCCGGGCCCGTCGGCGGCGGCACCGCGTACGTCAACACCTGGGCACTCGGTGCGCTCAAGCCCGGCCAGGCCCGCACGTTCACCTGGTCGGTCACCGCCGCCGTCACCGGCACACACACGCTCAGCTACCGCGCGGCCGGCGGCCTCAACGGCAACGCCCGCGCCGTCACCGCCGCAGACGGAGTGCCCGAAGGCACCGTCACCGCTCGTGTCACGAGGCGCCCACGCGAGTCGACGGTCGATCCCGAGACCGGCGCCGTCGTCTACGGCCCGGAGTAGGTCGCGGATCGCGCAGCGCCTGCGGCGCCCGCCGGCGTGGTGTCGTGGTACCGCTCTGGCTGTCGGCGGCGCGGCGGCGCAGTGCCGGCTGCTTTGGGCGTCCCGGCGGCGCGTTGATGCCCATCAGAACGCGCCGGCGGCGCGTTCTGTGATCCCTACCCGCCCGCCGGCCGTTCCATTGGTGGCAGAGACGCTCGGCCCTGCCGAGCGCCTCCCCCAACGCCCAGGGGTGCAGCGGTTTCGGCGTGGCGCTCCGACACCCCGACCAGCACGCGTGAGCCCAAACGCACCCCGCAGCGGTCTACAAGGACCCCGCTGGCCAGACCAGGAGCGAGAGATCAGGCGCCACGAGATCCGCGACCAAAGCTCAGCGCGGAAGGCGGGGCGAGATGATCCTGTAGGCCTTCAAGCCCAACCCCAATCGCTCACGATCCTCACTCTGCGTCGCATCGAGACCACTGAGCTCACGCACACGGTCCAGCCGGTAGGCCACGGTGTGCCTGTGCGCAAAGATCGCCGCCGCGGTCGCGTTCATGTTGCAGTTGTGCGCGAAGTAGGCCTCGAGGGTGCCGACGAGATCGGTGCGGTACTGGTCGTCGTAGCGGACGACGGGGGCGATCGTGTCCTCGTAGAAGGAACGCACCTCCTCGGGATGTGAGGCAAGCACGCGGAAGAGCAGGCGGTAGGTCCCGGTGCCGATCTCCTGCAGGCCCTCGCTCCCGGCCCCGTCCGAGCGCCGCAGCACGTCGAGGACGAGCTCGGCCTCCTGAATGGCCCGTCCGATGTCGGCGGGGTCGGTGTAGAAGCTGGACAGGCCGACGGTCCCGCGTCGGCCGAGCCGCTCGGCGAGCGCTCTCGCGCGTGCGAGCGTCTGCTCGGGCGCGCCGTCGCCGCCGGCGGCCGGCAGCAGCGCGTGGACGCGCGGCACGCCGCTGCCCTCGAGGTGCTGGGCGAGCGCACCGGGGTAGTCCCCCGCGATCGTCGCCACAACATGCCGCGGGCGGTCGGACGACAGCTCCGCGCACAGGGCGACGATCCCGCGTGAGAGATCGCATCCGAGCCGCGCCGCGCGGCGGACGACGTCGGCGGGGTCGAGATCCGGGCGCGAGCGCAGGTCGTCGATGAACGACCCGCGCAGGTTCTCCTCGACCTCCTCTCGCGCCTCAGCGACCGCGACCTCGGTCAGGCATGCGACGGCGGCCAGGTGCAGGTACTCGAGCGACTCGGGCGCCGGCTCGCCCTTGCCGGCCAGCAGCAGCACGGCTCCGACGAGCTCGTCCCCGCTCATGATCGGCGCTTCGCTCGCCACGCCGGCCGGCACGCTCACCGGCCGGTCACGGACGCGGTCGGTGACGTAGCGGCGCAGCTCGTCGAGGCGCTCCTCCTCCGTGCCCTCGAGGGCCGCGGCCCCGAGCCGCGGAACGACGATCGCGACGGGCGCGTCGGCCGCCCGCGCCACGATCGCCGCGACCCGTTCCAGACCCTCGCCGTGCAGCACGGCGTCGACCATCTCCAGGTGCAGCTCGCGCAGCCTGGCGACGAGCGCGGTCCCGGGTGATTTCGGGGCGGCAGGGGCGGCGGGCCGTCGCTGCGGGCCCGCCGCCCCGTTCACCGAACCTCCGCCCTTGGCGGCCGTGGCCGCCGGGTCAGGGTGCGCCTGGAGGACTTCCTCGCCGGACTCGCCGGTCCGGACGCGGTAGGCCTCGTCGACCGCCAGCACGAACACCTTGCCGTCACCGACAGCGCCGGTGCGACCATGCTTGAGGACCGTGTCGACGATCGTCTGCACGTCCTTGTCCGCCACCACGCACTCCAGCTTGACCTTGGGGCGCAGGTAGTTCGTCAGGACCGCACCGCGGTACGTCTCGACGATGCCCTTCTGGCGTCCCGAGCCCTTGACCTCACTGATCGTCAGCGAGGGGAACCCGAGGTCGAGCAGCTCCATGCGGATCGGCTCGAACGCCTCGTGTCGGATGAATGCCTCGATCTTCTTCACGCCGTGACCTCCTTCGAGATGGCGGCAGGGCTGGTCGCGCCGCCGTACTGAGGGGCGGCACCGTAGCCCACGAGCTCCGGAGCCGGGATGAACTGCTCCGGGTAGCCGTACATGCCGTGCTCGGAGATGTCGAGGCCCTGATGCTCCTCTTCCTCGGTCACACGCAGCCCATAGGTCTTCTTGATGGCCCAGAAGGTCGCGTAGCTCGTGATGAAGACGCCGGCGAACACGACGATCACGCCGAGTGCCTGGTCGCCGAGCTGCGTGAACGAGCCGGTGTAGAGCAGCCCGCCGGAGCCGACGGTGTTGAACTCCGCCAGCGCCGGCAGTGTGAACAGGCCACACGACAGCGTCCCCCAGACACCGCACAGACCGTGCGCGGTGAGTGCACCGACCGGGTCGTCCAGCTTCTTGTCGATCGCGTACACCCCGATCGGCACGATCACGCCGGCGACCAGGCCGATGACCACGCCCGCCCACGGCACGACGTAGCCGGACGGGGCCGTGATCGCGACGAGCGCACCGATCATGCCGTTGCCGGCCATGCCGATGTCGATCGTCTTCGTGATCAGGTACGTCGTGGCGACCGCACCGAGGACGCCGGCGGCGGCCGCAACCAGCGTCACCATCGCGACCTCCGCGAAGCGGGTGTCGAGCGCGTTCAGGGTCGAGCCCGGGTTGAACCCGAACCAGCCGATCAGCAGGATGCCGACGCTGAGGCCGAACAGGGGCATGTTGTGCCCCGGGATCGCCCTCGGCTTGCCGTCGGGCCCGTACTTGCCCTTGCGGGCTCCGAGCAGCAGCAGCACCGCCAGGCCACCGGTCGCGCCGATGAGGTGGACCGCGGTCGAGCCGGCGAAGTCCTGCATGCCGACGTTGACCTGCAGCCAGCCACCGCCGAACACCCAGCCCGAGAAGATCGGGTAGATCAGCGCTGAGAAGACGACGGCGTAGATGATGTAGACGCCGAACTTGATGCGCTCGAGTGTGGTTCCCCACACGATCGCGAGCGACACCGCGCAGAACGCGAACTGGAACATCCACTTCGATTCGATCACGGCGTCCGAGAAGCCCATGATCGGGAAGGCGGTCTGCGGGTCGCCGTAGTCGCGCAGGAAGAACCCGGTGTTCCCGATGACGTGCCCGAGATCACCGCCGAACGCGAAGGCGAAGCCGACCGCCCAGTAACACAGTGCTGCGATCGAGAAGTTGGTCCAGATCTTCGCGACGATCGTGCCCGCGTTCTTGCCCCGGGAGAATCCGATCTCCAGGAACATGAACCCGAGCTGCATGAAGATCACCAAGATGGCGGCGATCAGCACCCACATCGTGTTGATACCGACCGAATCCGGCACGCCGAGGCCCTGCCATGAATCGGCGGAGGCCGCGGCCGGAGCCAGCAAAGTTGCCATCAGGCCCGCGCCCAGAACGCGTGCCCCAAAGGAACGTCTCATGAATCCTCCTGAGTCGAGGTGTGGCGTCGCAGTCTGGGCGGCGGGCCCCGGTCGAGCATTGGACGAGTGTCGAAAGATCGCCGGGCACGGTTCGCCCGACCGTCGGGCGCCGGCACGTCCGTCCGACATGGCGAACCGCGCCCGCCTGATGTTGGACAGCGGGATAAGGTTCCCTCGCCGCCGCGGGCTTAGGCTGCGCCGCTGATCCAGGTGCGCACCCGCGCGCGCGTGAGCCGTGTTTCCCGCGGCACGCCCGCTTCACCCAGCCACGCAGGAGGACCCTGACACCCGATGGCCAGCAAGACCCGACAGCACAACGTCACCGCCGCACAGTGGGCCGCCAATGGCGACGCCAGCGGCCAGACCGACCTGATGGAGCCCGGCGCCGCCTTCTACGGCGAGAACGTCTTCAGCCCCGCGGTACAGAAGGCGCGGCTTCCGAAGGAGGTCTTCAAGAAGTTGCAGGCGACGCTCGACAAGGGCTCGGCGCTCGACCCTGCGCTCGCCGACCAGGTCGCCAAGGAGATGCGCGAGTGGGCGATGGAGAAGGGCGCCACGCACTACACGCACTGGTTCCAGCCGCTGACGAATCTGACCGCCGAGAAGCACGACTCGTTCTTCAACCCGGTCGGTGACGGCTCGGCGATCGCCGAGTTCTCGGGCAAGGAGCTGATCCAGGGCGAGCCGGATGCCTCGTCGTTCCCGACCGGCGGCATCCGCGCGACCTTCGAGGCCCGCGGCTACACCGCCTGGGACCCGACGTCGCCGGCGTTCATCCTCGAGAACCCCAACGGCGCATACCTCTGCATCCCGACGGCGTTCGTCTCCTGGACGGGCGAGGCGCTCGACCAGAAGATCCCGCTGCTGCGCTCGATGGACGCACTGTCCACCGTGGCGGTCCGCGCGCTGAAGCTGTTCGGCGACAAGAGCTCGTCGCGCGTCTTCACGACGGTCGGCCCCGAGCAGGAGTACTTCCTGATCGACGAGCAGTACTTCTACGAGCGGCCCGACCTGTACACGACCGGCCGCACGCTCTACGGCGCCAAGCCGGCCAAGGGCCACGAGCTCGACGAGCACTACTTCGGCTCGATCCCCGAGCGCGTGCTCGCGTACATGCTCGACGCCGAGCACGAGCTGCGTCGCCTCGGCGTGCCCGTCAAGACCCGCCACAACGAGGTCGCGCCCGCGCAGTACGAGCTGGCGCCGATGTTCGAGAACTCGAACGTGGGCTCCGACCACCAGCAGCTGACGATGCAGGTGCTGCAGAACTTCGCGCGGCGCTATGGCCTCGTCTGCCTGCTGCACGAGAAGCCGTTCGCCGGCGTCAACGGCTCGGGCAAGCACAACAACTGGTCGATGGGCACGGACACCGGGCACAACCTGCTCGATCCGGGTGACACGCCCGCGGAGAACGTGCAGTTCCTGTTCTTCTGCGCCGCGGTGATCGCCGCCGTCGACAAGCAACAGGAGCTGCTGCGGG
>JBBQKR010000007.1:0-76749 GCA_038327125.1 Solirubrobacterales bacterium
CACCGGCCATCACGGACGCCGCGGCGCGCGCACGCGACGGGAACAGGCCACGCTGGGTCAGCAGGGTGTCAAGGCGGACCTTTGCTGCCGTCATCGGCTGCCAACGGTACTTCCCCGGCCCCGCGGAGGGATCTTCTGAGCGTCTGTGACGCGCCTCACAGACGAAATGGTCTGGAGTTCGCACCATGTGATTTGCGTACTCGAGTCATTGGACCTGCTCGATCAGCACAGGACTTTTCTCAGTGATCACATAGCTGGACCCTCAAATAGCAGTACCTCTCCTCCCGAGACGGCCCGCCACGGCGGGCCGTCTCTTTTGGGGCACCGCTTCGGGCCTAACCGGCAGCCTTGCCGGCGAGCCAGGCGATCAGCTCGTGCGCGCGGTCGACCGCGCCGCCCCAGCGCAGGAAGCCGTGGGTCATGTCCTCGTAGACGACGACCTGGGTGTCGACACCGGACCTGCGCAGCGCCGCGGCGTACCCGACGCCGTCGTCGCGCAGTGGATCCACCGCGGCGAGTGCGATCCGCGCCTGCGGGGCGCCCGACAGGTCGGCGGGGACCGCGAGCTCGCCGGCGGCCTTCTCGCCCCGGTAGGCGTGCCAGCAGAGCGCCATCTCGGCGGCGGTGAGCATCGGGGCGTCGGCGAAGACCCGATAGGACTCCGTGGCCATCGCGGGGTCCATCGCCGGATACACCAGCAGCTGCGTGGCGGCGAGCCCTGGTGCCCGGAGGGCCGCGTGCGCGGCGATCTGGCCGCCGGCGCTATCGCCGCCGATCACGATCCGGGCGGGATCGATGCCGTACCGCGCGACGCCTTCGCCCGCGACCCAGCGCAGCGCCGCCTCGGCATCGTCGACGGGCGCGGGGAACGGGTGCTCCGGCGCCAGGCGGTAGTCGACGCTGACGACGACGTGGCGCGCCACCTCGCAGAGCTCGCGCGCGACAAGATCGAACCCCTCGACGTTGCCGATCACCCAGCCGCCGCCGTGGTTCCAGATGATCACGCCGAGCGGATCGGCCGGCGCGGTCGGGAGATAGACGCGCACCGGGACGGGCGGAGCGCCGTCGTGCGCGATCAGCACGTCCTCGGCCGACGCCACGGCGACCGGATCGCCGCCGAGCTCACGCGCGGCGCGCACGTACCCCGCGCGCAGCTCCGCGAGGTCCGGGGGAGCGGGATCCAGCGGCGGCGGTGAGGCGCCGTCGAGCAGCGCCTGGATCTGCGGGTGGACCTGGGGCATCGGCGCTCCCCAGGCTCTGGCGCTCAGGCCCCGGCCGGAATCTCGCCGCCGACGCCAAGCGCGACCCGGACCCGCTCGGCGATCGCCTCGCCCGTGAAGCCGACCTCGGCGTGGAGCAGCGCCGGCTTGCCGTGCGTGACGTAGCGGTCGGGAAGTCCGACGCGGATGATTCGCGGTGTCGGGATGCCCTGCTCGTTGCAGTGCTCCCACACGGCCGAGCCGAATCCGCCCTGCATTACGCCCTCCTCGACGGTCACGAGCAGTTCGTGCTCGGCGCACAGCTGCGCGATCAGCGCGGTGTCGAGCGGCTTGGCGAAGCGCGCGTCGGCGACGGTCGCCGCGATGCCCTGGTCCGCCAGCAGCGTCGCGGCCTCCAGCGCCTTCTGCACGCCGCTGCCGTAGCCCAGGAACGCCACCCCACGGCCTTCGCGAAGAATCTCGCCGGTTCCGGTCGCGATCACCTGGGGCTGCTCGGGCAGCGGCACGCCGACGCCCTCGCCACGCGGGTAGCGCAGGCCGACGGGCCCGTCGATCGCAAGCGCCGTGTGCAGCATGTTCACGAGCGATGCCTCGTCGCGCGGGGCCATCAGCGTCATGTTCGGCAGGCAGCGCAGGTAGGCGATGTCGAACACGCCGTGGTGCGTCGGGCCGTCGTCGCCGACGAGCCCTGCGCGGTCCATCGCGAACACGACATCGAGGTTCTGCAGCGCGACGTCATGCACGATCTGGTCGAACGCGCGCTGCAGGAAGGTGGAGTAGATCGCGCAGACCGGCTTGGCGCCCTCGAGCGCGAGGCCGGCGGCGAACAGGACGGCCTGCTGCTCGGCGATGCCGACGTCGAAGTAGTGCTCGGGCTCCGCCTTCTGGACGATGTCCAGGCCCGTGCCGGTGTTCATCGCGGCGGTGATGCCGACGACCCGGCGGTCGGCGCGGATCGCGTCCACCATCGCGTTGCCGAAGACCTCGGTGTAGCTCGGCGGCTTCGGCGCGGCGGGCGGGGACGACGGGGGCTTCGAGGCCACCGGCGCGCCGTCGGCGATCGAGTTGGGCTTGGCGGCATGCCACTTCTCCATGCCCTCCAGCCCGCCGTCCTCGGCCGGCGCGAAGCCCTTGCCCTTGACCGTGGCGATGTGCAGGACGACCGGCCGCTGGGCCGCGAACGCGTCGCACAGCGCGCGGCGCAGCGCGCCGACGTCATGGCCGTCGATGACCCCGACGTAGGCCCAGTCGAGCTCCTCCCAGAACAGGCCGGGAGCCCAGAACGCCTTGATCGACTCCTTCAGCTGCGGGCCGAGCCGCTCGAAGCGCGAGCCGATGCCGCCGGGAAGCTGGCTCAGCCGGCCCTCGACGCCTTCGCGCGCATGCCAGAAGCGCGGGTTCAGCCGCACGCGGTTGAAGTAGCGGGAAAGCGCCCCGACGTTCGGGGCGATCGACATGCCGTTGTCGTTGAGCACGACGACGATCGGCGTCCCCAGGCCGCCGGCCTGATGGATCGCCTCGAACGCGACGCCGCCGGTCATGGCGCCGTCGCCGATGACGGCGACGACCCGTCCGGCGTCGGGCCGGCCGAGCAGGCGCATGCCCTCCTTCAGCCCGACGGCGTAGCCGATCGAGGTCGAGGCGTGGCCGGCGCCCATGATGTCGTGCTCGCTCTCCTCGATCGAGCAGAACGGCGCGAGTCCCTCGTACTGGCGGATCGTCGCCAGCTGGTCGCGGCGCCCGGTGAGGATCTTGTGCGGGTAGGCCTGGTGGCCGACGTCCCACAGCAGCTTGTCCTTCGGGCTCTCGAGCACCGAGTGCAGAGCGACGGCGAGCTCGCACGTGCCGAGGTTCGCGCCGAAGTGCCCGCCGATCTCACCGACCGTGTCGATGATGTGCTCGCGGACCTCCTGGGCGACCTCCTGCAACTCCTCGTCGGTCAGCCCGTGGAGATCCTGCGGACAGTCGATGTCGTCGAGACGGCGGCTCATGTGGCTGGTCGGGTCAGCTCTGGCGCGTAGCGATGAAGTCGGTGATGTCGGCGAGCTCGGTGGCTCCCCCCGGCGCGGCGTCGGCGAGGGCCGTGCGCGCGCTTGAGTGTGAGGCTAGCGCCAGTTCGCGTGCGCCATCCAGCCCGAACTCGGTGACGTAGGTGCGTTTGCCGTGCCGCTCGTCGCTGCCCTGGGGCTTGCCGAGGGCCGCGTCGGTTCCGGTGACGTCGAGGATGTCGTCCACGATCTGGAAGAGCACGCCGAGCTCACGGGCGAATGTGCGGTAGCGCTCGATCTGCGGCTCGGCCATGCCCTCGAGCAGGCATACGCACTCGACCGACGCCCCGATCAGCCGCCCGGTCTTCAGCTCGTGCAGCAGCCGCAGCCCCTCGGCGCCGTCCGGGGACGTGCCCCCGACGTCGATGTACTGCCCGCCGACCATGCCGTTGACGCCGGTCGCGGCGGCGAGCTCGGCGACGGCGGCGAGCAGGTGCGCGGGCTCGCCGGGCTGCTCGGCGAGCACCAGCCGGAAGGCCTCGGCGTAGAGCCCGTCGCCCGCCAGGATCGCGACGTCCTCGCCGAACGCCACGTGACACGTCGGCTGGCCGCGGCGCAGCTCGTCGTCGTCCATCGCCGGCAGGTCGTCGTGGATCAGCGAGTAGGTGTGGATCAGCTCCAGTGCGGCCGCCAGCGGCAGCACCTCGTCGCTGTCACGGCCGATCGCGCGCGCGGTCGCGAGCGCGAGAACCGGGCGGATGCGCTTGCCACCGGCGAGCAGCGAGTAGCGCATCGCATCCTGCAGGCCGTCGGTGACGGGCGCGCCGGAGAAGCGCAGACCCTCGAGGTACGCCTCGACGCGCTCGCGCAGCTGATCGGGATAGCGGGCGGCAGCCGCCACGCTAAAGCGGCTGCGCGCCGTCGCTCGACAAGAGTCCGCTCGACCCCGGGGAGTCGCTCCTCACAACAGCGTGTCCTGCCCGGGAATCGGCTCGGCGGCCGTGGCACGGGACATCCGCTCGAGCTCGGCCGAGGCCTGCCCGGCGAGCGCCGCGCAGTCTTCGACCAGGCCGGCCGCTGCGTCGGTGCCCAGGTCGCCGCTGCGCAGCTGTTCAGCGGCGCGCTCGAGGCGCTGGACGAGGTCGTCGAGGGTGCTGGTGTCGATCGCGGTCATGTCGGCTGGCCATTCTCGCCCATTTCGCGCAGCGCGGCGGCGAGGATGCCGTTGACGAACTTCGGCGCGTCGGCCCCGCAGAACGTCTTCGTGGTCTCGACCGCCTCGTCGATCGCGCCCTCGGGCGGGATCGGGCGGTCGCCGGGAGCGGCGTCGGGGTGCAGCATCTCGAGCAGTGCGATCCGCATGATCGCCTTCTCCAGCGGGGCGATCCGCTCGATCCGCCAGCCGTGCGAGTGCCGCGCGATCCAGCCGTCGAGCTCGTCCGAGCGATCCTCCGCCGCGTACGCGAGCGAGCGCGTGAACATCGTCGCGTCGCGCTCGAGCACGTCTCCGAGCTCACGACCGGTGACCTCGTGCTGATACAGGGCGAACGCTGCGGCGCGGCGCTGGTCGGTGCGGCGGGACACCGATCAGGCGCGCGACATGTACTCGCCGGTCTCCGTCTGGACCTTCACGCGGTCACCGATGTTCACGAACAGCGGCACGCTGACGATCGCGCCCGTCTCGAGCGTCGCCGGCTTGCTGCCGCCGCCCGAGGCGGTGTCCCCGCGCAGGCCCGGCTCGGTCTCGGTGACCTCGAGCTCGACCGACGCCGGCAGCTGGATCGCCGACGGCTTGTCGTCGATGAACAGCATGTCGACCTCGTCGTTGGCCTTCGTCCAGCGCAGGTCGTCCGCAACGCTGTCCTGGGGGATCTCGAGCTGCTCGAAGCTCTCGTTGTCCATGAAGTGCGCGCTGGTGCCGTCGGCGTAGAGGAACTGCATCTTGCGTCCCTCGGTGCGCACGGCGCGGAACTTCTCCCCCGCGCGGAAGGTCCTGTCGATCACGTTCCCGTCGGAGGCGCGGCGCAACTTCGTGCGCACGAACGCCCCGCCCTTGCCGGGCTTGACGTGCTGGGACTCCATCACCTTGAAGATGACGCCATCCACCTCGATGTGGTTGCCGTTCTTGAGCTGGTTCGTGCTGATCATGGGCCCGAGGGAGGGTAGCCCGCCGTCCGCGATCGGGGCCTGACGACCGCCCGCAGCCCAGCTGGAACCTGAGCTTCCGGCACACCGTCCAGCGTGTGTCCAGACCGCTCGGCGCGGGTTAACCACCGCCCACGGACAGATAGCGGCGCAAACTACGCGCGAACATCGGTACTCTCCGCCTTGTCGTGGTGAAGGGGGGACCTTCTTACCGCGCTGTACAGGTGTCGCCAGGGGGGCGGACACCATCGATCCGGGGGATGTACGCCATGGACCAGGCGACGATTGATTTCGCCACGCTCGAAGGCCCGAATGGGTCGATCGAGACCGCGCAGGACAAGCTCACGCCGCGCGTCAGCATCGTCGTTCCGGCACTGAACGAGGCGGGGAACATCCCGCACGTGCTGCCGCGCATCCCCGTCGGCTACGAGGTCGTGCTCGTGGACGGCGGATCGACCGACGGCACCGTCGAGGCCGCCCGCGCATGCCGTCCCGACGCGCGGATCATCAGCCAGAAGCGCCGCGGCAAGGGCGAGGCGATCGAGTCCGGCGTGGAGGCCGCGACCGGCGACATCGTCGTCACGCTCGACGCCGACGGCTCGCAGCGGCCCGAGGAGATCGAGCTGTTCGTCGCGGCGTTGATCGACGGTGCGGACTTCGTCAAGGGCTCACGCAGCATCAGCGGCGGTGGCAGCACCGACTTCACCGTCACCCGGCGTCTGGGCAACGCGTTCCTGGGCGCCGCCGCAAACGCGCTCTTCGGTTCGCGCTATTCGGACATCACCTACGGGTACAACGCCTTCTGGCGCAGCGAGGCCGCCCGCATCTCCGGCGGCGGCGACGGCTTCGAGGGCGAGCTGCTGATGCCGATCCGTGCTGTGCAGGCCGACCTGACCGTCGCCGAGGTGCCCTGCCAGGAGGACGCGCGGATCCACGGCGAAAGCAACCTCCGTCCCTTCCGCGACGGCTGGCTGATCCTGAAGATGTTCGTGCGCGAGCGCGTGCAGAACGGACGCCGGCTCGACACCGAGCCGCTCGTCCACATCGGGATGCCGGCGCAAACCCGCGAGCTGCAGCCGATCGGCGAGGCAGCCTGAAGCACGGCGCCCGGGGAACGCGGCGTGCTGCTGCTTGAATCAAGACATGTCGCCCGACGCCCGGGAGCAGCCCCCTGCGGGCGAGGAGCCCAGCCGGCACGAGGCGATCAGCAGGCACATCCTGCTGAGCACCGCGGCCAACTACGTCGGCCAGATCGTCACGATCGCCGTCTGGTTCCTGCTGACGCCGTTCATCCTCGACCAGCTCGGGGCGACGCAGTACGGCCTCTGGGTGCTGGTCGCGTCGTTCCTGGCCTACGGGACGCTGCTGGACCTCGGGGTCAACGAGGCGGTCGTGAAGTACGTCGCTGAACACCGCGCGCGCGGTGAGAGCGAGAAGGCGTCCAGCCTGATCGCGACGACGCTGTGGATCTACGCGGGGATCGGGCTGATCGTCTTCGTCGTCGGGTGCCTGATCGCGGCTCCGCTGATCGACCTCTTCAACCTGCCGGCAGACGAGCGCGACACGGGCATCTGGCTCGTCCGGCTGACCGCGTTCGGGCTCGCCGTCGAGCTGCCCGCCGGCACGGCGTTCGCCGTGCTGCGCGGACTGCACCGCTTCGACCTGATGAACCTGATCGGCTCCGCGGCGATGCTGACCCTCGCCGGCGGCACGGCGCTCGTCCTGCTGCTCGGCGGCGGCGTGCTCTGGATGGCGGCGATCTCGGTCCCGCTGACCCTGCTCTGGCAGTTCCCCGCGATGTACGCGATCCGCCGCACCGCGCCCGACCTGCGCTTCGGCCTGCGCGGCGCCCGCCGCGAGAACCTGCGCACCGTCGCATCGTTCAGCTCCGCGCTGTTCGGGCTGAACATCGCCGACGTCGTCAAGCGCAAGACCGACGAGATCGTGATCGCCGCCTCGCTGCCGGTCGCCGCCGTCGCGCCGTACTCCGTCGCGCGCCGGATCAGCGAGCTTCCGGAGATGCTGACCTACCAATTCGCGAAGGTGCTGATGCCGCTCGCCTCGCAGCTGAACGCGGAGGGCGACCGCTCGCTGCTGCGCGCGATCTACGTCGCCTCGACGCGCCTGGCGCTGGGGATCTTCGTGGCCGTCGGCGCCGGCATGGTCGTGTTCGCCGAGCCGCTGCTGGTCGCCTGGGTCGGCGAGCTCTACGCGAAGGACTCCGCGGTCGTCGTGATCCTGACCGGCGCACTGCTGTGCGAGGTCGCGATGTGGCCGGCCATCTACCTGCTGCAGGGCATGGACCGCCACCGCCCGCTCGTCGTCTTCGCCGTCGGCTCGGCGATCCTGAATCTCGGCCTGTCGATCTGGCTCGTCGGGCCGCTCGGGGTCAAGGGCGTCGCGCTCGCCACGCTGATCGCCAGTGGGATCCAGCTGCTCTTCGTCCTCCCCTATTCGATGCGCGTCAACAGCGTCAGTGCACGCGCGATCTTCAGCGACGTGGTGCTCCCCGTCGCGATTCCGCTCGTGCCGGCGGCGGCCGTCCTGCTGGCCGAGCGCGAGTGGCTGGCGCCCAGCCACCTCGTCACGATCGCGCTCGCCGGGCTCACCGGCGCACTCGTCTACGCGGCCGTCTATCTGCGCTTCCCGCAGGCTGCCCGCGAGCGCGAGCTGCTGCACGGCGGGATCGCCCTGCTGCGCGCGGGCCGCGGACCGGCGGAGGCGACCCCGTGAGCGCCCGCGTCCGCCGCGTCGTGCTCGCGCTGTCGCTCGCGGTGCTCGCCGCCGTCACGTCGCCCGCGATCGCAGGCGCAACCGTCACGTTGCCGGCGGGCTTCCAGCAGCGGGCGGTCCTGACGGGCCTCGAGCAGCCGACGGCGGTCCGCTTCGCACCGAACAGCGACCTCGTGTTCGTCGCCGAGAAGCGCGGGACGATCCAGGTGTTCGACGGGCTTTCGGACACGACGCCGGCGGAAGTCGTCAACCTGCGCCGCGAGGTCTACAACGCCGGCGACCGCGGGCTGCTCAGCCTCACCGTCGACCCGCAGTTCCCGGCACGCCCCTACATCTACGCGCTCTACACGCGCGACGCCTCGTTCGCCGGGTCGACCGGCGCGGCGAACGATGACGTCCCGCTCCGCCAGGCGCCCGCGCTCGCCGACAGCTTCGACGACGATCCCACCTGCGGCGGCCAGCTGTACGGCGCGCTGGGCTGCCCGGTCTCCGGGCGCCTGGTGCGGATCGAGGTCAACCCGGTCACGGGCGTGAAGGTCGCGGGCACGCCGCCGAACCCCAAGCCACTCGTCTCCGGCTGGTGTCAGCAGTTCTCCACGCACTCGGTCGGCGACGTGCGCTTCGGCGCCGACGGCCAGCTGTACGTGAGCGGCGGCGACGGCGCGGGCTACGACACCGTCGACGTCGGCCAGTTCTCCAACCCGTGTCCCGACGCCGCCGGCGAGGGCGGAGCGATGCGCGCGCAGGACGCGCGCACGACCGCCGACCCGACCGGCCTCAACGGGGCGATTCTGCGCGTGAACCCCGACACGGGCGGCGCATCGCTGGGCAATCCGTTCGTGGCCGGCGACGCAAACCAGCAGCGGATCATCGGCTACGGGCTGCGCAATCCCTACCGGATGACCTTCCGGCCCGGAACGAGCGACCTGTGGATCGGTGACGTGGGCTGGGGGCGCTGGGAGGAGGTCAACCGCATTCCCAGCCTCGCGCAGCCCGTCCGGAACTTCGGCTGGCCGTGCTACGAGGGCGACTGGCAGGACAACAACCCCAACCACCCGTATGCGGACGTCAATCCGCCGCTCGCACTCTGCCACAGCCTCTACGACGCCGACGGCGCCGGGGCGACCGCGCCGCTGTTCGCCTACTACCACACGACCGTTGAAGGTCAGTGCTTCCCGACGCAACTCCTGCAGAACTACAACGTCCCGTTCTCCGGCGGGGCGGTCACGGGCATCGCGTTCTACGACGGCGGCGGCTATCCCGGCCAGTACGACGGCGGGCTGTTCTTCGGCGACTATGCGCGCGGCTGCATGTGGTTCATGGGAACCACGAACGGCATCCCCGACCGCACCAAGGTGCAGCAGTTCGCCTCGTGGGACCCGGGCAGCTACGACCCCGTCTACCTGCCCTCGGACATCGGCATCGTCGGTCTGGAGCGCGGGCCCGGCGGGGACATGTTCATCACCGACATCGCCAACGGCGCGGTCCGCCGGCTGCTCTACGGCGTCGACGCGCGCGCGAGCGCCGATGTCACCCGTGGGCCGACCCCGCTGACCGTGCACTTCGACGCGTCGGGATCGGCGCCGGTGAGCGGCGCGACGATCACGAAGTACGAGTGGGATCTGGATGGCGACGGGACCTTCGAGACGGACCGCGGAACGTCCCCGACCGCAACGAAGAGCTACGACCAGCCCGGCGTGACGAACGTCAAGGTCCGCGTGACCGACTCCGGCGCGCGCACGGGCGTCTCGGACCCGGTGAAGATCGAGGCCGGCGGCCCGCCCACGGCCGTCATCACCTCGCCGAATCCCAGTCCTGCCCCCTGGTCGGTCGGCGATCAGCTGAGCTTCGCCGGCGCGGGCGTCGACGCTGAAGGGACCGCGCTTGCAGCGAGCGCGCTCACGTGGAACCTCGCCATCAGGCACTGCGCGGCGGCCGGAGACTGCCATTCGCACCCGGCCGGCGCCCTGCTCACCGGGCTCGACGCCGGCCGCCACGGCGCCGGAGGGACGTTCATCGCCCCCGACCACTCCTACCCGTCGCACCTCGAGCTGCAGCTCACCGTCAAGGACTCGAGCGGGCTGGAGGCGACGGTGACCCGCCGTCTGGACCCCGCGACGGTCGACATCGCACTCGCGTCGATCCCCACGGGCCGGACGCTGACCGCCAACGACAAGACCGGCCCGGCGCCGTTCATCTGCACCGTGATCAGGGGCTCGCAGGCGTCGGTCAGCGCCAAGCCGAGCGAGACCGTGGCGGGTCAGGCCTTCCTGTTCGACTCCTGGTCGAACGGCGGCCCGGCGACACAGACGTTCACCGCCGCCGCCGATCAGACGCTCACGGCCCGCTATGCGACGGCGCCGTCGCCGCCCCAGCCCGGCAGCGCGCCCGCGCCGGGCGCAGGCGTCCTGCCCGCGAAGGCGCCGTCGCCCTCGCGCGTGCGCCGCGGAGGCACGCTCGCCGTCAGCAGCAGGGGCATCGTGTCGCTGCGCGTGCGCTGCCCGGGGCCAAAGGCCTGCCGGGCGAGCCTGCGGCTGGACACCGCTTCCGCATCCAGCAGCGCGGCGACGCGCCGGCTGGCGCTCGGCTTCGCGAAGCGGATCCGAGCGCGGACCACCGCGGTGCTGCGCGTGCGGCTCTCCAGGAGCGCCCGCAGGCTGCTTGCCGCTCGTGGCTCACTCGCGGCGATCGCGACGGTCACCGTCACGCCGGCGGGGCGGGCGGCCGTGACGACCCGCACGAGCTACACGCTGCGTCGGGCGCGGCGCTGAGACGCTCGGCGGCTCATCCGGAAACACCCTCGCCGCTCGCGCCGAGCTCGACGGCGACGATGTCCGGGCGATGCTGGAAGACCCAGGTCGCGATGCGCAACGGGCGCAGCGCATGTGCCGGCAGACCGGTCGCCTCGGCATAGCGCCGTTCAACGCGCAGCCGCAGAGCACCGAGCGGCGTCGTGGGGTCCAGGAGCCGCCGATAGCTCTCGGGCTCGGCGGGCGTGTCGGCTACGCCGTCGGCGTACATCGCGGTGTGGCCGAGGAGATACGTCAGATCGAACAACGGCAGCCCGTTCACGATCGACGACTCCCAGTCCAGCAGCCCGACGGACCCGTCGGCTGCGACGACGAGGTTCCACGGCGTGCAGTCGCCGTGGAGCAGCGTGGCGGCGACATCATCGAGCGGGCCCAGCAGCGCCTGGGCAGCCTCGAGGACCTGACCGGCGGTGGGATGGCGCGTCAGCGACAGCCGCGCCTCGTGGGCGACACGCTCGCGCCAGCCACCGAACGGCTGCGTTCCGCGCTCGGCGGTCGCCGTGGCGACCGTCGCCAGCAGATCGGTTGCGCGCTCGAGCACCGGCCCGACCGCCTTACCGGCTTCGATGTGCCGCCACAGCGGCTGACCCTCGATGAGCGACTCGGCGACCAGCGGGCTGCCGCCCCATCTGCCGGTCGCGAGGATGCGCGGGATTCCGGCGATCGCCGCAGGAGTGAGGCGCTCGAGGACCTGGCGCTCGTTCTCGAGCGTGCCGATGGAGCGCGCCACGCGCGCGAGCTTCACCGCCGCCCGCGGGGATGGCTCGGCCGCGGTGAATGGGAGCGCAACGACCTTGTTGAGTACTGAGTCGCCGCCGGTCAGCACCAGCAGCTCACAGTCGCCGGCGCCACCGGGGATCGCCAGCGCGCCGGCGATTGCCTCGCCGAGACCGGCTCCGCCGGGCGGCGGGCCGCCCGGCCGGCGGGCCGTCGCGCTGAGCGGAAGCGCCCCCAGCGATCGCGCGAGTCGCCAGCCGAGCACGCGGGCGCGCGCTTCCAGCGCGCCGCGGACTCCGGGGCGCTGGGGACGCGTGGCGAACAGGTGCGCGACCGCGGCCGGCGACCGCAGCGGCAGCCAGTACACGGGCGCTCGCCGCGCAGGCAGCGGCCAGGCAAAGATGCAGCGCGGGTCCTCGAACCCCGCGGCGTGAAGCCGGCGTCGCAGGGCCGCCTCGCCACCCAGCTGCGGGCGACGCCACTCCGCGTAGAGCACGCCACCCGGCTCGAGCGCGGCGAACGCCGACTCCAGGTCCCGGCCCCGCGGATCGGCGAGAACCGCGAGGTCACACTGCGCCGCCGCCGCCGAGCGCACGACCTCCCCGGCAACGACGCCTGCCGACTCGGCCAGCCCACCGGCGGCCGGCGCCAACGCCCGTCGACCAGGACCTCCGGGCAGCACGTACCGCCAGTCGGCCCGCACGACGCTCGAGCTCCGATCGCCGGTCACCGCCGACGCCGTGCTCGTGCCGCGGCGCTCGAGCCGGCGCCGCAGCGAGGCGGCCGACCGGCGCACGCGCCCCGCAGGCGCGAGCCGCTCGCGCAGCCAGGCGTCGAACGCATCACCGTCGACGTCCGGTGGGACGTGCCGTGGGATCTCGTGGACGGGCGTGCGCCGCGTGACGTTCCGCGGGTGGATCGCGCAGGCCCACTCGAACCCGGCCTCCCGCACGAGCGCCGCGGTCGCGCGCGAGTATTCCGGGCCTCGCTTCCCGAACGGGTAGGCGAAGCCGCGCACCGGCTCACCGAGCCAGCCCTCCAGGTCCGCGCGGCTGCCCTCGATCTCCGCGCGCTGCACGCCGAGCGGCTGGGCGGCGAGGACCGGGTGGGTGCGCGTGTGGGCGCCGATGTCGATCAGGCCGCCGGCGCGCAGGCTGATGAGCTCGGATGGGCTCATGACCCGCAGATCCTCGCCCGCCTCCAGCGGCCCCGTGCGCCCGCGCCATGCCCGCAGCTCGGCGAGCACCGGATCGATCTCCGCGGTGGGCCGCTCGCGCAGCCAGGCCCAGATCTCCAGCCCACCGCCGCCCGGCCCGGCGGGCCCGTCGAAACGAAATGTCCGCGCGCCGTCGCCGGCGTTCAGCGTCACTGCGGGGCCCGGACGGGCGCCGGTGAGGACGAGGTCGTCGAGCTCCTCCCACCAGAAGCGCCCGCGGGTGCCCGTCAGCCCCGTCGTGACGAACACGGTCGCCGGGACGCCCGCGCGCTCGAGCACGGGCTTGGCGGCCATGAGGTTGTCGTGGTAGCCGTCGTCGAAGGTCACCGCAACGCCACCCGGAGCGAGCGTGCCGGCGGCGATCTCGGCAGCCAGTGCCGAAAGCGCCAGCGGGCGGTGGCGCGCGAGCACCTCGACGTGCTCGGCGAAGTGCTCGGGCGTCACGGCGATCCCGAACGGGTCGTGCGCCGGGCGCCCCACGCGGTGGTAGCAGAGCGCGACCGTCGCGTCGGGGCGGCTCACGCGCGGCCTCCGAGCAGCGTCTCGTACACCGACTCCACGCCTGCGGCCATGCCCTCGGCCGTGAACGACTCCAGCGCCCGCGCGCGACCGGCCGCACCCATGCGCTCCGCGAGCCCCTGGTCGCCGGCGATCCGCGCCACCGCCGCCGCCAGCGCAGCGGCGTCGCCTGCGGGGACGAGCAGCCCGGTCTCCCCGTCGGCCACCGCCTCGTCGGTCCCGCCGATCGCGGTCGCGACCACGGGCCGGCACGCGGCCATCGCCTCGACGACGGAGACCGGCAGGCCTTCGAAGCGCGAGGGCAGGACGAACAGGTCGCACGCCGCCAGCAGGTCGGGCGCATCCTCGCGGCGACCCAGCAGGACGACGCGGTCACCGAGGCCCAGCCGGGCGATCTCCCGTTCGAGGGCGGGGCGCTCGGGCCCCTCCCCCGCGATCGCAAAGCGCACGTCCGGCACCTGCGCGGCGGCGGCGACCAGCACCTCGAGCCCCTTCTGCGGGTCGAGCCGAGCGAGTGTCAGGGCAACCGGCCCGCCCGCGCCCAGGACGGCGCGTCCCGCATCGGCGTCGCCGCGTTCCCACAGGCCGGGGTCGATCCCGTTGTGCACGACGCTCACGCGGCTCGCCGGCCAGCCCACGTGTGCCATGCATGCCTCCGCCACGAAGCGCGAGACGCAGATGTAGCGGCCCACGCCGCGCGCGAGCAGGCGGTGCTGCAGCAGCGTCGAGCGGGTCGCCTGGAACGGCAGGTAGAGCTGGACGGTGGCGACGACGGCCGGGATGCGCCCGGCGACCCCGGCGGCCATCGGCCATTTCGCCGCCAGCGGCCAGGTCAGGTGCGCGTGCAGCACGTCGGCGCCCAGAGCGCGCAGCGTGCGCGCGAGCGCTGGGACGCCCCGGGCTCCGGCGACTCCGTCCGGCAGCGGCGGGACGACGACGTCGGTGACGCCGAGCGCCCGCGCGCCCGCGACCAGCGGCTCGATCCCGGCCGACCCGTGATGGGCGAGCACCGAGTTCCAGCGACCGCAGTCCAGGTGCTCCATCAGCGTCAGGATCTGGCGCTCGGCGCCGCCGAAGCCGGCGGCATCGGTGAAGTGGACCACGCGGCGCGCACTCATACGACCGGCTGCCCTTCCCGGCGCGCGCGCTGGAGCTCGGGACCCGCGCCGAGCCAGTAGTGGTACTCGAGGACGAACCGCAGCCACAGATGCATGCGGGGGGCGCCACGACGATCCAGCGCGGACGTCAGGCCGACGACCGCGTCCCGCGTGCGCGGAATCGCGTGCGTCAGCGCCAGCAGCCCGCGCCGCGCCGCCTTCCACCACCACGCCTGTGGCCAGGGCTCGGCGAACTGCTGGCCCGCGGCCGCCTGCGGATGCTCCCGCGCCAGCATCACGGCGTTGCGCCCTTCATGGATCATGTCGGCGGCCAGCTGCGCGAAGGTCTTCTCGTAGGCCTCACCGGCCACGGCAGCGCCGTCGAAGGCCAGCCCCACGCCCGCAGCCTGCAGCCGCAGCGCGAGATCGACGTCCTCACCGCCGTACGTGCGGTAGCGCTCGTCGAAGCCGCCCACCCCGAGCAGCACGTCGCGACGGACCGACGCGTTGCCGGAATAGAGCTCGCGCACATGGAAGACGTGCCCGGGCTGCGCGAGCCGCGCGTAGTGCTCGTTGCGCGTCGCGGCCATGTAGCGCAGGAACGGGTGCGCACCGGCCGGCACGCGGACCGGGGCCGGCCCCATGACGAAGCGTGTCTGCCGGCCGTCGTGCGCCGCCAGATGCGCCGCGAGCAGGCCGGGCGCGGGAACCATGTCGTCGTCGAGGATCACGAGCAGCGGTGCTCGGGCCAGGGAGATCGCGTGGTTGGCGGCGGCCGCCCGGCCGGCGTTCTCCTGCCACGCGGCCCGCAGGGCATAGGGCGCGGCAAAGCCCTCGACGAGCTCCACCGTCCCGTCGGTCGAGCCGTCGGCGACGACGACGACCTCGAAGCTCGCGGCGTCCGCCGTCTGCGCGGCGAGGGCCTCCAGCAGCCGCGCGACCGCGTCGCGCCGCTCGTGGGTGGGGACGACGACGCTCACCGCCGGCTCGGGCGTCGCGCTCACCGCGGTCCCCCCTGCTCGGCGCGCTGCGCGATCGCCTCCGCGTAGACCGCTTCCAGGCGCGCGGCGTAGGCCGCCGGACCGTAGTGCTCGTCGGCGTAGCCGCGCGCGGCGCGTGCGAGCGCGTGGCGCTCGGCCGGATCCGCCAGCAGCCGTGCGGCGGCCGCGGCGATGCCCTGCGCGTCGGCGGCGACCGCCAGCGGCGGGGCGGCGACGCCCGTGAGACCGCGCGCGCCGAGCGGCGTGGTGACGACGGCCTTTCCGGCGGCCATTGCATGGAGCACCTTCATCCGCATGCCGCCGCCGCTGCGCACCGGGGCGAGGATCACCGCGGCGCGCTGCATCTCATCGCCCAGGTCCGGGACCGCGCCGAGCACCTCGATCCCGTCGCCGGCGAGCGCCGTGACCTCGGGCGGCGCATGAATCCCGGCGATCAGGATCCGCACGCCGGGGTGCAGCGCCCGCAGCGCCGGGGCGATCTCGCGGCCGAGCCAGAGCGCGGCGTCGACGTTCGGCGGATGGGTGTAGTTGCCTGCGAACAGCACCGTGCCGGGCCGCTCCAGCGAGCTGTCGGGCTCGGAGGGCAGTGTGATCCCGAACGGGACGACGCGAATGCGGCCGGCGACGCTCGGGGCGAGCGTCGCGAGCGTCTGCGCGTCGCCCTCGGTGAAGACCTGGATGAGGTCGAAGCGCGGCGCGACGGCGGCCTGGAAGCGGGGCCAGCGAGCGTGGTCGCGGCGGGCGAGCGCGTGCGCGCCGGGAGCGGGCACACGATCGACCTCGTGCTCGGTCAGCACGCGCGCGACCCCGGGGCCGAAGTCGTAGATCGCGACCGCGTCGTCCTCGGCTGCGACGACGTCGTAGACACCGCCGGCCAGCAGCCCGTCGAGCAGCGGCTGGACCTGGGGATCGGAGAACCAGACGGTCCGCCAGGGACGCCGGTGCAGCAGCCAGCCGCGAGCGAACCAGGCTGCCCGTCGCGCGCGTGCGAGCACGGACCCGCCCGGCTCGCGGACCGCAGCATGGACGTCGACGCCGCTCGCTCGCAGCCGCTCGACGGCGGCGAGCTCGCGCGGGTCGGGGCCGGCGACGCAGACCACCGTCACCTCGTTGCGCGCACGCAGGCCGGTCAGCGCCGCGTGCAGCAGCGGCGGGATCGCGCCGGGCGCCCCGAGGTCCGGCGGCATCGGCGTCAGCAGGAGGATCTTCACGCCCCGGCCCCCCGCCGCAGCGCCGGGCGGCGCTCGGGGAACATGAACCACGTCGCGAGGCGCTCGGCGAGCCGCCGCGGAGCGATCGCCATCGCGAGGAACCACGCGGCGAATGCCGCGCGCAGCCCGCGTGAGACGTCGAAGCGCCGCCGCGCGGCGCGCAGGCCGCCGCGCACGAGCCTGAGCCGCGTGTCGCCCGCGACCGGGTGCAGCGCACGTCCCAGCCGCAGCGAGATCAGCCGGTTCGCCTGATCGGAGACCGCCAGGATCGGCCCGCTCCGACGCGTGAGCCCGAGCTCGTCCGCGAGGCGCTCGATCTGGACCCGCGTCGTCGCGGCCGTCGTGATCGTCGTGCGCAGCTGCTCGAGGTCCAGCGTGGCCGCGTCCGAGCCGTAGGCGTTGTCACCGTGAAAGCGCCGCCGCGAGAGCGGCTCGTCGAGGGAGCGCACCGGGCCGAGCAGCGGCGTCAGATGCTGCAGGTACCAGTCGGCATTGACGCGGTAGGGCGCTTCGGGCATCGGCAGGATCCGCTCGAGCGCCCACCGCGGGAACGCGTTCCCGCTGGTTGCCATCCAAGTGAGGTCGAAGGCGAAGGCCAGCTCTGCCCGTCGCTGGTCGCCCTGCGGGAGCCCCAGCCCCACCGGTGGCAGCGTCACGCCCGTCCGCCGGCCTTCGGCGTCGATGGCGCTCATCCGCCACTGGACCTTCGCAAGGCTCGGGTCGGCACCGAGCTCGCCGGCGGCGCGCGCGGCGGCCTCGGGCTCCAGCTCGTCGTCGGCGTCCAGGAAGACCACGGCGTCGCCGCGACAGTCGGCGAGCGCCGCGTTGAAGCCGGAGGCCTGCCCGCCGTTGGGCTTGATGATCGCGTGGACGCGGTCGCCGTACCCGGCGATGATCGCCGGCGAGTCGTCGGTCGAGCCGTCGTCGACGACGAGGACGCACACGCTCGGGTGCGTCTGAGCGAGCGCGCTGTCGATCGCCGCCGGCAGGAAGCGCGCGTAGTTGTGGCTGGTCACGACGATGTCGACGGAGAGCGGCGCGGTCATCTACGCGACAGGGACCTTGCGGCCGCTCCGGTAGTAGCGCAGCCGCCGCCCGTCGCGCACGACGACGCGGTAGCACCCGCGCGCCGATCGCAGTGGATGGCTGCGCGGGCATCGCGGTCGCGGCACGGGCTTGACGACGAGGCTCCGCCGGCCCGACCGCAGCGCAACGCGGCGCACCTGCTGCGCCCGGCCGTCGAGCCGGTGCAGGACGGCCTCGACGACCGGCCGGCCGACAGCCAGCCGCGGCGCCGGCACGAGCTCAAGACGCTCCTGGCCGGGGTCCAGCACGAACGGCCCGATGCGCCGCGTGCGCTGCCCGGCGACGCGCACGTCGAGCTCGTAGCGCCAGCGCTCGAGCTCGATGCTGCGCACGCCGATCGTGACCGCGTTCTCGCCCCGGGGCGAGATCCACAGCGCCGTCGTCCCCTGCGCGTCGTCGGGCGCCCGCAGCGGCGTGAGGCCGAGGGCGAACGCACCTCCTGCCAGCACGACCGCTCCGGCGAGCGCGAGCACTGCGCCGAGGCCGGGGGCCGGGGCGGGCGGCCTGCGCAGCGGCCGCCCGTTGCCTCGCCGACCGGCGACCAGCGCGGCGAGCGCGGTCGCGACGGCGAGCCCGACCGCCCACGAGGTCGTCTCGAGGCTCCACAGCAGATTCAGCATCAGCGCGGTGATGACGCTCGCGACGATGCTCAGCGCGATCGTCAGGACGAACCGCTCGACGCCGGCGATCGCGCCCGGCGCCAGCAGTGCGGCGGTCAGCGCGTAGCCGGGCAGGACCAGCACGAGCATCGCCGCAGGCAGCACGCGCACGGCCTCCGCCCCGTCCCCGGCGACCGCGCACACGAGCGCGCAGGCTGCCGCGAGCGCGGCAACGAGCAGCAGGTCGCCGGCGCGCCTCATCGCATCGCCCTGACGTCGTAGACGACGATGTCGCCGGCGTCGTAGCGGCGGTCGACGTCGCCGCGGTCGAACTTGCCCGCGGCCGCCGCCGGGAACCGGTCGGGGATCCCGATGTCGAAGAAGTAGCCGAGGATGTTGTCGCCGCTGGCCCTGCGCCGGTCGGTGAGCACGTATGGGATCCGCTGCTCGCGCAGCAGCTGCGACATCCACGGCTCCAGGAGCTCGGCGCGCAGCACCGTCTGGACGTCGGGGTACGTCCCCTGGATCGCGGTCTGCCCCGCTCGGGTCAGCAGCAGCCGGGCGTCGGCGTCCTCGGCCGCGATCCGCCGGCCGCGGCCGAGCTGGGCGCCCGCCCAGTCGGCGGCCGCATAGGTCGGTGGCAGCAGCGTGCGGCCGTCGACCGTGACCTTCAGCGGCTTGGCGAGCCGCGCATCCGAGGGCCAGCCGGCGATGATCCCGCCGCAGACGACGAGCGCGACCGTCGCCGCGGCGACCGCGCGGATCCAGCGCTCGGGGCGCCGGTCGAGCAGCCACGTCAGCGCCAGCCCGGTGAGCAGCGCCACGCCGACGAACAGGTACTCGGACGCGCGGCTGGCCGTCTCCCATGCGTCGGGAATCAGCCGCAGGGGCAGCGTCGCGAGGTAGACCAGGGCGGCGAGCGAGAAGACGAGCAGCAGCGGGTCGCGGCGATGCTGGTACCAGACGATCCGCACACCCCCGAGCACCAGCGCCAGCAGCGCGAGCACCGATCCGAAGGCGACGATCCGCTCCAGGACCGGGGCCGAGGAGTCGCCGGGGCCGGCGGAGAACGGCGTGCGGCCCTCCGATTGCCGGAAGACCGTGTCGAACGTGTCACTGACCGCGTTGCGCACGACCGGACGCAGGTAGTCGATCGTCTGCCAGGCCTCGAGCAGCAGCCACCCGGAGGCCAGCACGAGCGCGCCCACCGCGACCAGCCACGGCCCGTCCTTCGCGCGGCGGCCCGGCAGGACGGCGTACGCCAGCGCAACGGCGAACAGCAGCGCGACGATCGCGTAGCCCGTCACGTGGTGGACCGGCACGATCCCGGCGATCACGACGAGCGTGACCAGTGACCAGATCGCCCGGTCGCTGTCCGCTGCCTGCTCGCGGCGGGTCAGCGTGAAGACCACCACCGTCATCAGCGGGACCGCGAGCGACGCGTAGGAGAACTGCGCTGCGAAGTACAGGAACGTCGGGGTGGCGGCGTAGGCGAGCGCGCCCAGGCTGCCGGCACGCGCCGACCCGGTGATCCGCGTGAACGCGAGCATCAGCGCGAGCGGGACCAGGACGCGCGCAAAGCCCACGAGCAGCACGCCGCCCCAGAACGGTGAGATGCCCGACAGGTCGACGAGCGCGGCGGCGAGCGACTCGAGCCCGGGGTAGCGCGGCGTCACCGGAAGGATCGAGTTCGGCTCGAAGAGGGTGCCGCTGGACAGGATGTTCTGCACGTTGCGCAGGTGCGCGAGCTCGTCGGCGAACGTGAAGTCGAACGGGTCGCGCAGCACCTTGGCCGCGTACAGCGCCAGCCCGGCCAGGCCCACCAGCGCCGCACGCTCCCCCGCCGAGGCGCTGGGCCCCGCGAGGCGCAGCGCGGCCGGGAAGACGATCAGCAGGACGCCGGCCCAGAACGCGACGGAACCCCCGCTCTCACCCGTGCGCGACAGCGCGTTCGCGACCGCGATCAACGCAAGGCCCCCGCCGGCGGCCAGCGCGACGTACGGAAGCGCACCGAGCGGCGACGGGGGCCGCTCGGCCGCTGTGGCCGGCTGCGCGGCGACGCTCGTCATGTGCGCGCCCCCGCGGGACGGTGGCCGGCGGCGTGCTCCAGCGCCTCGGCGTACGCATCCTCGAACTGGGGCACGACGCGGCCGGCCGTGAACGTGCGCGCACGCTCGGCGGCGGCGGCGCCGAGCGCGGTCCGCAGCCCCGCGTCGCCGAGCAGCCGCGCGAGCGCTCCGCGCAGCGCTGCGACATCGCCGGCCGGGACGATCAGGCCGGCGTCCCCGACGACGCCGGGCAGGCCGCCGCTGCGCGCTGCCACGACCGGCCTCCCGGCGGTCATCGCCTCCAGCGCGACGAGCCCGAACGCCTCCGGTGTCAGCGACGGCACCACCGCGATCGTGCAGCGCTGCCAGGCCGCGAGCAGCGCCGGGCGCGCGAGCGGCCCGAGCACGATGACGCCGTCGCGCTGCGCGCTGAGGGCGGGATCGGCCGGCCGGCCGGCGAGCACGAGCGGCGGCGCATCGGGAAGGCCGGCGTGCGCCTCGATGAGGACCCCGACGCCCTTGTCGGCGACGACGTCGCCCGCGAACAGCAGGAAGTCGCCCTCGGGCAGGGCGGTCAAGGCAGGGTCGCCGGGGTCGGCGCCCGCGAGCAGGTCGTCGTCCACGAAGTTCGGCACGACCGTCCACGGCGTCTCCCCGGCGGGCAACCCGCAGGCCTGGGCCACCGCATCGCTCACGGGCAGCAGCGCGTCCGCCGCGCGCCGCTGCGAGCGTTGCATGACGCGCGTGAGCCCCGCGGTCGCGGGGCCGACGACGGGGCCGTACTGCGCGCTTGCGCAGCGCACGCACTTCGCGGGCCCGGGTCCTGAGCACGGCGTGCCGCGGCGCATCAGCCGCTTGGTCGCGCAGATCAGGCTGTAGTCGTGCAGGCTGAGGACATACGCGGCGTGCGTGCGGTTGCGCAGCGGGAGGAAGGCGTGCGCAAGCCAGTTGTGCCCGTGGACGACGTCGGGACGCTCACTGCGGATCACCTGGGCGAGTGCCCGGACCGTCTCGGGGTCGGGTGCCGGCGGGGCGTGACGGCGCCCCTTGTCGCTGAACAGCAACGGGAGCCGCGAGGTCAGTCCCGGGAGCCGGTGGACGCGAACCCCGCCCTGCTCCTCCTGTTCGGGAAGCTCGCCGGAGCGCAGCGTCGCGACCGCGACGTCGTGGCCGCGAGCGGCCAGCGAGCGTGCGAGGTCCTCGACCATCCGCTCCTCCCCACCGACCACCGGGGCGTAGAACTGGGCGAGCATCAGGACGCGCACGCAGACCTCGCGGCGAGGACGTCGGCGTAGAGCGCGTGCAGCGCGGCGGCGCAGTCGTCCCAGGTCGGAAGGTCCAGGTCCTGCGGAACCAGCGGGTCGGCCAGCTCGCGGACGATCGCGTCCGCCACCTGCGCCGGGGTCGCGCCGGCGGCGACCGCGCGGGCGAGTCCGCGATCGGCCAGCTCGCCGGCGCCCGAGCCCTCGCCCACGAGCAGTGGGCGGCCGAGCGACAGCGCCTCGAGCGCCGCGATCGGATGCGTCTCGAACGCGCTCAGCAGCGTCACGAGCGACGTCTGCGTCAGCGCGCGCGCCATCGCCAGCCGGTCGGTCGCGGGCACCGCGCGGATCTCCACGCGCTCGGCGATGTCCAGGCGCTGCGCGAGCGCGCGCAGGTGCGGCTCGTCCGGGCCCGTGCCGGCGATCCACAGATGCGCGCCAGGGAGCTGCTCGAGCACGAGCGGGAAGGCCTCGATGACACGTCGATGCCCCTTGAACGCTTCCAGGCGCCCGACGGATGCCACCACGGGCTTGGCCGGGTCCGGGGCCGGTGGGCGCTGATCGGCCGGGAGCTCCGGGAGATCCACGCCATTGGGGATCAGCGCGAACCGCGACTCGGGCACGCCGAGCTCAGCGCCGTACTGCTCGATCTCGAAGCGCGCGACGGCGACGAGGCGGTCTGCGCCGCGCAGCAGCGGCGCGAGGATCCGCCGCTGCAGCGGGCGCGAGTTGTGACGCAACGCCTGCGAGTGCCCGCCGCCATGGAACGTGACGACGTACGGCAGACCCATCCGCCGCGCGGTGCGCATCGCCAGGGGGGCGACCGCCGTGTGGTAGCTCTGCACGTGGACGATGTCCCAGCTGCCCTCGCGCATCGCCGCCGGGAGCCCGGGCGCGAAGAGCCAGTCGCGGCCGGCCGGTCGCGCGCGCACGCGGCGCACGTCGACCTCGAGGTCGCGAGCGTGCCGGGGGAGCGTCCCGGAGCGGTCGGTCGTGAGCACCCGCACCTGGACGCCGCGCGCCGCCAGCCGCGTCGTCACCTCGTGGACGTGCCGCTCGACGCCGCCCATCTCCGGGAGGTAGCGGGGCGTCACCGTCAGCAGGCGCAGCGGGCGCACCTCCGTCACGCGGCCCGCTCCCGGGCGAGCATCCCGCGCAGGTAGCCGGCCGCGGTGACCAGCAGGCCACCGGTGATCGCGACTGCGCGGCCCAGGCCGGCACCGTCCCCCCGTACGGCGTCGCCCAGTCCGCGCAGCACGCCGAGCGGGAGTGTGCGCGTCGCGTACGTGCGCTCGCTCGCGAGCCCGTCCTGGCGGCCGACGAGTCCGGTGAGAAGCGCCTTGGACCGGCCTTCGGCCCAGCAGCGCTGCAGGAAGTAACGCCAGGTCCCGCGGCCCGGCGGGACGAGGTGCTGCACGTGCGCGGCGGGCTCGTAGACGATCCGCGCACCCGGGCGTGCCTGGCGCAGCCTGATCGAGACCTCGGTCTCCTCGCAGCCCATCGGCAGGCCGCGCTCGCGGCCGATGCCCGAGTGGAAGCCACCGACGGAGTTCAGCGCCTCACGCCGGAACGCCATGTTCGCGCCGATCGCGTTGCGGACCTCGGCGGTCATCGTCGGCATGCCGGTGTAGGAGCAGCCGATGACCCAGTCGAACTCACGCGGGAACCACCCAGGGCGCGCGTCCTCCCAGGAGGGCGAGAGCGACCCGCCCCCGCTGACGACGGCGGGGTCGTCGAACATCGGCACGAGCTGCTCGAGCCAGTCGGGATCGGCTGCGGCATCGTCGTCGAGAAACGCCACGAGGTCGCCGGTCGCCGCGGCGATACCGGCGTTCCGGGCACCCGAGAGCCCGCGCATCTCCACATTCTCGACGAGCACGACCGACCCGTCCGGCCACAGCGCGGCGGCCCGCTGCAACAGGCCCGGATTATGGTCGATGGCGACGATCAGCTCGAGCGCCGGCCGGGTCTGCGCGCGGACCGACGCGACGGCATCCTTGAGCGCGTCCCAGCGCTCGTCGGAGAAGGCGCAGATGACGACGGAGACCGGCGGCGACAGGCCCGACTGCGGGCGCGGCTCGCCCTCGCCGGATGTCGCGTCGTTCACGTGCATGGCCATCGTCGCTTGTGGTTCTCCGGGCGCAGGGGGAAGCCTCCAGGCGGGAGGCCGCCAAGCCAGGCATCGGCACGCGCCGGCTCCGAGCCCGCAAGACGGCGGCCAGCCTCACGTTCGAGGGTACCCGCCGGTCCGGCTTGGCCGGAGGAGTAGTCTGGATCGGCGATGCCATCCGCGAGCCAAGAGGTGCAGCGACTCTTGGCGATCGGCCGTCTGCGGGAGTCCTACGCCGAGGCCGTCCTCGCCGGCGACGAGCCGGCCGCCATGCGCACCGCGTCCGAGGCCGTCGGCGAGGACATCCCCGAGACCATGCTGTACGACGCGATCATCGCTCCCGCGATGCGCAAGGTCGGCGAGCGCTGGGCGACCGGGGAGATCTCGATCGCTGAGGAACACCTCGCCACGCAGATCACCACGCGCATCATCGCGCGGCAGCGGGAGGCCTCACGGGTCGCCGCAGACCGTCCCAATCACCGGATCGTGTTGTGCGGGCTCGAAAAGGAACGCCACACCATCGGCCTGGAGATGGCTGCCAGCGTGCTACGGCATGCGGGCTACGACGTGCGGATGCTCGGCGCCGATGTCCCGATCGAGACCCTCACACGCGCCGTCGAGCGCTACCAGCCCGACATCGTCGGCTTCTCCGTGACGATCGCCGACACGGCGATCGTCCTGCCGGCAGCGATCTACGAGGTGCGCGCCGCCGACCCGACGGTCGGCATCATCATCGGCGGCCTGGCCGCCTCCCTGCGGATGGAGGCCACCGCCGCGACCACCATCTGCGCCAACGTGGCCGACGTGGTGGACGTGGCCGACCAACTGGTCCAGCGGGCCGGGCTCAACTGAGTCCTTCACACGTTCGTCAGTCGACGACCTGCAGGTCCTTGGGCAGCGTGTTCAGGACGTCTGACCCGTCGTCGGTGACGACGACGAGGTCCTCGATCCGCACCCCGCAGCGCCCGGGCACGTAGACACCGGGCTCGACGGTCACGACCATCCCGCCGGCGAGCGCCGTCTCCCCGAGGCGCGAGAGTCGCGGCCCCTCGTGGATCTCCAGCCCGACGCCGTGCCCGAGGCCGTGCCCGAAGTGCTCGGCATGCCCGGCGGCGTCGATGATCCGGCGCGCGACCGCGTCGACCTCCTTGCCGGTCGGCCCCGGCCGCACTGCCGCCAGCGCCGCCTCCTGGGCCTGCAGGACGAGCTCGTACACGCCGCGCTCCTCGTCCCCGGGCTCCCCGCCCGCAGCGAACGTACGCGTGCAGTCCGAGCAGTAGCCCTCGAGTTGCGCGCCCCAGTCGATCGTGACGAGCGTGCCCGGCTCGATGACGCTCGCGCGCGGGACGGCGTGCGGCAGCGCGCCGTGTGCGCCGCCCGCGACGATCGGCGGGAAGCTGATCGCCTCGGCGCCGTGCCGGCGGATCTCGACCTCGAGGTCGAGCGCGACCTGCGCCTCGGTCCTGCCCGCCAGCCCGCGGCCGAGCACCTCGGTCAGTGCGTGGTCGGCGAGATGGGCGGCCTCGCGGATGCGCGTGACCTCCGCCGCCTCCTTGATCTCGCGCAGGTCCTCGACGAGTCCTCCGGCGGGCACGAGCTCCGTGCGGTCACCGATCGCAGCGCGGATGCGCTCCAGCCCTGCGACGGTGACGTTGCGGTCGTCAAACCCCGTGCGCGCGAGCTGCGCCCCGTCCCAGTCGGGGAAGTGCTCGCCGAGCGCGGGCCCGAGCAGCTCCTGCGTCGCCTGCCGGCGGTCCCACAGCGGCGACACCTGCTCGGAGACCTGCGTGACGTAGCGGAAGTCGGTGAGGAAGATCCCCGTGGTGTCCGCCTGACCGCTGCCGAGGATCGCGAGCCCGTTGGAGCCCGTGAATCCGGTCAGCCAGCGGACGTTGACCAGGTGCGAGACGAGCAGCAGGTCCAGCCCGCGCTCACGCGCCGCGGCGGCCAGGCGCTCCGCGCGCTCACTCATGCCGCCGCTCCGCGCGCGCTCAACGCGTCGAGCAGGCGATCGAGCGCGACGTCGTAGCCGTCCGGTCCCTGGCCGCTGACGGTCGCGATGCAGAGGTCCGAGATCACCGACAGGCGACGGAACGGCTCGCGCGCCTGCACGTCCGACAGATGCACCTCCACGGCCGGGAGCGCTGCGATCTCCAGTGCGTCGCGGATCGCGTACGAGTAGTGCGTCCAGGCCCCGGGGTTCAGCACGATCGCGTCGGCCAGGCCGTCGAGCCCGTGCAGGTGCTCGACGAACGCGCCTTCGTGGTTGGTCTGGAAGAACCGGCACTGCAGCCCGCGCTCAGCCGCCTGGGCGTCGATCCGCTGCTCCAGCCGGTCGTACGTCAGCCCGCCGTAGTGACCGGCGTCGCGGCGGCCGAGCTGGTCGAGATTGACCCCGTGCATGACCTCGATGCGGTTGTGGGTGAGCACCCCGCGAGTCTCGCATGTCAGCCGGGCGCGACGTTTCAGCCCAGCCGCACTGGATGCCGATACCTGACCCGTGCCCCGGCATGCCGAACGCTGGCCACTCGCGCTGCTGCTGATCGCCGCCACGGTGCTGCTGACGCTCGCCAACACCGCGACCGGCGACTATTCCGTCGAGCTGCAGCCGAGCGTCGACCTGCTGCTCGGCGGCGACCTGCGCGGCTTCCTGCAGGGAGCACCGATCTACGGGCCCTCCGTCCTCCCCCGCATCCCGGCGATGTTCGCGGCCGACGGCTTCGGCTCCGGGCCGATCGGCGTGTACATGGCGGGCGCCGTCTCCTGCATGCTCGCGGTCACGGCGCTCGCGTACGTGCTGAACGGCAGGCTCACGAGTCTGCAGCGTCCGCGTGGCATCCGCGTCGCGGTGATCCTCACCTGCCTGCTCGCCCCCGTCTTCACCCGCGCATCGCCGCTGGGCCACCCGGAGGAGGCGCTCGCCGGGGCGCTCTGCGCGCTCGCCCTGCTCGCCGCCCTGTCCGACCGGCCCGGCTGGGCCGGCATCGCGCTCGGCGCCGCGATCGCCGCAAAGCCCTGGGCCGTGATCGGGATCCTGCCGGCGCTGCTGGCGGCCCGCGACGGCCGTCTGCGGCTGCTCGCGGGCGTCGCCGTGAGCGCCGCAGCAGGACAGCTCCCGTTCCTCCTGTCCGAGCCCGCGACCGCCGGCAGCTCGGTCCTGTCGATCGCATCGACAGCGCACTCCTTCCACCCCACGCAGCTCTTCTGGCCGCTGCGCGAGGCGATCGTCGACCCCGTCTCGGGGGCGACGGGCTACCGCGGGCCGGAGCTCGTCCACCGCTTCTCCCACCCCGTGATCGTGCTGCTGGGGCTGCCGCTGTCCGCGCTGTTCGCGCGGCGGCTGCGCAGCGGCCGCGTGGAGCGCCGTGACGCGCTGGCGCTGCTTGCACTGCTGCTGTTCGTGCGCAGCCTGCTGGACCCGTGGAACACCATCTACTACGTGCTGCCGGCGATCCTGGCGCTGCTGAGCTGGGAGGCGCTCGCACGTCCCGGCCTGCCCGTCGGGGCGATGGCGCTCAGCGGGCTGACCTATATCTCGTTCGTCGTGCTCTCGCTGCGCGTGAGCCCGGACGTGCTGGCGGCGACCTACCTCGTCTGGGCGGTGCCGGCGCTGGTGCTGCTGGCGCGGACCGCGTTCACCGGTGCGCCGCAGTCCGCCGCCGCGGAGGCTCCTCAGCCGATGATCTCGGCGACCGCCGCGCGCACCTCGGCCGGCGCGATCTGAGCGCCGAACCGCACGTCGCCCGGTGCCGCGCAGAGCACGAACGGCACGTCGTCGCCCACGCGCTTCTTGTCACGCCGCGTCACCTCGACGACGACATCGGCGTCGATCCCGGAGACGGTGGTCGGCAGTCCCGCCGCGGCCAGGAGCCCGTGGACCTGCTCACGCAGCGCCTCGGTGCCCGACAGCCGCAGCGCCGCAAGCAGCCCCAGGCCGACGGCCTCACCGTGGCGCAGGCGCGTGTAGCCGGTGACCGTCTCGATCGCGTGGGCGATCGTGTGGCCCAGATTCAGCACCTGCCGGCGGCCGGCGTCGCGCTCGTCCTCGGCGACGACCGCGAGCTTCGTGCGCGCGCAGGCGAGGATCACGTCGTCGTCGACGCGCTCCCCGGCGCCGACGACGTCCCACAGCGTCCCGCCGGCGATCAGCGCGGTCTTGACGACCTCGGCGTAGCCGGCGGCGAACTCCGCGGGCGGAAGCGTTGCGAGCGCCTGCGGATCGACGAGCACCGCGGCGGGCTGGTGGTAGGCGCCGACGTAGTTCTTGGCCTCCGGGAGGTCGACGCCGGTCTTCCCGCCGTAGGCCGAGTCCACCTGGGCCACCAGCGTCGTGGGCACCTGGACCACCGGGATGCCGCGCTGGTAGGTCGCGGCGCAGAACCCGGCGAGATCGCCCACGACGCCCCCGCCGACGGCGACGAGGTGGTCGGCGCGGGTGACGCCCTGCGCGATGAGCGCGCGCCAGACCGCCTCGGCGGTCGTGAGCGTCTTCTGGTCCTCACCTGCCCCGATCTCGACCAGCCCGGCAAGGACCGGAACCCGGCCCGCGTAGAGCTCGGCGACATTCGCGTCGCTGATCACGATGCGCCGCGAGGGGCCGGGGATCGGCCACGGCGCGGCCATCGCACCCGCTCCGACCCACACGGGGTAGTCGCCGGAGGCGCTCGTCGCCCACAGCAGCCGCAGCCCATCTGCACTGCCGCTCGCCAACGCCACGAGCGAGGGCAGCGCACGGCGGACGATGTCGATGCCCGACCGCGGCAGCGTCGCGCCGGCCGCCGCCCGGTAGCCGGCTTCGCGCTCGGCGTAGAGCGCGTCGAACCCCTGCCGGTCGCGCGCCAGCGGCCGGCCCGAGCCGGCGGCGCGCGACCACGCAGTCTCCAGCTTGACGTCGACGACGACGACGGTGTGCGACCGCAGCGCATCACGCACGCGCTCCGAGCCGAGCGCGCCGCCGCCGAGCGCGACGATGGCCGGCGCCCCCGCGAGTGCCTCCAGGACGGCGCGCTCCTCGCGCTCGCGAAATGCCGCCTCCCCTTCGCGGTCCCAGAGCGCCTCGATCGGTTCGCCGAGCGTCGCGGCCAGCGTCTCGTCGATGTCACGGACAGGGACGCCGAGCAGCCGCGCGGCCTCGGCGGCGCAGGTCGTCTTGCCGGCTCCCATGAAGCCGGCGAAGACCAGGCAGCGGTCTAGCTGCGCGTCCTCCACCCGATCCGCTTCCGATAAGCCTCCACCGCGGCCAGCGTGTCGTCGACGTGGTCGCCGCCGAACTTCTCGCGGTAGGCGTCGGCCAGGACGAACGCGACCATCGCCTCGGCGACGACCCCGGCCGCCGGGACCCTGCTCGAATCGGTGCGCTCGCGCAGCGCCTGAGCCGGTTCGCGCGTGGAGATGTCGACCGAGCGCAGCGGCTGCGTCAGCGTCGGGAGCGGCTTCATGGCGCCGCGCACGAGCAGCGGCTCACCCGTCGTCATCCCGCCCTCGAGCCCGCCGGAGCGGTTGGTCTCGCGGTGGTAGCCGCGCTCGTCGTCGTAGAAGATCTCGTCGTGCGCCTCGCTTCCCGGGCGGGCGGCGATCTCGAACGCCTCGCCGAGCGTGACGCCCTTGACCGCCTGGATCGAGCAGACCGCCTGCGCGAGGCGGCCGTCGAGTCGCTCCTCCCAGGAGACGTGCGAGCCCAGGCCCGGGACGAGCCCGAACGCGATCACCTCGAACACGCCACCGATCGACTCGTTGGCCTTGCGCTGGACGTTGATGTGCTGGACCATCGCGCGGCTTGCGTCCGGGTCCAGGCAGCGGACGGGATCCGCGTCGACCGCATCGAAGTCGGCGAGCCCCAGCGGCCCGTCCTGCTCGGCCGCACGCTCGGTGCCGATCTGCACGACGTGTGAGCGCACGTGCACGCCGAGCGCCGCCAGAAAGGCGCGGCACACCGCGCCGCCGGCGACGCGCGCCGCGGTCTCACGGGCGCTGGCGCGCTCGAGCACGTTGCGGATGTCGGTGAACCCGTACTTCCAGGCGCCGACCAGGTCGGCGTGTCCGGGACGCGGCAGGTGAACCTCGGGGACGTCGGCCTCGACCGGCCAGGGGTTCATCCGCTCCTCCCAGTTGGTGAAGTCGCGGTTGGCGATCTGCAGCGCGATCGGCCCGCCGAGCGTGCGTCCGTGCCGCACGCCCGCGGTGACGAACGCGCGATCGGTCTCGATCTTCATCCGGCCGCCGCGCCCGTGACCGAGCTGGCGGCGCGCCATGTCACGGTCGATGGCCTCGCGGTCGAGCTCCAGCCCCGCGGGCAGGCCCTCGACGATGCAGGTGAGCCCTGGGCCGTGGGACTCTCCGGAGGTGATCAGTTTCAACGGCATACGCCGGGCGCAGGGTATCCCCCCGCACCGGCCGGCCGTCCGCCGGCGGCGCTCAGTCCTTGTCGGCCCACGCGGGAACGTGGACCAGGACGCCGCGAGCGGGAACCCAGCGGTAGGCGCCCATCAGGTGAGCGGAGCGCCCGTCGATGACCTTGCGCAGGAGGCGCCGGTCGGACTTCGAGGCCCTGGCCTTGGCGCGGGCCGCGCGAGCGGACTTCGCCGAGCTCGAGGCGCTCGTCTTGCGCACCTTGATGATGTCCATCTGGTACTGCTCGACGCCCGCATCGGTGCTGAGGTCGAAGAATTCGGTGTCGCCGGACTTCAGCTCGATCGTCTCGCAGGCCTTGGAGCTCGGCTTGCACTTGCCGTCGCCCGTCGCCTTCGCGTCGGAGGAGACGAGGAACACGAGGGTCTTGCCGTCCTCCTTGACGCCGAGGAACACGAAGAACGGGCTCGCGGCGGAGGGCAGCGGCGTCAGCCGCGGGACGTTCTTCAGGGTCTTCATCGAGTCGGCCTGGCCGAAGCGCAGGTCGATGACGTAGGCCGGGCCGGTGCTCTTGGGCTTCGGCTTGGCCTTGGCGGGCGTCTTCGACGTCGGGTCGCTCACGGCGCCACCGCCACCGCCGGCGCTGTCGCCGCCGCCTGCGGGCGCGACGTCGGCCGTCGTGCTGGACTTGACCGCGTCGGCCTTCTGCGGCGTGGAGCCCTTGGGCTGGACGAACGGGTCGCGGCCACGGCCGTCGTGGCGGCGCACCTGTGGAGCGGTGTCAAGGGTGACGATCGTCGTCTCGTCGCGCTTGGCCGCGGATGCCAGGACGGCGTCCGCTGCCGGCGTCGCGACCGAGTCGGAGGCGGGGCTCTTGGCGAGCACCATCGGGACGGCGATGATGCCGGCCAGCAGCAGCACGGCCACCGGCCACAGCCGCTTCTCGACGAGGTCGGCCCAGATGTTGCGCAGCGGGGTCACCGGCGTCCTCCGGTCATGAGTGTGGCCGCGGCGGTCGGGGCCGGCGCGGGTGAACCGCCGCCGTCCGAGCTGGGAGCGCCGCCACCGGTGGCCGCGGCGTCGGCGGCGGCCGGGCCCTCAGGTGTGGCGCCGGCGGTGAGGCCCTCGCCGGGCGGGAGCAGGTAGGCGGTCGCCTTCACGCTCGCGGCGACCTTCGGGAACCCGGAGGACGCGGCCTTGAGCTCGATGCTGTCCACTGAGAGCAGCCGGCCGCGCACGACCAGGTTGCCGTCGGAGCCCACGCTCGTGAACTGCGCGACGCGGTGGAGGAAGTCCTCGAGGCGGAAGAAGCTGCCGACGAACTCGAAGCTGAACGGCATCGTCGGGAAACCGGCGGCGCCGACGCTGGCCCCAGGGGGCAGCGCGGCGGCGCCCGTCGCGCTCGCCGGCGCGGGCGTCGCGGGCTGGGCGTCGGCGGAGCCGCCGCTCGAGCCCGAGTCGCCCCCGTTGGAGGGAGCGGGCGTGGCGGGAGCGGGAGCCGCGGCCGCGGGTGCTGCGGCCACCGCGCCCGCGGTGTCGGCCGTGAGCGAGCGGAAGTCGACCTTCTCGCGGTCGGCCGCGCGATTGACCTGCACGATCAGCGATGGGACATCGTCGTCGGCGGGCACGGCCTGCCCGAGTGCAGCCACTGCGGCGTAGTCGCCGTTGTAGCGCTCCTGCGCATCCTTGGCCTGCGTCACGGCGGCGCGGGCGGCCACCAGGCGCTGCTCCTGGACGACGACCTTGGCGCTCAGGGCGGTCGCTTCCTTGCGCTTGGGCGCGAGGATGAAGAACCAGAAGCCGCCGAGCAGGACGGCCGCGAGGATGACGATTCCGACAAGACGGTCGCGGCCGGTCACTGGGAGCTCCCCGTGGTCGAGGGCTGGCTCGTGGCGGCGCCGGCGGTGGCGCTCGCGGGGGCCGGTGCGGCCTCCGCCGGTGTGGCCACCGGGGCACTGAGGAAGATCGTCATGCTGAACTGCGACTTCTTGCCGCTGCCGCCGCGGCAGTCGCCGGTCGACGAGCTCTCGCCGTCCACCTCGTTGCCCTTCTGCGACGAGTCGAGGCTCACCTTCACGACGCCGTCCATCCGGCGCAGCTCGGACATGAGCGTGGCGACCATCGGATGCGACGTCGTGCAGCCCGTGAGCTTCAGCGCCGGGCCGGCCGAGGTCGAGCGCACGCCGCTGGCGGCGCCACCCTGGCCATCGGAGGACAGCGATGCCGAGATCGTCGTCAGCCAGACGTTCTTGGGCAGCACGCGCGAGAGCTCGCCGAGCGCGTGGGCCCAGTCGAACCGGCTCGTGGCCAGGTTGCGGACGGTCGACACGCGGGTCTGGCGCAGCGAGGAGAAGTCGGCGTAGGCGGTCAGGTTCTTGGCGACCAGCTCGGCTGCGGCGGCCTGCTGGGAGACGGCCTCGACCTGAGCGGTCTGCTCCTTGACGTTGTTGGTCGCGATCACGTACGAGGTGGCGAGCACGAGCATCAGCGCGAGCGCGCCGAGCGCCACGTAGACGAGGCCGCCGCTGCGGCCGGCCGTGCCGGCGGCGCGCCGCTCCTCGGCGGGCAGCAGGTTGACGCCGGGCGTGCCTGGGGCGGCGAGGCCGGCGGCGACGGTGACGTCGGCGCTGAGCACCCCGCCCGCCTCGCCGGCGACGATGCCGTGCGTGACGTCCAGGCCGATCTCGGCTCCGATCGCCTCGGCGAAGCCGGGGATCGCGAGGCCGGGGCCGGTGACGACGGCGCGCACGACGTGCGCACCGGTCGACTGCATGTGGTGGAAGTCCAGCGACTGGCGGATCTCGCTCGCGATGCGGCGCACGCCGTCCTGGAGGACCGCGCGGGCATCGGTGACGATCTCGGCTTCGCCCTCGATCTGCTCGAGCGGCGTGACGACACCGACATGCTGCAGCCAGGCGCGCGAGTGCTCGAGGGTCAGCCCGCGGCGCTCGGCGAGCTCGACGGCGAGGCCTTCGACGCCGCTGCCGGATGACCGTGCGAACAGGCACTGCGGGCCCTTTGCGACGGCGACGTTCGTGATGCCGGCGAGCTCGGCGTAGAGGACCGCGTCGATGTCGGCGCCACCGTCGATACCGGGGTCGCGCAGCGCGCGGATCATCGCGAAGGCGGCGAGGTCGATGCCCTCGACGCGCAGGCCCGCGCCGCGGGCGGCGGCGATGACCGGCTCGATCATGTCGCGGCGTGCAGCGGCGATCAGGACCTGCTGGCGCGGACCGTTCTCGGTCTCGGCGACGCCGAGGATCTGCCAGTCGAGGACCGCCTGGTCCAGCGGCATCGGCAGCGCGTCCTGCGCCTGGAAGCGGATTGCGGCGTCGAGCTCCTTGCCCTCGGCGCCGACGGGCAGCTCGATCGTGCGGACGACGACCTTCTGGTTGGCGAGGCCGATGCGCACGCGCCGGTCCAGGCCCTTGTGGTCGGCCCAGACGGCGCGCAGGACGTCGCTGAGGGCGGGAACGTCGACGACCTCGCCGTCACGGACGATGCCCGGTTCCAGCGGGGAGGTGAACGCCTGCTCGAGCTTCAGCCCGGAGTTGACCGCGACGCGGGCAACGGCGATGCCGGCTGGATCGATGTCGAGGCCGACGATCGGCTTCTGTCGCTGTGCCATAAGTGGAGGGCGGTGGGGTCGGACGAGATGAAGGGGAAGTGGGGAGGCGTCCGTTCCCGGCATCGGCAGCTACCGCTCCGGACTCAACCCCCGCAAGGGCCGATCCGCCATCCGTCCACCCGTGACCGCGGCGACGGGTATGCCGCGCGCCCGGCTAGAAGCGGTCGGTGTAGGCGTCGACGAGCGAATCGCCCACGAAGAAGGCGATGATCCCGCCGAGTGCGAGGAACGGCCCGAACGGGACCGCGGTCTTGCGGCCCGCCGCCTGGCCGACGCGGGCGATGATCACGATGCCGACCAGGACGCCGGTGATCAGCGCGATGAAGATCGCCGGCGCGACCGCGCGGCCGAGGTACAGCCCGAGCACGCCGGCGAGCTTGACGTCGCCCATCCCCATGCCGCGCGGGTAGAGGTAGGCGGCGGCGAAGAAGAACGCGAATGCGGCGGCGCCCGCGATCAGCTGCTCCGGCACGAAGTCGAGGTCCAGTGCGAGGCCGGCCGCCAGCGCGGCGATCGCCGCCGGCAACGTGATCGCGTTGGGGATCCGGCGCGTGTCGAGATCGATCAGCGTGATCGGGACCAGCGCGGTCACCAGCAGCAGGCCCAGGACGACGCCACTCGCCTCGTCCTGCGTGGCCGCGACGAGTCCGAAGAGGATGCCGGTCGTCAGCTCGACGGTCGGGTAGCGCCAGGAGATCGGCTCGCCGCACGAGCGGCAGCGGCCGCGGAGGATGAGCCAGCCGAGCACCGGGACGTTGTCGAACCAGCGGATCGGCGTGTCGCAGCTGGGGCAGTGCGACGGCGGTGAGGCAAGCGACTCACCCCGCGGCAGGCGGTAGGCGACGACGTTCAGGAACGATCCGATCGCCAGGCCGGCAAAGAAGATCAGGGCGACGGAGGGAGCGGACACGGGTGCTGGTGGTGGTTCGCCGGCGCGCAGGGAAACCCTCCCGGCATGCGACGAGGCGGGCCCGGGGGCCCGCCTCGCGCGGTCACATCAGGGAGGTGAAGGGTCCTGCTACCAGGTGCTGGTGGCCTTGCAGCCGCCGTCGCTGGGGGAGCCGCAGGTGCGGGTGTAGCCGCCTGCGGCGAGTCGGTTGATCGAGAACGTGTGGCTGTTGTTCTGCGAGTACGCGGTGACGGTGAACGAGTCCACGCCGGCTGCGGTCACCTGGACCTGGCTCGGGCCGGCACCGATGTCCAGGCCGGTCGTGCCGAGCTGGGTCGCGGTCTGGCACGAGACGTAGGTCTGCGTGTCCGCGAAGCACGCCTCAACCTGCGAGACGAGGTTACGGGCATCGGACTTGGCCGACGCATCCTGGCCCTTCTTCTGCTGACCGAGGAACGTCGGGAGTGCGATCGCGGCGAGAATGCCGATGATCAGAATGACGACCAGGAGCTCAATGAGCGTGAATCCCTCGTCGTCGTGCTTGAGGCGGTTGAGCATTGTCTTGGGACTCCTGTGGGGTGAGGGGGCAGTGCAGCTTGTTGATGCGTTCGGCGGGGGTATCGACCGAAGCCCGCCGGGGCTTTAGCTCCCGCTCAGATCACGGCCTTAACGCTGAGAGGCGGGCCCGGGGGCCCGCCTCTCGAGGTCCATCACAGGTGCTCGCCTGGCGCAGCGAGCGGGGAGTCCCTACCAGGTGCTGGTGGCCTTGCAGCCGCCGTCGGAGGCAGTACCGCAGGTGCGGGTGTAACCGCCTGCGGCGAGCCGGTTGATCGCGAACGTGTGGCTCGCGTTACGCGAGTACGCCGTCACGGTGAAGGTGTCCACGCCTGCCGCGGTCACCTGGACCTGGCCTGCGCCGGGACCGATGTCCAGGCCGGTCGTGCCGAGCTGGGTTGCGGTCTGGCACGTGACGTAGGTCTGCGTGTCCGCGAAGCACGCCTCAACCTGCGAGACGAGGTTACGGGCATCGGACTTGGCCGACGCATCCTGGCCCTTCTTCTGCTGGCCGAGGAACGTCGGGAGTGCGATCGCGGCGAGAATGCCGATGATCAGAATGACGACCAGGAGCTCGATGAGGGTGAAGCCTTCATCGTCCTTGCGCATGTTGCGCAGCATGTGATCCTCCGTTTGGATCGATTGGAATCGCCAGCTCCCCTGTCGTCCACCTCGGTGGCAACCCGGCTGACTCCGTCTGGAGCCCCGTGGCTTTGCGACCCGCCCTCACGAGCGGTGTGCCCTTGGCGTCCGAGGGTGACTGGCACCTCTTGACGCAAGGGGTATCGGCAAATGGGGTCTGGACCTGAGTCCGCTGGACGCCCGTACTAGGGCGTCCACCCCGGATTCCCTACCAGTCGCCGGAGGCGTGGCAGCCGCCGAACGACGCACGCGAGCACGTCCGCAGCGGCGGCGAGGCCACCCCGGTGCGCGTGATGCGGAAGTCGGTGCCCGAGCGCGAGCGGGCGATGATCGTGTAGCCCGTCGCCGACGACGCGCTCACCTCGACCTGTCCCGTGCCTGCCCCCCAAGCGACGCTCATCGAGCCGAGCTCGGAGGAACTGTCGCATTCGTCGTAGGCGCTGGTCTCCACGGCGCAGCCCTCGACATGCGTGAGCAGCTGGCGCGCGTTGGACTTGGCCTCCGCGTCCTGGCCCTTGTGCTGCTGGCCCAGGAACGACGGAAGCGCCATCGCCGCGAGGATCCCGATGACCAGCATGACGACGAGGATCTCCACGAGCGTGTAGCCGTGCTCACCGTCGCCTGAACGTGGGCGCACCATGCCAGTGGTTGTCGGTCAGCGGGGCCTGCAGACCGACCAACGGCATGAGCGGGTGGACGAATCGCTGAGTGGCCGGTCGGCGTCATGGCGCGGCGATCGGCCGCCTCTGCAAGCATCGCCGCCATGCGCTCCGCGCGACCCGCGCTCCTCCTCCTCGTCGCGATGATCGTCGTCGCGAGCCTGCTCAGCGCCGCCGAACGCGACCGCACCAGCGGCGACCGCGCGCAGACGACGACAACGACGGCGTTGCCCGCAGCCACGCCGGCCGGCGGCGACGGTCGCGAGGTCGTCGCGAAGCTGCCCTCCCGCAGGCCGGTCCGCGCACGCGTCGGGGACACCGTCGTCCTGCGCGTCAGCAGCGCGACGCCGGACATCGCGAAGGTGACGCAGCTGGGGCTGCAGACCGCCGTCGGGCCGGCGCTGCTCGGGGAGCTGCGCTTCGTGGCGGACGCGCCCGGCGAGTTCCCGGTCGTGCTGCAGGTGGCGGGCACCACCGGCGGCATCGTGCGGGTGCGCGACGCCGCAGCGAAGTAACCGGCTGCCGCGCGGTCAGCGGCGCAGCATGATCGCGCGCGACAGCGTCGCCTTGCCGCCGTCGCCGTCGGTCGCCGTGCCCTGCACGATCACGACGACGCGGCGCGCGCGGCGCAGCACCTTGCGAGCCTTGGCGGACAGCTTCAGCGTCACGGCCTTCGAGCCCGAGCCGGCGGCGCTTGCGCGGCCACGGGCGATCCGGACCGGGCGCTTGGCCTTCTTGCCCTTCGCCAGGCGCAGACGCTTGGCGTCGCGCGCCCTGACGATGATCTCCAGCCGGCACGTCGCCTTGCGGTCGACGTGGCAGCGCACGCCGACGCCCTTGCGGATCACGCGGCGCAGCGTCTGGATGCTGGCGCCGCTGAGGCTCGCGGTGAAGGACGCGCCCGGGGCCGGTCCGGAGCCGTCATCGCCGGTGCCGCCCGCGCCGGAGCCGTTCCCGCCGGCGCCGGCGCCGGCACCGCCCGTGCCGGGTGGCGTCGGCGGCGCGGGCGCCGGATCGACGCTCAGCAGGCCGGTCGCGACGGCGGTCGCGCCGTCGGTGTCGGTGACGCGCACGCGCACGGTCACGCGCATCCGGTTGGGGAAGCTGCGCACGAGCGTCGGGGTGGCGCCGGCGTTGACCTCGTAGGTGCCGTTGCCGTCGAGGTCGAACTCGTACTTGGCGATCGCTCCGTCGGGATCGAGTGAGCCGGCGCCCGAGAAGGTCACGGACTCGCCGGTGAGGACCGCCGACGGGGAGATCGACAGCGCCGCCACGGGCGGCTCGTTGTACACGTTGATGACGACCGTCGTGGTCCCGGTCGCGCCGAGATCATCCGTCACGGTCAGGCGCGCGGTGAACAGCCCGAACGCCGTGTAGCTGTGCATGACGGGCGCCGGGCCGCTCGTGGTCTGGTCGATCGTGCCGTCGCCGTCGAAGTCCCAGGCGTAGCTGACGATGCCGCCGGTGACGTCGGGATCGGCCGAGCCGGCCGGATCGAACGTGACGGGCGCACCGGGCCGCGTCATCAGCGTGCTGGCGCCGACCACGGGAACCGGCGCCTGCGTCGCGATGATCGTGCGGGTCGTCGCGCTCGTGTCGGTGCCGTTGTCCGTGATTCGCAGGCCGACGACGTAGCTGCCGGACCCCGGGAAGACGTGCGTGACCTGGTTGGACCCGCCTGAGCTCGTCTCGTAGGTGCCGTCGTTGTCGAAGTCCCACTCGTGGTTGACGATCGTGCCGTCGAGGTCGGCGCTGGTGGCGGCGTCGAGGACCGTGTCCGCGCCGACGATCGCCGGTGTGGACTGCGGGGCGAACGCCGCGAGGGGCGGGCGATTCTGCACGAGGACGCTCTGCACCGCCACGTCCTGGGCGCCGCTGTCGTCGGTCACCAGCACGCGCACGGTTCGCGGCCCGGAGGTTCCGAACAGCCGCTGGATCGTGGGAATGTTGCCCGCGTCGACCTCGTAGGTCCCGTCGCCGTCGAGATCCCACTCGTAGCGCACGACGGTGCCGTCGGAGTCGTACGACGCCGAGGCGTCGAGCGTCGCGTTCACCAGCGACAGCGGCGACGCGGGGTCGACGTTGATCGCCGCGTTCGGCTTGGCGGTCACGGCCAGCGCGATCGTGCGCTGGTCGGAGTTGCCCTGATCGTCGGTCACCCGCACGCTGATCGCGTAGGTGCCCTTGAAGGCGTAGCTCTGCGTGGTCGTCGGCGTGGTTGCGGTGTCGGTCTCGAACGTGCCGTTGCCGTCGAGGTCCCATTCGTACCTGGTGATCGTGGCGCCGAGGCTGGGCGCTGAGTCGCCGGCGTCGAAGGTCACTGTGCCGCCGGGAGCGACAGGATTCGGCGTGGCGTTGATCGCCGCGACCGGCTGCGCCCCGCAGGCTTCGGGCGCGAGCTCGAGCGTCCAGGCGTTGAGCGATCCGTTGGGGCCGCCCGCGGCGTCGGTGACTTCGAGCTTCCAGTCGCCGGCGATCGTCTCGCCGAACAGCTGTGCGAGCCACTCCTGCGGTGCGAACGTCCCGGTGTAGGGCGGCAGGCCGACGAAGATGCTGGGTGCCGCGTCGCTGAAGGCCGTGGAGACCATGTTCGCCCCGGCGAGCGAGTTGGCGAGCAGGACGAGCGTGCCGTCAGGCGCGCGCAGCCGCAGCGTGATGTCGCTGAGGACGTTGTGGGACAGCGCGAGGTCCTTGATCTTCACGGTCCGGACGATCCCCGTGTCCGTCAGGTGAATCGTCGAGACGATGGTGTTGCCGTTGACCGTCGCCATCGGCACGTCGTTCGCCGAGGCGGTGACGATCGCCGTGCCGGCGCGCGGGGACGTGGCGATGCGCGAGACCCCGCTGCGATTGTCGATCGGCGTGCAGCCGTCGGCGGCGGACGCGATCGGAGCGGTCAGGGTGCTCGCGACGATGGCGACGGCGGCACCGGCGGCGAGGCGCAGGGTAAGGCGCATGATCTCCTCGCATCGGCCGCGCTCGCGCGTCAATGAGCTTCAACGGCCGCCTGTCGATCGTTCGTCCACGGCCGCTCGTCCATCCGTCCAGGCGCGGACGCATGGTCGCGAGCCCTGCACCCGGCGCGCCGACCACTTCGGTGCGGCGTCGCGGGTCCCGCTCGGCTTCCGGCGGCCGACCACGCTCGGTGTGCCTTCCGGGTACTTGCGGCGCCGCCTATGTACGGCCCCCTGGCAGGACAGGACATGCCGTAGGCATGTCCTGATGCCTCTCAAAGCGCCGCCAGCACGTCCTAGTGCCCCGTCTCACAACTACCGACCGAGATGAGTCGCCGTCGATCACCGGCAGGCGGCGTCCTCGGATCGGGCAATGCCCCCGGCATTCCTCCGATCCTGCGTCCTGGCCTGCCGGCGCCGCCAGCGGCTCATTTCCGGCCGCCAGTTGCGAGAAGGAGCACTAGTCGACCTCAGCGCTCACGCGCTGCTCACCGGCGTCGTCGGAGTCGCGACGCCTGGCCTGCGCGTCGTGCTCTGGGATCTGCACCCCGGTTCCCTCACACCAGGGGCACTGCTCGTCATGTGGCGTTCCACCTGATCCGGAGATCACGGTCCCGGTCCCGCGGCAGGGACTGCACGGGCCGGGTGGGGCTGTCGCGGGCTCAGCGGGGGAATCGGCCATCGGGCGCGCAATGTAGCGCCGTATCCTGGCGCCGTGGCCGATGTCCTCGTTCTCCGTGGCCCGGAGCCCGCCTGTGGCGACGGTCGCTTCGCCCCGAGCCCGACGGGCTCCCTGCACCTGGGGAATCTGCGCACGGCCCTGCTCGCATGGCTGTTCGCGCGCAGTGCTGGTGGCCGGTTTCAGGTCCGCGTCGAGGACCTCGACGCGGCGCGGGTGCGCGAGCACCTGGTCGCCGAGCAGCTCGCCGACCTCGCCGCGCTGGGCCTTGATCACGATGGCGAGATCGTGCGCCAATCTGCGCGCACGGGGCTCTACGAGGAGGCTCTCGCACGACTCGAGCGCGACGGGCTCGTCTACCGCTGCTGGTGCACCCGCGCCGAGATCCGCGATGCCGCCTCCGCACCGCATGAGCACCTTCCCGACGGGGCCTACCACGGGACCTGCCGCGAGCTGACGGCCGCGCAGGTCGCGGAGCGCGAGGCCTCGGGCCGGCCACCGGCGCTGCGACTGCGGTCCAGGAGCGCCCGCGAGCGGTTCGTGGACCGCCTGCGCGGCCCGGTCGAGGGCGTCGTCGACGATTTCGTGGTGCGCCGCAACGACGGCGCCTTCGCCTACAACTTCGCGGTGGTCATCGACGACGCCGGCCAGGCCATCGGCGAGGTGGTCCGGGGCGCCGACCTGCTGGACTGCACGCCGCGCCAGCTGTGGCTGGGGCGGCGGCTGGGCCTCCCCCGGCCCGGCTTCGCGCACGTCCCGCTGATGTGCGGCGCCGGCGGTGAGCGCCTCTCCAAGCGGGACGGCGCGATCACCCTGCGCGAGCGCCTGGAGCTGGGTCAGACGCCCCAGCAGGTCCGCGGGCTGCTGGCATCCTCCGTCGGTCTGGCCGCGGCCGGCGAGGCTCCGCCGCTCGACGAGCTGATCGCGCGGACGCGTGATCTGCTCCACTCCCCGGTGACCGCATGAGCTCACAGCCGCAACCCACGCCGAAGAAGCCACGCCGCCCGCAGACACCGATACAGCGCTTCGTGCGCATCTGGCTCCCGGTCCTGATCATCGTCGCGGGCCTCCTCGTCGCGCTGATCGGCCGGTCGGATGCCGCCTACGAGGGCTCGGCGCTGCTCATCAGCGCCGGCGCCTCGGTCTGGCTGCTGAACGTGTTCTTCCGGATCGGCGTCAGCGGTGATCACGATCGTGATGACGAGAAGCGGGCACGCGAGGAGTTCGAGCGCACGGGCCGCTGGCCGGACGAGAAGCCCCAGTGAGCGGCTCGGAGATCCCCGCCGAGCTCGCCGCGCGGGCTCGTGAGACCGGCGCGCTCGCGATCGACACGGAGTTCATGGGTGAAGGCCGCTACCGCCCGTTGCTCTGCCTGATCCAGGTCGCGGTCGCCGACGGTGACGGGCGGCCGAGCCGTGTCGAGGTGCTCGACCCGCTGGACGAGAGCCTCGACTGCTCGGCGCTGGCCGACGTCCTCGCCGATCCGCAGATCGAGATCGTGATGCACGCGGGGCGCCAGGACGTCGCGCTGCTGCGCCGGGTATGGAAGACCGAGGTTCACGCGGTCTTCGACACGCAGCTCGCCGCCGGGTTCGCCGGCCTGCGCTCGCAGATCGGCTACGAGGCGCTGCTGCACGACCTGCTCGACGTGCGGCTGCGCAAGAGCGCCAGCTTCACCCGCTGGGATGCGCGGCCGCTGAGCGCCGAGCAGCTCGACTACGCCCGCGAGGACGTGCTGCACCTGCTCGAGGCCGCGGACGCCGTCAAGACGCGCCTCGAGCGCCTGGGCCGGCTCGACTGGGCGCTCGAGGAGTGCCGGGCACTCGAGGGCTCCTCCGACGTGCGCGTGCTGGAGACGGTCTTTGCCCGGCTGCCGCGCGTGAACTCGCTCGACCCGGGCCAGCGCGCCGTCGCCGGGACACTCGCGCAGTGGCGCGAGGACGTCGCGGCGACCGAGGACCGGCCCGTCCAGACCGTCCTGCAGGACGCCGCGCTGATCGAGATCGCCAAGCGCCGGCCGAAGGACCTCGAGCGCCTGCGCCAGATCCGGGGGCTGCACGAGGGCGTCGTCCGCCGGCGCGGGAAGGCGATCCTCGACGTGGTCGCACGCGGCCGCGAGCTGCCGCCGATCCCCGTCGAGGGCAGCAAGCCGCCGCCGAGCCACCCCGGGGACGCGGCGCTGATCGTGCTCGCGGAAGCGCTTGTGCGAGCGCGCGCCGAGCGCGCCGAGCTCGCCTACGAGCTGCTCGCGGCGCGCGCCGACCTGCAGCGCATCATCACGGCCGTGCGGTTGGGCCTCGACGAGCCGGACGTCCGCACGCTGCAGGGCTGGCGCCGCGAGCTGGTCGGCGCAGAGCTGCTGGAGCTGCTCCAGGGGCGCCGCGCGCTGCTGGTGGGCGACGGGCTCAACATCGTCGTCGAAGACCGCTGAGCTGCCGCGATCAGCGGTCCTGGGCCCCGAGCGTGGCGGCGACGACGTCGCGGCCCGCGCGCACGACCCTGCGCACCTGCTCGCGGTCGATCTGCAGGCGCCCGACGAGCGGCGACCCCGGCGGCGCGGCGATCTGCATGACGCGGCCGGCGAGCGGTCCCTCCCCGCGCGTCGCGGCGGCGAGCGCGTCGGCCTGGGCGTCGTAGCGCATGGGGCGCTCACGGATCAGCCGCGGCAGCGCACCGGGCAGGCGCGCGCCGACGATGTCCTCGGCGACGCCGTAGAGCCGGCCGCGCCGGCCCTTGCGGTAGGCCCAGTCGCGTGAGCGCAGCGCGATCAGGTGCGTCGCGCCCGCTGCGAGCGGGGTCTGCACCGGGATCGACTCGACCAGTCCGCCGTCGGACAGCAGCTCGCCGCCGTAGGCGACCGCCGGACCGGACCACACCGGGATCGCCATGCTCGCGCGGATCGCGGCCAGCGCGTCGTCGCGGCCGGTGAACGGGCCGAGCGTCCGCAGCGCCCCGTCCTGCACCCCGACCGCGAGCGTCCGCAGCTCCGGGCGGCCCGGGGCGCCGACGACGGGCGGGCGGCCGCGCACGACACCCATCAGCCAGTCGACGGAGACGACGGGCGCGCGCCCGAGCCGGCTGAAGCGCACGAACTCGGGCGTGCAGGCGTCCTCGAGGATCTGCTCGGCGTCCGCCATCGCGCCCCCGGCCACGTACGCGGCCATCAGCGAGCCCGACGAGGTCCCGTACACGGCGTCGAGCCACTGCGTCAGCCCCAGCCGTTCGAGCTCCAGCGCCATGCCGCAGGCCATCGCGACCGCAAGCCCGCCGCCCTCGATGCCCAGGACGATGCGCGCACCGTCGTCGCGCGACCCGGCGCGGGCGCGGCGCACGAGCGCGCCGAGTGGTGGTGCAAGCTCGGCTGGGTCGCGCAGGGGTGCGAGATCCTGGTGCATCGGCGGGCAGTATCGCGGGGCTACCATCCGGCGTGCCGCCCGGGCGCGGCGCCGATGAGCGATCCAGCGAACAGCAGACTGACGGTCTCACAGGCAGCGCACCACCGCCGCCGCCGGCGCGTGGCGGGCGCCGCGGTGGCCGTCGCTGCAGCCGCCCTGCTCGCCGTCGTGGCCGTGAGCGCCGGCAGCGGCGGGTCCTGGAACCCGGCAGCGCTGCGCGACGGCGTCAAGACCGAGCTGCCGCGCCTGCGGCTCGAGGAGCAGGCGCGCCGCGCGAGTGCGGCGCTTGCGCGCCAGCAGCGCGCCCGCACGCTGGAGAACGCCGCGATCGCACGCACGCTCAAGGCGACGCCGTTCGTCCGCATGGCGGGCTCGCAGACGCGCAGCGTCGCGCTGACCTTCGACGACGGCCCCGGCCCGTTCACGCAGCGGATCCTCGACACGCTGAAGCGCTACGACGCGCAGGCGACGTTCTTCACGCTCGGCTTCCAGCTCGGGCAGTTCCCGCTGCCGCTGCAGCGCGCGGTCGCCGAAGGTCACGCGATCGGCGACCACACGTGGAACCACAAGGACCTCACGAAGCTCGGGCCGCGCGCCGCGACCGAAGAGCTCAGCGACCAGGCGGCCGAGATGCAGCGTGTCGGCCTCCCCCGCGCGCGCCTGTTCCGCCCGCCCTACGGGGCCTTCGACAAGCAGGCGCTGCGCATCGCCCGCCGCGAGGGGATGCTCACGGTGCTCTGGTCCGTGGACCCCGGCGACTACGCGGCCAAGCAGCCCAAGGCGCTGCGCGACGCGGTGCTCGCGAACGTGCGGCCCGGGTCGATCGTGCTGATGCACGACGGCGGCGGCGACCGCGACGTGACCGCCCGCGCACTCCCACTGATCCTGCGCGCGCTGAAACAGCGTGGATACCGGATGGTCACCGTCCCCCAGCTGCTGATGGCGAACCCCGCTCCGGCGCACCAGGATCGCGTCAAGCGCACACCCGTGGCGTGATCGCCGCGCACCTGACATGACGAAGGCCGGCGCTGTGGCCGGCCTTCGAATCTTGGTTCGCCCGATCTGTGGGGCTAGGCGGCACCGCTCGGCGCCGCACTGAAATCTGCGTGGGCCTGGTGTCAGGCCCTGCGGTCCGGCGGACTGAGATCATCCATCGCGGTTGGTCCCTTTCCATCGCGGAGGTCGTGGGATGACGACCCTTGCTCTTTGAGACTACCACCCGGTTCAAGGCCGTCCAGGACGCTGCGAGGATGCCCGCGATGACGTCCGTCCGCCCAGCGCCGCGCACCCGTGAGCGGCTGTCTGCCGCCGAGGCCCGGCGCGTCGCGATCGGCGCTCAGGGACTTGCGCGCGGACGCCCCAGCGGCCCGGTGGGAGCCCGGCAGCTGCGCGCGCTGGTCGAGCGCCAGGGCGTCGTGCAGATCGACTCCGTCAACGTGCTCGCGCGGGCGCACTACCTCCCCGCGTTCAGTCGTCTGGGCCCTTACGACCCCGCGGATCTGGACCGGCTTGCCCACCGCGCACCACGGCGGCTGTTCGAGTATTGGGGACACGAGGCCTCGCTGCTGCCGGTGCGCCTGCAGCCGCATCTGCGCTGGCGCATGGACCGGGCCGCGAACGAGGCCTGGGGCGGCATGCAGCGGATGCACCGCGAGCGTCCCGAGCTGCTCGCGCAGGTGCTCGGCGACGTGCGCGCCCGCGGCCCGATCTCGGCCCGGGATCTCGCCGCCGGGGAGCTCCCGCGGCGCTCGGGCCCGTGGTGGGACTGGTCGGACGTCAAGCGCGCCGTCGAGTTCCTGTTCTGGAGTGGTGAGGTCACCTCGGCGCGCCGGCGCGGCTTCGAGCGTCTCTACGACGTACCGGAGCGTGTGCTGCCGCAGGCGGTGCTGGCGACGCCGACGCCGCCGCTCGACGAGGCCCAGCGCGAGCTCGTGCGCGTTGCCGCGCGTGCCTATGGCGTCGCGACCGAGCGCGACCTGCGCGACTACTTCCGGCTGCCGGTCGCCGAGGCGCGGGCGCGGGTGGGCGAGCTCGTCGAAGCCGGCGAACTGTTGCCGGTGAGCGTCGAGGGCTGGCGCGATCCCGCGTATCTGCACCCGCAGGCGACGGTGCCGCGCGCTGCGACGGGCGCGGCGCTCGTCGCACCGTTCGACCCGCTCGTCTGGGAACGCTCACGCGTCGAGCGGCTGTTCGGCATGCGCTACCGGATCGAGATCTACGTCCCCGCTCCCAAGCGCGTGCATGGCTACTACGTGCTGCCGTTCCTGCTCGGCGACCGCCTCGTCGCACGGGTCGACCTGAAGGCCGACCGCCAGGCGGGCGTCCTGCGTGTTCAGGCCGCGCACGCCGAGCCGGGAGCGCCACCCGAGACGGCTGAGGCGCTCCGCGCCGAGCTCGAGCTGATGGCCGAGTGGCTGGGGCTCGGCGGGGTGACGCGACCGCCTCGGTCCGATGACTTTTCCCCCGGGGACCGGTCTTAAGCCCAAACGCCCCAACCACCGGAGGTTTCAGATGACGCAGGCCACCACGAACTTCGACACGATCGCGACGGTGATCGTGGCGGTGTCCGATCAGGATCGCGCGCTCGACTTCTACAGGGGAACGCTTGGCTTCGAGCAGGTCTCCGACATCCCGTACGGCGAGGGCAACCGCTGGGTGGAGGTCGCGACCCCGAGCGGCGGCACGAGGATCGCCCTGGCGCTGCCGATGAACGGCTGGGCCGGCGGCGTGATGACGGGCATCAGCTTCAACACGGCCGACATCGACGCCGCCCACGCGCAGCTGCGCGAGCACGGAGCCGACGTCGACGCCGAGGTGATGCGCATGGGCACCCCCGTGCCGCCGATGTTCTTCTTCCGCGACCAGGACGGCAACACGCTGCTCGTCGTCCAGGGCGACTGAGAAGCGCGAAGGGAACTGCGCGGTGCGAGGCCTGGGGCGCATGCGTAGTACACGCGCCGGCGCGTCGTAGTAGCGGCGGATGGCGCGGCCGTCGTCGCTCCGTAACGTGACTCCACGAGCCGAAATTGCCGGACCGTCCGGCGCCGGCCGCGGTCCGCTTTCGGGCTCCTGGCCTTTGTGGCGACCGCGCTCGGCGTCCTGGCGTCCGGCGCGCTTGCCGCCACCCCTGCCCCACTCGCACCGTTCTACCGTGCAACGTCCCGGCATTCGCCGGCAGCGTCACAGCTCACGCCTCGCAGTGCGTCCGTGCCGTCCAGGTCTGTCGCGGCCGGACCGGTCCGCGCGGCAGCCGCGGGCTCGAGGGGGCGCGAGGCGCCGCTGGAGTACAAGGCGCAGCCGGCAGCGCCGGGCCGACACGGTGCGCAGGGTCCCGTCGACCCGGAAGGGGCGCAGGGACCCACCGGTCCCGAGGGCCCGGCGGCACCGATCGACCCCCCGGAGTTCGGCTTCATCTACAACGTGGGGCCGCAGGTCGTGCCCGTCGAAGCAGACATCGTGTTCGACGCGAACGGCCTGCTGTCAGTGGTGTGACGCACACACCCGGCACCGCCGGGCTCACGTTCGCCAGTCCCGGTGTCTACGCCGTCGCCTTCGCGGTCGCCGCCGTCGAGCCGAACCAGATCGCGCTCTTCATCAACGACGTGCTGGTCCCTGGCACGATCTTCGGCTCAGGCGCCGGCACCCAGCAGAACGGCGGCCTGGCGATCGTCAACGTCAGCAGCGGAGACGTGGTCACCGTCCGCAATCACACGTCGGCGGCGGCCTTCACGCTGCAGACGCTGGCCGGAGGGACTGCGCAAACGACGAACGCGTCCCTGCGCGTCGAGAAGCTCGACTGAGTCGCAGTCACGGGCCGGCGACCGCGGGGTCCCGCTGCGCCTTGAAGCGGCGCAGGCGCAGCGCATTGCCGACGACGGAGATGCTGGAGAACACCATCGCCAGGCTGGCGATCACCGGGTTGAGCAGCCCGATCGCGGCCAGCGGCAGCGCCGCGAGGTTGTAGCCGAACGCCCAGCCGAGGTTCTGCTTGATCGTGCGCAGGGTGGCGCGCGACAGGCGAATCGCGTCGCCGGCGCCGCGCAGGTCGCCGGAGATCAGCGTCAGGTCCGATGCCTCGATCGCGACGTCCGTGCCGGTGCCGATGCGCAGGCCGAGGTCGGCCTGCGCGAGCGCGGGCGCATCGTTGACGCCGTCGCCGATCATCGCGACGATGCTCCCTTCGGCCTGCAGGCGCCGCACCACGTCGGCCTTCTCCCCCGGCAGGACCTCGGCGATGACCTCGTCGATGCCCACCTCGGCAGCGACCGCGCGGGCGGTCGTCGCGTTGTCGCCGGTCAGGAGCACCGTCCGCAGCCCGAGCGCCTTCAGCGACGCGATCGCGGCGCCCGAGCTGTCCTTGACCGTGTCGGCGACGACGAAGACGGCGGTGGCGTGGCCATCCCAGCCGGCGATGATCGCGGTCTGCCCGCGGCCTTCGGCGGCTGCCCGAGCGGCGTCGAGCTCGGGCGTGAGCGCCAGCGCCCACTCGGCCAGCAGCGCGGGGCGACCGACGACCAGCGCGCGGCCCTCGACGACGCCCTCGACGCCGAGCCCCTCCCGATTGGTGAACCCCTCGACGGCGGGTAGCTCACCTGCGGCCGCTGCCGCCTTCGCGATGGCCCGGGCGATCGGGTGCTCGGATGCATGCTCCACCGCGCCGACCAGCCGCATCGCCTCCGTGCGGTCGACGCCGTCGGCGACCGTGACCTCGACGAGGCTCATCCGGCCGGTCGTCACGGTGCCGGTCTTGTCGAGCACGACGGTGTCGACGCGGCGCGTGGACTCGAGCACCTCGGGGCCCTTGATCAGCAGCCCGAGCTGAGCGCCGCGGCCGGTGCCGACCATCAGCGCCGTCGGCGTGGCGAGGCCCAGCGCGCACGGGCAGGCGATGATCAGCACGGAGACGGCGGCGGTGAACGCGAACGTCGCGCTCTCGCCCGTGCCCAGCCAGAAGCCGAGCGTCGCAACCGACAGGCCGATGACGATCGGGACGAAGATGCCGGAGATGCGGTCCGCGAGCCGCTGGACCGGCGCCTTGCCGGTCTGCGCGTCCTCCACCAGCCGGGCGATCTGCGCGAGTGCCGTGTCGGCGCCGACCCGTGTCGCACGAACGAGCAGGCGGCCGCCGGCGTTGACCGTCGCGCCCGCGACCTCCGAGCCGGGTGAGACCTCGACGGGAACGGACTCGCCGGTCAGCATGCTCATGTCGACGGCGCTGGAACCCTCCTCGACCGTGCCGTCGGTCGCGATCTTCTCGCCCGGGCGCACCACGAAGCGGTCGCCGACGGCCAGCTCTTCGACGGGAATGCGACGCTCGTTGCCGTCGGCGTCGAGGACTGCGACGTCCTTGGCGCCGAGCTCCAGCAGCGCGGTCAGTGCAGCGCCGGCGCGGCGCTTGGCCTTCGCCTCGAAGTACCGGCCTGCGAGCAGGAACGTGGTGACGATGCCGGCGGTCTCCAGGTAGATCTGGTCGGCGCCCTCCCCTGCGTTGGGGATCACGTCGAACGCCATCCGCATGTCGTTCATGCCGGCGTCGCCGATGAACAGCGCGTAGAGCGACCACAGCCAGGCGGCCAGCACGCCGACGCTGATGAGCGTGTCCATCGTGGCCGCGCCGTGCCGCAGGTTGGCCCACGCAGCCTTGTGGAACGGCCATGCTCCCCACAGCACGACGGGGGTGACCATCGTGAGCGACAGCCACTGGAAGTTGTCGAACTGCAGCGCCGGGATCATCGCCATGAACAGCACCGGCACGGACAGCAGCGCAGAGATGATGAGCCGCTCGCGCAGCGCCGCCGTGGCGTCCTGCGCCGCGGGCCCGTCAGTTGCGGACGGCTGCGCGGACGGCAACTGCGCGCGGTAGCCGACGGACTCCACGGCCGCGAGGAGCTCGTCCGCGGCGACCGTGGCCGGGTCGAACTCGACCGTGGCCTTCTCGGTCGCGTAGTTGACCGTGTCCTCGACGCCCTCGAGCTTGTTGAGGCTGCGCTCGATGCGGTTCGCGCACGATGCGCAGGTCATGCCGGTGATCGGCAGTTCGATGTGGTCCATCGTGGTGGCGCTCATCGGGTCACCTCCTGGGTGAAGGCCGCGGTGTGGACGCGTCCGTCGGCGGTCTGGAACTGCAGGAACATGCGGTAGCCGCCTGCGGTCGGGAACGTCGCCATGAACTTCAGGCTGTTCTCGTCGGGGTGGACGTGCAGGAACGCGAGGTCACCCTGGCGCAGGGCCACCAGGTGCCCCTTGGCGCCGAGGTAGTCGGCGATCGCGACCGGACGGCCGTTGCGCGTGACCGTGAAGCCGAGCTCGGACTCCGTGCCGGCCTTCGCGGCGCCCTCGGTGAGCGTCACGCGCAGGCCGTCGACGTCCACGCTCGTGGCGGGAGCGGGCAGCTCCTGCGAGCGCACGCTGCCGTCGACGGCAAGGTCGTCGGCGAGCGTGTGCGGCGTGTCGTCGACGGAGAAGTCCGCGAAGACGCGGTAGGAACCCGCGGACGGGAGCGTGACCGGGACCGACCAGGTGCCGTCCGGGCCCTGGACCGGGTGCAGGTGCTGAAAGCCCGTCATGTCGCGGCGCACGACGATGAAGTGCATCCGCTTCGTATGTTCGACGTCGAAGTCGCGCACGGTCGCGCCATCGCGGCCGGTGATCCGGAACCTCAGGGCGAAGCGCCTGCCCTGCGGGGCCGGGGTGCGCGCGAGCCGCAGCGTCAGCCCCTTGTCGCTGACGGCGAGGCCGCGAACGGGCTGCGGCGCGTCAGCGGCCATGTGGCCCATGCCGGAAGCGCTGTCCTGCGCCGGCGTCCCCGGATGCGCGTCGATCCGGCTGCCGGCAAACGCAGCGGCGGCGAACACGACGACGAGGACGACTGCGAAGCCGGCGATCCTGGTCACGGCGCTCATGCCGTCACCGCCTCGTACCCGGCCTCGTCGATCGCGGCCACGACGGCAGCACTGTCGATGCCGGATCCGCGGACCTGCACGAGCTTGGTGTCGAGGTCGACGCCGACGTGGGCGACGCCCGCGACCTTCGTGACCTCCTCGGTCACCGAGAGCTCGCAGTGCGAACACGTCATGCCCGTCACCAGGTAGGTGAGCTGCTCGGTGGTCGGTTCACGAGAGGAGGCGGTGGTCATGGCGGTGTGGCTCCTTGAGTGTGCCTTATACGGGTTGGGGGTATGTGACGGAGCGCAACGTAGCATACCCTAGAGGGGTATATGTCGGACAGATTTCCCTCGGATCCCGCCATGCCGTGATACCCATAGGGGGTATGGTAGTCTCCTCGTCATGTCGACGACCGAATCCAACCCCACTCGAGGCTACAGCGCGAGCAAGGATGCGCTGCAGAAGCGCCTGAGGCGCATCGAGGGACAGGTGCGCGGCGTGCAGGGCATGGTCGACGACGACCGCTACTGCATCGACGTGATCACGCAGATCAGCGCAATTCAGGCCGCACTGGACAAGGTCGCGCTCGGGCTCCTCGACGAGCACACCCGGCACTGCGTGATGGGCGCCGCAGATGGGCAGCAGGGCGAGAAGACCGACGAGCTGATGGCGTCGGTCGCCCGCCTGATGCGCCGCGGGTGATGGCCGTCTACGCTGGCGGGCGATGAGGGCCGTCGTCTGCACCAACGCGCAGCTGAGCGCGGTCGAACGGCCCGAGCCGGTCCCGGGCCGTGGCCAGGTCCGCGTTCGGACGTTGCGCTGCGGGATCTGCGGGTCCGACCTGCACGCGCGGCACGGCATCGACGACTGGGCGGACCTGACGGCGCGGATGGGCTACGACCGCCTCGGGCGCTCGAGCGAGCCGGTCGTCTTCGGACACGAGTTCTGCGGTGAGATCGCGGAGTACGGCCCCGGGTGCAGGGCACGGTCTCCGGCCGGCACGCACGTCGTCGCGCTGCCGCTGCTGCGCGGCAGCCAGGGCATCGACACCGTCGGCCTGTCCGCGCACGCGCCGGGCGCCTATGCGGACGAGCTGCTCGTCGAGGAGTCGCTCATGCTCCCCGTGACGAACGGCCTGCCGCCCGACGTCTCGGCGCTGACCGAGCCGATGGCCGTCGCCTGGCACGCCGTGCGCCGCGGCGAGGTCGGCAAGCGGGACGTCGCCATCGTCATCGGCTGTGGGCCCGTCGGCCTGGCCGTGATCCTGCTGCTGAAGGCGCAGGGCGTGCGCACGGTCGTCGCGAGCGACTTCTCCTCCGGGCGCCGCGCGCTCGCGAACACCTGCGGAGCCGACGTCGTCATCGACCCGGCACAGAACTCGCCGTATACCGCAGCAGGGGCGGACAAGCACCTCAACGACCTCCCGGCCGCCCTGGAGCTGGCCGTCGGCGCCGTCGAGCGGCTTCAGCGGGTTCCGGGCGGCTGGTGGCATGCGTGGCGCCTGGGCGACCGGCTCGGCGTCACGACGCCCAAGCACCCGGTGATCTTCGAATGCGTCGGCGTGCCCGGCGTGATCGACGACATCATCGGCGGCGCGCCGCTGTTCTCCCGCGTCGTCGTCGTCGGGGTCTGCGTCGGCAAGGACCAGATCACGCCCGCGATGGCCGTCAACAAGGAGCTCGACCTGCGGTTCGCGATCGGCTACACGCCGCTGGAGTTCCGCGACACCCTGCACATGCTCGCCGAGGGCCAGGTCGACCCGCGCCCGCTGCTCACCGGCACCGTCGGGCTTGAGGGGGTCGACGCGGCGTTCGCCGTGCTCGCCGATCCCGAGACGCACGCGAAGATCCTGATCGACCCGCGCAGCGACGCGACGCAGCCGGTGGCTGCCGCGTCCGCTACCGGATCGAGTCGTACACCTTGAACAGCGGCAGGTACATCGAGATGACGATGAACCCGACCATGCCGCCGACGACGACGAGCATCAGCGGCTCGAGGATCGAGGTGAGCGACTTGACCGCCGCGTCGACCTGGTCCTCGTAGAAGTCTGCGATCTTGGAGAGCATCTGGTCGAGCGCGCCGGTCTCCTCGCCGACGGCGACCATCTGCACGACCATGCCGGGGAACACCGGCGCGGCCTTCAGCGGCTCGGCGATCGTGCCGCCCTGCTTGACGGAGTCGATGACCGACGCCATCACGTCCTCGACCACGCGGTTGCCGGAGGTCTTTGCGGTGATGTCGAGCGCCTGCATCAGCGGCACGCCGGCGCTGACGAGCGCCGACAGCGTGCGCGACCAGCGCGCGAGTGCGACCTTCTGGACGATGTCGCCGATCTTCGCGGGGATCCGCAGGCGGAATGCGTCCCACTGCCCGCGGCCCTTCTCGCTGGACTTCCACTTCTTGAAGAGCCAGACCACGAGCGCGGTCGCGGCGATCACGGCCCACCAGTAACCGGTCACGACCGCCGACAGGTTCACGGTGATCTTCGTGATGAACGGCAGGTCGCCGCCGAACTGCTTGAAGACGCCGACGAACACCGGCACGAGGAACGTGACGAGCGCGATCAGGATGATGAACGCGAAGCTGAGGACGACGATCGGGTACGTCATCGCGGACTTCACCTGCCGGCGCAGGGAGTCCTCCTTCTCCAGCTGGTCGGCGACACGCAGCATCGATGCCTCGAGCATGCCGCCGGTCTCCCCCGCGCGCGTCATCGCGACGAACAGGGGTGAGAAGATCTTGGGGTGGCGCTCGAGCGCGTCGCTCAACGGGAGTCCGGCCTCGACGTCCTTGCGGACGTTCGTGATCGTCTCGGCGAGCAGCTCGTTCTCGGTCTGCGCCTCGAGCACGTAGAGCGCTCGCAGGATCGTCATGCCGGAGCTGACCATCGTCGACAGCTGACGGACCATGATCGTCAGGTCCGTCGGCTTGACCCGCTTCAGGAACCCAAGGTTGATCTCCCGCGAGCTGTGCTTGTCGGAGATGTCGAGGACGATCAGCCCACGGCTCTTGAGCTGGTCGGCGACGGCCTGCTTGGACTCGGCATCGACCTCACCGGTGGCCTTCGCCCCTGTGAGATCCATCGCTTTCCAGACGTAGGCACTCATCGGTCTGCGTCCTAGGCCGCCACGCCCATGCCGCCGAACCCGAGCAGGCGGCGGAGCTCATCGGGGGTCGACGAGCGCGACTCGGCGAGGCGCTGGGTGATCTTGCCGGAGCGGATCAGGGTCGCGAGCGCGGCGTCCATCGTCTGCATGCCGACACCGGCGCTCGTCTGCATGACCGACTGGATCTGGTGGGTCTTGCCCTCGCGGATCAGGTTGCGCACCGCCGGCGTCGGTACGAGCGTCTCGATCGCCGCGACACGGCTGGAGCCGTCGGCGGTCGGCAGCAGCTGCTGGGTCATGACGCCCTCGAGCGCGACCGACAGCTGCACGCGGACCTGACCCTGCTGGTGGGGCGGGAAGACGTCGATGACGCGGTCGATCGTCTGCGCGGCGCTCTGCGTGTGCAGCGTGGCGAAGACGAGGTGTCCGGTCTCAGCCGCGGTCAGCGCGGTCGAGATCGTGTCGAGGTCGCGCATCTCGCCGACGAGGATCACGTCGGGGTCCTGGCGCAGCGCGGCGCGCAGGGCGAGCGCAAAGCTCGGCGTGTCGGCGCCCAGCTCGCGCTGGTTGACCATGCACTTCTTGTGCGAGTGCAGGAACTCGATCGGATCCTCGACGGTCATGATGTGCTCTTCGCGCGTCGTGTTGATCTGGTCGATCATCGCGGCGAGCGACGTGGACTTGCCGGAGCCGGTCGGACCGGTCACGAGCACGATGCCGCGCGGCTTGTTGCAGAAGTCGTGCGTCACCGTCGGCAGCCCGAGCGTCTCGATCGAGAGGATCTCGGCCGGGATCAGGCGGAAGGCGGCGCCGATCGAGCCGCGCTGGAAGTACGCGTTGACGCGGAAGCGGGCGTGACCGGGGATCGCGTAGGCGAAGTCGATCTGCCAGTCCGTCTCCAGCCGCTGGCGCTGGTCGTTGTTGAGGATCGAGTAGACGATCTCCCGCGTGTCCTGACCGCCGAGGACGGGGAAGTCCTCCATCGGGATCAGGCGGCCGCGCACGCGGATCATCGGCGGCACGCCGGAGGTGATGTGGAGGTCCGACGCGTTGCGTCGCATGACCTCGAGCAGGACGTCAGCGAAATCGAAGTTCATCACGTGCTCCTATCGGTGCCTTGCGGCGGGGGCTTGAGCCATGCCGTCATCGGTTCCGGCCTGCATCAGACCGCCACCCCGCTGCCGGTGACTCGGGCGACCTCGGCGATCGACGTCCGGCCCTGCCTGACCTTCTCCAGCCCGTCGTCGCGCAGGCGGCGCATCCCGTTGCGCACGGCGGCGTCGGCGATCTGGTCGGCGGATGCGCGCTCGATCGTCAACGTGCGCATCTCCTCGGTGACGGTCATCACCTCGTACAGGCCGAGCCGGCCCTTGTACCCCGAGCCGCCGCAGCGGGTGCAGCCACCGGGGTCGTATGCCTCGATGTCGACGTTGGAGGCGAAGCCGTTGTTGGCGAGCACGTCCTGCGTGAGGATGACTTCCTGCTTGCAGTGCTTGCAGAGCGTGCGCGCCAGACGCTGGGCGACGACGCAGTCCAGTGCGCTGGAGACCAGGAACGGCTCGATCCCCATCTCCGTCAGGCGCGTGATCGCCGTCGGCGCATCGTTCGTGTGCAGCGTCGACAGGACCATGTGGCCGGTCAGGGCCGACTCGATCGCGATCTGCGCCGTCTCCCGGTCGCGGATCTCACCGACCATGATGATGTCGGGATCGGCGCGCATCATCGCCCGCAGGCCGTTGGCGAAGGTCAGGCCGGCGCGCGGGTTGACCTGCACCTGCGTGATGCCCTCGAGCTGGAACTCGACCGGATCCTCGATCGTGATGATGTTCTTGGCGACCGAGTTGAGCATGCCGACGCCGGTGTAGAGCGTCGTCGACTTGCCCGAGCCGGTCGGCCCGGTCACGAGCACCGCGCCGTACGGCTGGCGGATCGCACGTTCGAACCGTTCGCGATCGTCGTCCAGGAAGCCGAGCGCGTCGAGGTCGTGGGCGACGTTGCCGCCCTGATCGAGGATGCGCACGACGATCGACTCGCCGTGCACGCTGGGGAGCGTCACGACGCGCAGGTCGATGTGCTTGCGGTCGATCGTCAGGCCCACGCGGCCGTCCTGCGGGATCCGCCGCTCGGCGATGTCCAGGTCGCTCATGATCTTCACGCGGCTGATCGCGCCGGCGACCATCCGCTTGGGGATCGTGGTCGTCTCCTGCAGCACGCCGTCGATGCGGAAGCGCACGCGCAGCTCATGGCCGTCGGGGGCGAAGTGGATGTCCGAGGCGCCCTGCTCGACGCCCTGGGCGATGATCGAGTTGACGAGCTTGATGACGGGCGCGTCGTCGGCGCTCTCGCGCAGGTCGACGATCTCCGCGACGTCGGTGACGCCCTCTTCGATCGCGTCGTGGACGACTTCGTCCAGACGGCTGAGCCGCGTGATCAGCGCGACGATGTCCTCACGCGATGCGACTGCGGGACGGATCTCGAAGCCGGTGACGAGCGCGACCTCGTCGATCGCCATGACGTTGCCCGGATCGGCCATCGCCAGGCGCAGCGTCGTCTCGCCGATGAACCCGACCGGCACCGCGTCGTAGCGCTTGGCCTGCGAGGAGCTGATCAGGTTCGCGGCGGCCATGTCGACCTTGAAGATCTCGAGGTCCAGGTGGTCGAAGCCGTGGCGCTCGGCGATCGCGCGCGCCAGCTGCTCCTGCGTCAGGACCCCCTGCTGCAGGAGCGCCTCCTCGAACGTCGTCCCCGCGATCCGCGCCGCCTCGTGGGCGTGCTCGATCTTCTCCCGCTCGGCGAGGCCGAGCTCGATGACGACGTCCTTCAGGAAGCGCTGGCCGCCGCGGCGCTGGGGCCGCGTGACCCCGTCCCAGTCCGCCGCCGGCTCACGCGCCAGCGCCCCCTCGGTTGGAGGGGTCGGTCCGACGGATCGCAGGTGGGGGGGTTCGGAGCTCATGCGTCAGGGTGGTCGAGCTCCGGTGCGCGGCCGCGCGCATCACGTCGACCGGCGCCGGCAGGCCCGTCCAGGCCTCCAGGCTCAGTGCGCCCTGATGCACCAGCATCTCCAGCCCATCGACGACAGCGCACCCCCGCGACTGCGCCGCGGCGAGGAGAGCGGTGCCACCGGGGCGGTAGACGAGGTCCACCACGGTCGCGTATGTACCTAGCTCGTCGGCGGTCAGCGGCAGGTCCTCGAAATCGCTGGACGTTTGTGCGAGCCCGACGGCTGTGCAGTTGACGAGCAGGTCCGCTGGGCGCGCCTGCGCCACCGCCTGGCCCCCGAGGTCCGCGGCGAGCGCCGCGGCGCGCTCGGGCGTCCGGTTCCAGATCCGCACGTCGACGCCGTGCTCGATCAGTGCGTGCACGACGGCGCGAGCGCTGCCGCCGGCCCCGAGCACCAGCGCGCTGCTGCCGCGGGCGGGCGGCGCGGGCAGCGCGGCGATGAACCCGGGCGCGTCGGTGTTGTCGGCGTGGATCGTGCCGCTCTGGTCGAACGTGAGCGTGTTGGCCGCGCCGATCGCGCGGGCGCGCTCGGTCGCCTGTGTCGCGAGCGCGAGCGCGGCCTCCTTGTGCGGGATCGTCACGTTGGCCCCGCGCAGGCCGCCGGCACCGAGCGCCGTGACGGTCTCAGCGAACAACTCCGGAGGCACCGGCAGCAGCTGGTAGTGCCAGCCGCTCAGCCCCAGCTCGCGCAGCGCGGCGTTCTGCATCGCCGGCGATCGGCTGTGCGCAACCGGCCAGCCGAGGACGCCGAGGCGGATCAGCGGGGTCACCGTGCTCACTTCGGGCAGCTCGACGGGTCCTTGCCGCCGAGTTCGGCGCGCTTGCTGTTGTAGGCGGCGACGTCGGCCTGGAACTCGGCATCGGTGCGCGAGAAGTTGTGGGCGCCGTTGCCGCAGGGCTTGACGACGTAGAAGAGGGCACTCGTGCGGGCGGGGTTGGCTGCCGCGCGGATCGACGCGAGACCCGGGTTGCCGATCGGCGTCGGCGGGAGGCCCTTGTTGCGACGCGTGTTGAACGGGCTGTCACGACGCAGCTCGGTGTTCGTCAGCGGCCGCGTCCAATTGTCCTCGTCGTAGCGGGTCGCCGCGTCGATGCCCAGCGGGATGCCCTGCTTGAGGCGGTTGTAGATGACCCCGGCGATGATCTGCCGCTCGCGCGGGACCGCGGTCTCGCGCTCGACCATCGAGGCGATGATCAGCACGTCGTAGACCGTGAGGTTCTTCGAGCGGGCATAGCGCAGCCGGACGCGGTCGATCGCGCTCTTGAACGCCTGCAGCTGCTCGGTGACGAGCGTCCGCGTGCCCTGGCCCTTCCGCAGCCGGTAGGTCGCCGGGAACAGGAAGCCCTCGAGGCTCGGCGTGTTGCGCGGCGCCCCGTAGCTGCGCGGATTCAGCGCGACGTTGCGCTTGGAGGCCGCGAGGTAGTCGCCTTCCACGCCCGCCTTGGCGACGAGGCGGGCCACTTCACGCCGCCCCGGGCCCTCGGGGATCAGCACGTCGCTGACGGGCGCCACCTTCGGCGCCGTCGTCAGCACGCTCAGCGCGGCGCCGTTGCTCATGTCACGGCGCAGCACGAAGCGCCCGGCGCGCAGCTTGTCGCGGTCGCCGGCGATCGCCGCGCGCAGCGAGAAGAACATCCCGGATGCGACGACGCCCTTGTCGGCGAGCAGGTCGCCGACCTCGCGCGCGCTGGATCCGGCGGGGATCGTGACGACGACGCGCCCGCTGCCGTCGCCCTTCGCCGGCGTGAAGATCGAGAAGGCGAAGAACCCGGCGACGATCACGAGCAGGGCGATCAGCGCACCGAGCACGGCGACGAGCGCGGGCGAGCGGCGACGACGGCGGCGGCGCGACGGGACGCTCAGCGGGTGCCGTGGCATGCCCGGCGCCCCGGGCTGCGGGCCCGGTGCAGTCACGGGCGGCCCGGGCTGCGATGCAGGCCGCTTGGGCAGCGCCGCGCGGCGCTGCGGCGGTGCCGGCGGCGGCGCAGAGACGACGGGCTCGGGCTCGACGGGCACATCAGGCGCGGGCGGCTCGGGCTCCGGTGCAGAGGGCGCCGGCGCAATCACCGGCGTCGGCCCAGGCGGCTGCGGAGTCACGCCCTCACGCGCCACGCGCCGGCGCTCGCGCTCCAGCCGCGCGGCTTCGCGCTCACGCTCGCTGCGTTCGCTCACTCCTGCGGCTCCCGGTGCTCGTGGGCGTAGCGGGCGAGCCAGTCGTCCAGCAGCACCGCGGCCGCGCGCGAATCCTCGGAGGTCCCTCCCCCCATCGCGTTCTGCTGCGCGATCGCGGTCGTGAAGCGCTCGTCGTAGAGCTCGACCGGGGCTGCGCCGGCAAGCGCGTTACGCAGCTTGTCGGCGAACGAGCGCGCCTCGCGCGTCTGATCGGAGTCGCCGCCGTGCAGCGCCAACGGCAGGCCGACGACGACCCGCTCGACCTCACGCTCGACGACCAGGTCGACGATCTTGCGCAGCCCGTGCTTGGTCGCCGGCCGCAGCACCGCGTCGATCGGCGTCGCGAGCGTCCCGGTCACGTCGCTCAGGGCGCAGCCGCAGCGCGCCGAGCCGTAGTCCAGCGCCAGGACCCGCACTAGGACTCGAGCGCCGCGGCGATCGCCGCTCGCGCAGCCTCGAGTGCCTCGGGCAGCTTCTCGGGGTCCTTCCCGCCGGCCTGCGCCATCGTGTCCTTGCCGCCGCCGCCACCGCCGGTGATCTGCGCGGCGACCTTGACGACGGCGCCGGCCTTCACCCCGCGCGCGACCAGCGCGGGCGTGACGGCCGCGACGAGATGCACGCGCCCCTCCCCCGTGCTGCCGAGCACGATCGCCGCGGTCTCCCCGAGCTGGCCCTTGACGCGGTCGCCGATCTCCATCAGCGCCTTGGCGTCGACATCCGGCACGACCGCGGTGAGGACCTGCGCACCGGCGATCTCGACCGCGCCCGCGGCCAGCGCGGCTGCGTCGACGGCGCCGTTGGAGGACGCCGCGCGCCCGGCCTCGCGGACCCGCTCGCGCAGTTGCGCGACGGCCTCGGGAACACGCTCGGGCTGGGTGCGCAGCTCGTCGGCGGTCGCGCGCAGCAGCTCGTCGTGCTCGCGCATCAGCTGGACGGCCGCAGGGCCCGTCAGCGCCTCGATGCGCCGTACGTTCGCCGCGCTCGAGCCTTCGCTGACGATCCGCAGCAGCCCGATCTCGGAGGTCGTGCGCACGTGGGTGCCACCGCACAGCTCACGCGAGCGACTGCCGTCGCCGATCTCGACCATCCGCACCACGTCGCCGTACTTCTCGCCGAACAGCGCCATCGCGCCGAGCGCCTTGGCCTCGTCGAGCGTCGTCGTGATCGGCCGGACGGGCAGGCTCTCGAGGATCCGTGCGTTGACCTCGTCCTCGATGTGGCGGCGGTCCTCCTCGCTCAGCTTGGCGCTGTGCGTGAAGTCGAAGCGCAGCTTGTCCGGGCCCACGTACGAGCCGGCCTGGCGGACGTGCTCGCCCAGGCGCTCGCGCAGCGCGGCGTGCAGCAGGTGCGTGGCCGTGTGGTTGCAGGCCGTCGCATGCCGCGCGAGCCGGTCGACGCGCGCGATCACGCGCTCGCCCTCGTGCAGCTCACCCTCCAGGGCGCGCACGATCAGCGCCTGGTCGTCGCCGGAGCGCACGACGTCGACGACTTCGACGCGACAGTCGCCGTCCTCGCAGCTGACGAGACCCTCGTCGCTCACCTGGCCGCCGCCCTGCGCGTAGAACGGCGACTCGGCCAGCTTCACGAGCATCCGCCCGTCATCCGCGCCGGCGAGGCCCTGGACGACGGTGTGGACCTCGAGATCCTCGTAGCCGACGAAGACGGACTGGTCGGTGCCGAGCGCGCGCACGGCCTCCTCGGCGCGGCCGACCTTCCCGCCCTTGGCGGCGGCGGCGCTGCGCGAGCGCTGCTCGCCCATCAGCCGGTCGAACTCGTCGTCGTGGGTGAACGGGATGCCGCGCTCGGCCGCGATCTCCCGCGTCAGCTCGATCGGGAACCCGAACGTGTCGTGGAGCTTGAAGGCGTCCTGCGGCCCGACCTCGCCGGCCTGCAGCAGGTCGTCGAGCAGCTTCGTGCCCTGCTCGAGCGTGCGGCGGAACCCCTCCTCCTCCCCCTGCACCCACTTGAGAATCGTCGGCTGGTGGGCGACGAGGTCCGGGTATGCGGGGCCCATGATGTCGATCACCTGCTCGACGAAGCGCGGCAGGAACACGCCCTCGATGCCGATCCTGTGACCCTGCTGGATCGCCCGGCGCATGACGCGGCGCAGGATGTAGCCGCGGTCCTCGTTGCTCGGGACGATGCCGTCGCCGATCAGGAAGGTCGCCGCGCGTGAGTGGTCGGCGAGGATCCGCAGCGCGCGCTCGTCGACGCTGTCCCCGGGGCTCGCGAGCTCCCGCCCGAGCGCCATCAGCGGGGCGAAGTGGTCGGTCTCGAAGATCGTCTCCACGCCCTGCTGGATCAGCGCCATGCGGTTGAGGCCCAGGCCCGTGTCGATCGACGGCGCCGGCAGCGGCGTCAGCACGCCCGGGGGATCCTGGTCGTACTGCATGAAGACGAGGTTCCAGTACTCCAGGAAGCGCTCGTTCTCCTCGCCGGGCAGGTCGTCGGGCTTGCCGTACTGCACGCCGCGGTCGAGGTAGAGCTCGCTGCAGGGCCCGCAGGGGCCGGTCGGGCCGGCCTGCCAGAAGTTCTCCGAGCGCGGGCACAGCACGATCCGCTCGCGCGGCACGCCCACGGCGAGCCAGGCGTCGATCGCCTCCTCGTCAGCCCCGAGCCCGAGCTCCTCGTCACCCTCGAAGACGGTGATCCAGATGTCCTCGGGTCGAAACCCGAAGCCGTTCAGCGACAGGTCCCAGGCGAGCTCGACGGCGCCCTCCTTGAAGTACTGCCCGATCGAGAAGTTGCCGAGCATCTCGAAGAACGTGAGGTGCCGCGCGGTGTTGCCGACATTCTCGATGTCGGTCGTGCGAAAGCACTTCTGGCAGCTGGCCAGCAGCGGCGCCGGCGGCGTCTCCAGGCCCAGGAAGTAGCCCTTGAGCGGGTGCATTCCCGCGGTCGTGAGCAGGACCGATTCGTCGAACCTCGCGGGGACCAGGGACGCCGAAGGGCGGCGCATGTGGCCGCGCTGCTCGAAGAACCCGAGGAAGGTCTCGCGGATCTCGTCCGACGTCGTGCTCATGGGGCGATCGTCGCACAACCCACGACGACGTCGCCCCGCAGCAGAACCGCGGTCTGGCCGGGCGCCACGCCCCAGACGGGCTCGGCGAGCGTCAGGACGGCGCCGTCGAGCACCGCGCCGACGGGCGCCGCCCGGTAGCGCAGCTTCGCAGCGTCGATCGTGTCCGCCGGACGGTGCAGGGTCAGCTCGCGCAGCAGCACGCGGGTGCGGCGCAGCGCCTCACGCGGGCCGACGGTGACGGTGTTCGCGGCGATGTCCGTGGCCGTCACGTAGAGCGGATCGCCGGTGCCGCCGCCCGCGCCGACCCCGCGCCGCTGTCCGACGGTGTACGCGTGCGCGCCGCGATGGCGCCCGACGACGTGGCCACTGCGGTCGAGCGTGCGGCCGGGCCGCTCGCGCGGGCCGCCGTGACGCTCGAGGAAGGCCTCGCGTCCCGTGCCGGCCAGGAAGCAGAGATCCTGCGAGTCCGGCGTGCGGGCGACCGGCAGCCCCTCGCGCTCGGCCAGCTCGCGGACCTGCGGCTTCGTCAGCTCGCCGAGCGGGAAGCGCATTCGCCCGATGCTCGCCGGCGACAGCGCCGCGAGCATGTACGCCTGGTCCTTGGCCGGGTCGGCTGCCCCGCGGATCAGCCCCTCCTCGCTGATGCGCGCGTAGTGGCCGGTCGCGAGCTGCGGCGCTCCGAGCCGCGCGGCCAGGCCGAGCATCGCGTCCAGGCGCACGTTGCCGTTGCAGCGCACGCAGGGGTTCGGCGTCAGTCCCGCGGCGTGATCGGCGATCCAGGGCTCGACGACGCCGGCGCGGAACTCCTCGCGCAGGTCTAGCGTCAGGTGCGGCAGGCCCCTGCGATGGGCCAGCCCGCGCGCATTGCGCACCGCCGCGGCCGAGCAGCAGGAGCGCTCGGCGTCATTTGCGGCGTCGCGCCAGAGCTCGAGCGTGACGGCGACCGGCTCCGCGCCCTGCTCGTGCGCGCAGAGCAGCGCGGCGACCGCGCTGTCGACGCCGCCGGACATCGCGACGAGGGTGCGTCGCAGGTCGGGCTCCAGCTCGGCGTCGGCGGCGACGGCCGTGCCGAGCGCCCGCGCAAGCGCGTCGGCGGCGAGGTCGGCGGCGTGGCGCTTGCCGAGGCTGAGCCCGCCGAGCGCGGCGGCCACGTCATCGGTGGCGATTCGCGCGGCCTCGAGGATCGGTGCGCCCGCGGCGAGCTCGACCGCGGCGCTGCTCGCGGCGATCGTCGCGCCGCAGCCCTCGGCCTCGAAAGAGGCGTCGGTGACGGTCCCGCCGCTGACCGCGATGTCGATGCGCACGACGTCACCGCAGGCGGCGGTCCCAGCGGTCGCGCTGTGGGCTCCCGGCGGCGCGTGTCCGCGTCCGCGCGGGAAGCGCAGATGGTCTTCGAAGCGCTCGTCCGGCATGCCGGACGAGTGTAGGAGCGATCAGGCGGAGCAGCCGCGGATCAGGACTTCGCGGCGCCGGCCCGGCGCACATCGGCGACGGCCTGGCTGAGCTCACCGACGCTCGTGAAGCCGACGATCACCTTGGCGCGCTTCCGGGGCCCGATGATCATCGTCGTCGGGGCCTGCGCGACCGGGGACTGTGCGGTGAACGTCTGGTACCTGCCGACGTCCTTGATGCGCACGACGCGCGCCACGACCTTCTTGCGCTTGCCGATCGAGCGCACGAGCGTCGCGACGGAGTCGCTGTCGGACGAGCTGTTGCGGAAGAGGAGGACGACGACCTGGCCGCGCTTCAGCGCTGCGAGCAGCGGCGCGGCGGGGTTGACGGCCTTCGCCGGCTTGGCTGCGGGCTTGACGGTGGTGGTCTTGGTCACCTTGGTCGCGCCGGGGGTCCTGGTGACCTTCGTCGACTTCGTGGCCTGCGCGCCGGCGGGAGCGGGCGTGGCGTCGGCGCCGGTCGCCTGCTCGGCCGCAGCGGCCTTGCTGGCGGTCGCGGCGGCGACGTCGGCCTTTGCGACGGCCCTGTTCAGGCCGGCGACGCCCGGGGCGGCCGGAAGCGGGGCCTCCGCGCTGGTGTCGGGCTTCGGGCGCAGGGCGACGAACCAGACGGCGCCGAGCAGCACGATGGCGATCAGGGCAATGCGAAGCGGAGGGGAAATCTGCTGCATCACCGTCCACATCGGCTCGCATCGCCGATCGCTTGAGCGCGGATCCGCCGCGCCAGCGCTATTGCGGGGCGGCAGGCTCGGCGAGCGACCGCAGCGCCAGCTCCTTGAGCTGCGGCGCGTCGACCGGCGCGGGCGCGCCGGTCAACGGATCGGACCCGCTGGCGGTCTTCGGGAACGCGATCACGTCGCGGATCGAGTCCAGGCCGCAGACGAGCGCGACGATCCGGTCGACGCCCATCGCGATGCCGCCGTGCGGCGGGGCGCCGTAGCGCAGCGCTTCGAGCAGGAAGCCGAACCGCTCGCGCGCCTCCTCGGGGCCCATCCCGAGGTGCTCGAAGACGGCCGCCTGCACCTCAGGCGTGTGAATACGGATCGACCCGCCGCCGATCTCGACGCCATCCAACACGAGGTCATAGGCGCGCGAGCGCAGCGCCCCGGGGTCGCCGAGGTCGCCTTCGGGGGCTGTGAAGGGATGGTGCAGCGCCGCCCAGCGCGCATCGGGCCCGGCGCTCTCGTCACGCTCGAACATCGGGAAGCCCGTGATCCAGAGCGGGTCGTGCCGTCCCTCGGGGATCAGGCGCAGGCGTTCGGCGAGGTGCAGCCGCAGCCCGCCGAGCGACGCCGCGGCGACCTTCGCCGAGTCGGCGACGAACAGCAGCAGGTCACCGTCGGACGCCTCGAGCTCCGCGTTGACCGCGCTCATCTGCGCGGGCGTGAAGAACTTCGCGAGGTTTCCGGCCCACGGCTGCGCGGGGTCGTCCTGCACGTAGATCGGCGCCGCGGCCTTCGCCCCGTGCACGCGCACCACGTCGTTGAGACCCTCCAGCTCGGAGCGTGAGAACTCGCGCGCCCCCGCGTTGAGCGCGCGCACGACGCCGCCCCCGCCGAGCACGCTCTCGAAGACCTTGAACGCACTGCCGGCCAGCAGCCCGCCGACGTCGTGGATCTCCAGGCCGAAGCGGGTGTCCGGACGGTCGACGCCGAAGCGCCCGACGGCCTCGTCGTAGCCCATCCGCGGCCACGGCGTCGGCGGCAGGTCGAAGGCGGTGGCGGCGAAGACCGCCTCCATCACGGCCTCCATCACCGCGATCACGTCGTCCTCCTCGACGAACGCCATCTCCAGGTCGAGCTGCGTGAACTCGGGCTGGCGGTCCGCGCGCAGATCCTCGTCGCGGAAGCAGCGCGCGATCTGGTAGTAGCGCTCGTAGCCGGCCATCATGAACAGCTGCTTGAACAGCTGCGGGCTCTGCGGGAGCGCGTAGAACGAGCCCGGGTTCATGCGGCTCGGGACGAGGAAGTCGCGTGCGCCCTCGGGCGTGGAACGCGTCAGGATCGGCGTCTCGAGCTCGAGGAAGTCGCGCCCGTCGAGCACCTCGCGCATCGTGCGCACGACCAGTGTGCGGGCGAGCATCGCGTCGCGCATGCCCTGGCGGCGCAGGTCCAGCCAGCGGTAGCGCAGCCGCGTGGTCTCGTCGACGGGCAGGTCCTCGTCGATCGGGAACGGCGGCGTCTCGCTGGAGGCGAGGACGTCGAGCTCGGTGACGCTGACCTCGATCTCACCGGTCGCGAGGTTCGGGTTGACGTTGCCCTCCTCGCGGCGCAGCACGGTGCCGAGCGCGGAGACGACGTGCTCCGAGCGCAGGCGCTCGGCGAGCGCGAACGCGGCCCCGCTGGTCTCCGGGTGGAAGACGAGCTGCACGAGCCCGGTGCGGTCGCGCAGGTCGATGAAGATCAGGCCGCCGTGATCGCGGCGGCGATGCACCCAGCCGGCGACGCGCGTCTGCTCCCCGGTGCGGCCGGCGTCGAGCGACCCGCACCAGCTCTCGCGGTAGCGGTTGGGCTGCGGGGCCTTCATCCCGCGTGCCTTCCGCGCAGGACGTGCGCGACGACCGCCGAGCTGCTCTCGACCGTTTCCTGCTCCCCGCTCTCCATGTCCTTCAGCTCGATTCCCTCGTCACCGAGCACGGCAACGTAGCGGGCCTGCAGGCGCGCGGCCTGCTTGAACTGTCCCTTGACCGAGCGGCCGGCCAGCTCGACCTGGGTCGGCACGCCGGCGCGGCGGGCCTCGGCGGCGAGGGCGATCGCCGCGACGCGGTGATCGCCCAGGTCACCGGCCATCGCGACGAAGAGGTCGCACAGCGGCTGCGGAACGGGGCGCTCCTCGGCTGCGAGCAGCATGCGCTCGACGCCCGCCGCCCAGCCCATCCCGGGCGTGTGGGGGCCGCCGAGCTGTTCGGCGAGGCCGTCGTAGCGCCCGCCGCCGCCGACGCCGCTCTGGGCGCCGAGCGCGTCGCTCGTGAATTCGAAGACGGTGCGTGTGTAGTAGTCCAGGCCGCGCACGAGCGAGCCGTCGATCTCATATGGCAGCTCGACGGCGTCGAGCATCGCGCGCACGGCGGCGAAGTGCTCCTCGTCCTCGGCGTCGAGGTGGTCGATCAGCCGCGGCGCCGTCGCCATCACCTCACGCGTGCCGGGGTGGTCGCTGTCGAAGGCGCGCAGCGGGTTCAGGTCGATGCGCGAGCGCACCTCCTCGGAGAGCTGGTCCTCGCTCCCGCGCAGGTGGGCCTGCAGCAGCTCGCGGTGGACGGCGCGTGAGGCGGGCGTGCCGAGGCTCGCAAGGCGCAGGCGCACGCCGCGCACGCCGAGCTCCTCGAGCAGCGCGGCGAGCAGCAGGATCAGCTCGGCGTCGACGGCCGGATCGTCGCTGCCGATCGCCTCGGCGCCGATCTGCCAGAACTGCCGGTAGCGGCCGGCCTGCGCGCGCTCGTAGCGAAAGCACGGGCCCAGGTACCAGAGCTTCACCGGCTGGGGCAGCGTGTGCATGCCGTGCTCGAGGTAGGCGCGCACGATCGGCGCCGTCACCTCGGGGCGCAGCGTCAGCGAGCGCCCGCCGCCGTCCTGCAGCGTGTACATCTCCTTCTGGACGATGTCCGTGCTCTCGCCGACGGTGCGCCGGAAGACGTCGGTGTCCTCGAAGATCGGCGTCTCGATCCTGTGGTAGCCGGCGGCCTCGAGGATCGAGCGCGCGGAGCGCTCGATGACGAGCCGCAGCGCCGACTGCTCGGGCAGCACGTCGAAGGTGCCGCGCGGCGCCTGGAGCTTGGCGGGGCTCATGCCTGCCGCGCCGGCAGGTCCTGCAGGAACGGGTTGCCCGCGCGCTCGGCGCCCAGCGACGTGATGCCCATGTGGCCGGGCAGCACGACGGTGTCGTCGTCGTAGCGCTCGACGAGCTCGCCGATCGACGCCATCAGCGTCGCGTGGTCGCCGCCCGGCAGGTCGGTGCGGCCGATCGAGGACTGGAAGAGAACGTCGCCGGATGCCAGCACGACGGGCACCTCGGGCTGGGACTCGTCGCGACCGAAGGCGTAGGTGACGTGGCCGGGGCTGTGTCCCGGCGTGAAGATCACGTCGATGTCGAAGCCGGCGAGCTGCAGGCGCTCGCCGCCGGCGACCGTCTCCTCGGCGTCCCAGGAGTCGAACGGGCCGAAGCCGGGCCACGGGACGAAGGCCATGATGTCCGCCAGTACGTGCGTCTCGAGCACCGGGCAGTAGACGGGAGCGCCGGTGGCCTTCGCGACGGGCGCGACGGCGCCGACGTGGTCGAAGTGCGTGTGCGTCAGCAGGATCGCGTCGAGCGTGACCCCGAACTCGCCGATCGCCTTCAGCAGCTTGTCGGCCTCCTCGCCGGGATCGACGAGCACCGCGCGATCTGCATCGGCGGTGCGGCGCAGCAGGAAGCTGTTCTCCTGCACCGGCCCGACGGTGAACATCCGCACGTCCACTACGCAGCGTCCTTCTTGGGCTTGCCGCCTCCCCCGCCCTCGAGCTTCTTGGCCTGGCGGCGGCGGTAGAGGAAGAGGTCGGTGTAGTAGCTCATCGGGATGTAGATCAGCAGCAGGACCGATGCGAGGCCGATCGCGGGCGCCGGGTCCTGCTTGAACAGCAGGACGATCACGGCGACGAAGATCACCACCGCGATCAGCGAGCGCTGCACGGCGCCCTTCCACGACGGCGGACGGTCGAAGCGGTCGGTCTTGATGGCGCTGCGACCGCGGGCCTTGGCGTTCTGGCCCTTCTCGGCATCCGTCAGCTTGCGGCCCGTCCGCCCGCGGGCCTCGACCCCCCCGGCGGCGTTGCCGCGGTGCTTGGTGGAGCGCTTCTTCTTCGTCTGAGCCATGTCCGGACAAGCCTAGATGGTTGATTGAGCCGTACGCGCGGCGCGCACGTGGACCGTCACCCGCGTCGGGCGGGTCGGCGCTGCGAGCGAAAGGAACGCGTGGAGCGCGTCCTCGTGGCTGCAGAAACCGCAGCGCACGCGTTCGGCGGGTGACATCGGTCGCGGCAGTACTGAGATCGGCGCGTCACACGACGGGCAAGCCAGCGTTCCCTCAGCCAGCCTGGTCGAACGGGCGGTTCGCCGCTCCTCATGGACGTCGCGCTCGTAGGCCACCCTCCGAGTCTAGGCCGGACCTCACGAGTCGGTCACAGCGCCTTCCCGTCAAAGATCAGCGGCTGCTGACAACCTGCGCGAACCTATGCAGATCTCAATGTGATGTTGAGGGTTCGTGCTACCGTACTACGGTACGAAGGCGCGGTCCAGCCAATGGGTGCAGTGGCCGCCGGAGCGGATAAACCCACTACAGATCGGGTCGACCCGATGGTGTTCAACGTCAGCATCCCGTACGAGTCCCACACGACGCCGCAGCAGCGTGGTGAGCTCGAGCGCCTGTGTGCGGACGTCCTCACCAAGGACGGTCAACGCGGTCGCTACCAGCCGGTGCAGGTCGGGGACACGCTCCTGACCAGCATGAACGCCACCGGCGAGGCGCAGGCCCGCCACGTCGTGGGCGCCGTCGTGGGTCGCGACCCCGACGATCTGGTGGCGACGGCTCGCGACTGGCTCGACGCGGCCCCCAAGATCGCGGCGACGACGGCTGAGCGGCGACGGTTTGCGCCCCTGCCGCCATTCCGCGGAGGCTCGGCCCAGTAGGTCAGGAGCCCGCTAGCTGGTGTTGGGCGTGCGTCGCGCCTGCAGCGCATCCTCGATCGTCGCGCGGTTTCGGATCGCGATGTCCGCCGGCCAACCCTCAAGCGCAGCGCGGGGCGCCAGCCCGACGAGCTCGGCCTCGCTGACGGCGGCGTGCCGCGCGACGGCGTCGAGCAGGGTCGCGAGTGGCACGGCTCGGTGGTCCTCGACGTTTGTGGACACCTGGGCGACACCGCCGCGGTGGTCCAGGCGCAGGCCGATCGCGCGCACTCCCGGAAGGCCGTCGGGACCGCCCTCGCGGATGGCGGCGGCGATGCGCTGGGCGTCCTCGAGCGTCGCGGGCGCGGCGAGCTCGAGGTTGAACGCGACGAGCGGCGGGCGCGCCGCGACGAGCACCGCGCCGGCCGTCGCGTGCGGCGCGGGCGGGCCGAAGTCGGGCGTCAGCTCGCCGGCGCGCATCCGCTCGGTGAGCGTGGCGAGGCCGCCGCCGCGGATCTCGGCCCGCGTGCGCCCGCCGGCAAGCGCACCGTAGAGAAACACGGGCAGTCCGACCTCGTCGGCAAGGCGGTCCGCAACGATCAGCGCCTCCGCGCACGCGGCGCCACGGCGGGCATCGTCGAGGTGCACGATCGGGACGACGTCGATCGCCCCGACGTGCGGGTGGATCCCGTGGTGGGTCGTCAGGTCGACGCGGGCGACGGCCTCACGAGCGCCTGCCAGCAGCGCGTCCGCGAGCCGTTGCTGCGGCCCGGCGAGCGTGAAGACCGCGCGATCGTGGTCGGGATCGGTGTGCGGCTCGCTCGTCAGCAGGCGGACCGCCGGCACGCTCGCAAACGCGCCGCAGATCGCGTCGAGGGCGACCGGATCGCGTCCCTCGGTGACGTTCGGGACGGCGATCAGCGTGGTGTCGGCGGCGGAGTCCATATGGCGGCCCGCGGAGCACTAGAATCGCCGTCCCCGCCGGAGTAGCTCAGTCGGTTAGAGCAGCGGAATCATAATCCGCGTGTCGGGGGTTCGAGTCCCTCCTCCGGCATCCTGGAACGTCCTGCATACCGGCTCCTTTCGGCTGTGCACTTGGTGCGCGGAGTCAGTCTAGGTGCGTTTGTGTCCCGGATGTGTCCCGAACCGCTGCTCGGACACGACCTCCAGCAACAGCTGAACCCGCACGCTACGGACGAGCACTCGTCGCCCACCGTGCCCTTGGGACCGCATGCGACCATAGGAGTCAGAGACCGCGCAGCGAACACCGCGACGAGGCGATGACGGACACCAGCGACAGCCAGATCACGCTCACGATCCGAGGCGCTCGCGCCGAGCGCGGTGTGAGCCTGTCCGACTTCGAGTCGTTCATCGACAACTTCCTGGCCGCGCTGCGCGACTACGACCGCGCCGGTCGCGGCGAGCCGACCCGCAAGTCCGGGCATCCCGACAAGCGGGCCGCGGCTGTGACCGCGTTTCGCCTCGTGCGCTTCCAGACCGGGAGCGGGATCGCGACGATCGAGCCCGATCCGTCGACCATCGACGAGGAGCAGCTCCCCGTGGATGACGTGCCGCTCTCGCTCGCGACGCTGCGTGACCTCGTCAACGACCTCGCATCAGAGACGAGCGTGCCCGAGCCCGTGGTCGACGCGCTCGGGAAGGCGTGCCGATCCGTCGGCGCTGACGGCACGTTCACGATCGCGATGGCCGGCGCCACCGAATCAAGACTCGTTGTCGATGCGGACCTGCTCGACCGAGTGACACGGGCGGCGAGCAAGCCGGTCGATGAAACGGTTCGATCGGTCTCCGGCCGCCTCCACCTCCTCGATCTGGAGCCGGACCGCCTCGGGATCCGCACAGCCAACGGTGCGGAATGGTCCTGCCGCTACCCCGAGGAACTCGAGGAACGAGCGAAGCGCCTGCTCGACCGAATCGTCTGGGTCGAGGGCACCGGCAGGTTCACGAGCCCACTTCGTGGATCAATGGCGATCGAGCGCATCGAGTCCGTCGACGAGGTGGAGCAATCCGCGCTCTTCACCGTCGAGCATGTCGAAGACAGCGAGCTCCTCGGTCGGCAAGGCATCGCGGCGCCGCAAGGGCTCGACGCCTTCTCGGACCCTCAGTGGGATGACGAAACCGATGACGCCTACCTGACGGCGCTGCTGAGCAAGTGAGTGGCTCGCCGCCGCCGAGCGGCTCATGTGCGACACCAGCTTCGTCGGCTGGAGCGCGAAGCGAGTGGCTCGGCCGGAGCGCTTCGCGCACTGGCCTGCCGAGATGCTCCAACGGATCGACAATGCGATCCTCGCGATCAGCGTGATCACGCTCGCAGAGGCCCGCTTCGGCTACCTGAATGCCAACTGGGGAAACGCACGCATTGCTCGCGAGGAGCAGCGGTTGGCCGGCTTCCTGCAGGTACCTCTTGATCTTGCCGTCGTCGATGAGTGGGCGCGTCTTCGAGCGCTGAGCAAGAGCAACGGCTGGAACGTAGGCGACAACGACCTGTGGATCGCTGCGACCGCGAGCGCACGCGGCTACGCGTTAGTCACGTGCGACACCGACCAGGCGCGCATCGCGGACCCGAAGCTCGACGTGCTCCACCTGCCGGCACCGCGTTGAGCAGGCGACACCAGCCTCCCCGCGCGTCGGATCCGCCACGAGCGTCCGCCCGCTGACGTAGGTTCTCCCCCGTGACCGAGCGCCAGTTCAGTGAGGTCGAGAGGGTGCTGCTCCACATCTCGGACGCGCGGACGCGGGCCGGGACCGCGGCGAAGACCGTCGAGAAGGACGGTGCTGATGAACACATCGTCGCGGCGTTGCGCGATGCCGAGCAGCAGCTCGGCGCGCTGCACCGGCAGCTGACCCGGGGGACCTACTACGCCATCCCCGAGGCTCAGTCACACCTTCCGACGTGAGTCGACCGAGCCCGGTCCCCGTTCCCTCGGCGCATCACGACCAGCGGCAGGATCACCTTGCCGTAGTCGGACTGCTTATAGTCGCCGCGCAGCAGCTCGGCAATATTCCAGATGAGGTTCGCGTTCGTCTGGATGGCGGGCGGGCGGTCGGTCATCGTGATCGCGCGATCCTAGACCGGATGTCGCGGGTCACCGCTCTGGCCTGACGTGGCTGCTCAGCGACGCGGTCCGCTTCGCACCGGCAGCACGGTCGACAGCTCGATCGCGTAGCGCGGCTGGAACGAGGTCGTCGTGACGCGCACGCTCTCGATGCGCTCCGTGCGATACGCCCGGATCTCCCCCGTCTGCGCCTTCACCGCGTAGATCAAAAGGTGGCCGGCCTTGCTGCGCCGGAGCGAGTATGGCTCGATGAGCCGCGTACTGCCCTGGTAGCCGAGCTCGACGAGCAGGTGGTTGCCGCCGGCGAACCGGATCTGCTCGATCGGTCCCTGCCCCGGCCAGACCTGGATAGTCGCCGGAGCCGTCCAGTCCGGCTGGAGCGCCTCGCGCATCGGTACCGGCGCGAGCACCGGAGTCGCGGCGCCTTCGAGCCATCCGAAGAGTTCCGCCAGGGTTTCCAGGTACTCGTCGACGGGCGGAAGCACCGGGAGCTGGTGGCCCAGCATGTGGTGCCAGTCGCCGCGCAGCTCCTCGACCTTGTCCGGGGTGCTCACGGCGGCGAGCGTGGGAACCGGGACGGCCTTGAACTCGCACTTGCGCCCGAGGATGCTCGTGACGAGGTGCCGATCGCCCCTCACATCCGCGCGGCGGAACAGGTTCACGACGTCGTAGAGGTCACGCGGGCGGGTGCGCTGGCCGAGCGCGCGTAACTTCTCGGCGAAGACCTCGGCGAACGAGTAGCAGCGCACCGTGCCGGGCGCCGGGAGCGCGTCGGGGTACGCGTGGGCGATCGGCTGCTCGACGGTCGGCTCCACCACGACCTCGTCGTAGGTGAGGTCGAGCTTGACGCGCGTCTCACCCGGCGCCCCGCGCGGGCCGCGATAGTAGATCTTCCCTTCGGCCGATCGGCTGTCGGGACGTATCCGGACGACCGGCTCGCGTGCGCTGAGGTCGATCCCGCTCGCCTGCTCGACGCCGTCGAGCATCTCGACAAGGACCGGCACGAGGTCGTCCGGCGCGAGCGGCCCTCCCTCGATCACCGTGAAGTCGAGATCCTCGGAGAACCGGTAGGTCTCCACGTAGCACTTCTTCAGGCAGGTCCCGCCCTTGAAGACCCACGTGCGGGCGAGCTCGGGGTGCGTGCCGATCCCCGAGAGCAGCCAGCCGAGCACGTAGTCCTTCTCGACCACCTCCTCGCTGAGGCCCCACTGCCTGACACGCTCCTGCAGGGCGGCCCGCGCGATCATCCGTCGACCGTCGCGTTGACCCGCAGGTTCCAGCGCTTGGTGATCGCGCCCGCATCGCGCCGTCCCGGGTCCAGCCGGCTGATGCCTGCGCTGACGCGCGACTGACTGGCGGCGACGAGCGCGTCGTCTTCGAGGCCGAGCGTCTCGCACAGGTACCCGAGGCGCTTGAACACCGCCCGGTTGCCCAGCCGGTCCGCGTACTCGATCAGACGAGCCGGTGACGATCGATCCCCGCGGTGCCACTCGCTCAGAGCACCCGCGGTGTGCCGCAGGCCACCACCGAGGGATGGATCGTCGAGGCAGTCGACGAGCGTGCGCTCCGGGTCGGACACGTCCACCGGGGCCCCTTCGCGCCAAGCGCGGCGCGTGCCGAAGATCGCTGTCTCGGGGCGGTGGCGCAGCTCGAAGCGCGCAGCCCCGACGCGGCGCTCGCGACGGGCGACAGGCCGGGCGGTGATGACGACCGTCGAGACGAAGAGCTGCTCGGTGAGATCCCAGTGATGCAGCGCCGACCAGCCCCCCACGTAGCAGGGCGCGAACAGCACGGCCGCGACGGCCCACGGATCGACGCTCCAGCCGGCCGGATCACGTGCCTCGACCGGCACTGCGGCATAGACGCCGCGCTGCACGCGCGTGAGCCAGCCCTGCGCGGCGAGGTTCCGCAGCAGGCGCCCGACGTCGGATCGGTCGACCTCGAGCGTCTCGGCCGCCTGCGTGGCGGTGAACGGCCCCGGGAACGCCGTGCGCAGCCGTCCCAGCAGTTCGCGACCCGTGCCCGTGATGCCCGCAGCTTCCATAGTGGTACATCGTAGCTTACGAAACGACGACGCGGTCGTCGTTCGCCGAGTCGCGATGTACCTACGAGCGCCGCACGTGCACGAGGCGCTTCTCGAAGTCCGCATCCCGCCAGCGCAGCGCGAGCAGCTCACCGAGCCGCAGCCCGGTGTACGCGGCGACCCGGAAGATCGCCGCGTCCTGTGCTGAGCCGGCCGCGCGCCCGAGCGCCTCGACCTCCGTCGGCGAGAGCACCCGGAAGTCGCCCGAGCGGCGGATCGGCTGACGCTCGACGCTCGCCGGACTTGCGCCGCATCCGGAAGACGTGACCGCTGACCGGCGGCTCGGGCGAGAACGAGGCCATCGTTCTCTCAGTCGGCCGAGCGCCCGATCCACCCCCCCTGCTGTGTCCCGAAACCTGTCCCCGACTCATCAGATCGAGCTCAATCTGGTCTGAGAGAAAGTCCTGCAAATCGCCCCTTTTCGAGGCGCCCCGGATGCGATCATAATCCGCGTGTCGGGGGTTCGAGTCCCTCCTCCGGCATCACATCGGCGCCCCGGGCTCCGCCGGAGCCGGGGCCTGCGGCGGGTCCGCAGGCGGCGGGTCACCCGCCACCAGCAGCCCGCGGCCGCGCAATTGCGAGCGGACCTTGTCCGAGCGCATGTACGCACTGAACGCGGCGACCATCTTCCGCAGATACGGGTTCGCGATACGACGCCGGACCACGACATCGACCGGGTAGGCGCCGGGGTACTTCAGGGCCGCGACGCTCGCCTGGCTCGCCGCCACCCCACCGAGCGGCACGACGCACGTGCCCGCGCTGCGCCCGCGGACGGCCGACCAGCTCGTGATCGCCGCGATGTTCCGATCGGCCGCCGCCGCGGCGACGCCGCCGTCCGCGGCGCCGCGTGCGCCCGAGGCGTAGGTCGGCCGGTAGCGGATGCCGTTGCTCGTCATCCGCCCGACCAGCCGGACTCCGAAGCGCAGCTCGACCGCGCCGGTTCGCTGCTGCGGGTAGCGGACCGCGATCCTGCCGTCGACGCCGCTGACAACCTGCGACCAGCTCGTGATCCGCCCGGCGGCGATGCCGCGCGCCTGCGCGAGCGTCAGGCCTGCGCAGCCTGGGTGACCGGCGGAGAGGACGAGCACGTCGGCGTCGCGAAAGAGCTCGGCGGCGACCTTGTAGCGGCGCCGCTCCGCTGCCGTGAGGCGGCGATCGGAATACACCGCGACGTTGTCCTGCGCGTAGCGGCGGCCAAGGAGCTTCAGCGTCTCGCTCAGCGTCCCGCCGCCGATCGTCGCGTTGTTCCACGGGCCGACGTAGGTGGTCGCGCCGACCCTGATGCGAGCGGGCTTCTTGAGGTCGAACATCTGCTGCGCCAGCCAGCCGACGTGGGCATCGACGTTCGCGGGCGAGTAGACGGTGACCTGATGCCAGCTGCTGACCGTGCGCGCGTGTGCTGCCGGGACGGCGCCGAGCGTCACCCCCGCCACGAGGACGACGGCACCGTGCCTGAGCAGCCGCGCGGTCATGCGGCGGAGACTAACCGGCAGGGCGTCTCCGGACGCCGGGTCGGCCGACCGTGAACACGTGGCATCGACGCCCGGCTCGACGAACGCGATCTCGAGCGTGCTCTACGTGACAGGACCGAGCTGGCGAATCAGCATGGTGACGGCCGCGACGGCTGCCGGCGCGCTGCCGGCGCGCCGGGCGGCACCTCCTGGGTCGCGCAGGATCTCGCTGTCAGAAGTCAGGTGGCGCTGCCGACCGACCCCGCTACCGGTGCCCTGCAGCGCGAGAGACTACGCCTCCCCCCGCTGGCGCGTCAACGCTCCTCGCCCACCCCGCGGCCTACCCGCCCCCGTAGGCCACGACGAGATCCGTCAGGACGCCCACGGTGAAGCCCGCGGCGAGCAGCAGCAGCCCGAGCTCGCGGTGCCCGTAGCGGCGCATCCCGTGCCAGATCTCCCCGATCACGTAGAGGATCGCGCCGCCGGCGACCGCGTAGAACAGCAGCTCGAGCGGCTCGCTCGTGACGTTGTAGCCGACGAGCGTCCCGATGAAGGTGGGCGCTCCGCCGATCACGCCGGCGAGCGCGAGCCAGCGCCAGGACGGCTTGACGTCGCCGAGCGGGCCGACGATGCCGAACCCCTCGGTGGCGTTGTGCAGGGCGAAACCGATGATGAGCACGGTCGCGAGTCCGATCTCACCGGACTGCGCCGAGACGCCGATCGCGAGGCCCTCGGCGAAGTTGTGCAGCCCGATCGCGCCGGCGATGATCAGGCCGGTCTGCAGCGCCTGCGCGCGTGCCTCGTCGGCATGCGACAGCAGGCGGACCTCGTCCTGGGGGCTGAGAACGTCGGTGGCGCCGCCGGCCAGCGGCGGTCGCGACGCCGCGCCCGAGCGGATGTGACGCTCGAGGATCCCGAGCCCCGCGGAGCCGAGCGTGAAGCCGCCCACCAGGAGCAGGGACATTGCGGCTGCGCGGCCGAAGCTCCCGTCCCCGTCCTTGAAGGCCTCCACGGCCCCCTCGCTGATCGCGAATCCGTGTCCCAGCACGTCGACGAGCAGGAACACGAGCACCCCGACGGAGAACATCGCGAGCCCGACGCGCGCCCGGGAGCCGAGCCGGTCCAGACGCCCGAACGGGAGTCCGAGGAAGATGGTGGCCCCGGCGAGGGCGCCGAGCAGTGCGGTTTCTGTGAAGGACACGGGCGCTTGGGTGCCGCGGGTTAGGGCACCCTAAGACGGCACCGGCAGCCTAACCGGTCTGCGTGCCCCGGTCGACCTGGCGCGGGCCCCCCGGCGGCCGCCCCCCCCCGCGCCAAACCCGGGGTAATGTTGTTTGGCGGGGGGGTAATAAACAC